>CAMHKD010000001.1:0-129239 GCA_946185645.1 uncultured Bacteroidales bacterium
AAATATCGCTTGCGATATAAAAATAAAGTTGTATATTTGCATCGTGAACGATATAAATAACAACTAAATATTCAAACATCATGGACTTTACAAACACTATCCAGATCTCTCAGATGATCATCAACGAGCTTGCCGGCAGCGCTTTCGTACACAAGATGCAAGGACAACTTTTCAAGAGCCAGGGCTTCACCAAGCTGGGCGAAAAGTATATGGGCCATTATACCGAAGAAATGGCATGGGTGGAGAAATACACCAACCGTCTTCTGGACCTTGGCGTAGTTCCCGAAGTGAAGGTAAGCAGTGAGGCCAAACTTATTGAAGACCCTAAAGCTTATATTCAGGCCGACTACAAACTGCAAAAGGAAGGCGTAGAAACACTCTACAAGGCTATGCCCGCTCTCGCCGCCGACCCTACCACTTACGACCTTACCAAAGCCTACCTTCTGGACGAGGAAGAGGACCAGTATTGGGACGAGGAACAGCTGGATCTCATCGAAAAGATCGGTTATCAGAACTGGCTTGTAAAACAAATGTAATTATGGCTAAGATTTATGACTATAAGGCCCTGAACAATAAGGGTATGGAGTTTGACTTTGCCCAGTTTGAAGGCAAGGTGCTCCTGATTGTGAACACGGCTTCCAAGTGTGGTTTCACCCCGCAGTACGACGGCCTTGAGGCCCTGTACCAGAAGTATAAGGATAGAGGACTGGCTATCGTGGGTTTCCCTTGCGACCAGTTTGCCCATCAGGAGCCCGGCTCCGACGAGGAAATTGCCGAATTCTGCCGCATTAACCACGGTGTCACCTTCCCGCTGATGAAAAAGATAGACGTGAACGGAGATAATGCCCATCCCATTTACAAGTATCTGAAATCGGCAGCAAAGGGCACTTTCGGCAATGCTATCAAATGGAACTTTACCAAGTTCCTGATTAACCGGGACGGCACTGTTATCAAACGCTATGCACCTACTGTGACTCCCGAAAAGATGCAGAAGGACATTGAAGAAATGCTCTAATGGAAGAAAAGTTCAAACTGGAAAACCAGCTCTGTTTCAGGCTGTATACCGCATCCCGGCTGCTCACCCAGGCGTATCATCCGCTGCTGGGAGAGCATGGCCTTACTTACCCACAGTACCTGGTTCTGCTGGTGCTCTGGGAGAAGGATGCGCAGCCGGTAAACGACATCGCCAAACGTCTGCTGCTGGAGACCAACACCGTCACACCCCTTCTAAAAAGGATGGAGGCAGAGGGCATTGTAACCCGCAGCAAGGGCAAAGAGGATGCCCGCCAGATGATTGTGAAGCTCACGAAAAAGGGCCGTGACCTTCAGAAGAAGCTGACCGATGTCCCAGAGACCGTCGGCAACGCCGTCATCTGCGAAAGTGTAACTCCGGAAACCGTCCCGGGCCTCTTTGGAATGCTGGATGACATCATAAACCAACTCAAACAATAAAAATAAGCCCCGACATCCATGTGGAATGCCGGGGCTTATTCTGTGGTGGTTTGATAATATGTCATAAAATGAGTATGTTTGTTTCGATAAACCGGACTATAGTATGGCAAGCAACTCAGACTTTGTACAATATATCATCGACCAGTGCTCAGGCGCTGGGGAAATTACCGTGAAGAAGATGATGGGCGACTATTGCATCTATTGCGATGGAACCATCTTCGGCCTTGTCTGCGACAACAACCTGTATATCAAGCCCACCTATCAGGGCGCAGCGCAGTTGAAAGAGGTGGTAATGCGCTCTCCATACCCGGGAGCCAAAGATCATTTCCTAATCAACGACGTAGATGACCGGGACTATTTGACAGCTATCGTCAGGGCGACTATACCCGCCCTCCCGAAACCGAAATCAAAGAGGAACCCGATGCTTAAGAGAAAAAAGCACGTCCCGGTTTCGCTGGATGAAACCATTCCTCAGGGTATTGTATGCTCACAAGAACTGCGGGCCTTTTTTCAACAACATTTAGGCAAGGGTTTCCATTTCAAAGTGGAGTTTCAGAAATGGCTGAAAGAGAATGCCGGAAAGACCTTCGGGGATGCCGTGGAAGCATACAAAAAACTGGAGCATCCCACCTGCTGGATTGTTCGTCCGATGAGTGTTTAGAGATCGGTAATTAAACGATAACACACGATATGGAAATGAAATTTTGCCAGAGCTGCGGAATGCCGCTTACTCAGGAAACCCTGGGACTTGTCGGATGAATGTATGGTTATCGGTACTTCGGCTATTATCGATACCGAAATTGACGGCGCCGTAGGGATGAATAGCGGCATTTTTAACAATCCGTTCATGATTTGGGGAAGATACAGAAAGAGGTGCTTTCGGTATGAACTGCCTATTTCTTTCCAATTCCACCATACGCAGATGGATGGCGCCCATGCCGGAATATTCCTGGCCAATCTGCAGGAGGAGATTAACCGGCTGCGCAAGTAAATTCCCTGTTTGTCGAACAGAATAGGTCCTGACATCCTGGTGACGAGCTAAGTCAAGAAAACCGTCCAAAACGTGACCAAGATTGTCACCACTGACGAACAAGGTCAAGAAACAGGACCAAAACGTGACTAAGACCGTCAAAAGAAAGGGTGATCTTCGTGAATGGGTTTCCAAGAAAAATCGAGTCAATTTTTGCCGATATCGGCAAAAATTACTATATTTGTTTCGGTTTACACAAGATAATTGCCGATAAAGATGGAATTCATATCTGTTAGCCAATTTGCTCAGCAACACAATCTTTCGGAGCGCACTGTCAGGAACTGGTGTGCAACGGGTAAGATTAATGGGGTGGTTCTTGTAGGAAAGACCTGGAACATTCCGGCCGAGGCTTCTTTGCCACGGAAAGGCAAGTTGAAGGTAACTCCTCTGCTGAAACGTCTCCGTGAAGAGAAGGAAGGTAAGGTCAGCGGCGGTATCTATCATCGCACCCAGATAGACCTTACCTATAATTCCAATCATATCGAGGGGAGTCGCCTGACTCATGAACAGACCAGGTTTATCTTCGAGACAAATACAATCGGCATCACTGACGAAAGCATTAATGTGGATGATATCGTCGAGACCACAAACCACTTCCGTTGCATCGACCTTATTATAGATCGTGCAGAGGATAAACTCTCGGAACCTTTTATTAAGGAGATTCACAGAATACTTAAGACCGGAACCTCAGATAGCCTCAAGTCCTGGTTCAATGTGGGTGATTATAAGAAGTTGCCTAATGAGGTAGGCGGGAACGCCACCTGCCCTCCTGAAGAAGTCCATTCAAGGATGAAAGCACTTCTTTCTGCATACAACGCAATAACTCCCAAATCGTTGGAGGATATTATTGATCTCCATCAGAAGTTTGAGGCAATCCATCCATTCCAGGACGGAAACGGTAGGGTAGGAAGACTGATTATGTTCAAGGAATGCCTGGCGAACGGAATCGTCCCGTTTATTATAACCGAAGAACTCAAATTCTTCTATTACAGAGGTCTTAGAGAGTGGGGGCACATTAACGGTTATCTCACGGATACTTGTCTTTCGGCGCAGGACAACTATAAAGCGTTACTTGATTACTTCAAAATAAAGTATTGAAAAGAGATGGTAACGGAGAGAGGGCTTGTCCCTTCACCCTAGCACGCGAAAGCCCGGCCGTAAATGGCCGGGCTAAAACGCGTGCGGGTGAAGGGACTCGAACCCATACGCCTTTTGGGCACCAGATCCTAAGTCTGGGTTGTCTACCAATTCCAACACACCCGCATTGGGACTGCAAAGATACGTCTTTAATTCTCAAGAAAAAAGAGGAAAGAACGTTTTTAAAAAATATTATTAACTTTGCAGCCGCAAACAGAATGTGGTAATGGCAACAATTACTATAATCGGTATTGGCCAGATTGGTTCTGCCCTGGCCTTTGTGGCGGCGGAAAACGGTAACGAGGTGCGCCTGGTGGGCACTCCCGTGGACAGGAAGGTGGTAGATGCGTGCAGAAAGGAAGGCCGCCATCCCAAGTTGGATACTCCCTATCCGGAAGGATTTAAATACTATTATTGTGAGCATTGGCAGGAAGCCGTAAAGGGTGCCGATTTTGTGATTGGCGCCATTTCTTCCTACGGTGTGGCCTGGTTCCTTAAGGACATCCTCATGAAAATGGATCCTTCCCAGCCGGTTCTGTCGGCCGCGAAAGGCCTGATGGACCAGCCTGACGGTTCCCTGCTTTCTTACCCGGCCTATTGGGAAAGGGAGCTCTGCAAATGCGGCATCGAGCGGGACATTTACGCGCTGGGCGGTCCCGGAACGGCCGATGGAATCATCCATCACGACCCCACCCAGGTGGTTCTCTGCGGCAAGGATGCGGCCATTCTGAGAATGATGAAAAAGGCCCTGCAGACCTCCTGGTTCCAGATTTCCCTTACCCGGGACGCCATCGGCCTGGAAAGCGCGGTGGCCGTCAAGAACGCCTATGCGCTGGGTGTTGCCATGGCCCTGGGTTTTGCTCATCGCCGGGATCCCCGGGATGAAAACTCTCATGTTAATTCACAGGCTGCAGTCTTCTACCAGGCCGCCAAAGAAATGGTCCGTATTCTCACCTTACAAAAGGCCGATTATGACAGCGCCCTGGTGGGCCTGGGAGACCTTTTTGTAACGGCTACTGGCGCCAGAACCCGGAAACTGGGCATCCTGCTGGGCGAAGGAAAGACTGTGCAGGAAGCGCAGGAAATCCTGGGCAGCATGACGCTGGAATCCCTGGTGATCGTACGCCGGCTCCAAAACGCCCTCTCCATCCGGGCTCGGAAAGGCCAGGTAAAGCTTGAGGATTTCCCCCTGCTGCAGTTTGTCTGTGACGTTTTGGACGGGAAGAGTGTGGAAGACCTTCCCTGGGAGCGTTTTACTTTCGAGAATCTTTAACCGCGGCGGCAACGTCTTCCAGGAGCCATTTGGGCGTGGAGGTGGCACCGCAGATGCCAACGGAAGCGGCATCCTGGAACCAAGCGGGATCAATTTCCGAGGCCGATCCCAGCAGATAGGTCCGGGGATTCACGCTCTTACAAAGATCGCTGAGCACCTTCCCGTTGGAGGAAGAGCGGCCGGAAACAAACAGGATTACATCGTGGGAGCGGGCGAAGGCGGAAAGCTTTTCATGCCGCGAGGCCACCTGGGCGCAGATAGTGTCATGCACCTTTACATCGGCCCCCCGGGTGCGGAGCATATCGCAGATCTGGGCGTATTCCGCCGGGCTCTTGGTGGTTTGGGAGAAGATTTCCATGGGCTGGGAGAAGTCCAGGCGACCGGCCGATATGGCTTCGTTAAGCATATCGGCATTTTCCACAACCAGGGCGTCTCCGTCCACCTGGCCCAGCAGGCCCAGGACCTCGGCATGACCCACCCGGCCGAAAATGAGCACCTGGCCCTTCCGGCCTTCCGCGTGCAGGCGCTGATAGGCCTCCCGGATGCGGCGCTGCAGCTGCAGCACCACCGGGCAGGTGCAGTCAATCATGGCCAGGGAACGCTTTCCGGCCGCTTTGTAGGTGGATGGCGGTTCTCCGTGGGCCCGGATGAGCACCGTTTCCCCGTCGGGCACTTCCGCTAGGGATTCGATGGTCCTCAGCCCCTTGGACTGCAGGCGCTCCAGCTCCGCCTCGTTATGGACGATGGCACCAAGCGACCACAGGGCATCTCCCCCGGAGAGGAATTCCTCGGCCCGGGTGATGGCCCGGATCACTCCGCCGCAGAAGCCGGAGCCCGGATCTATTTCCACTTTTAGCATGACAGGGCGGCTTCCAGAATGCCGAATTTTCCCTGGATTACACCCAGCGCCCACACCAATTCCTCGTGCATGGTCATGTGGGTGTTGTCCATCACATAGGCATCGGCCGCCTGGGAAAGCGGGGAGGTCTCCCGGTGGGAATCAATATAGTCCCGTTCCTTAAGGTTGGCCAGCACCTCCTCGAAGACAGGGGTTTCGCCCTTGGAAACCATCTCGTCGTAACGGCGCTGGGCCCGAACGTTCTCATCGGCCGTCATGAAGATCTTGAGCTCCGCATTGGGGAATACGGTGGTGCCGATATCCCGGCCGTCCATGATCACGCGGCCGCCTTCCGAGAAGGCGTGGAGCTTGCTGTCCACGAAGTTGCGAACAAAAGGAATAGCCGATACCGGACTAACGTGGGAGGAAACCTCCAGCGTGCGGATCTGGTCCTCTATGCAGCGGTCTCCCAGGAAGAGGAGGGTGGCGCCGCTATCCCGACGGAAATGCAGGTCCAGCGTGCCGATAACGGCCTTCAGGGCCGGCTGGTCAATGGTTCCGTCCTCTGCAATGAAACCGCTTTCCATGGCGAAAAGGGTAACGCCGCGGTACATGGCGCCGCTGTCCAGGTAAAGGAATCCGAATTCTTTGGCCACCATTTTGGCAAAGGTACTCTTCCCCGTGGAAGAAAAGCCGTCTACAGCAATAATAATGTCAGGAACGTTCATAGTATTGGATGTAAGTCTTACAAATATAGAAAAATATTACGATATTTGCACATCAAAGCATTTACGTTACACCAGAACGTTTGAGCCCGAAGGGCGATAGCAAGCCCTTCCCCGAGGGAAGGGATTTAGGGAAGGGGTAACGTGGACAAGTCGCAGGGCAGGCCTGTGCGAACTATTTGGAAAGGTTGAATTAAAGCACTGCAGGTGCACATATCCATGAAAGTACTTATCGTAGACGACGAACGCGCCATCCGTTACTCCCTGAAAGAGATCCTGGAAATGGAGAACTATCAGGTGGAAACGGCCGAGAATGGCGAGGAAGGCCTCCAGAAGGCGGAAAAGGAAAAATACGACGCCATCTTTTGCGACATCAAGATGCCCGTGATGGATGGGACGGAAATGCTTTCCCGTATCATGGAGGAAGGCATCGAGACGCCCGTTATCATGGTCTCCGGCCATGCCGATATAACCACCGCGGTGGACTGCATCAAGCGGGGTGCCTTCGACTTCATTGAGAAGCCGCTGGATCTTAACCGCATCCTCATCACCCTCAAGAACGCCACGGACAAGGCCAACCTTGTCACCCAGACCAAGATCCTCAAGAAGAAGGTCTATGGCCAGGAAATGATCGGTGGCAGCGCCCCCATCGGCCATCTTAAGGAAATGATTGAGAAGGTGGCACCCACGCAGGCCAGCGTCCTCATTACCGGTCCCAACGGTTCCGGTAAGGAACTGGTGGCCCAGGGGATTTACCAGCAGTCGGCCCGTTCCATGATGCCTTTCGTGGAAGTTAACTGCGCCGCCATCCCTTCGGAACTCATAGACAGTGAACTCTTCGGTCACAAGAAGGGCTCATTTACATCGGCCATCCGGGACCATAAGGGCAAATTCGAGCAGGCCGATGGAGGCACCATCTTCCTGGACGAGATTGGGGACATGTCCCTGGCGGCCCAGGCCAAGGTGCTGCGTGTGCTGCAGGAGCGGAAACTCACTCCCGTTGGCGGAGACAAGGAGATAACGGTGGACGTGCGGGTTATCGCCGCCACCAACAAGAACCTGCAGGAAGAGATTGTGAAAGGCAATTTCCGCGAAGACCTGTATCACCGCCTCAGCGTGATTGTCCTCAAGGTCCCGCCCCTGGACGAAAGGAAGGAGGACATCCCTCTGCTGGTGAACTATTTCTCGGAAAGAATCTGCAGCGAAAGCGGCAGAAGCGCACGTCCCTTCACGCCGGAAGCCATTGCCCTTCTTCAGGAGCGTTCCTGGCCCGGCAACATCCGGGAGCTCCGCAATGTGGTGGAGCGTCTGCTCATCCTGGGTGGAAACCCGGTTAGCGAGAGCGACGTAAAGGATTACGTCTTTTAAGCCTTTTTGGGATATTTAACCGTGAAGCAGGCACCGCCCAGAGCGAATGAGCGGCTGTAGGAGATGCTTCCCTTGCAGTGTTCCACAATCCGGCGACAGATGGCCAGACCCAGGCCGCTGCCGCTGGTTTTTGTTGTGAAGTCCGGGGTGAAGATCTTGTCCTGGTTCTGCTCTTCCACGCCGGGGCCGTTGTCTTCCACCACAATCTCGTAGAAGCCGTCCTCGGCACCGTTTCTCAGGCTTACCAGGAGCCGTTTCTCTCCCTGGTTCTCATCCACGGCCTGGATGGCGTTGGTAATGAGGTTCACCACCACGCGGGTGAGCTGCGGGCGGGGTGCCTCTACAATGGCTCCCTCCAGCCCATAGTAGTCCAGGGTAATGTCTTCCCGGGAATCGAACAGGTCCACTTCCTGACGGATAAGGGCGTCCAGATCCAAGGTTTCCAGGGTCTGGTCGTACATCTTGGCAAAGGTGGAGAACTGATCGGCCGAATCGGCCAGCAGATCTACGTGGAAGAGGACGGTGGAGGCCACCTCGTCGAAACGTTCCTGCCAGGCGGGATTGCCGGAGTCCTTCATGCGGATGAGCATCTGGAGCTGCAGCTTGATGGGCGTGAGCGGGTTCTTTAGGTCGTGCGCCACGCGGCGGGCCATGTCTGTCCAGGCCTTGTCCCTCTCTACCTGTGTGAGCCGGCGGGTGGATTCACCCAGATCCTGCACCATGCGGTTGTAGGCCTGCACCAGGCCCGTTAATTCGTCGTCCTGCTCGTAGACGATGGGTTCCAGGTGGTCGATATCCGTCACGGTCATCTTCCGGCTCATTTCCGTGAGCGGCCGGAACATGCGGCTCACCACCTCATAGGTGATGAAGCGGGAGAGCATGAGCAGCAGGAGGAAGAGCGTGAGGATGGTGGCTATATGGATGATGGATTCCGATTCCATGTTGGTGGAAAGGTCCGTGAAAGGAGACGACACTATGGCCACCATCTGTCCGGCGCTGTTGAACACGGGGGCGCAGAGGGCGTAATAGCTGCGCCGGTTGGCCCGTTCGCGTTGCATGTAGAACCGCTTGTGGTCATAGACGATGTTATAGTACGCCCTGTCGTCCAGCCGATGGCCCAGGATCATTCTGTCGTAAACTTCCGGCGTGGTACTGAGGGCCATCCGTCCGCTGGATTCAAAGAGGGTTATGTCGCAACGGAGGTTATTGCCCACGCTTTCCACGGCATCCAGCACACCCGTGGTACGGATATCATCGGCCTCCACCAGGCGCACCTGTTCCTGCAGCATGGCCTGGAGGGTGTTGATGCGGGAGGTCATAATGCTCTGCATGTCCTCGTTGTTGCGCTTGTACACAAACCAGACGCTGAAAACGGCCATGGCCACCAGCGTGAGCGTGAGGGACACGTACATCACCAGGCTTATGCGGGTCTGGTAATATCGGCGTCCCTGGGACGGACGGCGGCGCCATATGAGGGCGCTTAGCAGGATGAAAGCTATGATGGCAAAGAGGAATCCTTCCACCACATAGTCCGTTACCTGTGTGCTGGGGCGGGAGAGGATAACCACCTCGTCTTCCGAAACGCTGTGCACGAAATGGCACCATCCGTCAATGTCCACATGCCCGTCCGTGACGGAGCTGGATTTGTCTTTAAGGTCTCCGGAGAAGAGGGTGGGATAGGCATAGGAGCCTTTGTACTGGATAAGGTGCTCGTCCACGTATTTGGCCCAGGAGTACGTGGGCGGCAAGGTGACGCTGCCCGGATCCGCGATGCCAAGGAGGCTCAGGTAACCGCGGTCTTCCCGGTTGTGCTTGGATTCCACCTTCACCAGCAGGGAGGAGGAACCGTAATTGGCAACATAATAAGAGAAGAGGCCTGTGTAGGACACGCGGCCGCTGCCGATGCTGCTGTAGAAGAAGTGCGAATTGTCCGACAGGCGTACCCCGCCGCGGATCCTGTCGGCAAACAGCTGGTCGGCCACGGCGCGGTTGGAGGTAAGGACCACGGAAATGTCGTAATCCTGGGCGATGCGGCCCATGTAGGCGCTCACCAGGCGGCCCCGGATTAGCTCTGCACTGTTGTCCAGCACGGACAGTATGCCCACCATCTGGTCTTCGGCGATGGCCCCTTCCACGGAGCGGAGCTGGATTTCCAGCGCCACGTCGCGGTCCATGGCCAGGCGGTTGGCCCATACGTCCACCCTCCGCTGCTCCTTCTGGATGCCCAGGGTGGAGGATGCAATCACAAAGTACAGGCCTGTGATGAGGGCAAATACCAGGCGGGCTTCCCTTGAGAAGAAATTGTATCGGAGGCCGAAAAGCGTTCTGAGCAGGGGCGATGCCATCTGCAGCAGCAGCGGCACCGACATGGCCAGGAACAGGAAGGACAGGTATACTATACCGGTATAGACGCTAAGGATCTGGACCCTGTACAGCTCCAGGCAAACGTCGGAATTGATGGCGATGCTCCGGAACGTGAAATGGATGTACAGGATGATGGCCACCACAAAGAAAAGGGTAAGGGCGACCAGCAGCCCCTGAACCCATCGGCTGGCTTTCCGGATGGCCCTCAGCAGCTCCCAGCGGATGAGGTACAGGTCCAGTACCAGCAGGATAATGGCCAGGTTTACCAGCACTACGGCGCCCAGCGAATAGAGGAACTGGCCGTCGGCATACAGCAGCGGTGAGAATAGCTGCGACTCCTGCGTGATATGGCGCCCGTAGAAGTACATCCAGCCCAGCAGGCCGCCCTGGATGAGCAGGGTGACCCCTAGCCAGAAGGGCGAGGGATGCAGGGAAAGGAACAGCATGCCGCCGGCAATGAGGAGGGCTATGGCCAGCCACAGCAGGACCGAATGACGGGGCGCAAATTCCGAAATGCTCTCTTCCGAAATCTTGAACAACGGTTCTCCGTTCACCAGTACGGGCACGCCCACACTGGCGGTGAGGGGCTGGATATTATACTGGTCTCCGGTGAGCAGATGCCGGTTCACGCCATTCATGGTTCCGGCCTGCAGCTCATTGATTACCTCCAGACCGGCTATGACCCGGACATCCTCCCTGTAGACGCATTTGAGCAGGAACCACTTGGGCCCCAAGTTCATATAGGTGAGCTGCTCCGTAACCTCCTCCAGGGGAGAGGTCGAATCGCTGCGGGAATCTCCCAGGCGCTGCACCAGGGTGCGTTCCCGGATATCGTCGTTGCGGATGGGGAACTGATGGGCCCAGCTTTGCAGCGAGTCGCTCACGTAGCGGTATACCACCATGTCTTCCGGCAGCCCGTCCAGCTGCATCCATTCCGCCTTGTCCTGCGAAAGCGCTTTCTGGATATAGTGGTCCAGCGTCTGGACGCGGTGCTCCACCCGTTTCCCCAAATCGGCCGATGCCGACGAGGCGTTGGCCCTGCCGATGCCCATGAACAGCGAGGCGGCAAACAGCACCACGGCCGCCATGACCAGCACGACGGACACCGTTTCCCATATTCTCCTGTGTTTATTCATGGTGATAGGGTTCTCCCCTCAGGATGGTGAAGGCCCGGTACAGCTGCTCTGCAAATATTGTGCGCACCATCTGGTGCGAGAAGGTCATGGGGGAGAGGGAGATCTGTCCGTTGGCCCGTTCATACACGGCAGGGGAGAAACCATAGGCGCCTCCAATGACAAAAATCAGGTTCCGGGCACCCTGGTTAAGCTGTTTTTCCAGCCAGCGGGCAAATTCCACGGAACGCTGCTGTATGCCCCGCTCGTCCAGCAGGATAAGGATATCGGCAGGACCCACCTGTTTAAGGATCAGTTCCCCTTCCCTTTCCTTGATCTGGGCCTCCGTAAGGGCCGATACCTTTTTCAGTTCCGGAATCTCCGTAACTGTGAATGGAACATAATGCCGCAGCCTGGATACATAAACGTCCAGGCCTTCTTTTACCCATTGGATATCCGTTTTGCCAACGGTGAGGAGTGAAAGATTCATCTTATGCGGCAATAACTATCCACAAATGTAAGCATTTTGCGTTTAAATTGAAAACGCCCAAAAAGACTTACGTTCGGCTCGAAATTTGCAGGAATTATGCCTCGGATGAAAAAATGGTTAAGCATATTGCTGGTGTTGGCGGGTCTCCTGGTGGGAACCGCAGCAAAGGCGCAAAACCCGGACGGGGAGTTTGCCGTTTTTTCCTCCATAACCCGTTATCTGTCGCAGGGAGATGTCAATTCCCTCTCCAGCTGGTTCGCGGAGAATATGGACATTACGGTAATCTCGTCCACCCGCAGTTGCTCCAAGAAGCAGGCCCGGGAAATCCTCCGCTCCTTCTTCAGCGCCAATACGCCCCGTTCCTTCGAGGTAACCCACAGGGCATCGGAATCCAATAAAAAGTACCTGATAGGCCAGCTGAATGCCGGCGGAGAACTCTTCCAGGTAACCATCTACGCCACCGCCCCGGGAGGCGAGACGTACAAAATCCAACAACTCAATATAACCCGCCAGACGGCGGTTTATTGAGCCGTTGGATTTTGCGGACCAATCTATCAGTCAACGTTGCCCCATCCCTAAATCCCTTCCCTCGGGGAAGGGCACTTCGTGCCAGAAGTCTTTAACGTTGCCCCATCCCTAAATCCCTTCCCTCGGGGAAGGGACTTACTATCGGCCTTTGGCCTCAACGATTCGCCAGACGGCGGTTTATTGAGCCGTTTATTGAGTAAAGTTGCCGCGAATCCATAAAAACGGCCGCCAGCGCATTTTAAGTGTACTGGCGGCAACGTTTTTTACCAAAAAGGCCATTTTGTTTGCCGCGAATGCAGCTACAGGGCCTTGAAATGCCGATACTGTGGATTGGCGGCGATTTACTTCACTCTCTGGCCGTAGGAACGGTCCGTGGTGTTCACGGTGATGATCTCGCCGGCCTCGATGAACAGCGGAACCATGATCTTGGCACCGGTTTCCAGGGTAACTTCCTTGAGGGCCGATGTGGAAGCGGTGTTGCCCTTGACGGCGGGCTCGCTGTAGGTAACCTCCAGGGTTACATAAGTGGGAAGTTCGCAGGTGAGGCAGCGCTCTTCGGGCTCCGTGAGGAACATCATTTCCACTCTCTGGCCTTCCTTCATGAGGTCTGCATTCTCCACCACATCGTGCGGGAGGGTGATCTGCTCGTAGGTTTCCTCGTGCATGAAGTTGAAGGCTTCACCGTCGTCATAAAGATACTGATAGGGACGGCGCTCCACGGAGATGGTGTCCAGTTTTACACCGGCGGTAAAGGTATTCTCCAGGATACGGCCGTTTTCCAGGTTGCGGAGTTTGGTCTTGACAAAGGCCGGGCCCTTGCCGGGTTTAACGTGCTGGAAGTACACCACAACACAGGGTTTGCCATTGAACATGATGTACATTCCGTTCTTCAGATCAGCAGTTGTTGCCATAAAAAGGTATTTTAGTTAATTGTTAATTCGTAATAACCCACAAAATTAACGATTTATCACTTTTTCTGCAAATTTTCTTTTACGGTTATTCCGCTTCCAGGACAAAGACCGCCGAACTGTACAGCTGTGACAGGACGGGGTTGAAGGCGCCGGAGGCCAGGAATTCACCCGTGAAAGATTGCCCGTTCCCCCACCAGCAGGAGCGGGCAACATTTTTTTCTGTCACCCGGTAGCTGCGGGAAGGATCCAGGCCCTGGAGTTTGAAGGATTTGCCGCCCACGTTGCGCGGCTCATAGTGGATGCAATAGGTGAACACCACGGCGCGGCTCCTGTCTTCCGACACATACATCAGGCCGTAGTAGCTACCGTCGTACGGCGATGCCAGCCGATACACGTCCCCGGAGAACACCAGGTCCCG
Organism: uncultured Bacteroidales bacterium; assembly: GCA_946185645.1. Taxonomy (GTDB): domain Bacteria; phylum Bacteroidota; class Bacteroidia; order Bacteroidales; family UBA932; genus Cryptobacteroides. Next base: position 13,647 of record CAMHKD010000001.1, read on the forward strand.
GTACTCCTTGTAGGAACTGATGCAGCGGTCGGCCAGGGCGCGCTCCTGCGGGGTAAGGCTCTTGGGCTGGAGCTCCATGCCCAGCCGGCCGGAGCAGGCCAGGTCGAAGCGGAACTTGAGGGGCGTCACGTTACCCGTCTGGTGATTGGGAACGGTGGAAACATGCGAACCCATCACGCACGCGGGATAAATGAGATTGGTAGCGTACTGGATGTACACGCGGGAGAGGGCGTCCGTATTGTCGCTGGTCCAGACCTCATTGCAGTAGCGTAGGGCGCCGTAGTCCAAACGCCCGCCGCCGGAGGAGCAGCACTGGATGATGACTTTGGGATACTTTTCCCGGATGCGGCGCATCACGTTGTAGAGGCCCTGGGTATACTCCACATAAAAACGGTCCTGATCGGCCTTCAGATAAGGGCTGCCGAAGCTCTGGATCACACGGTTGCAGTCCCATTTGATGTAGTCGATGTTGGGCGCCAGCTGCATGGTGCGGTCAAAGATGCCAAAGACAAAGTCCTCCACAGCCGGATTGGAGAGGTCCAGCACCCACTGGTTCCGGCCCTGGTAAATCTCACGGCCCGGGCTCTGGATTACCCATTCCGGGTGTGCGTGGGCCAGGTTGGAGTTGGGATTCACCATCTCCGGCTCTATCCAGATGCCAAACTTAAGGCCCTTGTCGTGGGCGTATTTGGCCAGGTAATCAATTCCTTCCGGAAGCTTGGACACGTTCACCTCCCAGTCTCCCAGACCCGCATTGTCCCCGTTCCGCGGGAACTCGTTACCAAACCAGCCGTCGTCCAGCACGAACATCTCCAGACCCATGCCGGCTGCGTCGTCCATCATCCTCAGGAGGGTTTCCGTGGTAAAGTTGAAGTACGCTCCTTCCCAGCTGTTAAGGAGGGTGGAATTCACCGTCCCGCCTTCATAGACGCTGTATTTCCGGGCCCAGCGGTGGAGGTTCCGGGAAGCACCGCCCGCTCCTTCGGCCGACCAGGTATAGATGAAATCCGGCGTCACAAAGGTGGCTCCCGCCTTTAGCGGATAGGCCGATGCGTGCGGGCTGATGCCGGCCAGGATGTTCAGGCGGTGGGCTTCATCCCGCTCGAAGCTGAGGCGGAAGTTGCCGCTCCAGGCCAGGGCGCCGGCGATGACCTCGCCTTCGTTCTCCCGGAATTCCCGGGTGCCCAGGCTAAGCAGGAAAGAGGGATTGTTCCCCTGGGTGGCCTGCGTTCCGCGACGGCTTTCAATCACTTTCATGTCATGGCCCAGCCATTCGTGCTCCAGCTGCATATCGGCCGCCCAGGCGCCGTGGAAGTGGGTGAGGAGGTAATCATCGGCATCTACATAGAGCGAGCCGGAGGCGTAATTGAGCAGCTGTACCGGCTTTTTCCCGCCGTTAAGGATTTCGCTGTGGGTTACTATGACGTTTTCCCGCCGGTAGGCGTCGTATACCAGTTTCACCTTGAGTCCGGTGAGGGCATCCTCCAGGTCGATGGCCGTGGAGGTGCAGCCTTCCCGGGTGGTGACGGAATGGCCGGCATAGCGGAGTTCCGTGTTGTGGGTTCCGTCGGCATATTTCACGTGAAGGGCGGGCTCGCCGATGTATCGGCCGCCGGTGGCGGGATACGTGAGACCGGCCACACTATTATAGTCATCCGTTCCTATTGCGGCCCCCAGGAATTGCTGCGGGTCTCCCACACGTGCGCCGTAATGCAGGGTGTGCACTTGGCCATTTTCCTGCACCAGGAACACCAGGGCACTGTTTTCCGTTTCCACGGCAAGGACTTGTTTCTTCACTTCCCGCGCCTGGGAGGGTGCCAGGGTGAGGAGCAGCATGGCTGCCAGGAGGCAGAATTGTTTCATGGTCTTAGAATTTAGGGAAAGACGGGTTTTCTTTGGGGATGAGGGCTATGCATTCCATCTCCACCAGCCAGGAGGGGCGGCAGACGGGGCCCAGGACATACAGGGCGTTAAGGGAGGGACAGCGCGCTTGCACCACTTTCCTGGCTATGGGGCCGTCGGCCGGATCCCGCAGGTACACTATGGCCATGCCGATGTCCTCGAGCCCCGCGCCCGCCTCGTGAAGCAGCGCCTTTATGTTATCCAGCATCCGGCCGGCCTGGGCGGCGGGATTTCCCTCGTGAAGGACCTTACCCTTTTTATCTATACTGGCCGTTCCGCTGATGAAAACGTGCTTGCGGTCCCCGTAGGTGATGGCTGTTCCCCGTTCAAAGGTGACGCCGTAGAGGGCCGTGGGACTGAGGTTTTCCGGGGCGTACAGATAGTCTGTTTGGCCTTTCCGGAGGCCTTTTACGCTGTAGGCGTCCATCTCTACCAGGTTCCGGCAGTCCGGAGCGCGTCCCTCAATGCCGGTGCTGGCAATATAATGCGTATCCGCCGTGAGGCCGATGGTGTTGAAATAGTCCTTCCGGCCTTCTACAACGCCGGCGTAATTCACGTCCACATCCCTTACGAAAATCCAGGTGCGGACAGTGTCATCGGCCACGGAAAGGCCCTTCAGTTCCTGTTCCAGCTTTTGGAAAATGCCGGACATCTGTTCCCGGGAATCCTTTCCAGGGCTCACCAGGGAACCGGTCCAGTAATGGGCGTATCCGTTGTGCGTGGGAATGCCGTCCGGGGCCTCGAAGGAATCCGTGCAGTACATCCAGAGAGCAATCCGCGTTCCGTCCAGCGGAGCCTGCTGTACTACGGAAGTGGGCACCTGCGGCTGCGCTGCCAAAGCTTCCCGCAGCCGGGGGAACTGGTTGGCTGCGTCGCTCAGGAAGAAGCGGCGGAAATGGACGGTACGGCCCTTGGAAGCCTTCTTGTATGCCTCCAGGATGGCCTCCAGCTGGTTTTCATAACTTAACGAAGGGTCTGTCACGGAAACCATGACATGGTATTCTGTAGTGGCGCCTTTTCCCGGCGCAAACACGGATGTGGTTACTCTGGTTTTCATTTGGAAAGGCAATTTACGGCATTTTTCTCACTCTTGCAATAACCATTTATGGGGAAGGCGGATTTGAACCCTTGAATAACGCAAAAAAAGTATCAAAATTTGCATCAATAGTATAGGATTTGGATTATTTCCTGTATATTTGTATCAGTTTTATCCAAAAGCCATGAGCAAAGTACTTCGGGAGATAACCCCCATTTCGGACCGCGACTGTTTTTACATCGTGGAGCGTTTCAAGAGTGAGTTCGTGTATCCCATTCATTCTCATAAAGAATTCGAACTCAATTTTATAGAACATGGGAAGGGGGTTCGCCGCGTGGTGGGGGACAGCATAGAGGAGATAGAGGATTTTGAGCTCACCCTCATAACCGGGGACGGTTTGGAGCATGCCTGGGAGCAGGGATCCAATACCAACAAGGATATGCGGGAAATCACCATCCAGTTCTCGGATTCCCTGCTGGACGAAAGGCTGTTGGGACGCAACCAGTTTTCCGATATCCGGAAGATGTTCGCGAACGCCCGCCTGGGGGTTACTTTTTCCATGACCGCCATAGCCAAAGTATATAACCTGCTGGATACGCTGCCCTCCCTGGAGGAACGTTTCGACCAGTTCCTTAACATGCTCAAGATCCTGTACGAACTGTCCCAGGACAAGGAGGCCAGGACCCTTGCTTCCAGTGCTTTCGCCCAGTCGGACGAAGGCCGGGAAAGCCGACGAATAAACAAGGTAAAAGATTATATAGTAAATCATTACACGGAGGAACTCCGCCTGGAAGCCTTGGCGGAGCTAGTAGGAATGACACCGTCGGCCTTCAGCCGTTTTTTCAAGCAGCATACCAACCGGAGCGTGATGGATTTCATCATTGACGTCCGCCTGGGAAAGGCGGCGCGGATGCTGGTGGACACCACCACTTCCGTCTCCGAAATCTGCTATGCCTGCGGCTTCAACAATCTCTCCAATTTCAACCGTTCCTTCAAGAAACACCGCGGTTATACGCCCCGGGATTTCCGGGCCCTTTTTGCCAAAAACCGAGTCTTCGTTTAGGGGATGTTAAAAAAGTATCATATTTAGATAGTTTTTCATTTGTTTGTCCCGGGCCGATGCTGTAATTTTGCAGTGTTAATTATTTATGTCGGCCAACATAATGAAGCTAACGCTAAAACTTGCCCTATGTTTTTCCCTGATAGTGGCGGCCGGATGTACGGCCCAACCCCAGTTCGTCCAAGTAAAGGACGGACATTTTGTCCGTAATGGGAAAAACTACACCTACATCGGCACCAATTTCTGGTACGGGCCCATCCTGGCTTCGGAAGGGCAGGGAGGAGATTATACCCGCCTTTGCCTGGAGCTGGATACCCTTAAGGCCCTGGGTATAGAGAACCTTCGCGTCCTGGTGGGCGCGGACGGTCCGGACGGCGTCTTTTCCCGCGTGGAACCCACCCTGCAGAAAGCTCCCGGCGTGTACAACGACACCCTCCTGGTGGGCCTGGACCGTTTCCTGGTGGAACTGGGCAAGCGGGACATGCAGGCGGTCCTGTATCTTAACAACAGCTGGGAATGGAGCGGCGGCTACGGCCAGTACATGGAATGGGCCACCGGAGAGAAGGCACTCATTCCGCTCATTGACGGCTACTGGCCTTTCATGCAGCAGATGGGGAAGTTCCAGACATCGGCCCCTTCCCAGGAACTCTTTTACAACCATGTGCGAGCCATCGTGGGACGCACCAATTCCATTACCGGAAAGCCCTACAGGGAGGATCCGGCCATTTTCTCCTGGCAGATCGGCAACGAGCCGCGCTGCTTCTCGGCCGAACCTGCGGCCCGCGACGGCTTCATCGGCTGGCTCACTGAATCGGCCCGCATCATCAAGGAGCTGGATCCCAACCACATGGTGTCCACCGGCAATGAGGGCTTCTTTGGTTGCGAGCAGGATATGGAGCTGCTGGAACGGGTCTGCGCCATCTCGGATGTGGATTACATGACCATCCACATCTGGCCGTACAACTGGGACTGGGTAAAGGCCGAATCGCTTCGCGAGGACCTGGGCATCGCCATGGCCAATACGCTGGATTACATCGGCCGGCACCAGGAACTGTCGGAGAAATACGGCCTTCCCGTTGTGGCGGAGGAGTTCGGCTTCCCGCGCGACGGCTTCGAAGCCTCCATGACGGCGCCCACATCGGCCCGCGACTCTTATTACGCTTTGGTCTTTTCTCAGGTGGGCACCACCCTGCAGGGAGCCAATTTCTGGGGCTGGAGCGGTTTTGCCGTCCCCCTGCATGAGCAGTGGGAGACCGGGGACCCGTATACCGGAGACCCTGCCCAGGAGGCCCAGGGACTCAATGGAGTGTACATCACGGACACCACCGTGGACATAATCAGCGAGGCAGTGGCCAACCTGAAGCAACTTTAAATTCCCAGCTATGAAAAAGTTTTCCCTGTTTGCCGTCCTTGTTGCAGCCGCTGCCCTTACCGCCTGCGGTACCAAGCCGGTTGACGATCCGGTCCTGCCTGCTCCCACTGCCATTACCTTGAATCCCGCGTCCCTCACTGCCGCACCGGAGGGAGAGACGCTTACCGTAGAAATCACCTCCCCGTACAGGCCCAATGTGACGGATCTGCCGGAATGGGTCGCTTTCAAGGATGCCGCCTTCAAGGATTACAAGATGACGGCCAGTTTTGTGGTGGCCGCCAATGAAACTTATGAGAGCCGGAGTGCGGAAATCACCGTCATCTGCACGGGAACCTCCTCGCAGGCACTTACCATTTCCCAGAGCGGCAAAGCCGTGCCGGCGGATGCACCCCTTGCGGGGCTGGACAACGCCGATGTGGCAGACCTTGCAGCCAAACTGGGCCTGGGCTGGAACCTGGGCAACCACTTCGACGGTTATTACAGCGGCTCCTGGGCCGGCGACAAGGAAGGCTATCCGGAAGAAACGGTGTGGCAGTCCGCTTCGGGCGGAAAGGCCACCCACAGCACTTTCTACGGTCTCAAGGCGGCGGGCTTCTCCAGCGTGCGCATTCCGGTATCCTGGCTCAGGATGATAGGTCCCGCCCCCGACTACAAGATTAACGAGGACTGGATGAACCGCGTGTACGAGGTGGTGGGCTATGCCCGGAACGCCGGCCTTTACGTGATTATCAATACCCATCACGATGAGAACCACGGCGTAGATAACGACTACCAGTGGCTGGACATCAAGAAGGCCGCCGGGGACCCTGCGCTCAACACCCGGATCAAGGCCGAAATCAAGGCCGTGTGGACGCAGATCGCCAATAAATTCAAGGATTGCGACAACTGGCTCATCATGGAAGGATTCAATGAGCTGAACGACGGTGGATGGGGCTGGAGCGCGGAATTCAGGGCCGATCCCACCAGGCAGTGCAACATCCTGAACGAGTGGAACCAGGTGTTCGTGGATGCCGTCCGCGCCACCGGCGGCAAGAACGCCACCCGCTGGCTGGGGGTTCCCACCTATGCAGCCAATCCGGAGTACGAGAAGTACCTCACGATGCCTTCGGATCCCGCCGGGAGAACCATGCTGGCCGTCCATTTCTACGATCCGTCCGAGTATACCATCGGGGAAAAGCAGTGGTCGGACTGGGGCCATACCGGTGCTGCGGGAAAGAAGGACCCTAACGGAAATGAAGACCATGTACGCGCCGTTTTTGGTAATCTGAACGCCAAGTATGTGGCAAAGAACATCCCCGTTTACCTGGGCGAATTCGGATGCTCCATGCGCAGCAAGTCCGATATCCGTGCCTGGAGTTTCTATCTCTATTATCTGGAATATGTGGTGAAGGCGGCCAGGACCTACGGCCTGCCTGCCTTCCTTTGGGATAACGGGAACGAGGGTTCCGGCCGCGAAAAGCATGGTTACATCCATCACGGGACGGGGAATTATGTGGGCAGCAGCAAGGAGCCCGTGGATGTGATGGTGAAGGCCATGACTTCCGACGACCCGTCATATACCCTGCAGTCCGTTTACGACAACGCCCCCAATTTCTAGGCTTTATGAAAACGTACCGGCTGCTTGTCCTCATTGCCCTGGTTGCCCTGGCCGCTTGCGGTCCGGACAATCCGGTGAAGCCGCTTGCGCCCACCGCCATAACCTTGAATCCCGGCTCCCTGTCGGCCAAGGCGGAAGGCGGCTCCTATGAAGTGGCCGTCCAGGCGCCGTTCCGTCCCCGGGTGGAGATTCCCGCCACGGCGGACTGGATTTCCTTCAAGGACGGCGTCTTTGAGGATTACACGCTGCCGATAACCATCTCCGTAGCCCCCAATCCCATTTACGCGCCCCGGGAGGCAAGCATCTCCGTCTCTTCCAGCGGCACGGAACCCGTTTTGCTGAAGCTGACCCAGGAAGCCCGTCCCCGTCCGGTAAGTACCGGAGGCTGGGAAGGGGCCGACGAGGCCGTGCAGAACATGGGAGCGGGCTGGAACCTGGGCAATACGCTGGATGCCAACAGCGGGGATGTGAACCATATGTGGATAGAGGCCTATTCGGACCGCACGCCCGCCGATTATGAAACGGCCTGGGGGCAGGCGGTCACTACGCCTGAGCTCATCCATATGTTCAAGCTGGCCGGCTTCAACGCCATCCGCGTCCCCGTTACCTGGTATCCGCATATCGGCACCATCAAACTGAAGTGGGAGCAGGAAGACTGGCATTGGGACAAGGCTGCCTGGACGGGCTTCGATGTGGATCCCGCCTGGATGGCCCGGGTTAAGGAAGTGGTGGACTATGTGATAAACGAGGATATGTACTGTATCCTCAATGTCCATCACGACACCGGAGACGCCGGTACCGCCTGGCTGGTGGCCAGTGAGGAGGGTTTCGAGGCGGCCAGACCGCGCTACCAGGCCCTCTGGCAGCAGATTGCCGAAACCTTCCGGGATTACGGGGAGCATCTGCTGTTCGAATCCTACAACGAGATGCTGGATGAGTACGGCTCCTGGTGCTTCGCTTCGTTCAATACGCCCGCCAGATATGACGCCGCCGTGGCGGCCTCGGCCTATAAAGGCATCAACAGCTATGCAAAACTGTTCGTGGAGACGGTACGCGCGAGCGGCGGAAACAACGCTACCAGGAACCTGGTGGTGAATACCTATGGCGCCTGCAGCGGGGACGGTACCTGGAATAACCATCTGACCGAACCGCTCACCCAGTTCCAGATTCCGGAGGAACCCGGCCACATTGCCGTACAGATCCACAGCTACTGGGATGCTGAAAAGTTCAACCAGCAGAAGGCCGACATAGACCGGCTCTTCGAAAATGTAGACAAACACCTGGTGAAGCGTCTGGGCGTTCCGGTGATCATCGGCGAATGGGGCGGCGGCTCCGGGGCGGACAGCGACGCCAACGTGCGTTTTGCCGGGTATTTCTCCCAGAAGGCGCACGACGCCGGGGTGGCCGCTTTCTGGTGGATGGGCCTGTCGGACGGAAAGGAAGACCGCGCCAAACCAAGTTGGACCATGCCCCGTACCAAAAGTGCCATTGTTAAACCCTATCTATAATATATGAAACGAAGTCTGTATCTTTTGGCAGTTTGTTGCCTGGCGGCCTGCTCCGGCGGGAAAAAGCCCATGGAAACACCCAGGGACCAGTTGGTCCACCGGTTGTTCTCCTATGCGGAGAAAGGACAGATTGCCTATGGCCATCAGGACGACCTTTCCTACGGCCACAACTGGGTGGTCACCGACTGGGAGACCGATCCACTGGAACGCTCGGATGTGAAGGCCGTTACCGGAAAGTATCCCGCCATTGTGGGCTTCGACCTGGGCGGGATCGAGCTGGGCAGTGAGCAGAATCTGGACAGGGTTCCTTTCGGCCTGATGCGGAAAGCGGCCCTCAAGCATATCGAACGCGGGGGAATGGTTACATTCTCCTGGCATCCGCGCAATCCTCTGACGGGCGGCGACGCCTGGGACATCTCTTCCAGGGAAGTGGTGAAATCCATCCTTCCCGGCGGGGAAAAGAATGCCGATTTTATGCTCTGGCTCAAGCGGACGGCCGATTTTATGGAATCCCTGGGCAAAGAGACGCCGGTGATCTTCCGCCCCTGGCACGAAAACCTGGGCAGCTGGTTCTGGTGGGGAAAGGACCTGTGCTCCAGTTCGGAGTACCAGGAACTGTTCCGGATGACGTGGCTGTACTTTACCAAAGACAGAGGCCTTACCAACATCCTCTGGTGCTATTCTCCCAACGGTCCCATTTCACCCGAGGAGTATATGTCCCGTTACCCCGGGGACGAATTTGTAGACATCCTGGGGACGGATATTTACGAATACGTGGGGCCTGAAGGCCTGGAGGAAGCGGGCGCCCGCTTCAATAACCAGGTGAAGGGGATGCTCACGGTCTTGAATGTCCTGTCCACGGACCATCACAAGTTGATGTGCCTTAGCGAGACCGGCCTGGAAGGCCTTCAGGATTCCGACTGGTGGACCAGCGTGCTCTGTCCCGCCATCAAGGATTACCCCATCTGCTACGTCCTTACCTGGCGCAACGCCCACGACCAGCTGGGCCATTTCTTCGCCGCCTGGGAAGGATTCGAACATGCGGCCGATATGAAAGCCTTCAGTGAACTGGACAATATTGTATTCTTGGATTGATCATGGATTTCGAAGAGAGACTCAGCTGGCTAAGGACCGCTCACCAGCGGCTTATTGAACGTCCCAACGCTCCCATCGAGGGAAACGGGGTTTACGAACGGTACGAGAATCCGGTCCTCACAGCGGAGCACGCTCCGCTGGAGTGGCGCTATGACCTTGACAAAGAGACGAATCCCTATCTGATGGAACGTCTCGGTGTGCACGCCGTCCTGAATGCCGGTGCCATCAGATGGCAGGGCCGTTACCTGGTGGTGGCCCGGGTGGAAGGCAATGACCGCAAATCCTTTTTTGCGGTGGCCGAAAGCCCCAACGGTGTGGACCACTTCCGCTTTTGGGAGCGTCCTGTAACCCTGCCTGAATGGGGTGAACCTGCCACCAATGTGTATGACATGCGCCTTACGGCCCACGAAGACGGCTGGATCTACGGCATCTTCTGCGTGGAGCGCAAAGACCATTCGGCCGAGGGAGACCTCTCCGCCGCCACGGCCGCGGCCGGCATCGCCCGCACGAAGGATTTCATCCACTGGGAACGCCTGCCGGACCTGCAGTCCCGCAGCCAGCAGCGCAACGTAGTGCTGCATCCGGAGTTCGTGGACGGGAAATATGCCCTTTACACCCGCCCGCAGGACGGTTTCATCGATACGGGCAGCGGCGGCGGCATCGGCTGGGCGCTTGTGGACAGCATGGAGCACGCGGTCATCGGCGGGGAGAGAATAATCAACAGCCGCCGGTACCATACCATCAAGGAAGTGAAGAACGGCGAAGGCCCGCATCCCATCAAGACGGAGCGGGGCTGGCTGCACCTGGCCCACGGGGTACGCGGATGCGCCAGCGGCCTGCGCTACGTACTGTATCTGTATGTGACCGCCCTGGAGGACCCTACGCGGGTAATCGCGGAACCGGGCGGATTCTTTATGGCCCCGGAAGGCGGCGAGTATGTGGGTGACGTAATGAACGTGCTCTTCTCCAACGGCTGGATCTGCAACCCGGACGGAAAGGTATTCATATACTACGCTTCGTCCGACACCCGCCTGCACGTAGCCACCTCCACGGTGGACCGCCTGCTGGACTACTGCTTCAACACCCCCCGGGACGGCTTCCGGACCGGCCTTTCGGTGGAGGCCCTTAACCGTCTCATAGACAAAAACCAGAAATAGTATGGCCAAACTGTCAGAGAAAATAGGCTATGCCCTGGGTGATGCCGCCGCCGGCGGAATTACCTGGAAAGTGATGTCCATAGCCTTCCCCCTGTTCTTTACCAACATCTTCGGGCTCACCGTGGCCGATACCGCCACCCTCATGCTGGTGGCCCGCCTGTTCGACGTGGTCACGGACCCGCTCATGGGCTCGCTGGCCGACCGTACCCAGAGCCGCTGGGGCACCTATCGCCCCTGGCTCCTGTTCGGCGCCATTCCCCTGGGCGTGGTGTTCGCCCTGCTGCTCTTCACCCCGGATTTCGGCCCGGTGGGCAAGCGGATCTACGCCTACTCGCTGTATCTGCTGATGATGGCCGTCTACACGGCCGTGAATGTGCCCTACGGCTCGCTCCTGGGGGTGATGACCAGCGATGACAACGAAAAGAACGAGTTTTCCTCCTACCGGATGGTGGGTGCTTATGCCATGGGTTTCATCACCCTGCTCTCCTTCCCTTACCTGCAGAAACTGGTGGGCGGTACGCCGGCGCACCAGTATGCGGTGCTGGGTGCCATCCTGGGCGGAATCGCCGCCCTGGGTACGCTGGCCTGCGGCCTCCTTACCAAGGAGCGCATCAAGCCGGTGAGGGCGGAAAAGTTCTCCTTCAAGCCTTTCGCCGACCTGTTCCGGAACAAGCCCTGGATCTACCTTACCCTTATCGGCATCTGCACCAATTTCTTCAACGGGTTCCGCTATGCCGTGGCGGGCTATCTGCTGGAGTATTGCCTGCATGGGGATGTTACCGTAAGCGGTCTCATTATCAATTATACGGTGTTCATGACTTTCGGAGAGGTCACCTGCATGGTCTTCGGCGGCCTTTCCCCCCGTTTCACCAGGTGGGTGGGCTCCAAGAAGAAGGCTTTCAGCTGGGCGGCCGTCATCTGTGCGGTTACCTCCATCGCCTTCTTCTTCATTCCCATGGACCCCAAGTACATCTGGCTCATGGTAGCTGCCGTTATCCTCACCTCGGTGGGTATCGGCCTTTATTCCCCGCTCCTGTGGTCCATGTATGCCGATGTGGCCGACTACGCCACCCAGCAGAACGGAACCTCTTCCACCGGCCTCATCTTCTCTTCCGGTACCATGGCGCAGAAGTTCGGCTCGGCCATTTCCGGCGCCCTGGTGGCCATGCTGCTGGGCCTGGCCGGTTTTATTTCCGGCACGGACCCCGCTACGGGACAGACCGTGGTAACCATTACCAACGAGGCCTCCGTCCAGCAGATGGTCTGGAGCCTGTTCTCGCTGTTCCCGGCGGCTATCGCCCTGCTGATTATCTTACTGTTAAGACTTTATCCCATCAAGAAATGAGCAAGCTGTCAAAGTTATTGTTCTGCGCCCTGGGGGCGGTTTTGCTGCTTACAGGCTGTAGCGGTAAATATAATGTGAACGGCCATACCGTAACGGTCCCCTGCAAGGGGGAGACCGTGCGGCTGGAGGTCATCACTCCGGACATCATCCGGGTCTCCCAGTCGCCGGAGAGGAAGTTCCGGGACCGGACCAGCCTGGCGGTAGTGCCCCAGCAGGCCTGCCAGGAACCGGTTTCCGTAACGCAGGAGGGGGAGAAGGTGCGTGTAAGCACATCGGCCCTTTCCGTTGTAGTGGACCAGGCCACGGCCACGGTGGCTTTCTTCAAAGCCGACGGAACCCCGCTGGCGGTGGACGGACAGGCCGCTTTCGAGCCCCTGGAAGTGGAAGGAAAGAAAGCCTATAGCACCACGGTGAGTTTCGCCAGCCCGGAGGATGAGGCCTTTTACGGCCTTGGCCAGCAGCAGGCAGGGGAGTTCAACCACAAGGGCCTGCGGGAAGAACTGTATCAGTACAATACCAAGATCAGCGTTCCCATGGTGGTCTCCACCAAGGGTTACGGCATCCTGTTCGATGCCTATTCCCTCAGCCGGTGGGGGAGCGCCCAGCCTTACCGCCAGCTGGGAGAGGTCTTTGACCTGGAACTTACCGGTACTTACAGGCCGATGGGCGGAGAGGAACTCATCCAGCGGGAAGACAGCCTCTACTATGAGAACGAATGGGCTATAAAGAACCTTCCGAAAGGCCGTTTTGCCAGTGTGAGCTATGAGGGAACCATCACCGCAAAGGAAAGCGGGGATTATCATTTCATCCAGTATTATGCAGGTTTCCAGCGTACGGAAGTGGGCGGTGAGGAGGTGATGAGCCGCCGCTGGCGTCCGGCCTGGAACCCCAACAGCTACAAATTCACCGTCCATCTGGAAAAGGGCGTTCCAACCCCCCTGAAAGTTGAGTGGGAACCCGACGGGGATGTATCCTATATCGGCCTTCGCGTGGCGCCCCTGGAGAGTCCGGAGCAGGAATCCCGCCTCACTTTCTGGAGCGAATTCGAGCCCCAGGCCGACTATTATTTCATTGCCGGCAAGGACTATGACGAGGTGATTCACGGTTACCGCACCCTCACCGGAAAGGCCCCCGTGATGCCCAAGTGGGTGATGGGCTTCTGGCAGAGCCGGGAGCGTTACACCACCCAGGCGGAATTGGTGGAAACCCTTGCCGAGATGCGTCGGCGCCATATTCCGGTGGACAACATTGTCCAGGACTGGCAGTACTGGAAAGACGACCAGTGGGGCAGCCACGAATTCGAGGCCTCCCGTTTCCCGGACCCGGAAAAGATGCTGGACGAGGTGCATGGGATGAACGCCCGCTTCATGATTTCCGTCTGGCCCAAGTTCTACACCAATACGGAGCATTACAAGGAGCTGAAGGCCGCCGGCTATGCCTATACCCACGCTGAAGAAGACGGCCTGGTGGACTGGCTTGGCCACGAGCAGACCTTCTATGACGCCTATGCTGAGGGCGGCCGTAAGTTGTTCTGGCACCAGATGGACGAAAGCCTTTACAGCAAATATGGCAAGAAGATAGACGCCTGGTGGATGGATGCCAGCGAACCCAATCTTCGGGACTGCCTGCCCATGGATTATTTCAAATGGCTCCTTACGCCCACGGCCCTGGGCCCTTCCACCGAATATCTGAACGCATACGCCCTGGTAAACGCCCAGGCCATCTATGAAGGCCAGCGGGAGGTGGATCCGGACAAACGGGTCTTCCTGCTCACCCGCAATGGCTTTGCCGGCCTGCAGCGTTACAGCACGGCCTCCTGGAGCGGAGATATCGGCACATCCTGGACCGACATGCGCATGCAGATGGCGGCCGGCCTCAATTACTCCATGAGCGGCATCCCGTTCTGGGGGATGGATATCGGCGGTTTCTCCGTAATGAGCAAGTTCTATAACCCCGCCAACAACGCCGAGTGGCAGGAGCTCCAGACCCGCTGGCATCAGTTCGGGACTTTTGTCCCGCTGTTCCGCACCCACGGCCAGTTCCCGCGCCGGGAACTCATGTACATAGCCGATGCGGGAACGCCCACCTACGAGAGCATCCTCTGGTATATGCGTCTGCGTTACCGCCTGATGCCGTACCTGTATTCCCTCTCCGGTGCCGTGAATTACGACGATTATACGATTATGCGCGGCCTGCCCATGGATTTCCCCGGGGACCCTGCGGTGCGGGACCTCTCCGACCAGTGGATGTTCGGCCCGGCCCTGATGCCCTGCCCCGTGTATGAATACAAGGCCCGCAGCCGGGAGGTCTATTTCCCGGAGGGTGGCTGGTACGACTTCTATACCGGCGCCTACATCCCCGGCGGTGTAACCCTTACGGTCGATGCCCCCTATGAGCGCATGCCGCTTTACGTGCGTGCCGGGAGCATCCTTCCGGTGGGCCCGGAGATGGAATGGTCCGACGAAAAACCCGCCGATGACCTCCTCCTCATTGTGTATGCCGGGGCCGATGCGGACTTCACCCTATATGAAGACGACGGCCTCACCTATGCCTATGAGAAGGGCGCCTGCTCCACCATCGGCCTGCATTGGAACGATGCGGAGCGCACCCTTACGGTGGGTGAACGGGAAGGCAGTTTCCCGGAGATGCTTCAGGAACGCACTTTCCGTGTGGTGGTCTCAGACCCTGTGCACCCCTTCCGCTTTAACCCGGATGCCAAGGGCAGCGTTTCCATTAATTACAACGGTGCTGCCGCGGAAGTAAAGATTAACTAAAGACCTATACTATATGAAATTCTTTGCGCTGAAAGTTGCTTCTGTTGCCCTGGCGGCCGGCTTTATGGTCAGCTGCGGGGAAAACAAGCCCCAGGCCATTCCTGCGGATGCGGAAGTGGAGGCTAAAGTGGAGAATGTCCTCAAGGGGATGACCCTTAAGGAAAAGGCCGGTCAGATGGTCCAGCTTACCATCATGGTGTTGGAAGACGACACCCACGAGGCCATAGACCCGGCCAAGCTGGATAAAATCATCGGCGAATACAAGGTGGGTTCCATCCTGAATGTGATGCACGACGGCGCCCATTCCCGGGAGCATACCGCCCGGATGGTGAAGCAGATTCAGGACAAGTCCATGGAGGTGCTGGGCATCCCCTGCATCTATGGCCTGGATATGATCCACGGCGCGTCGTACCTCATCGATGGGTCCTTCTACCCGCAGGAGATCAACCTGGGTGCCACCTTTAACCGGGAATATGCCCGGATGATGGGAGAGGCCATGGCCTATGAAACCCGCGCGGCACAGGTGCCGTGGGTGTTCTCTCCGGTAATGGACCTGGGCCGGGACCCGCGCTGGCCGCGCCAGTGGGAAAGCTGGGGTGAGGATCCTTACCTGCAGGCCGAGATGGCCCGTATGGAGACCGTCGCCATCCAGGGCCCGGACCCCAATCATGTGGATCTGGAGCACGCTGCGGTTAGCATCAAGCACTATATGGGTTACGGCGTACCGCTAAGCGGAAAGGACCGTACTCCGGCTTACATTGCCGAAAACGACCTCCGGGAGAAATTCTTCCGTCCGTTCAAGGAGTGCTTCCAGGCGGGCGCCCTCACCGCCATGGTGAATTCGGCCTCCATCAACGGCATCCCCACCCACGCCAACCGGACCCTCCTTACCGGCTGGGCCAAGGAAGAGCTGGGCTGGGACGGCATGCTGGTCACGGACTGGGCCGATATTGACAACCTTTATCAGCGGGACCATGTGGCCGCCGACAAACGGGATGCCATCGCCCTGGGCATCAACGCCGGCATCGATATGATCATGGACCCCTATGATCCCGAATGCGTGAACGACATTGTGGCCCTGGTAGAAGAGGGTAAGATCCCCATGTCCCGCGTTGACGATGCCGTCCGCCGCATCCTCCGCCTGAAGGTGCGTCTGGGCCTGTTTGAGAATCCCACCTGGGAGCGGGAGTATCCGGACTTTGCCTGCGAGCGTTTTGCCCGGGAATCCTACGAAGCCGCCGTGGAAAGCGAGGTGCTGCTCAAGAACGAAGACGGCATCCTGCCGCTCAAGGGCACGGAGAAGATCCTGGTCTGCGGCCCCAACGCCAATTCCCTCAGAACCCTCAACGGCGGCTGGAGCTACACCTGGCAGGGCAATGCCGATGTTTACGCTCCGCAGTACAATACCATCCTGGAAGCCCTGGAACAGCGTTTCCCGGGCAAGGTGAGCTGGGTGCCCGGCGTTGTTTATGACGGCCCCGACTGGCAGAATGACGTAGTGGCCAGCCTCCAGCAGGCCGTGAACGTGGCCAAGGTTTCCGATGTGGTCATCTGCTGCGTGGGCGAGAATTCCTACTGCGAGACGCCCGGCAACATGGACGACCTGAACCTGTCGGCCAACCAGAAGGAACTGGTGAAGGCCGTGGCCGCCACCGGAAAGCCCGTCATCCTGGTGCTGAACGAAGGACGTCCGCGCATTATCGGCGACATCGAACCCCTGGTCAAGGCTGTGGTGGACGTGATGCTGCCTTCCAATTATGGCGCCGACGCCCTGGCGGCTCTTCTCTCCGGAGATGAGAACTTCTCCGGCAAACTGCCGTTCACTTACTCCAAGCACATCAACTCCCTGCACACCTACGACTATAAGGTCTCCGAGCACCGCGAGGTGATGGAAGGCTCCTATAATTACGACGCCATCATGGACGTCCAGTGGCCCTTCGGTTTCGGCCTCAGCTATACCACCTTTGCATACAGTGACCTGCAGGTTGATACGCCTTCTTTCAAGACCGGCGATGTCCTGAAAGTCTCCGTGAAGGTGACCAATACCGGTGACCGTGCCGGCAAGGAGGCCGTGCTGCTTTACAGCTCGGACCTGGTGGCTTCCCTCATTCCGGACGTGAAGCGCCTTCGCGGCTTTGAGAAGATAGAACTGCAGCCCGGAGAGACCAAGACCGTGAGCTTTGAGCTGCCGGCGAATGAGTTGGCCTTTGTGGGGGCCGATGGCAAATGGCGCCTGGAGGAAGGTGATTTCCGCCTTTCCTGCGGCGGAGAGGGTGTGATGGTGAGCTGCACGGAAACCAAAGTTTGGGATACGCCTAATATTTAATTATGGAAACAAAGACAGAGATATTCCTCAGGGAAGTCCGGGAAGAACTGGAAGAAAACATCCTTCCGTTCTGGCTCAGGCTCAAGGATCCGCGGGGCGGGTTCTACGGCAGTGCGAGCGCCGGCGGAAAGATAGACTATGAAGCTCCGCGGGGCGCCATCCTGAACGCCCGGATTCTCTGGACCTTTGCCGCTGCTTACAAGGCTTTCCACAAGACGGAATACCTGGTGGCGGCCATGCATGCGCGGGACTGGTTCCTGGACCATTTCTGCGACCATCGTTACGGCGGAGTGAACTGGAGCGTAACCCCGGAAGGGGAGCGCCTGGACGGGAAAAAGCAGCTGTACGCGCAGGCCTTTGCCATCTACGGCCTTAGCGAACTGTACAAGGTAACGCGGGACGACGAGGCCCTCAAGAACGCCATCAATATCTTCAAGGTGGTGGAGACTTACTTTGCCGATAAGGAAAACGGCGGCTACATCGAGGCCATGAACCGGGATTTCTCCCCGCTGGCCGATATGTCCCTGAGCGAGCACGATATCAATGCCGACAAGACCATGAACTCCCACCTGCACCTGCTGGAGGCCTATGCCAACCTGTATAAGGTATGGCCGGATCCGGCGCTGAAGGAGGCGGTGGTGGCACTGCTGGAGATCCTCCGCACCAAGATCATCGGCCCGGACGGCCATCTGCGGCAGTATTTCCACCGGAACTGGACCGTGCTCCCCGGATCGGTGTCCTACGGCCACGACATTGAAACCTCCTGGCTGGCGCTGGAATGTGCCTTTGCCGTGAAAGATGTGGATGTGGTCACCCGCATCCGCCCCGCTTGCGTGTCCATGGGCCGGGCCGGCATAGACGGCCTGCTGCCGGACGGCTCCATGATTTACGAGCGGAAGACGGACGGCTCCTTTGACGAGTCCCGCCAGTGGTGGGTTCAGGCCGAAGCCGTGGTGGGCAACCTCTGGCTGTGGAAGTACCATGGCGACGTGGCCGGCGCCCGCCGCGCCATGGCCATCTGGGCCTACATCCGGGACCATCTGGTGGACCGTAAAGGCGGGGACTGGCATTGGGCCATCCTCCCTAACGGTTCCGTGGACAAGACACAGCCCAAGGCCGGTTTCTGGAAATGCCCGTACCACAACACCCGGATGTGCCTGGAGGCCTTGAAACTGTTTGAGATATGAATAGAGAATCCTAATTTTTTACCCATAGAGCAAGTAGGTAAAAATATATTTTATATATTTGTAACCTACAGGAATTAAACTTATTAAATCATACTATTAACCAACTAATTTATCCCAAAATGATGAAAAGGAGAAAACTATCTCATCTGTTCGGGCTTCTGGCGCTTCTGCTCCTGATGTCCGGGCAAGCTTTCGCCCAGAACCTGCGCGTTGAAGGCCGGGTCCTGGATGAGCTGGGAGAGGGGATGATTGGTGCCGGTGTGGTCATACAAGGGACCAACAACGGAACTGTCACCGACATGGACGGTAACTTCGTGCTCCCGTCCGTTCCCCGTGGGGCCATCCTGGAAATTTCCAGCGTGGGTTATGCTACGCAGGAAGTCCAGGTAACCGGAACCCAAATCACAATCAACATGGAGCTGGACTCCCGGGCTCTTGACGAAGCTGTGGTCATTGCCTATGGCCAGCAGAAAAAGGTCACCATCACCGGTGCCGTTTCTGCGGTGGGTGGCGACGACCTCCTGAAAGCGCCTGTAGCCAACGTGGCCAACGCCCTGCAGGGTAACCTCCCCGGCGTTTCCGCCGTTCAGGCTTCCGGTATGCCGGGCGCCGATGAACCGGTTATCCGCATCCGTGGCGTCGGGTCTCTCAACAGCGCCGAACCGCTGGTTCTGGTGGACGGCGTGGAGCGTTCCTTCAGCCAGTTGGACGCTAACGAAATCGAAAGTATTTCCGTTCTCAAGGATGCATCGGCCACGGCCGTGTTCGGTGTCCGCGGTGCTAACGGTGTCATTCTGGTCACCACTAAGCGTGGTACGGAAGGAAAGGCCTCTGTAACGGCTTCCGCCAGTGCCGCTATGCAGACCATTTCCAAGTTCATCGACTTTGCCGATTCCTATACGTACGGCAAGATGTGGAACTATGCCGCCATCACCGATGCGCTGCCTGTGGACCAGTGGCCCGGAACTGCCAACATCAAGGACTATACTCCGTATGCCGATTCCGGCATCCGTTTCAGCCAGGATGTGATGGAGCATTTCCGTACCGGAGACATGCCCCGCACCTTCCCCAACATGGACTGGATTAAGTATATCATGAATGATTCCGCCTGGCAGGAACAAGCCAATGTGAACGTGAACGGCGGTACCGAACGTGTCCGTTACTTTGTATCGGCCGGTTTCCTTAACCAGGACTCCCTGTTCAAGACCTTTACGGACAATAAGAACGAGACCTTCAACTTCAAGCGTCTGAACTACCGCGCCAACTTGGATATCAACGTTTCCAAGCGCAGCCAACTGTCCATCACCCTGGGCGGCCGCATGCAGAACCGCAACACCATGGGCGGCGGTGAGGGCTTCCTCTTCCGTTATCTGCAGGGCGCTACGCCCTATGCCGGTAGCGGTATAGACGAGCAGGGCCGTCACATCGTTTCCGATGAATCCTTCGTGGGTCCCTACGACCGGGATGCCCTCTCCAACTATTATGGCCTGGGTTATCAGAACGAAAGTACCAACGTCCTCAACTTCGATATCCAGTACAAGCTGGACCTGGGCTTTATCACCCAGGGTCTGTCGTTCAAGACCAAAGCTTCTTATAACTCTGAGTATACCGCCCGGAAGAACCGTCAGAACGGTTTCGGTACGGGCCTTACCTATGTGGCCACCCTGGTGGATGGCGAGGAAGTCCTCCGCAAGGAGAACATCACTTGGCCCATTCCCTACAACGAGAGCAAATGGGGCAGCCGCAACTGGTACTGGGAAGCCAGCTTCGACTATGCCCGCAAGTTCGGCCAGCACAACATCGGCGCCCTGCTTCTGTATAACCAGAGTAAGACCTATTATCCCTGGGATTCGGACAACTCCCTGTACCAGTCCATTCCCAAGGGTTATGTGGGTCTGGTGGGCCGTGTCACCTATGATTATGCCACCAAGTACCTGCTGGATTTCAATATCGGCTATAACGGCTCGGAGAACTTCGCTCCCGGCAAGCGTTACGGCCTGTTCCCTTCGGTTTCCGTGGGTTGGATTCCTTCCCAGGAAAGCTGGTGGGAGCCCATCAAGAATTTTATGGGCTATCTGAAGCTCCGTGCTTCCTGGGGTCTGGTGGGTAACGACAACACCAACGGTGCCCGTTTCCTCTATCTCCCGGGTGCCTGGCAGTTCTATCAGGGTTCCACCACGGTGAACCCGCAGAACCGCGGTGCCAACTTCGGTACTTCCGGCGGCTGGCTGCAGGCTGTGAAGGAACTTACCTCCGGTAACCCCAACGTTACCTGGGAAACTGCCAGCAAGATCAATGTAGGTGTGGACGCCGGATTCTTCAAGGACCGTCTGCACGCATACGTTGACTTCTTCTGGGAGGACCGCCAGCATATCCTGGTGTCCAACGCCGCTACCCTTTCGGCCGCCACCTCCCTGCCTTCCAGCTATGTGAACGAAGGTCGTGTGAAGAATCACGGTTTCGAGATCACCCTGAACTGGGAAGACAGAATCGGCGATTTCCGCTATTCCATCTCCCCCAACTTCTCCTTCGCCCGCAACGAGGTGGTTGAGATGCTGGAAGTTCCGCCCATGTACGAATACCTTCGCCACACCGGTCTCCCGGTGGGCCAGCGTTTCGGTTACGATCTCTTCGAGTTCTACCAGCCCGGTACCGAGGAGCGCTATAAGGCCGCATACGGCAAGGATATGCCGGATCAGAACATCGCGCTCAAGTACGGTGACGCTGTTTATGTAGACCTTAACGACGATGGTATCATCGACCAGAACGACCAGAAGCCGCTGGGATACACCGACAATCCGGAAATCACCTATTCCCTCAATACTTCCTTCCATTGGAAGGGCCTGGATTTCTCCATGCTGTGGACGGGTGCCGACCACGTGAGCCGCTCCCTGAACGGATACTTCCGTGACCAGTTCGGTTCCACCAATACTTCGGCCCTGGCCCAGTGGGTGGCCGATAATTCCTGGACGGAAGACAATCCCAACGCCATCCTGCCCCGTATTTCTTTCACCAACCGGGTGCACAACAACCGTGACTCCCAGGCTTGGATCATCGATTCCAAGTACTTGCGTCTGAAGAACGTGGAAATCGGCTATACTTTCAACAAGCCCAAGGCCATGCCGTTCTTTAATTACATCCGGGTATATCTGTCGGGTCAGAACCTACTCACCTTCGCCAACTTCGATGGCAACGACCCGGAAGCCCCGGGCTCCGGTCTGGACTTTGGTGTGCGCTACCCTATGACCCGTGTTTTCAACATAGGTGCACAGCTTAACTTCTAATGCAGATACGAATATGAAAAAGAAATTAGTACATATACTGCTTCTGGGAATCTGCTCCGCCGCCTGCTTATCCTCCTGCGTGGACAAGATCGCCGTGGGCGACGCTTTCCTGGAGAAGGCACCTGGCGTGGACGTGAACATGGAGACCGTGTTTTCCAGCGCAGAATATACCCGTAACTTCCTCTGGGGCGCCTATGGACAGTTATACTGCGAGTATACCTCCGGTAATATGATGAACGGAGCGCCCATTTCATCCCTGTCGGACTCCTACCACTGCTACTGCGGCTGGGGCGGTCCCATCCAGAGTTATTATACCGGCGGTCTCACCGAGGACGCCCAGGATACCGAAAACGGTAACTTCCAGGGAAAATTCTCCTATAAGACCATCACCGGCGGTCTTAACTCCGACTCCGGCGGCCGCGTGTCCATCTATGAGACCGTCCGCAAATGCTGGCAGCTGATAGAGAACATCGAAAGTGTGCCGGATATGAGCGAGGACGAGAAGAGCCGCTTAAAAGGAGAAGCCTATACCATCATGGCCAGCCGTTATTATGATGCCTTCCGTAACTTCGGCGGATTGTGCCTGGTAAGAAAGGCCTATGAAGTGGGCGAGCAGTTCACCGATGGCCGCGCTACCGCCTGGGAAACGGTGGAATTCATCGATTCCCTCATCGTGTGCGCCATCAAGGAACCCGGTTTCGTGTGGAACGTTTCCAATGCCGATATCGGCCAGTGGTCCGGTCGCCTCACCCGCGCATCGGCCCGTGCCCTGCGCGCCAAGGTATGGATGTTCGCCGCATCTCCGCTGTTCAACAACAGCGAACCTTACATGCGCTATACCAGCACCCCTACCGGTCTGGAGAGTGAAGAGCACGTGTGGTTTGGCAAAGAGGATCATTCCCTTTGGAACCGTTGCCTGGAATACTGTAACGATTTCTTCAATGACAATGCAGCTAACGGCAACTATTATGCGTTGGTCATGCCTACAACGCAGGATGAGGCGGGTTACCGTACCGCTTACCGCCGGGCCTATCGTTATCGCAATGACGAAACCCATCACGAGAAGCTGTTCGACGCTCATCCCACCCTCACCCTGTCCGACGGTGGCTGGGGCTGGGGCTGGCGCGGTTTCGCGCTGGATTGCCTGCGTCAGGGCGGTGCCGATCCTACCAACGAGCTGATGGAATGCTTCGGCATGCAGGACGGCCGCAACTTCCCGTATTCGGACATCTATGGAAAGAAGAATCCGGGCGTTGACATCTTCGCCGACCGCGATCCCCGTCTGTACGAGACCATGGTGGTTCCCCGTCACGACTTACCCGCCGGCTTCGACTACAATGGTGCCAACTACAATGATCCTTGGGTGGGTGGCTGTCTGGAGAACAACAGCAACTTCAATTCCAATGGAGACGACGTAGCTTCCGGTTATGCCAAGTTCAAGTGGTTGCTGGACTATAAGGGCGGCAGCCGTTACGACGACGAGTATATCGGCGTGGCTTATATCCGCCTGGCCGAGATGTACCTGATCCGTGCCGAGGCCAAGGCCGAAACCGGTGACCTGCAAGGCGCCCTGGACGATATCCACGTGGTCCGCAGCCGTGTGGGCCTGGGCCGTCTGGAGGACATGAATCCCGGTCTGCAGCTTAAATCCAACAAGGAAAACCTCATTGACGAGATCCTTCGTGAACGCAACTGCGAGATTGGTGCCGAATGTGGTGACCGTGTCTACGACATGATCCGCCGCAAGCGTCAGGATCTCTTCACCAAGCCGCTCCATGAAATCCGTGTCTACCGTCTGGATGCCGACGGCAACCGTATGACGGGTGATACGCAGTATAAGGCCGGTGACCCCTGGCCTCAGTTCGAATACGAGAATCCGGAAATTGTCGTGGGACACCGCCGCTGGTGGGATGCCGGTTACTGGACCAATAAATGGTACCTGGATCCGCTTTCCCGCGTAGAGATTCAGAAAGGATATGGCCTTACCCAGAATCCTGGTTGGTAATCATTAGAAATAGTCACGATTATGAAATTACGCAATATACTTATTTGTAGCTTGTTGGGGATTTGCGCAGCTTCCGTGACAGCCCAGGCTCAAGTACAGCTGAGTGACAAGAAGTCACAGAAGGTGGATTTGGGCTATGGCACGGAGAGTTCGGAATTTCTAACCACGGCGGCAACCTATACCATTACCGCCGAAGAGCTGAGACGCACCTCGGCCATCTCCCTGGCCGATGCCCTCCACGGCAAACTGCTGGGCCTCACCGCCCTTCAGAACACCGGTTTCAAGGGCGAGGAAAATCGGGGTGCTTCCTTCAACATCCGCGGAGTCCAGACCACCGGCGAAAGGGATATCCTTATCCTGGTGGATGGCATTGAGCGTCCGATCGACCGCCTTACCGTGGAAGAGGTGGAAAGCGTTACTGTGCTCAGGGACGCTGCCGCCGTTGCCATGTACGGACACGAAGCCATTAACGGCGTGCTCCTGGTGAAAACCAAGCGCGGACAGGCCGACAGTGGCTTCCACATCAAAGTGGGTGCTTCCCATAAGATTCAGTTCGACCCTCAGTCGGCCGATATGGTAAACGCATACGATTATGCCAATGCCTTGAACGTTGCCCGTATCAACGATGGAAACGACGTTGCCTACACTTCCGCCGAACTGCAGAAGTTCCAGGATGGCTCCGATCCGTTTGTCTATCCCAACGTGGATTGGAAGAACGAGGTGTTCAAGAACACCGCCAACGAAACCAACGCCTTCATTTCCATGTACGGTGGCACCAGCAACGTGGAGTATTATTCCCAGCTGGACTATACGGACGCTTCCGGCCTGTACAAGAACCCGGACCAGGGCGACTGGAACTCCCAGCTGCGTTATTCCAAGGCCAGCATCCGCACCAATGTGGACTTCCAGGTAACCAAGTCTACCCGTGTAAAGACCAACATTTTTGCCTTGTTCATGGAAACCAACGGGGTCCCCAATATGAACTCCAACGATGCCTGGTGGCATCTTTACAAGGTACCGGCCCTGGCCTTCCCCATCAAGACCCAAGGCGGTGTATGGGGCGGTAGCCAGACCTACGGAGACTTCAACCTTGTTGCCAAGTCCCAGGGTACCGGCTTCACCAAGACGCACCAGCGTCAAATCTGGGCCGACATTACCCTGGAGCAGGACCTGGACTTCATCCTGGATGGGCTGAAGTTCTATGCCGGCGGCTCTTATGACAATGCTTCCAACACCGTTGAAAACCGTACCAAGGGTTATCAGTATGGTTGGAACTATTATGGCGCAAACGGCTCTTTGCAGGAAGCCGTTATGGGTACGGTGGAAGACAAGCTGGTTTTCAACTACTGGGTAGATTCCCAGTGGAGAATCGGAACCCTTAACACCGGTCTCCGCTATGCCACCCGTTTCGGGAACGGCGACAACTTGGGCGCCAACCTCAATTATAATATGAAGAGCGAGATCCGTGATGGGCAGAGCAATACTTGGTATCGCCAAAATGCCCAGCTAGCCCTGCACTACGACCATGCCGAAGCCCTGGTGGCCGACATTGTCCTGGCAGCCAATGGTTCCAACCGTTCGTACCCGGCCAAGTGGGCCTTTTCTCCCACAGCGGCCCTGGGCTGGATCTTTGCCAACAACCCCGACGCCGGTTTCCTGAACTACGGTAAATTCCGTCTGTCGGGCGGTATCCAGCATACCGACTATGTTCCCGCGAACGGCCTATGGCTGGACCGTTGGAACAATTCCCACGGCCAGTTCTGGTATGGCCAGAACTTCTCCAGCTCCTGGGGCGCTTTCCTTACCCAGTTCCCTACGACCGATTTCCGGCAGGAAGCTGCTTACAAGGCCAACTTCGGTACCGATCTGCGCATTGCCAACAGCCTGGACTTCACGGTTGATGCATATTATCAGCAGCGCCGCAACATCCTGGTGAGCGCAGGCTCCCTGAATTCGGACGTGGTGGGTATCCAGTCGGCCTATGATGACAAGGGCGTGGTGGCCAGCTACGGTGTGGAGGCAGGTCTTCGTTATGCCAAGAGTTTCGCCAATGGCTTCAACCTGAACTTTGGCGGAAACGTATCCTACAACCGGAGCAAGATCCTGGAGTGGATCGAGACTCCCGCTTACCCGAACCTCTCCGTTATCGGCACCCCTGCCGATGCAGAGCGCGGCCTGGTGGCCTTGGGCTTTTTCCAGAGCCAGGAGGAGATTGACAACAGTCCCCTCCAGGAATTCGGCCAGGTGAAAGTGGGTGACATCAAGTACAAGGATGTGAACGGCGACAACGTCATCAACGAAAATGACGTGGTGGCGATGGATTGGGGCAACGCAGTTCCCGCCCTCAACTACGGCTTCAGCCTGGGTATGGAATTCAAGGGCTTCGGCATCAACGCCACCTTCCAGGGTGCCTTTGGCCAGACCAAGAACTTGATGTATGTAGACGGTGTCTGGGGAGCCCTCTCCGACAACCGGAACCTCTCCCGTGAATACTACAGCAATTGCTTCGACATTGCCGGAGTCAATGCCCTGTATCCCCGCCTTTCCACTACGAGTGTGGCCAACAACGCCCGGAATTCCACCATCTGGTACCGGAACGTGAGCTGGCTCAAGCTGCGTGACTGCGAGGTCTACTACAAGCTTCCCGCTTCGCTGCTCAGCCGTATCAAGATTTCAGACGTGAAGATCTTCGTCCAGGGACAGAATCTGCTCAGCTTCGGTAACATCCCTGCTCTGGATGCAGAGAACCTGAATACGGGTTATCCTGTGATGAAGGCTGTGAATATGGGCCTTTCCGTTGTATTCTAATAAAGAGCTGACTTATGAAACTAGATAGAATCGTCTTATTCATTCTCGCCTGCGTCATCCCTTTCTCCTGTGTGGACCTCAACTATACCGAGGAAAACACTCGTGACGAGGAGTGGACATACGAATACTTCGAGAATGGTATCAAAAACATGGTATTCGACGTTTACGCTCAGGTCTACAACAACGAGTTCGAGTCCAACAGCGCCTACTTCCTGGCAGGTGCCACCGACGAGGCTCAGTATGCCTTGGAAACCGGTGCCGTAAACAACTACGTAAACGGTGGCTGGAGTGCAGCCAACCCCTACTCCCGTACCTGGACCAAGTGCTACACGGCTATTGCCGATGTTTGCATGTTCCTGGAAAAACTGGACGAAGCCGACATCACGGAATGGCAGTACAATCCGGACTATCCCAAGTGGGTGGCCCAGATGGAACTGTTCCCGTACGAACTCCGTTTCCTCCGTGCGTACTTCTACTTTGAATTGTTCCGTGCCTATGGCGACGTTCCGCTGGTAACCACTACGCTCACCAATGCCCAGGCCAACAACATCAGCCGTACCCCGGCCGACGAGATTGTGAAGTTCATCGTGGACGAACTGGACGAGGTGGCTCCCCACCTGCCGGTTTCCTATCTCACGGAAGTGGAGTCCGAGATTGGACGTGCCACCCGTGTGGCTGCCTATGCGCTGAAAGCCCGTACCCTGCTGTATGCAGCCTCCCCGCTGTTCAACCCTTCGGGTGACAAATCCAAATGGGAGAAAGCAGCCGAAGCTTGCAAGTTCATCCTTGACAACGCCTCCACTTGGGGCCTGAAGCTCAGCAACTACAGCGCACTTTGGGGCCACGACGCTTTCTTTAATCCGGAACTCATCTTCGGTCTGGGCCGCGGAGAGAACAACTCCTTCGAAATGGCCAATTACCCTGTTGGCGTGGAGAATGGCTCTTCCGGCAACTGCCCCACCCAGAGTCTGGTGGACCAGTACGAGTACCAGGCCAACGGTGAAACCTTTGGCGAGCGTTATCCCGGCAACATCAACCTTGCTGCCGAAGACCCGTATGAGGGCCTGGATCCCCGTTTCGCACTCACCGTGGTGAAGAATGGTGACGAATGGCCCACTAACGGCTCCCAGAAGAAAGCCATCGAGATCTTCACGGGCGGTTTCAACGCCGCGCCCAAGTATGGTGCTACGCCCACCGGCTATTACCTCCGCAAGTATGTGGACGGTTCCTGCGTTACCACTGCTGATAACCAGACCACTCGCCGCCACACCTGGATCCTCTTCCGCCTAGCCGAGATTTATCTGGACTATGCAGAAGCCGTGTTCTATGCTACCGGCAGCGCCGATGACGCCACCTTTGGCATGACAGCCAATGAGGCTGTGAACGTGCTGCGTAGCCGTGCCGACATCCAGATGCCCCTGTTCACCGAAGATGGTGAGGCCTGGGTGAAACGTTACGAACGTGAGCGTCTGGTGGAACTCGCTTTCGAGAACCATCGTTTCTGGGATGTCCGTCGCTGGAAGAAGGGATCCCAGTACTTCAAAAACGTGCAGGTGGCCTCTATCAGCAGCTCCCTCCAGCTCACACGCTCTACTGTTAACCGCCAGTGGGATGACAAGTACTATTTCTATCCCATCCCGCAGTCTGAACTTAAGAAGAATCCCAACCTGACCCAAAATCAGGGATGGTAGTATTCCAACCGATTTATAAGATTTCTAATATGAAGAAGATATTTAAATACTTAGGAATAGTTCTTTCTGCCGCACTGATGGGTACCTTTACCGCCTGTACCATTCAGGAGGAGACCCAATCGGCAGATATAGGACTGGGCATCAAGGTGTTCTTCCCCACCAAGGTGGTGGCCGGGCAGCCGATGACCATCAATGGCTCTGGCTTCTCCGATGTCAAGGAAATAGTATTCCCCGATGGTATCGCCGTTACCAATTTCCAAGTTGTGAGCGGTGAAATGATCCGGGTTGTAGCCCCTGCCGGCATCTCCGCTGAGGGTGGCAAGATCCGGGTCCGCACCTCCGACGATGAGGTGGAATCCAAGTCGGCCCTGTCTCTTGGTCATACCGTCATTTCTGGCTTCTCCAAGCAGGAAGGCGAGGAAGTCCAGGGCGGTGAGCAGATTACCATTTTTGGTGAAGACCTGGAATTCATCACAGGCGTTGAACTGTTGGATCCGGACGGTATTCCTTACGTGATTAATGATGATCTTTTCTATCGCAAGGGGACCAGCAGCGTTATTATCAATGTCCCCAGAAAGAACATCTTTGACGGGGCTTTTGCCGGTAAGATATTTACCGTTGACGGACGGGAATTCCCCATGCCTGAACTCACATATGTGCCGGCTTCCGACGGTGGTCATTGGGAGATTGTGAAGGAAATCATCTGGGAGAACGACGGTTCACACGGTGCCATTAACTGGAACGGTGATTACCGCTTCGCCCCGGAGAGCAACTCCACCGGCGAGGAAATCTACGCCATCCCTCAGGATCTTTGGGATAGGATGAAGTCCGGACCGTTCTACCTGAAGGCTGCCATTGCCAACCCCGACTGGTACAACATGCGCATCACCACGGGCTGGTGGAGTACCACCTGGACCGGTGCCGATATCGGCAAGGGTGACGAACGGATCATCGTCAATGAAGAGGATGGTACCTTCATCATCGAACTTGACCTCACCGGCGACCCGATCCTGGATGTCCTGGATGCCCAGCACCTGCTGTTCACCGGTGAAGGTTACACCCCGCTGGCCCTCTACTTCGAGAAGGAAGAGTGGGTTGGTGGCGGTGGCCACGAAGAGATCGTGAGGACTTCCATCTGGAAGAACGACGGTTCACACGGTGCCATCAACTGGAACGGTGACTACCGCTTCGCCCCGGAGAGCAACTCCACCGGCGAGGAAATCTACGCCATCCCGCAGGATCTGTGGGACAAGATGAAGGCGGGAACCTTCTACCTGGAGGCCGCCATCAATGCCGACTGGTACAATATGCGCATCACCACCGGCTGGTGGAGTGTCACCTATACCGGTGCCGACATCGGCAAGGGCGACGAGCGGATTATCCTGAGCGAGGACGGAACCAAGTTCACCATCGCCATCAACCTCTCCGGCGACCCGATCCTGGATGTCCTGGACGTGCAGCATCTGCTGTTCACCGGTGAGGGTTACACCCCGCTGGAGCTCTACTTTGAGGAAACTGTCTGGGTTGACGGTGGTGGCGATACCCCCAAGGAAGTGGATATCTGGAAGAACGACGGTTCGCATGGCAACATCAGTTGGAACGGTGACTACCGCTTCTCCTCCGAGAGCAATTCCACCGGCGAGGAAATCTACGCCATCCCGCAGGATCTGTGGGACAAGATGAAGGCCGGACCTTTCTACCTGGAGGCATCCATCAACGCCGACTGGTACAACATGCGCATCACCACGGGCTGGTGGAGCGTCACCTGGACCGGTGCCGATATCGGCAAGGGCGACGAACGGATTATCCTGAGCGATGACGGTACCACCTACAAGATAGAGATCAACCTCAGTGGCGACCCCATCCTGGATGTCCTGGACGTGCAGCACCTGCTGTTCACCGGTGAGGGTTACACCCCGCTGCGCCTCTACCTGATAGAGTAGTTCCCAAGACGCTTAATTTGAAGGGAGGCTGGCCTTTTGGCCGGCCTCTTTTCTTATAGGCTATTGAGATATTTTTTGTATCTTTGACCACTTATGGCAAAACTCTTCCTCATAGACGGGCATGCGCTGGTATTCAAGATGTACTATGCGTTCCTCCGCAGGCCCATGATCAACTCCCAGGGGGCGGATATGTCCATCCTGTACGGCTTCACCAAATACCTGCTGGAAATGATCGAGCGGGAGAAGCCCACGCATCTGGCGGTGGCTTTCGATCCGCCGGGCGGCACCTTCCGCAACCAGCTGTATCCGGCCTACAAAGGTACCCGCCCGCCCACTCCTCAGCTGGTGATAGATGCGCTGGAACCCCTTACGGAGCTGGTTCAGGCCATGAACATCCCCGTGCTCACCATCCCCGGTTTTGAGGCCGACGATGTGCTGGGCTCCATTGCCGTGCAGTTTGCATCGGAGCAGGTGGACGTGTATATGGTCACACCGGACAAGGACTACGGGCAGCTCATCGGAGAGCACGCCTTCCAGCTGAAACCCGGGAAGAGCGGGGCGGAGGCGGAGCTGGTGGACAGCAAGGCCCTTTGTGAGAAATGGGGCATCGCCAACCCTTCGCAGGTAATTGACATGCTGGCCCTCTGCGGGGATTCGGCCGATAATGTGCCGGGCGTTAAGGGTGTGGGAGAAGTGGGCGCTGCCAAGCTCATTGCCAAATACGGCAGCATGGAGAACATCTATGCCCACCTGGAAGAACTCAGCCCCAGGCAGCAGGAACAGTTCAGGGAGGCGGAGCCGCACATGGCCCTTTCCAAGCTGCTGGTCACCATCAAGACAGACATGCAGCTGCCCGTGACGCTGGAAGACATGCGTTATTCCGGTCAGTTCCAACCCGTTTTGGCCTCTTTATTTGAGAAGTATGAGTTCGCTTCTTTAAAGAAGTTCCTGAATGGCAGGATTATGACGGGGGATGTACTCCCCTCCGCGAATAATTATGCCGATGCTCCGGGGAGTACACCCCCCGTCAAAATGGACATTTCATATCAGGAAGTTTCAGTAAAGGATTTGGTCACAGCGGCCCGGAAGGCCGGAAAGCTGGGCCTGGTACTTACGGAAAGCGGTTCCCTGGTGCTGGCGGCAGGGGAGGCTGCCTGCGTCATTCCCGGCCCTGACCGGGAATCTCCCGCCAAAGCCCTCCTGGAAGACCCTGCCGTAGCCAAATACGGCGTGGACCTCAAACGGCTCTCCAACGCGATGGCGGTGCAGGGAATCGGCCTGGAAGGGAAGTGGTGGGACATCCAGCTCATGCATTATGTGCTCAATCCGGAGCGCAGTCACGAGCTTTCGGCGCTCTCCCAGACATACCTGGGCGTAAACCTGGAGGAGGCTCCCGAATCGGCCGTTACCGGTTCCCTGTTTGATGAAGTTCCGGAAACGGCGGAACCTTCCCGCCTCAAGGAAGCGGCGGTGCTCATTCCCCTTGGCGACAAGCTCCGGGAAAATCTTCCTCCTTTCTACGAATCCATGGAGGAGCCGCTCTCCAAGGTGCTCTCGCAGATGGAAAGGGACGGGGTGAAAGTGGATCTGGAACAGATCCGCGTCTTTGCCGACGGCCTCCGGAAAGAACTGACGGAACGCGAGATGCGCATCCGGGACCTAGCAGGAGAACCCGCGCTAAATATCTCTTCCCCCAAGCAGGTGGGAGAGCTTCTTTTTGAGAAACTCAAACTGGACCCCAAGGCCAAAAAGAGCGGCAAGGCCGGCCAATATACTACGGACGAAGCCACCCTCCTCGCCATTGCCGACAGGCATCCCGTGGTGGAGGAAATCCTGGAATTCCGGGCGGTCAAAAAACTGCTTTCCACCTATATCGAGCCTTTCCCTTCGTATATCTCGCCCCGGGACGGACGGGTGCATACTACCTTCAACCAGGCACTTACGGCTACGGGACGGCTTTCCAGCTCCAATCCCAACCTGCAGAACATTCCGGTTCGCACGGAGCGGGGCAAGGAGATCCGGAAGGCCTTTATCCCGGGCACGCCGGACGGCGTCATTGTAAGTGCCGATTATTCCCAGATAGAACTTCGCATCATGGCGCACCTTAGCCAGGACGCCCACCTGGTGCAGGCTTTCCGGGACGGGGTGGATGTGCACGCCGCCACTGCCGCCAAGATTTTCGGCATTCCTGTGGAGGAGGTAACAAGGGAGCAGCGGGGCATGGCCAAAACGGCCAATTTCGGCATCATGTACGGCATTTCCTCCTTCGGCCTGGCGCAGCGGCTGCACCTGTCCAGAAGCGCCGCCAAAGAGCTCATTGAAGGCTATTTCGCCTCCTTCCCGGCCATCCGCTCCTTCATTGACGGAAGCATTGCCTTCGCCCGGGAGAACGGCTATGTGGAGACGCTCTTCGGACGCCGCCGATACCTGCCGGACATAACCGCCCGCAACGCCACCGTGCGCGCCCTGGCGGAACGAAACGCCGTGAACGCCCCCATCCAGGGGACGTCGGCCGATATCATCAAGCTGGCCATGATCGGCGTGGCTCGTCGGCTCAAGGAAGATGGCTTGAAGAGCCGCATGGTGCTGCAGATCCACGACGAACTGCTCTTCGACGCCATCCCTTCGGAGGTGGAAAAGCTCAAAGAAATTGTGGTGGATGTAATGGAAAACGTAATCCGGCTCTCCGTCCCCCTCACGGTGGAGTGTTCTGCCGGCAAGAACTGGCTGGAAGCCCATTAGCATATGGAATACAACGAGAAAGAACTGATAGAACAGGCCATCCAGGGGAACCAGACCGCTTTCCGGATGCTGTATCAGATTCACGAAAGGGCCGTCCGCGGCCGTGTGAGCGGCTATTTCAAATGGAAGGCCGATGTGGATGATGTGGTATCCGAAAGCTTCCAAAAGGCTTTTTCGGCCCTGAAGTCTTTCGATACGTCCCGGGAATTCCGGCCCTGGCTCCTTACCATTGCCACCCGCACGGCGCTGGACCACCTGGACAGCATCCAGCGGGAGGACGAGAAGAAGGAAGGGCAGACCGGCGCCCCGCAGCTCACGGATACTACTCCGGAAGAGGAGATTATCAACGACGAGGTGCACCAGCGCCTGATGCAGTTCATAGACGAACTGCCATCCCTCTATAAAGACGTGATGATCAAGTACATGATAGAAGAAATGGAATACGAGGCCATCGCCCGTGAACTGGGCCTGGAGCTTAACACGGTGCGCACGCGCATCCGCCGCGGCAAGCAGCACCTGGCCGAAATGATGTTAAGGGGGGAAGTGGAATGACAGCTGCAGACTTTCTGGATTTTATCCGGGCCGATTTCTCCTGCACCTACCTGCAGGCCCATCAGTTTGAATCCCTGGACGCCCTGTACCGGGAGTGGAACGCAAAGATCAATGTGATTTCCCGGAAAGATATAGACGGGCTTTATGACCATCATGTGCTGCATTCCCTCTCCGTCGCCCGTTACCTCCTCACTGTCCCGGGATTGTATGAATCTTTCTCCAAAGCAAGGGTTCTGGACCTTGGCACCGGCGGCGGATTTCCGGGCATTCCGCTGGCCATCCTGTTCCCGGAGGCGCAGTTTGTCCTCTGCGATTCGGTGGGTAAGAAAACCATTGTGGCCCAGGCGGTTGCATCGGCCCTGGAGCTGAAGAACGTGGAAGTGGTGAACGCCCGGGCAGAGAGTCTTCCGGGTAAGTTTGACTTTGTGGTGTCCCGCGCCGTGGCCTCCCTGCCGGACTTTTATCCCTGGGTGAAAGGCAAGTTTTCCCAGGGCATTCTGTACCTGAAGGGCGGTGATGTCAATGAAGAAATCTCCACCGTCATGGCGCGCCACAAGCTGCCCCGCGGCAGTGTATCCACCTGGCCCGTCTCCTCCTGGCTTCAGGATCCCTATTACGACGGGAAGTTGGTAATTCACATCCGGAAGTAAAAAAATTTGGCGGTTTCGGCGGGAATTTGTATCTTTGCAGCCCTTACGCGAAAAATATAAAAACGAGATATCATGAAGAGAACATTTCAACCTTCCCGCCGCAAGCGTGTGAACAAGCACGGCTTCCGCGCCCGCATGGCTTCCGCCAACGGCCGCCGCGTCCTTAGCGCCCGCCGTCGTCACGCCCGCAAGAAACTCAGCGTATCCGACGAAGACCGCTGGTAGTCTCTTGCAGACCGCAAACAGTTAACCGCAGACCCCAAAAGGCCTGCGGTTTTTTGTGGTTTTTATTGTATCTTTGTCCAAACCGCATTATTATGGCCGACGAAAAGATTATCTTCTCCATGAACGGGGTGAGCAAGATCCTGCCCCACAACAACAAAGTCATCCTCAAGGACATCTACCTGGGCTTTTTCTATGGAGCCAAGATCGGCATCCTGGGCCTGAACGGAGCCGGTAAGTCCACGCTCCTTAAGATCATTGCCGGCGTGGAAAAGGCCACCCGGGGAGAAGTGGTCTGGGCCCCCGGATACAGTGTGGGTTACCTGGAGCAGGAACCGCAGATGGATCCGGAAAAGACCGTGCTGGAAGTGGTACAGGAGGGTGTGCAGCCCATCATGGATATCCTGCAGGAATACAACGACATTTCCCTCAAGTTCATGGAGCCCATGGACGACGACGAGATGAACCGCCTCATAGAGCGCCAGGGAGAGCTCACGGAACAGATTGAGCACGTGGGCGGATGGGAGATAGATTCCAAGCTGGAAAGGGCCATGGACGCCCTGCAGTGCCCGCCCAGTGAGCAGAAGATCAAGGAACTTTCCGGCGGTGAACGCCGCCGCGTGGCCTTATGCCGATTGCTGCTGCAAGAACCGGACGTGCTCCTGCTGGACGAGCCCACCAACCACCTGGACACGGAATCCATCCAATGGCTGGAAGCCCACTTGCAACAGTACAAGGGTACGGTGATTGCCGTCACGCACGACCGTTATTTCCTGGACAATGTGGCCGGCTGGATCCTGGAGCTGGACCGTGGAGAGGGCATTCCCTGGAAGGGCAACTATTCCTCCTGGCTGGAGCAGAAGACCAAACGCCTGGCCCAGGAAGAAAAGGCCGAAAGTAAGCGCCGCAAGACCCTGGAACGGGAACTGGAGTGGGTCCGGATGGCCCCCAAGGCCCGCCAGGCCAAGCAGAAAGCCCGTCTGGGAGCGTATGAAAAACTGGCATCGGCCGATACCAAACAGAAGGAAGCCAACCTGGAAATCTATATCCCCAACGGACCGCATCTGGGCAACAAGGTTATCAAGTTCACGGATGTTTCCAAGGCCTATGGGGACAAGCTCCTCTTTGAACACCTAACCTTCGAACTGCCGCCGGCAGGCATCGTAGGTGTCATCGGCCCTAATGGTGCCGGTAAAACCACGCTCTTCCGCCTTATCATGGGCATAGAGAAACCGGACAGCGGCACCATTGAGATTGGAGAAACGGTGAAGATCTCGTACGTGGACCAGCAGCACCGTTCCATAGATCCGGACAAGACGGTGTATGAGACCATCGCGGGAAATTCCGAATGGGTACGCATGGGCGGAAAGGACGTGAATGCCCGCGCCTGGGTGTCCCGCTTCAATTTCTCCGGGGCCGATCAGGAGAAAAAGTGCGGCGTGCTCTCCGGTGGTGAACGCAACCGCCTGCACCTGGCACTCACCCTCAAGGACGAAGGCAATGTGCTCCTTTTGGACGAACCCACTAACGATGTGGATGTGAACACCATCCGCGCCCTGGAAGAGGGTCTGGACGGGTTTGCGGGCTGCGCCGTTGTGGTGAGCCACGACCGCTGGTTCCTGGACCGTATTGCCACCCACATCCTGGCCTACGAAGGCGAGGGCAAGGTGGTCTTCTTCGAAGGCAACTACCAGGAATACGAGGCCAACCGAAAGATGCGCCTGGGAGACACGGAGCCCAAGCGGTTCAAGTACAAGAAATTGATGGAATAATCCGGTTTGGTCGGCTTTTTGCGGAAAAGATCAGGTCCAAACAAGAATAGTATGAAACTGAAGAACTCCCTTCCCGTAAAAATAGCCCTGATGGGGCTGCTGATCCTGCTGATGCTCATCCCTCTGACCATGGTGCAAAGGCAAGTCCTGGACCGCCAGCAGGCGGCCGATTCCAGCCGCGAAGAAGTATCGGACAGCTGGGGTCGCGCCCAGACGCTCACCGGCCCGGTCCTAAAACTCTCCCATGAGGAGGAAGTCCTGGACAAGGATCAGAAAAAGACCACCCGGAAGGCCACCGGAACCATCTATCCCCGGAATCTTGCGTATGATATTGACACCAAGACCCAGACGCTCCACCGCTCCATCTACGACATCATGGTGTATGGAGCCGATGTGGTTGTGACGGGAGATTTCGTCATCCCCGCCTTATATGGGGAAAAGGAGCTCACGGAACAATTGATTGTGATGGGCCTGAGTGATCTCCGTGGCATCGAAGGCAATGTGGACATCACCCTGGGAGATAATAAGTATGCCTTTCATTCCGGTTCCAGTGAAAAGGGAACAAGCACCCTGTCGGAAGCCATCGGCCTGGACAAGGCCCTGATGGATGGCAATACGGTCCTTCCTTTCCGTCTTACTTATCGCGTGAAAGGCTCTTCCTCCCTCAAAGTGCGTCCTTATGGCGGACTTACTGAAGTAAAGATGCGTTCCAACTGTCCCGATCCGTCCTTTACCGGAGATTTCCTGCCGTCCGAGCGGGAGGTGACGGATGAAGGTTTCACCGCCCGCTGGTCGGTCACGGAAATCAACCGCGGCAACCCGGACGACACTTCCTTCGGCGTTAACCTCCTTCAGGGCGTCACCCAATACCAGCAGACAACCCGGTCGGCCAAATATGGCATCCTGATTATCCTGCTGGTGTTTATCGCCGGCCTGGCAGTGGAACTGGTGGGAAAGAAGAACATCAATATTGTCCAGTATCTGGTCATCGGCCTTTCGCTGGTACTTTTCTATGCGCTGGTGCTTTCCTTCTCCGAATTCATGCGCTTCCCCCTGGCCTATTTCCTGGCCGCCCTTATGACGGTCGCAGCCCTTTTCGGCTATTTCCGCGGCATCCTGCGGGACCGCTCGGCCTGGCTCCTGACGGCGCTGGTGAGCGTTGCGTATCTGTTGAGCTATGTCCTCCTCCAGATGGAAACCTACGCCCTCCTGGCCGGCACACTGGTGCTTTTCTTCCTGCTTGTGGGCATCATGTATCTCACAACCAATCTGAACCGCACCACCGAAAAACCGGCCGAATAGAAAACCCGAAGAGCTATTCTTGAAACAAATCCCGTTTCGGAAGGAGAGGGGAGTAGCGGTTTCGGAGGCTTCGGAAGAGGTCGGCGATGTTGTTGGCGAAGCGGGATCCGCGCCAGGAGGAAGTGTTGGAGATGAAGATCCAGCATTCGCCGTCGGCATAGGTTTTCACCAGGGCCTGGGTGCCGGAGAAGGAGCCGGAGCGCGTCCATTCGCCCGTGGGCTTGGTGTCGTTCCATCCCAGGGAGAAGGTTTCCGTGTCAAAGTAATTGGTCATCTGGTTCACCGAATACTCCAGCAGGATGTCTTCCAGGGGGCCTTTTCCGTCAATGGATGCCACCATCCGCGCCAGTTCCACGGCCGATCCGGTCCAGCCGCCCGCGCCCATGGATCCGGTCACGTTGTTGCCGCCGTAACACTTTTCCACCTGGGCATACTGGCCGTCGAAGGAACGCGTCTTTTCGGCATCCGGCTGCATATAGTAGCGGGTCTCGCCGGGGTGGCGTTCGGAAAGGTAATTCCCGCCGATGCGGAAGCCATGGCAGCGGGCCGGTTCAAAGACCTGCTCCTGCATGAAGGCTTCGTAGGACTGTCCGGAAACCTCTTCGATGATTAGGGAAAGCAGCAGGAAGCCAAAATTGGAGTATTCCTGCCAGGTGCCCGGTTCGTAAGAGAGCGTCCGTCTCAGTTGCTGGCGCAGCAGCGCATCCAGTGACGTATAGGGGGAGAAAACCGGATCCCCGCCCCGGGTGGTGAAGCCGGCCTGGTGACGCAGCAGGTGCTCAACTGTGATGAGGTAATAATTGTCGTCCCGGATGTAGGAATCGTATTTGCTAAGAACGCCCGTCGGGCCGAAAACGGGGGTGTCCAGGAACAGTTTGGCCTCTTCCTGCAACTTCATGACTCCGATAGCTGTAAGGAGCTTGGAGACGGAGGCGATGCGGAGGGTGGTGCCGGGAGTCATGGGCGTGACGTCATCGGCCATTCCATAGCCTTTGGCGTATACCAGGGAATCGTTCCGCATCACGGCCAGGGAAACCCCGTGAAGGCTCCAGAAATCCATGAAACTGTCCACCGCCTGGTCCATCGGCTTCAGTTCCGGAAGTTCCGAAAGGGCGTTTGTTATAAACACGTTCAGGGAGTCGCGGTACGCCGGAGCGGGAGGCACTTCATCGGCCTGGCCCCGCAGCAGAAAAGAACAGCCGCCCCCCGCCAGGAGGAGCAGCAGGCCCGGTATGAGGGCTTTTCCGCTCACCGGATCTTGCCGGCGCGGCGGCCGAAGTCGATGATAAAGTCGGCAGTGCCTTCGATGCCCAGGATGGAGCTGTCCACGCAGAGGTCGTAGTTGGAGGCCACGCCCCATGCGCCGAAGGTATAATAGTTATAATAGGTTTCCCGCGTGCGGTCCTTGCGGCGCATGAGGGCTTCGGCTTCATCGGCCGATAAACCTTCCAGCTCCACCAGGCGCTGGATGCGGTATGCTTCCGGTCCGCACACAAAGACGTCCAAGCAGTTCAGGTCCCGGAGGATGTAGTCTGCGCAGCGGCCGATGATCACGGCGTCACTCTTTTCGGCAATGCTGCGGATAACCTCGCTCTGTGCCTTGAAAAGGATGTCGTCGTTGACATAGGCGCTGTCCATGTAGCTCATCCGGCCCGATGTGAAGAAACTGGAGGCCGAGAAAATGCTGCGCTTCTTCTCTCCGCCGGCGAAGAGGTCCTTGGAGTAACCGCTCTCTTCGGCCGCCTTGGAGATTAGCTCGTTGTCGTAGAAGGGGATTCCCAACTTCTCGGCGATGGCCTGGCCCACGTAACCGCCGCCGCTGCCGAAACTCCGGCCTACATTGATGATGGTGTGCATAGTGCTAGATTTGACTGCCTAAAATGGATGGATCGTCTCCGTCCTTGAGCCTGCCCAGCTTTCTAAGCAGCGCAATGCCCAGGATGGCGGTAATGATGGCCGATAAGGTATCGGAAATGGGGAAACTGTACCAGACGCCGGCTTCGGATTCCAGTACGGCGGGAAGGATGTAGATGCCGGGAAGCAGGAACAGCAGCTGTCTGGAAAGGGATAGGAAGATGGACTTCTTAACCATGCCCAGGCACTGGAACAGGTTGGTGGTGACCATCTGGAAGCCCACGATGGGGAACACTATATTCATCTGCCGAAGGCCCTTGGCGGCCAGGTCGTGCAGAACAGGGTCGTTGGTAAAAATGCTGGCGGTGGGGCCGCTGAGGAACATGGAAATGACCCAGCCCACTGTGGTTACCAGCGTGGCCCAGCCGGCCGTTCTGATGTAGGCTTCCCGTACGCGGCCATACTGCCGGGCTCCGTAATTGTAACCGGCAATGGGCTGCATGCCCTGGTTGAAGCCGAACACAACCATCACAAACAGGAAGGAAACCCGGTTCACAATGCCGTAGGCGCCCAGGGCCAGGTCTCCGCCCCACTTCACCAGCTGCTGGTTAATGAACAGCACCACGATGCAGCTGGCCAGGTTCATCAGGAAGGGTCCCATACCGATGGAAAGGGAATCCTTGGCAATCCTCCAGTCCACCTTGTATTCCCGGATTATACGGGGCAGGTTAAGGAAGCGCTCCGGATTCAGGAAATAGCGGAAGGTGATGGCCAGGGCCATGCACTGGCAAAGCACCGTGGCCAGCGCCGCTCCCTGGATGCCCATTTTGAGGACAAAGATGAAAATGGGGTCCAGAATGGCATTGGAGGTAACTGTGAAGAGGGTGAGCCCCATGGCCAGCTTGGGATTACCCGACGACCGGACAATGTTGTTGAGGCCGAAATAAAGATGCGTGACAGCGTTGCCCAGGGCAATGATGGTCATGTAGCTGCGGGCATAGGGGAGGGTGGCGTCACTGGCGCCGAAGAAGCGCAGGATGGGATCCATCCACAGCAGGGTAACCAGCGTAAAGATGAAGCCGGTGATGATGTTGAGCGTTACCTCGTTGGCCAGCACCCGCTTGGCCACCGGGTAGTTCTTCTGCCCCAGCAGCACGGAAATCATGGTGGAGGCGCCCACGCCCACCAGCGTACCGAACGCGGTGGAAATATTCATGAGCGGGAAGGTAACGGCCAGGCCCGACATGGACAGCGAACCCACTTCCGGAATATGGCCGATGTAGATACTGTCCACCATATTGTACAGCGAAGACGCCGTCATGGCAATGATGCCAGGGACAGCGTACTGACGCAGAAGTGCGCCTACTGGCTTGGTGCCCAGATCGGTAGGGGCTGCGGAACCGGCCATGGGCTATTCGCTTAAGGAAACAATCTCCAGATCGAACCGCAGGGGTGCGTAAGGGGGGATGGTACTGCCTTTGCCGGTGGTGGAATATCCCAGAGCCGAGGTGAACAGGACCGTAGCTTGCTCACCTACATATTTCATCAGGGAAAGGGCGCCCTTGAACCCGTCAACAATGCTGGTGCTGCCGTCCAGGGCAAAA
The DNA here is from genome assembly GCA_946185645.1 of uncultured Bacteroidales bacterium. Taxonomy (GTDB): domain Bacteria; phylum Bacteroidota; class Bacteroidia; order Bacteroidales; family UBA932; genus Cryptobacteroides. The sequence continues at coordinate 54,435 of CAMHKD010000001.1, forward strand.
TTTTCATAGCTGTCGGCCGTAGTGATTGTGACGGGGGCATAGGTACGGGAACTGTCGTAGATGCCATTATCCTTGGCCACTTTTTCAATGGAGGTGTCGAACACCTGCCCGTTGAGCAGGCGGCCCGTATAGTTGAGCTTGTATTTTTTGCCGCTGCCGATGGCCTCCTGGCCCTGCTGCGCGCTGGCGGCGTTGGAACCGAACCAGAAGAGCTTGTCCTCCTTGGTGTCGTCGTTGAAGCTGGCTACCTGGACGGTGCTGCCCAGATTGCGCTGGATATATTCCTCCACGCTGTTCTGCTCCCACTTGGTAATGTCCGATGCCTGCCCGGCAAGGGTGATGGTATAGATGAGGTGGGTGGAATTGGTGCAGGCTTCCAGGTATTCCTTCTGCGAGGAATAGCGTTCTGTGGTGAGCAGCCACGCCGGAACCACGGCTGTACGGGTACCGCCGATGCGCATGCCCGTGAGAAGGGCCTCTACACCGGCATAACCGTTTTGGGTATAGGTAACAACCGGTCCGTAATAATTGCCTTCCACATAGGTGCCCAGCTGTTTGGCATATTCTTCATGCCCCGTGGCGGTAATTACACCACCCAGTCCGCGGATGGTGGTCAGGAGCAGGCTGATGGGCGTTTCACTGTTCCAGGCGGAGCCGGAACCCACTTCTTCTTCCAGGATGTAAACGCCTGTAGAAGAGGCTGTTACGCCGGGATGATATTGACTTAGCCAAAGATTCAGATACTCCTGGGCCTGGGTGCCTGTGGTAGAGTTGTCTTTCTTGGCACAACCCCATAGCAGGCAAAGGGCAGCGGTGAAAAATATGACGGTTCTTTTCATTCTATTCGTTTTCAATACTGTCTATCCAAATATGATATGCCAGGGCAGACCTTGCAGGAATCGTGCCTTGGATGTGGTCTCCAAACCCGAATTTTCCATTGAACAGGATATAGGCCTCGTCCTTCTCCTGTACGCCGTAAAGCCCCAGCCGGAGTCCGTCCAGCAGGGTTTTGTCCAGGGTAAGGGTGGTGGGCTGGAACTGGGTGGTGTCCGTAAGGGCCCATCCGGCGGCCGAAGCCACGGAGCGCACGTTGGTGGCCACCAGGTCCTTGGCGCTCACCGAGGAGGAATTGAGCACGTAGCAGGCGTAGCGGAGCGTTACTTTCCCGCCCCAGAGGAGGGAATCCGGCAGGTTGAGCGTATCATGCTGCGTGAGTCTGTATACCCCTTCCGTAATGGTAACGGTGGCGGTGCTGTCCTTCTTCTGGGCCGCTGCGATGAAGTTGGCTATGTTGGTTTCCTGCTTGTTGTAGGTGGCCTGCAGCTCTTCTTTGTTGCAGGCTGCCGGAAGCGCCAGGGCCCCGGCCAAAAGGAGTATGAGCCAGGTGGAACGTTTCATTGCAGGAAAGATTTAAGGGCCGATTCTATATAGGCGGCGGCATCCTCCGGCCGGGGGATGTCCTCTCCGATGAAAAGCTTTCCGCCGGCGGCGTTCTCATGTCCGCCCCCGTGAAAATAGTTCACGGCCAACTGCTGGGCCGATGTGCCTTTCTTGGACCGGATGGAAACGCGGAAGTGGCCGTCGTCCTCTTTGAGGAAGATGCTAAGGCGCACATCGGCAATGGTGAGGGGTACGTTCACCAGTCCTTCCGTCTCTCCTTCCCTCACGTCGAAGCGCTGCTGAAGGTCCTTGGTGAGAATCATGCAGGCGGCTTCTCCCAGGATGCGGAGCTCGTTGGCCTGCATATGGCCGAACAGGCGCACCCGGTTCTCCCGGTAGCTGTTATACAGCTGCTGCAGGAGTGCATCCCTGTCCACGCCCGCCGCAATGAGCTCCGAAGCCATGCGAAAGGTGGAAGGATACACGGAATTGGCAAAGTTGTTGGTATCCGTTGTCATACCCGCCAGCAGACTAGTCCCAATGGAAATGATAGAAGCTCTGGAGGGCAACGCCCCGGAGGGAACATCGGCATTTTCTTCAGTGACCGGAGGGGTGTTGCCCTCCAGGCCTTTCAATATCCAGTACAGAAGTTCGCTGGCCGATGAGATGTCCGGGGTGGAGAATACCAGATCGAAGCTTTCCCGCTGGGGATTGAGGTGATGGTCTATGAGCACCTTGGGGGCCCGGGATGCCTTCAGGGAAGGCTCCAGCCCCTCCGTGCGGGGGAATCCGTTGCAGTCCAGAAGGAAGATGAGATCACTCGCTCCAATACGCTCTGCGGCGGCTTCCGGCTCCGTGTCCCCGCAAAGCAGGGGAACGCCGGAAGGGAGGATGAAGCGGAGGTTATCGGCCGGGGAATCCGGCAGCACCAGGGCGGCGTCCTTGCCGCAGACTTCCCGCAGGAAAACGGCCAGCGCGCCGGTGCATCCCAGGGCGTCGCCGTCCGGGTGCGTATGACCCACGACGGTTACCAGGGAGGCACCGCCGATGAGCGCTTGGAGCCTTTTAAGGCTGTCCTGCGGAATACAATCCATCTTCACAAAAACTTTTGCGTGGGCAAAGTTACAAAATATATTGCTTTTGATAAATGATTTTTCTATCTTTGCGAGAAGTTTTGAAAATTATAAAACACTAAAATAATGAGCAAATCACTTAAAATTATCCTCGAGATTGTTCTGGCAGCCCTTATCGTACTCCTTGCCTGGCTCATCATCGCCAGCGTACAGAAGCCTGTCAAGTTCAACAAGGAACTGGACGCCCGTTCCCAGGTTGCAGTGCAGCGCCTTAAGGATATCCGTACCCTTCAGGTAGCGTACAAGAGCGCCTACGGCCGTTTCTCTCCTACCGTGGACTCCCTCAAGATGTTCTATGAGAACGGCAAGATGGACATCACCATGCAGATCGGCTCCAACGACGACTCCATCGCCGTTGCCAACACGGAGGCCATCAAGAAGGCCAACAAGAAGCTCAATCCGGCCCAGATGACGGCCAAGCTTCGTGAAGCCTATGAGCAGGGCCAGAAGGTTGTGTTCTCGGAAACCACCCAGATTCCGGTTAAGGACACCCTCTTCACCAACCGTCCGGACTTCTGCATAGATTCCCTGTACTTCATCCCGTTCTCCGGCAAGCAGAAGGTGGAAATGGAATCCACCATCAAGACCGTTTCCGGTGTTCAGGTTCCGCTGTTCGAGGCCCGCATGCCGTACAAGGCCCTCTGCAAGGGCATGGACAACCAGCTCCGCATAAACAAGGATGCAGAATGCGAGGACCAGAACAAGTACAAAGGCCTGCAGGTGGGTTCTGTGAGCGCTCCTAACAACAACGCAGGTAACTGGGAATAGGCCCTATGGACCAGACCCATACATCGTTTACGGGAATATCCATTCAAGTTTCCTTGAGTGGATATTCTTTTAAGGTGGCAAGCCCTCAGGAAATCCGCGAGTCGGATTGGATGGGGGCGGAGCGCCTTTTCACCACCCCGGAGTTTCAGCGCCGGTACGACAGGGTGGAAATCTCCCTCCTCACCCCCAAGGTGGCCCTGGTCCCGGATGTCTTCTTTGATCCGGATTCGGCCCGGAAGGCCCTGGGGGAGGTGGTAGCCCTGGAGGAGACGGACAAGGTGGAATGGGTGGAAGTCCCGGCGTTTTCCTCTGTGCTGCTGTTCTCCAATTCCATCGGCGAATCCCTTTCCCGGGTACTGGCCCAGACGGTGCTTCCCGCTTCCGGGAACCCGGTCCGCGTGCTGCCGGAACTTTATTACCTGCTTTCCCTGCTGGACGCCATTCAGGACTACAATAAGATTGCGGCTTCCTGGATGGACGGTTGGCTGCACCTGGTCATAGCCCAGGGGAAGACGCTCCGGCTGGCCAATGTGTTCCAGGCTCCGGACTTCACCACGGCGGAATACTTCCTGTTCCTGGCCATGAAGCGGCTCCAGCTCAATCCGGAGGTTTCCACCGTCTGTTTCCATACGCCGCTCTCCCCGGATGCGGAAATGTCCCTGTACCGCTACTTCAAGTCCGTGGTGCAACTATGAGGATTATCGGCGGCAGGCTAAAAGGAAAAGTGATCCTGCCCCCGGCAGGATACAAGGCGCGTCCCACCACGGACTTTGCCAAGGAAGGCCTGTTCAATATCCTGGATAACGAATACGAGTTTGAAGACCTTAAGGTGCTGGACCTCTTCGGAGGCACCGGCTCCATTGCCTTTGAGTTCGCCTCCCGTGGCGCCGCCCGCGTGTATTGCGTGGAAATGGCCCGGGAGAACGCCAGTTTCATCAAGAAGGAGTCGGAGCGCCTGGGCCTTTCCAACGTGACCATGGTGCGGGACAACGTCTTTGACTTCCTTCCCATCTGCCACGAAAAGTTTGATTTGGTCTTTGCCGATCCGCCCTATGCCCTGGAAGGCCTGGCGGGCCTGCCGGACCTCATTTTCTCCCTGGACCTGCTGCATCCGGAATGCTACTTCATCCTGGAGCACGGCGGGGAATACAGCTTTACGGAGCATCCGCACTTTGTGAAAGAACGCCATTACGGCCGCGTGCATTTCAGCTTTTTCCAATGATTACTTTTGTTTTAAGCATCCTTGCCCTTATCCTGGGCTACCTCCTGTACGGAAAGTTCGTGGAACGGGTGTTCGGCCCGGACCCTTCCCGGAAAACTCCGGCCATTGAAAAGGCCGACGGGGTGGACTTCATCGCCATGCCCACCTGGAAGGTCTTCATGATCCAGTTCCTTAACATTGCAGGAACCGGGCCCATCTTCGGCGCCATCATGGGCGCCAAATTCGGCCCTTCCAGCTACCTGTGGATTGTATTTGGATGCATCTTTGCCGGGGCTGTGCACGATTACCTCAGCGGCATGCTCTCCGTGCGTCACGGGGGTGCCAGCCAGCCGGAACTGGTGGGTACCTATCTGGGAAAACGGACCAAGAACGTAATGTTGGTTTTCTCCGTGTTGCTGCTGGCCATGGTGGGCGCCGTATTCGTATACTCGCCGGCCCTCATCCTGGGAGACATTGCCGGAGACGGCGGCCAGGTATCCATCATGATCTGGATTGGCGTCATCTTCCTTTATTATATTGTTGCCACCCTCCTTCCCATTGATAAGATCATCGGCCGGATTTATCCCATCTTTGCCGTTGCGCTGCTTTTCATGGCGGCCGGCCTCCTGGTTTGCCTGCTAATAAAGTGGCCCTCCCTCCCGGAACTTTGGGACGGACTGGGCGGATGGACCCAGAAGACCGGCATTGCCGACCAGCCCATCTTCCCTTGCCTTTTCATCACCATAGCCTGCGGCGCCATTTCCGGCTTCCACGCCACGCAGAGCCCGCTTATGGCCCGCTGCATCAAGAACGAGAAGCTGGGCCGTCCGGTATTCTACGGCTCCATGATAACGGAAGGCCTGGTGGCCCTTGTGTGGGCTGCGGTGGCCTCCTGGTTCTTCTTTGACGGCGGTGCCGCGGAGGTGGGAGCATCGGAGAGTGCTGCCGCTCCCGCCGTGGTAACAGCCGTTTCCAAGAGCTGGCTGGGCACCCTGGGCGGTGTGCTGGCCCTGCTGGGTGTAGTAGCAGCCCCCATCACCTCCGGCGATACGGCCTTCCGCAGCGCCCGCCTCATCATTGCCGATTTCCTGCACCTGGAGCAGAAGAGCCTTGCAAAGCGTCTGTACATTGCCGTACCGCTTTTTGTGGCCTCCGCCCTGCTGCTGTGGTACAACATTGCCGATGCCAACGGTTTCAACGTGATCTGGCGTTACTTCGGCTGGAGCAACCAGACCTTGGCCGTGTTCACGCTCTGGACCATCACCGTTTATCTGGTCAAGAAGAAAGGCGGCCTGTGGTATCTGGTCACCCTGCTCCCGGCCCTTTTCATGACGGTCGTCTGCACCACCTTCATCCTGGTGGACAAGGTGGGATTCGGCATTTCCGCCACCGCAGCACCCTGGATCGGCCTGGGGACCTTTGCACTTTCCGCAATTTTGTTCTATCTTTGGAAAAATACCCGTAAAAATTAAACACTAAATACCATGCTGGATAAAGAGAGGGGCCTATACGTTGCCCATAGTGAAAACGGACCCATTTCCCTGGTGGGGAAGATGGCCAATCGGCACGGACTCATCGCCGGAGCCACCGGTACCGGTAAAACTGTTACCCTGCAGGTGCTGGCAGAGACCTTCTGCCAGGCCGGCGTGCCCTGTTTCATGGCCGATATGAAGGGAGACCTCAGCGGCATTTCCCAGGTGGGCAAGCTTTCCGGCTTCATTGAGAAGCGCCTGCCGGAATTCGGCATCGAGAATCCGCAGTTCCAGAGTTGCCCCGTGCGTTTCTTCGACGTGTACGGGGAGCAGGGCCACCCCATGCGTTCCACCATCTCCCGCATGGGACCGGAGATGCTGGGCCGTCTTATGGACCTCAACGAAACGCAGACCGGCGTTCTTAACATCGTCTTCAAGATTGCCGATGACAACGGGCTGCTGCTCATTGACCTCAAGGATCTGAGGGCCATGCTCAACTTCGTGGGCCAGAATGCTGCGGAGTATACCACCCAGTACGGTTATGTGACATCGGCCTCCATCGGCGCCATCCAGCGTGCGCTGCTGGCCCTGGAGAACCAGGGCGCAGAGAAGTTCTTCGGCGAGCCGGACTTTGACATCTACGACCTCCTGCAGTGCGAGGCCGGAAAGGGCATCATGAACGTGCTGGCGGCGGACCGCCTCATGCTTCAGCCTAAGCTGTATTCCACCTTCCTGCTGTGGCTGCTCAGCGAGCTTTACGCCACCCTGCCGGAAGTGGGCGATATGGACCTTCCCAAGCTGGTGTTCTTCTTTGACGAGGCGCACATGCTCTTCGAAGGCACCTCCAAGGCCCTCACGGACAAGATTGAGCAGGTAATCCGCCTCATCCGTTCCAAGGGCGTGGGCATCTACTTCATCACCCAGAGTCCCACGGATATTCCGTCGGACATCCTGGGCCAGCTGGGTAACCGTGTCCAGCATGCCCTGCGTGCATACAGCCCCAAGGACCAGAAGGCCGTGAAAGTGGCGGCCGATACCTTCCGCGCCAACCCCAATTTCAATACCTACGATACGCTTCTGGAACTGGGAACCGGCGAGGCCCTGGTCTCCTTCCTGGACGAAAAGGGCACTCCCGCCATCGTGGAGCGTGCCAAGATCCTGTTCCCGCTAAGCCAGATCGGTGCCATTACGGAAGACCAGCGGGCGGAGCTCATCAAGCGCAGCCGCCTCTATGGCCGCTACGACCATCCCATCGACAGGGAGAGTGCCTACGAAATTATTGTGGCAGCCACCCAGGAGGCCGAGAAGCAGAAAGCTGCCATTGAGGCCGAGGAAGCGGCAGAGCGTCAGCGGATAGAGGAGGCCAAGCAGGCCGCCGCCAAGGCCAAGGAAGAGGCCCGTCTGGCCAAGGAGGCGGAAAAGGAAGCCGCCCGCCAGCAGAAGGAGGCGGAGAAGGCCCAGAAGGAAGCCCAGAAGAAATCCAAGAACAGCATTGCCAGCAAGGTGCTCAAGAGTGTAATTACCGCCGTTACGGGCGTTGCAGCCGCAGCGGCGGCCGATGCAGTAACCGGCAAGATCACCGGCACCAAGAAGAAGAGCACCACTTCCACGGGCAAGAAGGCCATAACCAAGGCCACCAAGAGTGCCACCAACACCCTCACCAAGGAACTCACCCGCAGTATTCTGGGGAATCTGATTAAATAAACTGCCCGGAGTCGCTTCTGTTATGCATACACGCGAAGAGAAGATAGAAGCTTTTGGCCGGCTGCTGGATATTATGGACCAGCTGCGGGAGAAATGCCCCTGGAATGCCGAACAGACGTTTGATTCCATCCGGCGTCTTACCGAGGAGGAGGTCTATGAGCTCAGCGATGCCATCATGGCAGGAGACCGCCAGGCCACGGCCAAGGAGATTGGAGACCTGCTGTACCACATGGTGTTCTATGCCAGGATCGGCCAGGAAGAAGGCGCCTTTGACATAGCCGACAGCATAAATAAGATCTGCGACAAGATGGTTTTCCGCCACCCTCATGTCTTTGGCCCGGAGGCCGGAAAAGCCACTACGGCCAAGGAGATTGCCGATACCTGGGAGCTGGTGAAAGCCAAGGAAAAAGGCGGCAACAAGCGTGTAATGTCCGGTATTCCGGAAGCCATGCCGGCTCTGCTGAAGGCCCTGGCCATGCAGGAAAAGGCCCGCGGCTGCGGCTTTGACTGGGAACAGAAAGAGGATGTCTGGAATAAGGTGCAGGAAGAAGTGGGCGAAGTAAACGAAGCCTGCGCCAGCGAAGATCCGGCCAAGATAGAAGGTGAATTTGGAGACCTCCTATTCACGGTTATCAATGCCGCCCGTCTATATGGCGTGGACCCGGAAGTGGCCTTGAACCGCAGCAGCGAAAAGTTCCGCCGCCGCTTCACCTACTTGGAAGAGCAGACCCTTCGGAAAGGCCTCAAGTTCAGCGATCTTACCATGGCCCAGATGGATGCCGTGTGGGACGAGGCCAAGGCAAAGGGGCTGTAAACCGTATATTATTCACCAGTATACGAATAATATACAAAGAATATAGCTATCTTTGCCCTTCCAAATGACAACGAAGCCTTTCATATCGGCCCAAGAGGCCGTGCGCGCTGTGCGGAGCGGGGATCATATCCACCTCTCCAGCATTGCCAGCGTTCCGCATATCCTCATTGAGGCGCTTTGCGCCCGGGAGGATTTGAAAGACTTGCACTTCCACCATTTCCATACAGAAGGCCCCGCACCCTATGCTGCGGGCGGCCCCTTCTTTGACCAGGGTTTCTTTGTGGGCTCCAACGTGCGTGAAAACGTGGGAAAGGGGCTGGCCGATTATATTCCCGCCAACCTCTTTGAATCCCAGCTGATGTACCGCACGGGGGCTCTGCCCTGCGATGTGGCCATGGTGCAGGTGTCGGAGCCGGTGGACGGGATGGTTTCCCTGGGAACCTCGGTAGATTGCTCCATAGCGGCTCTGGAAGTGGCCCGGGAGCGCATTGCGGTGGTGAATCCCAACGTGCCTTTTGCCTACGGAGACCTGGTTCCCCTGGAGCGTTTTACGGCGCTGGTGAAGGATGACAGTCCGCTCATTACCAAAACCTATTCGGAGCCATCGGCCATAGATCAGGAGATTGGCCGGCACTGTGCGGAACTCATTCCGGACGGAGCCTGCCTGCAGATGGGTATCGGCGCCATGCCCAACGCCATCTGCGCCTGCCTGGACTCCCACAAGCACCTGGGTCTCCATACGGAAATGTTCTCGGACGGCGCCCTGACGCTCATCAAGAAAGGTGTAATTGACGGCTCCTGCAAGGCCATTGACATCGGAAAAGTGGTGGCCTCCTTCCTCCTGGGCTCGCAGGCTGTGTACGATTTCATCGGCCGCAATCCCGCCGTCCAGATGCGGGACATCGCCTATACCAACGACCCGCGCGTGATTTCCCGCAATCCGGGCATGGTATCCATCAATTCGGCCATCGAGATTGATCTTACCGGCCAGGTGTGTGCCGATTCCATCGGCGAACGCATCTATTCCGGAGCCGGTGGCCAGCTGGACTTCGTGCGCGGCGCCAAGCTTTCCAAAGGCGGCAAGGCCATCATCGCCCTGGCCTCCCGTACCGGCAAGGGCCTTCCCAAGATTGTTCCCACGCTCAAAGAAGGCGCCGGCGTAGTTACCCCCCGGGCCGATGTCCAGTGGGTGGTAACGGAATACGGAGCCGTGAATCTTTACGGCAAGTCCTTACAAGAAAGGGCGAAGCTGCTCATCAGCATCGCCCATCCTCAGGATCGGGAAGCCCTGGAACGCGCCGGATTTGAGCGCTTTGGGCCTCAGTGGCGGTAAAACGTCTAGTACTTGTGCTCCTCTTCGGTTATTTCTTCGGCCGTAATCTTCTTGCGGTCCATGGCATGCCAGGCATAGGCGATGTAGGCCACCACAAACGGGATTAAGAGCGATACACAGGCCATTACCTTAAGCGTGAAGTAGCTGGAGCAGCTGTTGTCCAGTGTGAGGGAGCTCTGCAGGTCCGTGCAGGAAGGATAGTAGGCCGTGCCGTTGAAACCCGCCAGGAAGAAGACACTCATAACCACCAGCACGGTGCCCGGCATGGCAAACCAGATGCCTTTTCGGGATTTGCTGAAGGCCCCCAGATACAGGCTGTAAAGCACCAGCACCACTCCCACAAGCAGCATTACCAATACTACCGGCATGGCCAGCAGGTTGTGCCAATACTTGAACGGCTCCAGGTATACGGTCTGGTCCGGGGTAACGGCGTAGCCCTGACTTACCAGCAGGATAACCAACCAGCAGAGGAAGAAGAAAAGGAAGGGGCCGATGCTCATTTTGACGGTCCGGCGCATTTGGGCATGAATGGTCTCGTCATCTACGTTATTGAGGATGTACAAGGCTCCCAGGATGCCTGCCAGGAGCATTAACGCTGCGCCCAGCAGTACTGCATGATACTGTCCCAGGGCTTCCAGCCCGTGCCAGTAGTTCCCCCAGGTGCTTATGACCGGGGCCGACGGATCCGTGATGGCCACCTTGTTCACCGTGAAGTCCGAACCCGTGAAGAAGGTTCCCACGGCCGTTCCCACCAGGAAGGGTGCCAGCATTCCGTTAATAATGAGCGCAAGGCGGAATCCCTTTACACCCAGGAGGTTGCCCTTCTTGTTCTGGAACTCGTAGGCCACGGCCTGGAACACGAAGGTGATGAGGAGCAGCACCCACACCCAGTACGCACCGCCGAAACTGGTGCTGTAGAACAGCGGGAAGGAGGCGAAGAAGGCACCGCCGAAGGTGACCAGCGTGGTGAAGGTGAGTTCCCACTTGCGGCCGGTGGAATTGAGGATCATCCGCTTCTGCGTATCACTGAGGACGCGGTTTCCCAGGTGCAGGTTGGCACCCTGGACAAACATCAGGGCCACCAGCAGACCGCCCAGCAGGGCAATCAGGACCCACCAATAGTTCTGTAAGAATTCGTAAGTCATGGCTTAGATGTTTTGAGAGGGTTCAACTTCGGGTCCTTTCTTGATGGCCCGGATCATGATGCGGATCTCAATGGCAAGGAAGAGGGCAAAGACCGCCAGGAAAAGGAAGAAGGTGGTCTTCACGGCACCAGCGTTGAGGCTGGAGATGGCCACGTTCACCGGCAGGAGGCCCTGGATGGTCCAGGGCTGACGGCCCACTTCAGCTACCACCCAACCGCTTTGGCCGCAGATATACACCAGCGGGATGCATACGATGGCAGCCCAAAGGAGCCACTTCCAGGCTCCCAGCTTATCCTTCCAGATGGCAATGAGCACAAGCAGCAGCACCAGGGCGATGAGCATGCCCAGGCCGATCATGAAGCGGAAGGCCCAGAACACAACACCCACCGGCGGAACCACGTCCTCCGGCTTCTCCAGATGACCGTAGCCCATGTACTGCACATTGGCATTCAGCACCGCCAGTACATCGGCCTTAACGGCGGGATCTTCGGTACTGCGGTAAACGGCCAGGGCGTCCAGCGCCTGCCGGCCCATGGCCATCTTATCGGCCACGGAGGGGATCACATTGCCCTCGTTGTCCGTGTAACCGTTAAGGATGTCGTTGATGCCGGGTACGAAACCGTTGATATCGTGTGTTGCCAGGATGGACAGCATCTTGGGAATCTTGATGCCCGGGACGATGGTGAAGGCCGCTCCATTCCCGCCGTCCTCCAGACCTTCGGCAGCCGCCAGTTTCATGGGCTGGAATTCGGCCGCATGTACGCCGGAAGAGTCACCGGAAAGCATTACGGCGCCGGAGCCCACCAGGCCCACGATGGCACCAATCAGCATGCTCTTTCTGGCAAATTCGCTGTGCCGGTTCTTAAGCAGATACCAAGCGCTCACGCCCACCACAAAGATGCCGCCGGTTACCCAGCCACTGGTGACGGAGTGGCAGAATTTGCTCACGGCCACGGGATTGGAAATCACCTCCCAGAATGCGGCGGCCGATGCCATCTCACTGCGCACGGTGTCCGGATTGAAGGTGGTGCCCACGGGATTCTGCATCCAGCCGTTAGCCACCAGGATCCAGTAGGCCGATATGGTGGCGCCGATGCCGGTGAGCCAGGTGGAAGCCAGATGGAACTTGGGCGATACCTTGTTCCAGCCGAAGAACATGACGGCGAAGAAGGTGGCTTCCATGAAGAAGGCCAGGATGCCTTCTATGGCCAGCGGTGCGCCGAACATGTCTCCCACCATCCAGGAATAGTTGCTCCAGTTGGTGCCGAATTCAAATTCCAGGATGATGCCGGTGGCAATGCCCACGGCGAAGTTGATGGCGAAAAGCTTGATCCAGAATTGGGCGGCTTTCTTCCAGAATTCGTCTTTTTTCACCACGTAGAGGGTCTCCATTACCGCCATCACCAGGGCCAGGCCCAGGGTTAGCGGCACAAACAGCCAGTGATAGGCTGCCGTCATCGCGAACTGGATTCGCGACCAGATTACCACGTCCATAGTATCAATCGGTTAATAGTTCTAATGTATCTGTGTTATGGGTTTTAGTTAGGGCAGCCCCCACCGCTTCGCTTTTTTCTTCGTCGGTAAGGCCCTTCATGGCCGGCTTGAAGAAGAATACGCGAAGGATGGCAAAGAGGATGATGAGCTTAAGTACAATGAGCCACACCAGCGGTTTTCCCCAGGTCATGTTCCGGAATCCGTCCCGGTACAGGGAAACAAAAAAAGAGAATATGCCGGTGGCTTTTTTCATTTTTGTGGTCAGTTCACCACAAAAATAACGAAAATTAAACAATCTTTGTCACGTATAAAAGGCTTTTCTTGACTTAGAGCGTATTGCGGCGTTAAAACACCATATTGAGCGCTGCGCTTTGGGCCCGCTGACTGTGGGCGGCGTTCATCTTGCCAAAGTTCCATTTTACGCCAAAAAGGATGTATCGGCCCAGAATAAGCCTATATGTGTCTTCCTCATAGTTGGCGGTGACGGTGTGCGTGAGATTGCGGGTCTGGTTCAGGATATCCTGGCACTTGATGCTAAGGTTAAAAGCGCCGATATTCTTGGAAATCTCTGCGTTCCACTGCCATTCGGGCTGGCCGTAACCGGCCGCATAGCCGCTGTAAAGGACATAGGCCAGGTCTGTATTGAACTCAAATTCCTTTTTGGTGGTATAAGATCCGCGGGTGGTGAAGCGGGTATCCAGCGTATTCAGGTTGGCGGTAGGGTCCAGGGAATAGCGGGCGATGCGTCCCTGCGTGGAGGCGCCCACGGCGAACGAATAACGGTCCTGATTGAACCTGATCTGAAAACTGGCCGATGGGTTGAAGGAACGGGTATGACTTTCTTCAAAACCGCTTTGTCCGCTGTAGAAACGGCTGCCGGATTCATCGCCCCAGAAATCCCGCATAAAGGCGGCATAATCAAAGTGCTCCTTGTCCCAGCCGGGGAGGGTGGTCCGGGTCTGGTAAGAGAACGAAGATGAATAGGAGGCCGATGCTCCCAGGACCAGCGACCAGTTTTTCCTGGCATCCAGCGGAGTTGTATAGCTGGAGGAGAAGGAAAAGTTGGCGCTGGGCTTACGGATATTCACCGGAACGGAATACAGGATGCCGTCGGCGTTGTACCACTGGGCCGAGCTGATGGCACGGGTGCGGATGGTAGCGCTCAGATACGCCATGAGCGAGGAGAAGCGCTCCCGGTTGCTGCGGTTCCAGTTGAGATACATCGTCATGTATCCATAGGGCCTGAGGTAGATGTTTCCTACGGACAGGCGGGAAGGATTGGCGATGCTGGGCACCGTGGACATTTGGGAAGAGGAAGGCTGCTGGTTGGAGCCCTGAGCCGAGACTGTAATCCTGTCCTTGTCCTTGTTATACTGGAAACGGAAATAAGGCGCCAGAAACCAGTTCCATTCTCCTTCTCCGGTGGTCTCCGACACATTGTAGCTTTTGGAATACACTTCATTGAGTATCCCATCCGCATCGGCACCAAATGTCAGCCAGGTGCCGTCATTAAACTTGTACTGAGCCGTGATTGTATAACGCTGTTCAGCCGTCCGCGTCTTGCGTTCCGAGGAATAGTATTCGTTGTGCCCGGCGGCATCGGAAGCATCCCGGGCATTTCCTAAACGGGAATAATCCCAACTGGCAGTGGCCGACAAAGTCCATTTGTCTCCAAACGGCTCCGTATACGAGAGCCGGGTATCTGCTTCATAAGACTGGCCGGAAGATACATAGTGCAGATTCTGTCCGTCTTCCTCTCCGATGGTTTGCAGTTGGGAAACCACATCACTCTCCCCGGAACTGCCCGAATAGTAACCGCCCAGGCCCAGGAAAACACTGCGGCCTTTTTTCCCGCCCAATTCCCGGAAGGTTATATCGCCGCTGAAGTCCGCTATTTTCTGGTCTGAAAGGGAGCGGGTGGAGCCTTCCGATTTGTTCAAAAGGGTTCCGCTGCGGAAGGTTTCAGAGGAATTGGTGTTGTATGTATCTGTCCTGCTGTAACGGAAAGTCGGACGGAAATGGAACCAGACCTTTCCCTTTTCCTTTTCCATTTCCATGTTGGCTGTAACGGTATGGGCATACTGTTTTCCACCGCTTTCCGTTCTGGTTAACAGGTCCTCCCCGTCCAGATAGGTTGTTCGACTGGAGAGGGTTCCCGAATCCGTATCCGTATATTTATAATTGGCACCGGCTGTGGTTTCTACGTCCTTGATGCGGTTGGTATTGGCGTTCACGCCCAGCTGGGAGGCCGTGGTGAGCCCCTGGTCCGACGAGGAGAGCACGTCTCCGTCGCCGCTCACGGCTATAAAGACGACGCCATTGGAGTCCATCACATTCTGCCCGTTGGCAATCAAGGTGAGCTGATCCTTTTCCCCGTAGGCCGAGAGCAAGCCGTTAACGTTATATAGCAAACCTTTATCGGCCTGCATAGGGTCGTCCGGATCTTTGCCGATATCGGCTCCCGCCTTTATTCCCACGTTGCCAAACCAGCCTTTTTCGTATTCCTTCTTGAGCGCGACGTCCAGAACCTTTTCCCGCTGGCCGTCCTGGAGGCCGGTGGCGCGGGTGGCTTCCGATTCCCGGTCTATCACGCGGATCTTGTCCACCACGGCCGCCGGAAGGTTGTTCAGGGCCGTACTCTGGTCGTCGAAGAAGAAGGTACGGCCGCCCACGGTGAGCCGGTCAATTACTTCTCCGTTGAATTTTACCTTGCCGTCTTCCGTTATTTCCATACCCGGCATCCGTTGCAGCAGGTCCTTGAGCATGGCGTTGGCTCCCACCCGGAAGGAGGAGGCGTTAAACTCCACCGTATCCTTCTTTACTATTATGGGATTGCCCACATCGGTCACCGTGGCGGCCTGCAGGAAGAGTTCGTCCTGCTGCAGCCGGATGGTACCCATGTCCACCTCATCCTCCCGGAAATAACGTTCTTTGACAAAAGGCTTGTAGCCCATCATCTCCACATGGAAAACGTAGCTGCCAAAGGGGACCTCATCCAGTTTGGCCTCTCCCTTGGCGTCCGAAAGGGTGAAATTGGTGATGGTGGTGTCCTTGGACGGAATCACATAGACCGAGGCGAACGGGACAGGCTCGTTGGTGAGCGAATCCAGCACGGTGGCCTTGATTTCACTCATCCGTTTCTGGAACACATTGTCGTTGATAATAAACACCTGCGCCCGGACCGGAAAGCCGAACCCGAGCACGAGGAGCATGACCAATAATAATTTGTACCTCATTTGTTTCCGGTTATAGAAGCCGTGCGTTAGCTGCAACAATCGCGCCGGAAACAGCTAAATCCTGGGTTTCTGGACAACGCGTATTACCAGTGAGATGAAAAAGACGATGAGGCCGTAGAAAGTGGGGATTAAGGCTACTTTCAGGCCGCCGCAAAGGACGGCAGGGCTTACATCGCCAACCATCTGGATAACATCACATATTTGGGACAGGCCCAGGAGTGTGCCGAATATGGACACGACCAACGCGCCGATACCAATTTCCTTTACCCACTTGGGGGCCTTCCAGGCAGTGATGAACAGGCCGATGAGGAAAAGGGTAATGATTATCATCATACCCATTCCGCCTTCAACGAATACGCGGGCGATGGAGAAGCCCGGACGGGTGTAGGTTTCCGGATGGGCCACGCCCAGGGAATCCACAACATACATGATTTCTTCTTTCATGGCAAAACGATTTTTTGGTTTGCTGCAAAGTTACGGCAAGAGGCCTGTATTTTCCAAAGTTGAATCCCACTGCCGGCGTGTCAAAACCCCCTGCAGGGCTTCCGGGCTTGCATTCGCAAAGGTTTTTACCTATTTTTGTGCTGGAATGAGAATCGCTTTGCGCATAGGATACTGGCTTTTCGCCATCGCCCTTCTGGCCGCCATCCTGGTGAGCCTGGACTACACTTTGTCCCAGGCGGTGCTCATCGGCCTGGTGTTCTGCCCCTGCGCGCTGGCGCTGGAGTATCTGATGCCCAAGGCAACCAGACCTGTGGACAAGGTGTATCTTTCCCTGGCCGTGCTGGTGTCCATCATACTGCTCATCCTGGTGCTGCATCAGTATGTGTGGATCACCATCACCCAGTATGGTTATCATCAGCCGTCCAAGGAGGTGGCGCCGATGCTCATCAACCCGGCTTTCCTGGGCCTCATCCTCACGGCACTTTCCATCGGCGATTATTACTGGGCCCAATGGATTTCCCGGCGCTTCAAAGCCAGGGACCGCAGCATCACCTTCTTCTCCGAACGTCGGAGTGTGACGCTGCCCCTTGCCGATATCCTATATATTGAATCCAACGATACGGAAGTGCGCATTGTTACCGCTTCCGGTGAATCTTACCGTAACAAGACCGGCATCAGCCAGTGGGAGAACCTTCTGGGCGAGGGCTTCCTCCGCATCCACCGTTCCTACCTGGTACGCGCCGATGCAGCCACGCTCACATCGGCCGATACGGTAAGTGTGGGCAAAGTTCAATTACCTGTCTCCCGCAAATACAGGGACAGGGTTCAAAAGTTGAGGACAGAGTTTCCCTCCGGATCGTCCACCAGTACCTGCAGATAGCCGTTGAAGGCGGGGATTTGCAGGGTTTTTCCATCGGCCGATTGCTCCGGACCCCGGTAGGACGGGTCTCCGTTGCCGGCACCCAGGATTCGGCCGTTGCCTTCCAGCTTCAGCGAGACCATCGGGCATGCGTCCGGCACGGTGCGGCCTTTGGCATCGGCCACGCGGATGGTCCAGACGGAGAGGCGGCCCACCCGTTCCACGGTGGCTTCCAACTGAGCGGCAGGGCCGGTGGTTTCCAGCACTTCCCTTAACACGCGCTTGCCTTTCACATAGCCTTCGGCCACAACCTTTCCGGGCCGATAGGTGGCTTTCCAGGACAGATGTCCGTCCCGGGGCATGGCTTTGCGTTCCATACGCCGGCCGTTCACCGTAAGCTGGACCTCTTCGCAGTTGGAATATACCCAGATGTCCACCTCCTCTCCTTCATGGCCGGAGAGATTCCAGTTCGGAAGTACGTGCAGCACAGGCTCCTGCGTCCACCAGGACTGCAGATACCAGGCCTCGTCCTTCCAGAAACCGCAGTAGTCCAGGATGCCGAATTCCGAGCTCACGGCGGGATAGCTCAAGGGGTTGGGTTCTCCTCTGTAGTCAAAGCCCGTCCAGTAGAACAGACCCCCGGTCCAGGGATTGTCATGGTAGAACTTCCAGCCGCGCTCAATCACATTCTCATATTCGTGGGTGCGGTTGATGGCGGGCATCCGGCCCTCCTCCGGGTAATAGATGCCGCGCGTCCCGCAGCCGGTGGTTTCCTCGGAACCGTATATGGGCCATTCGGGGCGACGGGCATGCCGGTTTTCCACATCGTTCTGGACAATGTAATTGTATCCGTGCACCTGGAGCCCCTCTATGAGCGCTGCACCCCCGGCGTTACCGGCCGTGGTCTGGCGGGAGGGATCCAACTGATGAACAAAGTTTTGCATCTGCAGCACGATGGCTATACCCCGGACATCGTTCTCCAGCCCCCATTCCTCGTTGCCCATGCTCCAGAGGATCACGGAAGGATGCTCCCGGCCCCAGCGGACCATGTTCTCCAGCTCCCTCCGGTGATGGTCGTTGATGCCCATCAGGCGGTTTTCGTCAATTACCAAAATGCCCAGGCGGTCGCAAATATCCAGGAGGGCCGGAGCGGCTGGATTGTGGCTGCAGCGGATGGCGTTCACGCCCAGCTTCTGCAGCTGGCGGAGCCTCCACTCGTAGAGCTCATCCGTGATGGCGGCGCCCACGCCGGCGTGATCCTGGTGCAGGTTCACCCCCTTGAGGATGAGTTTCTCTCCGTTGAGGAGAAAGCCTTCATCGGCTGTGAAGCGGGCGGTCCTCAGGCCCACAGGCGTACGGTAAACATCTTCTCCTATAGTGGTTTCCAGGGTATACAGGTACGGATCCTCCGGGCTCCAGAGATGCGGACTTTCAATGGGTGTCTGGATGGGGGCGAACTGCCGGCTCTGCCCCTGGGGCGGCAGATTGATGATCACTTTGTGGCTCCATACAGGGGTGCCGTCTTTATCCAAAAGCCGGAAGAAGATATTCTCGATATGCCTTTCCAATCCACTGTTCTCCAGTTCTATGTTCACCTGCAGCATGCTGCCGGTCCAGTAGGTCCAGATGCCGCCAGGCAGGGGATGGATGGGCCCCGTCTCTTCCAGCCATACGTTCCGGTAGATGCCGGCGCCCTCGTAGAACCAGCCTTCCTCCAGGGTGGCATCGGCCCGTACGCATATCACGTTTTCCTTACTAAAATCTAAGTACGGCGTTATGTCATAGGTCTGGACGGCATACCCGCTGGGCTCCTTTCCCAACCAGAAGCCGTTGAACCATACATCGGCACTGCGAAAGATGCCGTCGAAGCGCAGGCGGAAATGCCTTCCCGCCTTTTCCGGGTCGATGGAGAGTGTCCGCCGATACCATCCCACACTGGTCTCCGGGTACTTGTATCCCACCGTCTTGTAGCCGTGCGAGTGGCTGGCTTCCGTCGCATATGGCAGGGCGGCCACCCAGTCGTGCGGAAGCGTTACGGGAGTCCAGGCACTGTCGTCGAACTCCTCCGTATAGGGACCGGTATTGTGGATGGAATGGGCCTTGGTGAGGTAATTGAAATACTCCGTTCCCGCCCCGAAATCCTTTTCCGGAGAGGCGGCGTTGCCGAAGGAGAACTTCCAGCCCTCATTGAGGCTGGTGGTTTGGGCGGCGGCGCTCCAGCAGAGGACAGCGGCGGCCAGGGACAGGATTATTCTTCTCATACTGACAAATATACCAATAAATACGCAGAAAATCATTATCTTTGCAGACTGAATTACAATTTGCTATGGCAGAGAATACGCTGTTGGAGAAGGTGTTGAGCCTTCAGGATAAATACAAAAAGCTGGAAGCGCAGTTGGCAGACCCGGAGGTCATTGCCGACATGAAGAAGTTTGTCCAGCTCAATAAGGACTACAAGGAGCTGCAGCCCATCATCGCCGCCGGCCTGGAATACAAGAGGTTGGTGGAGGAACTTTCGCAGGCCAAGGACATCCTCATGAACGAAAAGGACGAGGATCTCAAGGAAATGGCCAGGGAAGAGATTGCGGACATTGAGCCCCGGCTCCCGGAAATGGAGCAGAACATCAAGCTCCTCCTCATTCCGGCCGATCCGGACGACAGCAAGAACGCCATGGTGGAAATCCGCGGCGGCACCGGCGGCGACGAAGCCGCCATCTTTGCCGGAGACCTCTTCCGCATGTACCAGCACTTCGCGGAACGCCGCGGCTGGAAACTGGAAATCACGGACCAGGCTCCCGGCACCTCCGGCGGTTACAAGCAAATTGTTTTCAAGCTCTCCAGCACCCAGGACGGTGTTTACGGCGTAATGAAGTACGAATCCGGCGTGCACCGCGTGCAGCGCGTTCCGCAGACGGAAACCCAGGGCCGCATCCAGACATCGGCCGCCTCCGTGGCCGTTTTCCCGGAAGCTGGAGAATTTGATATCGAGCTCAATCCGGCCGATATCCGCAAGGACCTCTTCTGCGCATCCGGTCCCGGCGGTCAGGGCGTTAACACCACTTATTCGGCCGTCCGTCTCACCCACATCCCTTCGGGTATCGTGGTCCAGTGCCAGGAAGAGCGTTCCCAGCTCAAGAACCTGGACCGTGCCATGGAAGAGCTCCGTACCCGCCTGTACAACATGGAGCACCAGAAATACCTGGACGGCATCGCCGCCAAGCGCAAGACTATGGTGACCACCGGAGACCGCAGCGCCAAGATCCGCACGTACAATTACCCGCAGGGCCGCGTGACGGACCACCGTATTGGCTGGAGCATGTACAATCTGCCCGTCTTTATGGACGGCGACATCCAGGAGTGCATTGATCAGCTTCAAATTGCAGAAAACGCAGAACGCCTTAAAGAAGCCGGGGAGGAGGAATAATATGGCAAGGGACCGTTCAGAACTGCAGGCTTTGGGACGCGAGAGCGTCTATAGCCAGACCTATGCACCGGAAGTGCTGGAATCCTTCGAGAACAAGCACCCCGACAACGACTACTGGGTGCGTTTCAACTGCCCGGAATTCACCACCCTCTGCCCCATCACCGGCCAGCCGGACTTTGCCGAAATCCGCATCAGCTACATCCCGGACCTGCGTATGGTGGAATCCAAGAGCCTCAAGCTGTATCTGTTCGGTTTCCGCAACAAGGGAGACTTCCACGAGGATGTGGTGAACGTGATCATGAAAGATCTCATCCGTCTCATGGATCCCAAGTACATTGAGGTAACGGGATTCTTCGTCCCCCGCGGCGGCATCTCCATCCATCCCTACGTCAACTACGGCCGCCCCGGCACCAAATGGGAGCAGCTGGCGTGGGATCGCCTGGCCAAACACGAATAGCCTTGTTATTTCGGCACCGCCGCCAGGGTAATCTGAGCCTGGGCGCAGCGTTTACCGGAAACTGAAAGGGCGGCCTCACAGACGTAGAGGCTGCCTTTCTGTTCTATAAGGGTACAGGTAATCTCACATTCATCCCCGGGATGGACGCTACCGCGGAACTTGACGCCGTCCAGGCCTCGGTACATTACCAGATTATCGGCAAATGCTTCCGGAAACAACTGGCAACAGGCCTGGGCCATGATTTCACAGAGGATTACGCCCGGGACGATGGGGTTGCCCGGAAAGTGCCCCTGGCAGAACCACGGGTCTTCCGGAATGCGGTAGCGGGCGCGGGCGCTGCCATCGGCCTCCAGGGAGGTGCTGTCCAAAAGCAGCATGGGCTCCCGGTGGGGGAGTATCTGTTTGATTTCTTCCCGCGTCATCCCTTGAAAGGCCTGAAGGCGATGCAGGCATTGTGTCCGCCGAAGCCGAAGGAATCCGAGATACCCAGGGTGAGGTCCGTCTTCACGGCCACATTGGGCGTATAGTCCAAGTCGCATTCCGGGTCCGGGCAGTCCAGGTTGATGGTGGGCGGGCAGATGCCTTCCTTGAGGGCCATCACCGTGGCGATGGCTTCCGCCGCGCCGGCGGCACCGAACATGTGACCGGTCATGGACTTGGTGGAGGAGATGTGGGCCTTGTAGGCATAGTCTCCCAGGGCCAACTTGTAGGCCAGGGTTTCGGCCACGTCGTTGAGCTTGGTGCCCGTTCCGTGGGCGTTGATATAGAGATTGTCCTTGGATGCGTCGAAGCCGGCTTCCGCGAGGGCGTCCCGGATGGACTGGGCCTGGGTGCTGCCGTCCGGACGGGGGGCAGTGGCGTGGAAGGCGTCGCAGGTATTGCCGTAACCTACCATTTCTCCGTAGATGGTGGCACCGCGCTCCAGGGCGTGGTCCAGGGATTCCAGGATGAGCACGGCGGCGCCGTCACCCATCACGAAGCCCTGGCGGTTGGCGTTGAAGGGAAGGGAAGAATAGGCGGGATCCGTGGCCCGGGTAAGGGCCTTGGCGTTGAAGAAACCCGCCACGCCGATGGGAATGGAGGCGTGCTCCGCACCGCCGGCGATGATGGCATCGGCATAACCGTGCCTGATGGCGCGGAAGGCTTCGCCGATGCAGTGGGAGGAGGTGGCGCAGGCCGTCACGATGTCCAGGCAGGGGCCTTTGGCCTGGTGCTTGATGGCAATGTGACCGGCGGCGATGTTGGAGATCATGGTGGCAATGAACAGCGGGGAAATCCACTGTCCGGAGGGGTCATCAATCATCTTGAGTGTCTCGCGGTACTGCACCTCGAAGCCGCCGATGCCGGAGCCCACATATACACCCAGCCGAAAAGGATCTATATTGGCGCCTTCTCCATCGGACAGGAGCCCGGACTGTTTCATGGCCTGCCAGGCGGCAGCCATGGCATAAAGGGTGAAGTTGTCCTGCTTGCGGATGAAAGGCTTGTCCATGCCGAACTGTTCGGCATCAAAGTCCTGCACCTTGCCGGCGAACGTAACGGGCATATCCTTGAAGGCTTCCACGTGATGGATGCCGCACACACCGTTAATTAGGTTCTTCCAAAAAGTCTCCAGATCCTGGCCGATGCAGGAAATCACACCCATGCCGGTAACAACCACTCTCTTGGGTTCCATAATCTATTCTCCTATCAAATCTTTTGCACCGGAGAGCAGTTTTTCCGCTCCGCCGATGATGTCGTTTACAATTTCTGCCGCCGTCTCTTCCCTGCGGATGAGACCGGCCACTTCGCCTGCTAGGAAACTGCCGCCGGCAAGGTCTCCGTCGAAGACCGCCTTCTGAAGGGATCCTGTGCCGAAGGCCCTTATTTCATCGGCCTTGACGGCGGGGTCCGCCTCCATCTGGGCGAATTTCCTGGTAAAGGGCGTCTTTAGGGCCCTTACTGCGTCTCCCAGGCTTTTGCCCGTGACCATGGTTCCCAGGTCACCGGCCTTGATGAGGCGCTCCTTATAGGTGGGGTGCACCTTGCATTCGCGGGCCACCAGGAAGCGGGTTCCCACCTGTACCCCGCAGGCTCCCAGCATGAAGGCCGCCGCAGCGCTGCGTCCGTCATAGATACCGCCGGCCGCCAGGACCGGAATATCCACGGCATCCACCACCTGCGGCACCAGTGCCAGGGTGTGGAGGTCCCCGATGTGACCGCCCGATTCGGCTCCTTCCGCAATCACGGCTGTTGCGCCCAGCTCCTGTACTTTGAGGGCATAGGCCACGGAGGCAATTACAGGGATGACCTTGATGCCGGCCGCCTTCCATTTCTCCATATACGGGGCCGGGGAGCCGGCGCCCGTGGTTACCACGCCCACGCCTTCTTCCACCACCACATCGGCCATTTCCGCGGCGTCCGGTGCGGCCAGCATGATATTCACGCCGAAAGGCTTCCGGGTTAGTTCCCGGGCTTTCCGGATCTCTGCGCGCACTGCATCGGACCCTCCCTGGATGGAAGAGATGATGCCCAGGCCTCCGGCTTCGGAGACCGCTGCTGCAAGGGTCCCATCGGCAATCCAGGCCATTCCGCCCTGGAAGATGGGTTTCTCAATGCCCAGTATGCTGCAGAGGGCGCTCTTTATCATTTCTTTCTGTTCCGTTTCCTTCTTTCACGTACACGGTATGCGCTTTCCACCATGAGCTGGTCCTGGAAGCAGCCGCGGGCTGCCAGCAGGTTGCTGATGCAGATTACCAGCGGGAAAATTACCGTCCACTTGAACACCGGTCCCTGGAAAGTAAAGTACATCCAGGCCAGCCAGGCCTGCATGCCCAGGGCCACGATGGCGCTGAGGACTGCCAGCCGCATTTGGAGGATCCGGTTCTTGTATACAATGAGCGCCAGCGCAATCATGCAGGAGAGGATGCTCAGCAGGATGGCAAAGTACGGACGCTGCAGCTGCAGGTACGTGACTTTAACCATTCCGTCCGGGTCTGCCACCGTATAGGCGGTCCCCGCCAGCAGCGCAATGGCCAGCGCCATGGATATCATCAGGTATAGTGTTTGGATGCGTTGCCACATATTTTCAATGCATAATAGTTTACAAAGATACTACTTTTTTGTAAATTTGTAATCTGGATGCCCTATGGGCAAGATGCACGGAACTATGACACCACTGGAATCTTTGTTCAAAAAACACTTCGGCAGTGTCCCGCAAAAGGTAGAGGCGCTTTGCGGATCGGCCAGCCATCGGCGGTATTTCCGTCTGTGGGGGGACGGCTTCTCCGTGATTGGCGTAGAGGGAACGGATCCGGAGGAGAACCAGGCCTTCCTCACCCTGGACCGGCATTTTGCTTCCAAAGGCATCCGGGTGCCGTCCGTTCTGGCCGAAGAAGGGCTTTGCTACCTGCAGGAAGACCTGGGCGGGGACAGCCTCTTTGACGTGGCCGTAGCCGGAGGTCATTTTAATGAAGACCTCCTCTGCGCCACCCTGGCGGCCCTCCCCAAAATCCAGGTAGAAGGGGCTCAGGGACTGGATTGGAGCGTCTGCTATCCCCAGCCTTCCTTCGACGGGCGCATGGTGGACTTTGACCTCAACTACTTCAAGTACGATTATTTGAAGCTCACTGGTGCGGAATTCAACGAGATCCGTCTCCAGGAGGACTTTGACCGCTTGAAGGCCGATCTTTTGGCCGAGCCTTCGGACACCTTCCTGTACAGGGATTTCAATGCCCGGAATGTAATGGTCAAGGATGGGGAGCCCTGGTTCATAGATTTCCAGGGCGGCCGGCGCGGCCCCGTCTATTACGACGTGGCCTCCTTCGTGTGGCAGGCCAAGGCGGCCTATCCCGCCGCCCTCCGGGAAAAGCTGGTGAGCTCATACATAAAGGCCCTAAAGGCCTATATGCCAGTGGACGAAAAGCAGTTCCGGGAACGCCTGCGGCTGTTTGTGTTATTCCGCCAGCTCCAGGTACTGGGCGCCTACGGTTTCCGGGGCCTCTGGGAGGGAAAGCCGTACTTCCGGGAGAGCATTCCCTACGCCCTCAGGAACCTTCGCGAACTTCTGCCCTTCCCGCAGTATCCGTATCTGTCAGAGGTACTTTCGGCTTTGGCCGCTCCGGGAGGTACTGACACTCCTGAACCCTCCGGTCGCTTCGCTCCCTCCGTCCTTCCCAACTCACCGTGCTCTACGAGCACTGGTTGTGGGCCCCTCCCTCTGACACGGCCGAGGGTGGCCATGGGTTCAGGAGTGTCAGTACCTCCCGGAGCAGAAGAATTGATAGTAACCATTTATAGTTTCTCATTCAAGAAAGGGATTCCGGAGGATGCTTCCGGGAATGGGGGAGGATATGTGTTTGACTGTAGAGGTACACACAATCCCGGAAAGTATGAGGAATATAAGCAGATGACTGGATTAGACCAGCCGGTTATTGACTTTTTGGAAAAGGACGGTGAAATCCTGCGGTTCCTGGATGGCGTTTATTCCGTGGTGGATCATCATGTGAAAAGATTCATGGAACGGGGTTTCACGCACCTGCAGGTTAGTTTCGGCTGCACAGGTGGGCAGCACCGGTCTGTCTATTGTGCGGAGCATCTGGCCGCTCATCTGGTTAAGGAATACGGTGTTAAGGTGCATCTGATTCACCGGGAAAGGGGAGTGGAGCGGTATCTATGAGAGCCATGATCTTTGCGGCGGGCCTGGGAACCCGACTTAAGCCAATTACCGATACCCTGCCCAAGGCCCTGGTGCCGGTGGGCGGGCAGCCGTTGCTTTTCCATGTAATCCGCAAACTGGTCTCTGCCGGCTATGACCATCTGGTGGTGAACGTGCACCATTTCCCGGACCTCATTATCGACTATCTGAAGGAGCATGACTTTGGGGTGCAGGTGGACGTTTCCGACGAACGGGATTTCCTTTTGGAAACCGGAGGCGGCATCGCTCATGCCCGGCCTTTCTTGGAAGGGGAGCCTTTCCTGGTGCACAATGTGGACATCCTTTCCAATCTGGACCTTGGCTGGCTGCGGGAGCAGCATCGGCCCGATGCCCTGGCCACTCTCCTGGTGAGCGACCGCAAAACCCAGCGTTACCTCCTATTCCGGGAAGACGGCCGGCTTGCGGGCTGGACCAATTTGGCCACCGGAGAGGTCCGCAGCCCTTATCCGGACCTGGATCCATCGGCCTGCCGCATGCTGGCATTTTCCGGCATCCATTATATGTCTTGCGGTATTTTCCAGGCGTTTGAAGCACTGGAGATGCCGGAGCGTTTCCCCATCATGGACTTTTACCTCAAGGCTTGCGACCGCTATCCTATCTATGCCGCCGTCCCTCAGGACCTCCAACTCCTGGATGTTGGCAAGCTGGACACCCTGGCCCAGGCGGAACAATACTGTGCGCTATGGCAGAAATAATGGGTATCATCAACCTCACGGAGGATTCGTTCTACGCAGCCAGCCGCGTGAAGGCGGCGGAGGCGGTGGAGCGGGCCGGGGCCATGTTGGAGGAAGGGGCCGATTATCTGGACCTTGGGGCTTGCAGCTCCCGTCCGGGCAGCGCCCAGCCCTCGGAGAAAGAGGAATGGCGGCGTTTAGAAAAGGCCCTGAAGGCCATCCGGGAGGCGTTTCCGGAGGCCAGGCTGTCCGTGGACACGTACCGGGCCGGGATTGTGGAGCGGGTGTATGACAGCATCGGCCCTTTCCTGGTAAACGACATTAGCGCCGGGCAACTGGACGCCCGGATGCTTCCCACCGTGGGCCGGCTGGGCCTTCCGTACGTAGCCATGCACATGAGGGGAACACCGGAAACCATGCAGAGCCTCACCGCTTATGCCCATATTGTGGAGGATGTGAAGGCGTATTTTGAGGAGTTTGGCAGAAAGGCCGATGAAAACGGAATCCGGGACTGGATCCTGGACCCGGGCTTTGGCTTTGCCAAGACGGTGGAGCAGAATTACGAGCTGCTTAACGGCATGGACCGGCTAAAGTCCATGGGCCGGAGAATCCTGGTGGGCGTATCCCGGAAAAGCATGATTTATAAGCCGTTGGGCATAACGCCGGAAGAGGCGCTGGCCCCCACGCAGATAGTGCATTTCATTGCTTTGGAAAAAGGAGCCGATATCCTCCGGGTGCATGATGTGGCGGAGGCTGTGCGCACCAATCGGCTTTATTCTACGATATATACGTCGTCCCCGGGCGCTGCGAACTTATAGGCTTCCCGGGCATAGGCCTCAATGGAATCCCGGTTGTGGGTGAGGTCTTCTATCTCTGCATCCATCTCTTCTATCTCCTTACCCAGGCGGTCCATTTCCGTTTCCTGGTTCTTCACTTCCACGGAAGCGCGGATCCAGTTGAGGACGCTGGCATGGGAGAAAAACAGCAGCCACAGTGCCACCAGCGTTGTTACGATGATGACATACGGGATGAAATAATTGTGGTCACTGCGCCTTAGCAGGTTCCATTTGCTTTTTTTCTCTTCCATGGGGAGGAAAATTTCCTTAATTGTTGCGAATTTACTAATTTTGTATGATTATACGAAACTTAATTGACTAAAATATGAAACCTACACTTTTGGTACTGGCGGCCGGCATGGGCAGCCGTTACGGCGGACTCAAGCAGATGGACGGCCTGGGCCCTCACGGAGAAACCATCATTGACTATTCCATCCACGATGCGGTGGAGGCCGGCTTCGGCAAGGTGGTCTATATTGTCCGGGAGTCCTTCAAGGAGCAGATGGAAGAGGCTGTTAAGGCCAAGTACAATGGCGTGAAAACCGTTGACGGAGAACCGCTTAAGTTCGTTTTTGTAACCCAGGAACTCAATAAGATTCCCGCCCGTTTCACCCTCAATCCGGAGCGTGTGAAGCCCTGGGGTACCGCCCACGCCGTAATGATGGCGGCCGGTGTTATCAATGAGCCCTTCGCCGTCATCAACGGAGACGACTTCTACGGCAAGGATTCCTTCAGGATCCTGGGAGATTGGTGCCGCAAGCATGAGAACACCTGCGGCCAGTATTGCATCGTGGGCTTCCAGCTGGAGAACACCCTCAGCGAGAACGGCAGCGTGTCCCGCGGCATCTGCACCTATGACCAGAAGGGTAATCTCACAGATGTGGTAGAGCATCTGGAAATAGCCAAGGAGGCCGATGGAAAGGTGTACGGCAACAATTCCGTGAGTGGGGAGACCCATGTGGAACTGGCAGCGAAGGCTCTCTGTTCCATGAATATGTGGGGCTTTACCCCGGACTATTTTGCCAAGAGTGAAAAACTCTTCGAGGCTTTCCTGGAAAAGAACATCAACGAGCCCAAGAAGGAGTTCTACATCCCTTACGTGGTGGATGTCATCGTCAAGAACGGTGAAGGCTCCTGCGAGGTCCTTTCCACCCCCTCCCGCTGGTTCGGCGTCACCTTCAAGGAAGACCGCCCCGGCGTAGTTGCCAAGTTCGCGGAACTGGTAGAAAAAGGTATTTATCCCAGCCCCCTTTATTGATATGGAACTATTTGCCAGAAAAGTAAATAACTACAACCTGTTCGGCACCCACGCCTGGTATGTCCCCGGTATCGGAGGGATGTTCGGCATGCTGGGCTGGTTCGTCGTGGGTGCCCTCCTGGGCGGCCTTGTAATGCTCATCCTCATGGCTTTCCTCCCCATGAAGGTTGTAACGGATTACGGGATGGTCGTCATGTACCCGCTGCAGTTCCTGCCGGCCATGATCTATGTGGCCCACAAGAGTCAGCGGAACAGTCTCTTTGAGACGGGATATAAGCTCAACAGCAGCAACTTCGGCCCGTACAAGGGCTGGGTCCTGGCCCTTGTCACCGTGGTCCTCACCTTCAGTATGATGGTGGCGTCGGACCTCCCCAACTATGCCAACTACAAGCTCACCACCTCGGTTCCCTGGTTGAAGGAGTTCTACGACGCTTTCCTGGAAACCATGAAACAGATGACGAACGGTCCCTTCTGGAGCACGTTCCTGGTCACGGCCATCTTCGCTCCCATCTTTGAGGAATGGATGTGCCGGGGCGTTATCCTCCGCGGCCTCCTTACCAAGATGAAGCCCGGCTGGGCCATCGTGGTAAGCGCCCTGTTCTTCGCCCTCATCCATATGAATCCCTGGCAGGCCCTCAACGCCTTCATCATCGGCGTTATTATGGGTTATGTGTATTACAAGACAGGCAATCTGCTGCTTACTATGCTCATCCATTTCGTGAACAACGGTTCGGCGGTGATCGCCGCCCAGTTCTCCAATGTGGATGAGACGGAATACTGGATTGAAACCATGCCCATGGGAACCTATATTCCGCTGATCATTGCAGGTACGGCCGTCCTCGCCGCCTGCATCTGGGCTTTCTACCGCATCCCGCTGCAGCAGGAACGCGGCAACATCGACGAGATTCCGGTAACGGAAGAAATTCCTGTAACAGAGTAGTTTATGCTAATTGTACTGGAAGGCTTGGACGGGGCGGGGAAGTCCACCCAGGTCCGGATGCTTAAGGAATACCTTAAGGAGCGCTGCGGGGAGTTGGAGTATATCCATTTCCCCCGCTACGATGCCCCCGTGTACGGAGACCTCATCAGCCGATTCCTTCGCGGAGAGTTCGGGGACAATACCCAGGTGCACCCGCAGCTGGTGGCCCTGCTTTTTGCCGAAGACCGGCATGGCGCCGTACCGCAGATGCGGGCCGCGCTGGATGCCGGGAAGCCTGTGCTGCTGGACCGTTATGTGTACTCCAACATCGCCTACCAGTGCGCCAAGCTCAAAGACATTACCCAGCGCAGGAACCTCAGGAACTGGATTTTCCATACGGAATACGGAGACTTCGGCCTGCCGGAACCGGACCTGAACCTTTTCCTGGACGTTCCCATCGGCTTTGTGGAGCAGAGCCTCACCAAAGGTCGGAGCGGCAGTGACAGGGATTATCTGGAAGGTGGTTCCCGGGACATCCATGAGGCCGATATGGCCTTCCAGCGCGCTGTGCGGGATGCGTACCTGCAGGAAGCGGCGCGGGACCCGCATTTCCTCCGTATAGACTGCAGTGCCCCGGACGGCTCCATGCTGCCTCCGGAGGCCATTTTCAACCTGGTCCGTGAGACCGTAGATCCTTTTTTGGCATAATGAAGTACAGGAATATCCGCTTACGCCGGCTGGTGGCCGTGCTCATGGGCATCTTCTTCCTTTGCACCGGGCTCCTGAAACTAATGGACCCCGTGGGAACTACGTTAATTGTCACGGAGTACCTTAAGTTCTTCCACTTGCAGTTCCTGCAGCCTGCCGCCAGGGTTATAGGAATCTTCTTCTCCTTCCTGGAGTGTGCTTTGGGTGTGGCGCTCATTACGGGCATCGCCCGGAAGGCAACGGCCTGGGCCACCTACGGACTGCTGGCGTTTTTCACGCTAATTACCTTCCTTCTCTGGTGGATCAATCCGGAGATGGACTGCGGCTGCTTTGGCGAGGCCTATCATCTTACCCACCTGCAGAGTTTCCTCAAGAATGTGGCCCTGCTCCTGCTGGCCGTATTTGCCTTTACGCCCATGCACAATCTGGGCTCTCCCAGACCCCGGCGCCTGGTAGCCGCCTGGATGGGCTGGGCCCTCCTTGTAGCGGCCACCATTTATTGCAACCTCCACATCCCGCTGGTGGATTTCACCGCTTTCAAGCCGGGTGCAGAGCTCTTTGCTGCACGGGAAGACGGTCCCCTCAACGAATACCGATCGGCCTTTGTCTATGAGAAAGACGGGAAGCAAAGCACC
Organism: uncultured Bacteroidales bacterium; assembly: GCA_946185645.1. GTDB lineage: Bacteria > Bacteroidota > Bacteroidia > Bacteroidales > UBA932 > Cryptobacteroides. The sequence goes on from CAMHKD010000001.1 coordinate 85,025, forward strand.
TTCACGCTGGAGAATCTGCCGGATTCCACCTGGACCTTCGTAAAGGTGGATACCCTTTATCGGGAAACTCCGGCTGCGGAAATTCCCATCCTCTCTTTCCGGGATGCCGATGGCGTCTATCAGGACGAACTTGCCGTGCAGGGCAAGGTGGTGGTTTTCTCCGTCTATGACCCTTCCAAGGCTCCTTGGGAGAAGATCCGGGAGCGTTACCAGGCCGTTCAGGCCGCAGGCGCCCGTCCGCTCCTGCTGGCCACGGCTACAGCAGAAGAAATGGCCGCTCAGGACCTTCCAGTTTATTTTGCAGATTACAAGACGCTCATTACCATGAACCGGGACAACGGCGGCGCCACCTATTTTGACAGGGGAGAGCTCGTTGCCAAATGGGGTGTAAGGGATTTCTCCAAAGACCTGGTCGAAGACCTGGCGGCAGACCCGGTGGACCTCTCTACCCATGTGTCTGTCAAGAAGCGGATCCAGGCCCAGGGCTTCTGCCTCATCCTGGGAGCAGTCTTAATTCTGCTATAGCATTTGTATATTAAAATATTATTGCGTATCTTTGCGCCCGTGAATGAGATAGAGGACGACGGTCCCCTATCTTTTTTATTAGGAATTATGAATAAGGAACAAATCATCAATGCCGTGGAAACGGCTGTGAAAGAGCGGGGGTGCTTCCTGGTGGAAGTAACTGTGTCCAAGGAAAATGACATTGAGATTGTCATTGAGAAAGAAGAAGGCGTGGTGGACTGGGAAGACTGTGCCGCCATTGACCGGGTCATGCATGAGGCCTTCAACCAGGACGAGGAAGACTACGCCCTTACGGTTTCATCGGCCGGACTGGACCGTCCGTTCAAAGTGATGAAACAGTTCCAGAAGGCCCTGGGCACCAAGGTGGATGTGTGGCTGAAAGGCGGAAAGAAGGTGAAAGGCGTCCTGGACGCCGCCACGGAGGAATCCATTGTGGTGGACGGTGCCACCCTGCCGATGGAGAGCATCAATTCGGTAAGGCCACTCATTGATTTTTAAAATAAACAATATAACCAATGGCTAAAGAAAAAGAGAAAGAAGTAACCCTGATTGACGCATTCAAGGACTTCAAGGAAGAGAAGAGCATCGACCGCCCGGTGATGCTCGGCGTGCTCAAGGACGTGTTCCTCACCCAGCTCGCCAAGACTTACGGCAGTGCAGACAATTTCGACGTTATCATCAACGTGGACAAGGGAGACTGCGAAATCTACCAGAACTTCGAGGTGGTGGAAGAAGTGGAAGACCCTGTGACCCAGATTACCGTAGATGAGATCAAGGCCGAGACCGGTGACGACGACTATGAGATCGGCGACACCTTCGCCCGCAAACTTTCCCTCTCCTCCTTCGGCCGCCGCGGCATCCTGAACATCCGTCAGAATCTGCAGGGTCGTATCATGGACATCGAGAAGGCCAACGTGTACAAGAAGTACTCGGAGCGCGTGGGTGAGATCTTCACCGGCGAAGTGTACCAGACCTGGAAGAACGAGGTGCTCATCCTGGACGAGGACGGCAATGAACTCCGCATGCCCAAGAGCGAGCAGATCCCCGGCGAACGCTTCAAGAAGAGTGATTCCGTACGCGCCATCATCAAGAGCGTGGAGATGAAGAACAACACCACGCCTTACATCGTCCTTTCCCGTACCACGGACAGCTTCCTGGAGAAGCTCTTCGAGATGGAGGTGCCGGAAATCTACGACGGCCTCATCACCGTGAAGAAGGTGGTGCGCATCCCCGGTGAGCGCGCCAAGGTGGCCGTGGAATCCTATGACGACAGAATCGACCCCATCGGCGCCTGCATCGGCGTCAAGGGTTCCCGCATCATGGGTATCGTCCGCGAGCTCCGCAACGAGAACATCGACGTAATCCAGTGGACCACCAACCCGCAGCTCATGATTACCCGTGCGCTGAATCCGGCCCATATTTCCCGCATCGACCTGGGCGAAGGCCCCGAGGACAAGATCAAGGTGTACATGCAGGCCGAGGAAGTGAAGAAGGGTATCGGCAAGGGCGGCGTGAACATCAAGCTGGCCGGCATGCTGGTGGGCCGTGAGATCGAGGTCTGGAGGGAACTCCCGCAGAACGAGGAAGAGGAGGACGACGTGCTGCTGAGCGAATTCGCCGATGTTATCGATCCTTGGGTGATCGAGCGCCTGCAGGCCATCGGCTGCGACACCGCCCGCAGCGTCATGGCCCTCGCACCCGCCGACATCGCTTCCCGGGCCGACCTGGAAGACGAGACCGTGGACGAGGTGCTCCGCATCCTGCGCGAGGAATTTGAAGACTAATCATTAGCAGAAAAAGGGGTTTATATATGGCAGAAATAAGACTATCGAAACTGATCAAACAATTCAACATCGGGCTGGACACCCTGGTGGACTTCCTGAATTCCAAGGGCGCCGGTATTGAAGACGCCAATCCGAACATGAAGATTTCGGACGAGTTCCTTCCGGAGCTTCACAAGAAGTTCGGAAAGGACCTGGAACTCAAGGAAGCCGCAGAGAAGGTGGACGTGAAGCTCACGGAGATCCTGGACAAGGCCGCCAAGAAGCCGGAGGCCGATGAGGACGAGTATGAGCCGGAGCGGGTGACTGTGATCAAGAGCAACAACCTGTCCCGCAAGCCCATCCCGGAGCCTGTCCCGGAACCGGAACCCGAACCGGAGCCGGTTATCGAGCCCGAGCCGGAACCGGAGCCCGAACCGGAACCGATTGTGGAACCCGAACCCGAGCCGGAACCTGTTCCCGAGCCCGTTGTGGAAGTAGAGCCCGAAGATGAACCTGAAGAAGAGCCCGAAGAAGCTCCCGCAGTGGAGGAAACCCCCGCACCGACCCCGGCGGAGGAAAGCAAGGCTCCCTTCAAGGTGGTGGGCAAGATTGACCTCACCCAGTTCGACCCCAAGAAGAGCAAGAAACGCGAACGCATCAAGAGCAGCGGTTCCCAGAAGGTGGACGTGACCAAGGTGCAGGCGGAGAAGGCTCCCAAGAAGAATGCCGACAAGAAGGCCGGAGCCGCTGCCCAGCAGCAGGGCAAGGGCCGCAAGAAGGGCGACCGCTTCAAGCCTGCCATGACGGAGGCCGAGCAGGAGGAGATGCAGAAGGAAATCCAGAAGCAGGTGAAGGAAACCTACGCCAGGATGAACGAAAGCACCAAGAGCAACTTCGGCGCCAAGCACCGCAAGGAGAAGCGCGAGATTGCCGCCATCCGCAGCCAGGAGGAGATGGAAGCCGCCGCCGCGGAGAACAAGGTGCTCAAGGTCACCGAATTCGTGACGGTGAACGACCTGGCCACCCTTATGAACAACACACCGGTGGTAAAGGTTATCGGCGCCTGCATGTCCCTGGGCATGATGGTGTCCATCAACCAGCGCCTGGATGCCGAAACCCTGGTCCTGGTGGCCGAGGAGTTCGGCTATAAGGTGGAATTCGTGACCGCCGAGCTTAGCGAGGAGATCGCCCAGCAGGAGCCCGACCGGGAAGAAGACCTGGTAGAGCGTCCTCCGGTGATCACCGTGATGGGCCATGTGGACCACGGTAAGACCTCCCTGTTGGACAACATCCGCAATTCCAACGTGATTGCCGGTGAGGCCGGTGGCATTACCCAGCATATCGGCGCGTACAGCGTAACGCTGGACAGCGGCAGGCACATCACCTTCCTGGATACCCCGGGTCACGAGGCCTTCACCGCCATGCGTGCCCGCGGTGCCCAGATGACGGACCTTGCCATCATAATCGTTGCGGCCGATGACGCCGTGATGCCCCAGACCAAGGAAGCCATCGCCCACGCACAGGCCGCCGGCGTTCCGATGGTTTTCGCCATCAACAAGATAGATAAGCCGGGTGCCAATCCGGACACCATCCGCCGCCAGCTCTCCGAGATGAACATCCTGGTGGAAGACTGGGGCGGCAAGTACCAGTGCCAGGAAATATCGGCCAAGAAGGGCATCAACGTGGACAAGCTCCTGGAGAAGGTGCTCTTTGAGACAGACCTCCTGGAACTGAAGGCCAATCCCAACAAGATGGGAAGCGGCGCCGTAATTGAGAGCTCCCTGGACAAGGGCCGCGGCTATCTGGCCACGGTGCTGGTGCAGGACGGTACGGTGAATGTGGGTGACGTGATCATTTCCGGCAGTCTCTACGGACGCGTAAAGGCCATGTACAACGAGCGCGGACAGAAGGTGGAGAGCGCAGGCCCGTCCACCCCGGTGTCCCTGCTGGGCCTCAACGGTGCCCCCGCCGCCGGTGAGAAGTTCAACATCATGGCCGATGAAAGGGAAGCCAAATCCATCGCCCAGCGCCGTGAGCAGCTCATCCGCATCCAGGGCATCAAGACGCAGAAGCACCTTACCCTGGAAGAGATCGGCCGCCGCATAGCCATCGGCAACTTCAAGGAACTGAACGTGATTGTGAAGGGCGACGTGGACGGCTCCGTGGAAGCCCTGTCGGATTCCCTCATCAAGCTTTCCACCGAGGAAGTACGCGTGAACGTGATCCACAAGGCCGTGGGTGCCATCTCCGAGAGCGATGTCCTGCTGGCCGAAGCCTCGGATGCCGTGATCATCGGCTTCCAGGTGCGTCCTTCCGTGGATGCCCGCCGCAGTGCGGAGAAGGAAGGCATCGAAATCCGTCTCTACTCCGTGATTTACGACTGTATCAACGAGGTGAAGGAAGGTATCGAGGGTATGCTGGAACCGGAGAAGAAGGAAGAGGTCACCGCCACCGCGGAGGTGAAGCAGACCTTCAAGATTTCCAAGGTTGGTACCATCGCGGGCTGCCTGGTGAAGGAAGGAAAGCTGGTGAACAAGGCCGATGTACGTCTTATCCGCGACGGCATCGTGGTCTACACGGGCTCCCTCTCCTCCCTGCAGCGCGGCAAGGACAACGCCAAGGAAGTGCCTGCGGGCATGGAATGCGGCTGCGGTCTGGACAAATACAACGACATCCACCCCGGCGACATCATCGAGGCGTTCCAGATTACGGAAATCAAGCGGAGTCTATAAGGACTTCAACCACAGTATGCTGTCTGGGCCTTCATTGAAAAGGAGGTCCAGACAGCTTAGTTTTGGGGTGAAGCCGCCCATGCGGTCCCGGAATACCTGGTAATAGGGTTTGTCCAGGCCCAGATGGGAGAGAACCGTATCAGGACGTTTGGGATGGATGGAGAAGCGGTAGTCATCGGCCACGGTGTCCGGGGCGGCAAAATCCTTTGTAGGGGTTAGGGTGCAGGCGATACCGATCTTTTCCATGCACCAGCGGATGAGGGAGAGGTTCAAGTCCCACAGTTTTTCTGGCTGCGCTTCCAGCAGCGGGAAGAGCGAATCCCTGTAGTATTCATAGTAGGCTGCCGTTTCGTATGCGGTGTCCAGGGCCCGCTCGGTGCGCAGGATCCAGGGGGTGGAATAATCTACCTTTACCTGTGTGATGGCCATATCGGCCTCATGTACAACGGGCACCTGCAGCATTTGGGGACCGTCTCCGGCAAGGATGTAGCAGCGGTTACGGTAACTCTGTTTCTGGTAGTTCTCACAGGCCTCCAGCTGCACTGCAGACGGCAAAACCCTGTCGGCGGACAGGGTCATATCGCGTGCGGAGAGGGCCAGCCAGCTCACAGGCGGAAAATATGCGGTGGAGAGCAGCACCTTATCGGCGGTTTTCCCGGGGTTTGGGGATAATCCCGCGCTGGGAATTCCGGATGAAGTCCACGATGGTGCTCCGGATTTCCGTAGCCGGGAAGGTGGCCTCGATGTAATCCAATGCCTGCGTGGTGTTGCGGCCGGAGAAGTAGATGATCTCGTAAATATCCTTGATCTCGTTCACCTGCTCTTCCGTGAAACCGCGGCGGAGCAGACCAACCCGGTTCACGCCCTCGAAGGATACGGGCTCCCTGCCGGCCAGCGAGAACGGCGGGACATCCTTTGAAAGCCTGCTGTAGGCAGCCAGGAAGGCATGTGTCCCAATGCGGCAGAACTGATGGGAACCGGCATTGGCGGCCATTACGGCCCAGTCTCCCAGTTCGGTTTCCCCGGCCATGCCGGAATAGCTTACAATAATGCAGTGCCGGCCGACGTTGCAGTCGTGGGCAATGTGTGCATAGGACATAATAAGGGTGTCGCTCCCGATGCGGGTAACGCCCTTGCCGCTGGCCTTGGTGCCGCGGTTGATGGTGGCGCATTCGCGGATGTTCACGCGGTCACCGATCTCTACCCAGGATTCCTCACCCTCGTATTTCAGATCCTGCGGAATGCCGCCCACCACGGCGCCGGGGAATACGCAGCAGTCCTTTCCCATTTTCACATGGTTCAGGATGGTGGCCCCGTTGTAAATCTGGCAGCCGTCGCCAATTTCCACGTTGGCGTCGATGAAGGCGAAAGGTCCCACCTCCACATTGTCACCCAGTTTGGCGTCCGGGCTTACGCAGGCCATAGGATGGATTCTGTTCATAGCGTAACTCTTAAAGAAGGGCTCTGAGGGCCTTGGCGGCCTTGGTATTAATGGAATGTCCCGGTTTATAGGCGGTGATGCGGGCGTTAAGGTAGCCGCCCACAAGCCGGAGGTCTCCCAGCAGGTCCAGCATCTTGTGCCGGCCGCATTCGTCCGGGAAATGCAGCTCCAGGTTGTTCAGATAGCCTTCTGCCGTGGGACGGACGCCGGGCAGGTTGAACAGGTTCTGGAGGCTGCTCAGCTGCTCCTCGTTCACCGGGTTCTCTACGATCACGATGGCGTTGTCCACGTCTCCGCCCTTGATGAGGTTGTTGCGGAACAGGTATTCTATCTCGTGAAAGAACACGAAGGTGCGGCAAACGCCAATCTCCCTGGCATAGTTGGTCTGGAGGTCCCAATGGGAACTTTGAATGCCCAGGATCTTGGAGTTGAAATCCACGGTAATATCGGCCGACGGGGCGGCGGCGGGCTCTATCCGGACCCAGGAACCCTTCCTGTCGTCCCGGATCTCCAGCGACTGGGGGATATCGATGTATTTTCTGGGCTCTCCCTGGTCCTGAAGGCCGTCCTTCAGGATGGCTTCCACATAGGCTTTGGCACTGCCGTCCAGGATAGGAACCTCAATGTTGTCCAGCTCCACCAGGGCATTGTCAATGCCCAGTCCGGTAAAGGCCGACATCAGATGCTCGATGGTAACCACCACTGCCTCGTTGTGGGAAATGGTGGTGCTGCGGGCGGTGTTGGTGACATTGTCTGCCACGGCTTCGATCTCCGGCTTGGAGCGAAGGTCCGTACGGCGGAAGACAATGCCTGTATTCACCGCTGCGGGCAGCAGCTTCATATGGGCATAGGTGCCTGTGTGAAGCCCTTTTCCCTGAAAGAAATAAATCTTTTTGAGGGTATGCTGATTGCTTTGCATCCTTAACAGTCCAACTAAAAGTTATTCCACCCCGGATTCCTTGAATTTGGCGTAGGCCCTCAGGTAAATGCTGCGGGAAATGGCCGGGGTTCCAAAGAGGAATTCGCCCTCTTCCCGGACGTTCCCGATAAGGCCGCTCTTGGCCAGGATGGTGGTATGGTCGGCCACTTTCAGATGACCCACAACGCCCACCTGACCGGCCAGGAGGCAGTGCTTTCCAATCTGGGTGGAACCGGCGATACCGCACTGTGCGGCCATGGCGGTATGGTCCCCGATAACCACGTTGTGCGCAATCTGGCAGAGGTTGTCAATCCGTACGCCGTTGCCGATGATGGTGGACTCCATCTGGGCGCGGTCCACGGTGGAATTGGCGCCAATCTCCACGTCATTGCCGATGATCACGTTCCCCAGGTGCTCGATCTTTTCCCAGCTTCCGTCCGGGCGCGGCGCATTGCCGAAACCGTCCGAGCCGATGATGCACCCGGCGTGCAGGATCACACGGTCTCCTATCACCATGCCCGGATAGATGTGCACCCCGGGATAGATGATGCAGTCCTTGCCGATGACGGTATCCTCGCCGATGGTAACGTGCTCGCGTATTACCGTATTGTCGCCGATGCGGACGCGCCGGCCCACATACGAGAAAGCCCCCAGATAGACATTCTTGCCAAAGTGGGTGGAGAAAGGATACCAGCGTGCCCGCAGGCTACGGTGCCTTCCCGTCTTCTTCTTTTGGGCCGATACATATTTGAGCAGATCCGCAATGGACGAGTATGCGTTCTCTACCCGAACCAGGGTGGGCGCAACCGGCTCCTTGGGCTGGAAGTCCTTGTTCACCAGCAGGATGGAAGCCTTGCTGGTGTATACGTACTTCTCGTATTTGGGATTGGCGAAAAAGCTCAGGGTTCCGGGTTTTCCATGCTCGATCTTTGCAAACTTGGTGGCAATGGCCTCAGGGTCACCTTCTACGGTTCCCTTAAGCAGCTGGGCCAGAAATTTGGCGGACAACTTCATTGTCATTCCGGTTTGACTATAACGAGCGAAGGATCTAGATGAGCGGTTCGGCCGTCATGGCGGCGGGCTGCGGGATTCCCATCAGCTTGAGGATGGTGGGAGCCACATTGCAAAGGGCGCCGTCCTTAACGGTCTTCACGGCATCGCCGGCGTTAATGACCACGAACTGAACGGTATTCAGGGAGTGGGCGGTGTTGGGGGTGCCGTCCGGATTCACTTCATAATCGGCATTGCCGTGGTCTGCGGTGAGAAGCACCACATAGTCGTGGGCGATGGCTTCTTCCACCACGCGGCCCACCAGCTTGTCTATGCAGGCCACCGTCTGGGTGACGGCGGTGTAAACACCGGTGTGACCCACCATGTCTCCGTTGGCGAAGTTGAGGATGATCATGTCCTGCTTCTCGCTGCGGATCTGGTCAATGAGTTTTTCGGCCACTTCCGGGGCGCTCATCTGCGGCAGCAGGTCGTAGGTGGGAACCTTGGGGGAGTTCACCAGGATGCGGTCCTCGTTCTCGAACACGGTCTCGCGGCCGCCGTTGAAGAAGAAGGTCACATGGGCGTATTTCTCGGTTTCAGCGATGCGCAGCTGGTGTTTTCCGGCCTTGGAGACGGTCTCTCCCAGGGTGTCCTGTACCAGTTCCTTGTCAAAGAGGATGTGCACGCCGGTGAAGGAGGCGTCGTAAGGAGTGAGGCAGCAGTAATACAGCGGAATGGTGTGCATGCCTTCCTCCGGCATGTCCTTCTGGGTGAGGGCTGCGGTGAGCTCACGGGCGCGGTCGTTGCGGAAGTTGTAGAAGATAACAGCGTCGCCTTCCTCTACGGTGGCAACGGGCTTTCCGTTCTCCGTAACCACGATGGGCTTGATGAATTCGTCCGTAACGTCGGCGTCATAGCTGGCCTGGATGCCCTCCTGGGCCGATGCAAACGCGGCGCCCTTGCCTTCCACCAGGAGGTCGTAGGCTTCCTTAACGCGGTTCCAGCGCTTGTCGCGGTCCATGGCATAGAATCGGCCGCAGACGGATGCCACCTTGCCGGTGGTTTCGGCCATCTTCTCTTCCAGCTCTTTCACGAAACCGAGGCCGCTGCGGGGGTCCGTATCACGGCCGTCCATGAAGGCGTGCACATACACTTTGTCCAGGCCTTCTTCCTTGGCAACGCGGAGGAACTCGTACACATGGTCCAGGGAGCTGTGCACACCGCCATGGGAGGTGAGTCCCATCAGGTGCAGTTTCTTGCCGCTCTTTTTCACATAATCATAGGCGGCCTTAATCTCTTTGTTCTCCAGGAGTTTGTGCTCCCGGCAGGCGATATTGATCTTCACCAGGTCCTGATACACCACGCGACCGGCTCCCAGGTTCATGTGACCCACCTCGGAGTTGCCCATCTGGCCGTCCGGCAAACCCACGTATTCGCCGCAGGCCTGCAGATGACCGTAAGGATATTTGGCCCGGATGGCGTCAATATTGGGAGTTCCCTGTGCCCAGATGGCATTGGAATAGTCGTGGCGGCCTTCACCCCAGCCGTCCAGGATCATGAGAAGTACTTTTCTGTTCATATCTTGTTGTTTTTTTATTACTTATTTCTTTGTCATTCCCTGCGGAGATGGCCGATCGGAGCCGGCCATGACGTTTCCCGTCATTCCCGGCTTGACCGGGAATCTCAATAGTCTACAAAATTAATCATTTTTCGCGGATATGCGAATGATGCGGCGGGTGCTTTTTGTGACGCGGACACTGTGGTCAATGCAGTAGCCGGCTATGGCCAGCACATGATGGGGATCCGCTGCCGATTTGTACAGCATGACAAAGGGCTTTTCGTCTGCGGGGATGTGATGATCCGTGAACCAGTCCTGCATCTTTTTCTTGCCCGGAGCGCCCAGCGGCCTAATCCAGTCGCCGCTTTCCCATCGGCCTTCCACCAGTTCCCCGGCCTTGTCCGCATCCAGGATCAGCATCCCTTCCGGCTGCTTCACCTCCTTGCTCCCGTCCCAAGGTTCTTCGGTAACAGAGGGGGAGGTACACACTTCCAGACCCATGGCCGCCCTCGGAAATTGGAGGGGGCGCTGCCCCCTATTATCCCCCGCGGCCTTTTCTCCCTCTATGATTTCGCCTGACGGCAAAATCCCGGGTACGGCCGGGCGCCTGCTGGCGCCTTTTTCCTCGCCCGCACAATCGCACAGTTCCTCGGCGAAGCGTTCCATGTCCCGGTTCAGGGTTTCCACGAAGCGGGGGTTGATTTCCCGGAACACCGGGAACACCAGATTGCGGATTTTGTTTCGTTTGAAGTCTGTGGAGGCATTGGTGCTGTCTTCCCGCCAGGAGAGCCCCTGCTCTTTGGCATAGGCCTCTATATCGGCCCGGGTCATGCCCAGGAGCGGGCGAAGCAGGGGAATGTCCCCAAACTCCGGGTCCGGGATAAAGCCATCGGCCTTCATGCCCAGGATGCCGCGTACGCCTGTACCGCGTAACAAATTGAGTAGCAGCGTCTCCGCGTTGTCGTTGGCATTGTGCGCCACCGCCACGCCGGAGTAGCCGAATTCCCGGCAGAGCTCCCCGAACCAGTGGTAACGGAGCCGCCTTGCCGCCATCTCCACGCTAATCCCTTCGGCCGATGCAAACGCTTCTGTGTCAAAGCGTTTTACGTGGCAGGTTACGCCCAGGGAAGCGGCAAGTGAACGCACGAAGGCTTCATCGGCATCGCTTTCGGCACCTCTAAGCCCAAAATTGCAGTGAGCGATTGCGAAAGGCCCGCCTTCCAGACGGACCTTTTGGGTGAGGCAGACAGAGTCGATGCCTCCGCTTACTGCAAGGAGCAACATTTCCTATTTCTTGTTGGTAAGGGTATAAGTGAATCCGAACTCCAGGAATTCCTTGAACTGAATGCCCTTTGTATCTACCTTACCGTCGCCGTTGATGTCGCGGACCAGCACCTTCGGGTCATAGATAAGATTGGTGGAAACGGTTACTGCAAAGTACTTGGCCAGTTTCCAGATTATCTTGTTGTCCCAGGTTACACGCGGTTCCACCTTGGGGGTAAGATAGTTGTAGAACAGAGTGAGCTGCGTGGAGTAGGAGAATACGTCGTTGATTACCCAAGCCATATCGGCCTTGATCTGGGTACCGAACTCCAGGCGCCAGCTCTTGTACTGGTCCTCAGTTCCTTCCACCAGGTCCATACCGTAAGTCTTGCGCAGTTCCGGGATGCTCACAATAACGCCGCCGCCGGAGAGGGGAGCCACGTTGAGGGAGAACCACGGCGCGGGCGTCCAAAGCACACCCACACCCAGATTGATATACGCCGGAGCGAAGAAACCGGACTTGAGGTTGTCCTTGGCAGCCTCCCGCCAGGCGGCGGAAGGGTTGTCCGGATATTTGGCAAACTGGGCGTCCGAGGGGGACTTATAATTATAGTTGTTGCCGAACTGGGTCTTGAAGTCGAAGCTGGCGGAATAGGCCAGGTTCTTCACCGGCGTCTCATAACCCCACTTGGACTCCAGGTAAATGCGGTCCTTGTTCTTTTGGGCAATGGGCTTGTCGGCCGAATAAAGGAAGCCGTAGTCCAGCTGGAGACGGTTGGTTCCCAGCAGTTTGTCCTTGGCGTAATTGGCGCTGGCGTCCACATTGCCGGCCAGGGAGATGTTGCTGTAGCCGCCTGCCGCCCACTGGCTAAGGTAGGTTTGGCCGAAGCTGATGTTGGTGAGGAAGGTGTTGGTCCAGTAGCGGGGCTTCTCCTCCTTCACGGGAACATCCTCCGCGGCGCTGAGCGCAGCAGCTGCAGCGGCAATGATGTCCTGGGTATTATTGGTCTGGGCCGATGCCACAAGGGTGGCGAATAGCGCGATGATACTAATGAACTTTTTCATATTAATAGGATCTGGCGAAGAGAACCCGCTGGTGGGAAGGCTTTCCGGTGTAGATGCACTTGCCTTCTTCCATGCATACGGCACTGTCCACAGGGATGCAGCGGATGGTTGCCTTGGTCTCTTCCTGGATGCGGGCTTCGGTCTCTGCGGTGCCGTCCCAGTGGCAGAGCAGGAAACCGCCCTTCTCAATTTCTTCCTTGAACTCTTCCCAGGTATCCACCTTGCGGATGGAAGCGTCCCGGAAAGCAAGGGCTTTGTTGTAAATGCTCTTCTGAATATCGTCCAACAGGCCGATGATGCGGTCTTCCAGACCTTCCAGCGGTTCGGAGATCTTCTCCAGCGTATCCCGGCGGCAGACTTCCACGGTGCCGTTCTGCAGGTCCCGAGGGCCCATGGCCAGACGCACCGGCACGCCCTTGAGTTCCCATTCTGCAAATTTGAAGCCGGGGCGCAGGGTGTCCCTGTCGTCCACTTCTACGCTGTGGCCCTTGGCCTCCAGCACTTTCTTGAGGGCGAACATCTTGTCCAGCACGGCGTTACGCTCTTCCTCGCTCTTGTAGATGGGAACCATCACCACCTGGATGGGGGCCAGGGCGGGCGGAAGCACCAGACCGTTGTCGTCTCCGTGGGCCATGATGAGGGCACCCATGAGACGGGTGCTCACACCCCAGGAGGTGGCCCATACGTATTCTTCCTTGCCTTCCTTGTTGGTGAAGGTTACGTTGAAACTCTTGGCGAAGTTCTGGCCCAGGAAGTGGGAGGTACCGGCCTGCAGGGCCTTGCCGTCCTGCATGAGGGCCTCGATGGTCATGGTGTCCAGGGCGCCGGCAAAACGCTCTCCGGGGCTCTTGTGACCCACCACTACGGGAAGAGCCATTATCTCACGGGCGAATTTGGCGTACACGTCCACCATCTGCTGCTTGCGGGCCTCGGCCTCTTCGGCGGTGGCGTGGGCGGTATGGCCCTCCTGCCACAGGAATTCGGCCGTGCGGAGGAAGAGGCGGGTCCTCATTTCCCAGCGCACCACGTTGCACCACTGGTTGCACAGCACGGGCAGGTCCCGCCAGCTGTGGATCCAGTTCTTATAGGTATCCCAGATAATGGTCTCCGAGGTGGGGCGCACGATGAGCTCTTCTTCCAGCTTGGCTTCCGGGTCCACAACGATGCCGTTACCCTTGGGGTCGTTCATGAGGCGGTGATGGGTGACCACGGCGCACTCCTTGGCAAAGCCTGCCACGTGCTCCGCTTCCCGGCTGAAGAAGCTCTTGGGGATGAAGAGGGGGAAGTATGCATTCTTAACACCCGTTGCCTTGAACATATCGTCCAGGATGCGCTGCATCTTTTCCCAGATGGCGTATCCGTAGGGCTTGATAACCATGCATCCGCGTACGGCGGACTGCTCTGCCAGATCGGCCTTTACAACCAGGTCATTGTACCACTGGGAGTAGTTCTCTTCCCGTTTTGTTACCTCTTTTGCCATAGTTTTATTGCATTTTTTCTTTTTTGTGCTTAATATTGTCCCCGGAACACGGATAACGGGTACAGATTTTGATGTAGGTTCCGTGAGCCGGAGATTCCGGCGCAAAGATACTTATTTTTATTGGATAAAAGGAGGTACTGACGATGAAAAAGAGATTTATGGCATATGCGCTCGTTGCGTTTGCCACCCTGTCCTGCGCCACAGTAGGCGGGCTTCAGACCCAGTCCTACGACGATGGCATCTATGCCCGCCCCATAGCGGAGCAGGTGCCGGCCGTTTCCCAAGATCAGCTGGACAATCTTCTTGCAGACAGCCGGTCGTCCGAAGCTTATATCCTGAGCGGAGGCGACACGCTGGTTGTCCCCGCAGGCAAGAGCATCCGCTTTAACAAGGAAAATACCATCATTACCGTGGAAGATACGCCAAGCTGGGCATGGAACTATTCCTTTGCATACAGCCCCTGGTATTACCGGGACTATTATTACTATAGCCCCTGGTACTATGGCTCCTGGCGTCATTACAGCCCCTGGCGTTACAGCGCCTGGGGGTACGATCCCTGGTATTATGACTCCTGGTATTACGACTGGTACGGCAATTACTGGTATGGGTATTACAGCCCCTGGTATTACGATTCCTGGTATTACAGGCCCTATGGCTATTATGGCTACTATTGGGATTACCCGTATTATTATGGTTACTATCCCGGCTATTACGGCTATTACAACAACTGGGGCGCCATCGGCCACCGTTGGGAGCCTTCCCGCGGTGCCCAGCTGGGTCACCGGGACGGTAACGTAGCGGTGCGTTCCGGATCTTCCGTTTCCCGTAATGCATCGGCCCGTTCCAGCGTTCTCACCCGTTCTTCTTCCTCTTCGGCGCGAAGCGGCGCATCCGTGCGATCCTCGTCCGTGAACCGCAGCAGCGCGTCCGGTACGCGGGCCACGTCCGCATCCAGGGCCACATCGGCCACCCGCGCTTCCAGCGTGAGCCGTTCCGGCGTTTCTTCCTCGTCCCGTTCCGGTGCCTCTTCGGCAACCCGCAGCACGGGTTCCGTGGGCAGTTCCCGTTCCGGCTCTTCCTCCGGTGCATACCGCAATTCCGGATCTTCTTCCGGCACCTACCGCAGCTCCTCTTCCGGCAGTTCCACCCGTTCTTCCGGCAGCAGCTCGGCCCGCTCTTCCTCCAGCAGTAGCTCCACCCGTTCTTCCGGCGGCTACTCCGGTGGCAGCAGCACCCGCTCGTCCGGCGGTGGTGGCGGATATTCCGGCGGTGGCGGTGGCGGCGGTAGCCGTTCTTCCGGTGGCGGTTCCTCCGGTGGTGGCGGCAGCAGCCGTTCCTCCGGTGGCGGATCCTCTGGTGGTCGTAGATAATTAATTGAGCAGCAAGAAAATGAAAAGATTATATACCATCATTTTGATGGTAGCGGCCGTAGTACCGGCCGCTGCCCAGAACTGGCAGGACGCCCTGCTGTTCTCGGAGAATGTGTATAGCGGCACAGCCCGTACCGTGGGTATGGGCAATGCCGTAACGGCCATCGGCGGAGACCCCGGAACCCTGGTTTTCAATCCCGCAGGGTCGGCCGTCGCCGCATATTCCCAGTTCTCCATTACGCCGGGATTCACGTTCTCATCGGCCTCCGCTACGGGAACCATCCTGGACGGGGATACCCAGCCCATCGGTTTTGGGGACCAGTACCGGACAGCCTTCATGCGGCTCAAGATGCCCAATCTGTCGTATATAGCTTCCATGGATACCGGCAGGCGCCGCGGGCTCAAGCGTTATTCCTTCGGTTTTGCCCTCAATTCCACCAATAATTTCACCTCCCGTTTCAATGCCGCGGGGGTGAATGTGGATAATTCCTTTGCCGCTTCGCTGGCTTCATCGGCCGACGGCTATTCCGAATATGCGTTGGGTACCCAGGACTGGTACGATTCCCCGGCCCTGTGGCGCGATATGGTGGGCTACCGCAGCGGAATGATCAGTGGCGTGGAGGGTATGGACGGCGCGTACATTGCCCTCACGGAAGTACGGGACGAAGCCGGGAATTTCCGCCTGGCAGCTCCGGTGTTCCAGAAATACGGACGCCAGACCAACGGTTATAAGAGCGATTTCCTCCTTAATTTCGCCCTCAACTTCTCGGATACCTTCTACCTGGGTGCCAACCTGGGCTTCACCAACCTTAATTACAATCAGGTGGAGTACTGGCAGGAGAGCCCGGCCAACGAGAACGAGTTCCCCACCATCGGCTATGCCGACGGCACCACGGCCCGTTTCACCTCCCTGCTCATGCAGTATAACTACAGGGCTTCCGGCACCGGACTGTATCTGAAGGCCGGATTCCTGTGGCGTCCTTTCCCTTCGCTGCGCCTGGCCGCGGCCGTGCAGACGCCCACCATGTTGCATATTACGGAGCGTTACGGCTACAAGGGACAGGTGAGCCTGTCGGGCAAGGCATATCCGTCGGCCTCCTCGCCGGAGGACCAGTGGAGCTATGTGCTGCGTGAACCCCTGCGGTTCAATGCGGGACTGGCCTTCTCCCTGGGCACCCTGGCTGTCCTGAGTGCCGATTATGAAATGGTTAACTACGGTGCCAACCGCTTCTCCATTGACACTTCGGAGGAAGTGGGTTTTGTGGAGTCCACTTTCTATTCACAGAACAAGGAAATAGAGCAGGTGCTTGGCATTTCCCACATGCTGCGGGCCGGTCTGGAAGTGAAGGTTCATCCCGCCGTTTCTCTGCGTGCAGGCTACAACCTCACCACCGGAGCAGAACGTGAGTTCGCCTCCCTCCTTAAGCATGCCTTCTCCCTGGGTGCCGGCTATGCCTCCAACGGACCTTTCTATATGGATATGGCCGTCCGCCTCAGAACCGTTCCCAACGAGTACCTTATCCCGTATTATTACTATTACGCACCCAGCGTAGACAATTATCAGGACAAGTATATCTGGGAAAGCATCATCACTCCGGAAATAGAGGTCCGCTCCTTCCTGGTAGACGCCCTCTTAACTTTAGGCTGGCGTTTCTGAGCATTCCACAGGCTCACGCACTTTTTCTGCCTACGTTACCCCCACCCGAAACCCCTCCCCTCGGGGGAGGGACTTAACAAAGGAGGGTTATATGACATTTTGGCAGTTTCGTCCCATTGGCACGAAGTTGGATTATTTGATGGCGTCGCCCTCACCGGGTGGCGCCTGTTTTTGTAAAACAAATAAACAATAGATACTATGGGAAAGATTATCGGCATCGACCTGGGAACCACTAATTCCTGCGTCGCAGTGATGGAAGGCAACCAGCCAACCGTCATCATCAACAATGAGGGGCAGCGTACAACCCCTTCCGTGGTGGCTTTCACCGACGGCGGAGAACGCAAGATCGGCTCTCCTGCAAAGCGTCAGGCCATCACCAATCCCCACAACACGGTGTTCTCCATCAAGCGTTTCATGGGTGAAACCTATGATCAGGTGACCACCGAAGTTAACCGCGTCCCCTACAAGGTGATCCGCGGAGAGAACAATACCCCGCGCGTGGACATCAGCGGCAAGCTCTATACGCCGCAGGAGATATCGGCCATGATCCTTCAGAAGATGAAGAAGACGGCCGAAGAGTATCTGCGTCAGGAGGTTACGGAGGCGGTTATCACCGTTCCGGCATACTTCAGCGACTCCCAGCGTCAGGCCACCAAGGAAGCCGGCCGCATCGCCGGTCTGGACGTGAAGCGTATCATCAACGAACCCACCGCTGCAGCTCTGGCATATGGCCTTGACAAGAAGGACAAGGACATGAAGGTGGCTGTGTACGACTTGGGCGGCGGCACCTTCGATATCTCCATCCTGCAACTGGGCGACGGCGTCTTCGAGGTGCTCTCCACCAACGGTGACACCCACCTGGGCGGCGATGACTTCGACCAGGTTATCATTGACTGGCTGGCCCAGGAGTTCGCCGCAGAGAACGGCGGTATTGACCTCAAGAAGGACCCCATGGCCCTGCAGCGTCTTAAGGAAGCTGCCGAAAAGGCCAAGATCGAGCTTTCCAGCCAGACTTCCACGGAGATCAACCTTCCGTACATCATGCCGGTGGACGGCGTGCCCAAGCACCTGGCAAAGACCCTCACCAGGGCCAAGTTCGAGCAGCTTTCCGACGCCCTCTTCCAGCGCTCCATCGCCCCTTGCCGCCAGGCCCTGAGCGATGCACACCTGAATCCTTCGGATATTGACGAGGTCCTCCTGGTGGGCGGTTCCACCCGTATCCCTTATGTGCAGGAGCTGGTGAAGAACTTCTTCGGCAAGGAGCCCAACAAGAGCGTGAACCCGGACGAGGTGGTTGCCATCGGCGCCTCCATCCAGGGTGGTGTGCTGGCCGGCGATGTGAAGGACGTGCTGCTGCTGGATGTCACTCCGCTTTCCCTGGGTATCGAGACCCTGGGCGGCGTAATGACCAAGCTCATTGAATCCAACACCACCATCCCCGCCAAGAAGAGCCAGATCTTCTCCACCGCGGCCGATAATCAGCCCGGCGTGGAAATCCGTGTGCTGCAGGGCGAGCGCCCCATGGCCAAGGACAACAAGCAGATCGGCATCTTCCACCTGGACGGCATTGCACCCGCACCGCGTGGCGTGCCTCAGATTGAAGTAACCTTCGACATAGATGCCAACGGTATCCTCAACGTGAGTGCCGTGGACAAGGCCACCGGCAAGGAACAGCACATCCGTATCGAGGCCTCCAGCGGTCTGTCGGACGCCGAAATCCAGCGCATGCGGGACGAGGCCAAGGCCAACGAAGCTGCCGACAAGGCAGAGAAGGAGCGCATCGACAAGATCAACAGCGCAGACGCCCTCACCTTCCAGGCCGAAAAGTTCCTGAAGGAGAACGGCGACAAGGTTCCTGCCGACATCAAGGCCGAAGTGGAAAGCAACTGCAACCTCCTCAAGGAGGCTGTGAAGGCCCAGAATTTGGCCGATATAGACCGCTACTCCGAGGCTCTGAACAAGGCTTTTGAGAAGATGTACCAGGCCGGTCAGCAGGCCGGTGGCCCTCAGGGCGGTCCCCAGGGTCCGTTCCAGGGTGGTCCTCAGGGTCCTTTCGGCGGCGGCCCTCAGCCCGGCCCGCAGGACCAGGGACCGGATGAGCAGTAAGCTGCGCGTATTCCTTAAAAGGAGGATGATCAGTTTAGGTCATCCTCCTTTTTTTGTGTTCTGAGGAAGGGAAGGCACCCCCGGGGGACTCCGTTCGCTTCGCTCACTCCGGCCCCTCCCATTTTTCGTCTTGTCCGCTTCGCTACCAAGCCGTCACTGGGCCCCTCCCCCTATACTTGTCCGGGGGTGGACAAGCCCCCGGGGGTGCCTTCCCTTCCTCCGGGCACGGATTGGGCTGTTTTTGTGCCCGAATGGCGTTTTTTTCGTTGTCCGGGCACGGATTGGGGCGTTTTTGTGCCCGGACGGGGGCCGAAGCGCAAATCCCGAAAAAATGCTTATCTTTGTATTTCATTGAGAGCATTATTATGGGAAGAATCATACTAACGGGCGACCGCCCTACCGGAAAATTGCATTTGGGACATTATGTGGGAAGTCTGCGCAACCGCGTGCTGCTGCAGAACGAGGGTAATTATGACCGCATGTTCGTGTTCATCGCAGACGTGCAGGCCCTTACGGACAATGCCGACAATCCGGAGAAGGTTCGCCAGAACATCATAGAGGTGGCCCTGGACTATCTGTCCTGCGGCCTGGATCCGGAGAAGGTGACGCTCTTTATCCAGAGCCAGATACCGGAACTGCACGAGATGACGCAGTTCTTCTCCAACCTGGTAACCGTGCAGCGCCTGCAGCGGAATCCTACCGTGAAAACGGAAATGGCCCTTCGCGGCTACAACGCAGAGACGGAAGACAACAATGTGCGGGGCCTGCCGGTGGGCTTCTTCACCTATCCCATTTCCCAGGCGGCCGATATCTGCTTCTGCAAGGCCACCACGGTGCCCGTGGGGGAGGACCAGGAACCCATGATTGAGCAGTGCCGGGAGATTGTCCGTTCCTTCAACGGCACCTATAAGTGCGACGTGCTGGTGGAACCCAATATCCTGCTGCCCTCCAACCTTGCCTGCCGCCGCCTGCCCGGGACGGATGGCAAAGCCAAGATGAGCAAGTCCCTGGGGAACTGCATCTACCTTTCCGACGACCCCAAGGAGATGGAGCAGAAAGTGAAGGGGATGTTCACGGATCCCGGACATCTCCGGGTGGAGGATCCCGGAAAGGTGGAAGGCAACACCGTGTTCACGTATTTGGACGCTTTCTGCGAGGCCGATGACTTTGCCAAGTTCTGGCCGGACTATGCCAACCTGGACGAACTGAAGGACCATTACCGCCGGGGCGGCCTGGGAGACATGAAGTGTAAGAAATTCCTCATCCAGGTGCTGAACGACAGACTGGATCCCATCCGGGCGCGCCGTCACGCCTACGAACAGGATATTCCCGCCGTATACGACATCCTCAGGATAGGTTCGGAAGCTGCCCGCGAGGTGGCCGCCCAAACCCTTCACGAGATGAAGGATGCCATGAAAATCAATTACTTTGACGATGCCTCCCTCATTGCGGAACAAGCCGCTAAATACCGGGGAGCATGAGTAGCGTCAAACGGAGTTTTCCCGTGCAGGGCATGGGCTGCGCCGCCTGCGTAGCCCGTGTGGAGGGCGCCCTCAAAGGCGCTCCGGGTGTCTGCGGGGCCAGCGTGAGCCTGGCTTCCAATACGGCCCTGGTGGAGTATGACAGCACTGTGACCACCCCCGAAGCACTCCGGAAAGCTGTGCAGGATGCCGGGTACGACCTTCTTACGGAAGGAGGGGAAGATGAGGCGGAGGCCGATGCTGAAGCCGCCCGGGAAGAAGCTTTTCAAAAGCTGAAAAAAGACACCATCCTGGCCGCCGCGCTGGCCGCATTGGTGATGCTTATCGGCATGGGTTTCAAGGATTTCCCGGGGAAGGGATACCTCCTCTGGGCCCTGGCCACGCCGGTGGTTTTCTGGTGCGGGCGGCGTTTTTTCAAAGCGGGCTTTTCGGCCGTCAGGCACGGAAGCGCCAATATGGATACGCTGGTGGCCCTTTCCGTGAGCATTTCCTATCTTTTCAGCGTCTTTAATCTGCTGTTCCCGGGGGTATGGACTTCGCGCGGGCTGCAGCCGCATCTGTATTTTGAGTCTTCCACCATGATTGTGGCCTTCATCCTGCTGGGACGTCTCCTGGAAGAAAGGGCCAAACACAGCACCACAGCGGCCATCCGGGGCCTCATGGGCCTGCAGGCGCAGGGTGCGGAGATTCGGCCCGGGGAATTGGTGCTCATCAAACCCGGACAGCGGATTGGTGTGGACGGCATGGTGGCCGACGGAGCCTCTTACGTGGATGAAAGTACCCTCACCGGCGAACCCATGCCGGTGGTGAAGCAGAAGGGGGACCGGGTGTATGCCGGTACCCTGAACCAGAATGGCGCCCTCAACGTGGTGGCGGAGAAAGTTGGGGGAGACACGGTGTTATCGGCCATCATCCGCATGGTGCGGGATGCGCAGGGCTCCAAGGCTCCCATTCAGCACCTGGTGGACAAGATTGCCGCCGTGTTTGTGCCGGTGATTATCGGCATTTCTATCCTTACCCTTTTGGCATGGATCTTCCTGGCTCCTCAGGACGGCGTTACGCTGGGCCTGCTTGCCATGGTGGCGGTGCTGGTCATCGCCTGCCCCTGCTCGCTGGGACTGGCCACGCCCACGGCCATCATCGCCGGTATCGGCAAAGGCGCTTCCCAGGGCATCCTCATCAAGGATGCGGAAAGCCTGCAGGTGGCTTCCAAGGTGGATGCCATTGTGATGGACAAGACCGGCACACTCACGGAAGGAAAGCCTTCCGTGGTGGAGTCCGTATGGGACCCTTCGCTGGCCCTGGACGCGGCAGGCTCGCAGGACCTCCGGGATGTGCTGTTTTCCCTGGAGAAGCAGAGCGACCATCCGCTGGCAGAGAGTGTGTGCGCCTCGCTCAGGGGATGTAACCAGCTGCCGGTAAAGGACTTTGAAGCCCTTCTGGGAAGGGGCATCACCGGTACGGTGGACGGCGTCCGCTATTATGTGGGCAATTTGGACCTTTTAAATACGGTTATACCCAACCCGGAAGATGTGAGTATATCTCCGCTTCTGGAAGAATCCCTTCACCTATGGATGGACCAGGGGTATATGGTCACCCTCCTGTTCGATTCCAAGCGGCTCTACGCCGTCCTGGCCCTGGCCGATGACCTCCGCGACAGTGCGGTGCAGGCCGTGAAAGTGCTGCAGGAAAATGGGCTGGAGGTGCATATGCTCACGGGCGACAATGAGATATCGGCCAAAAGGACGGCAGCCGAAACGGGCATACGCCACGTCCAGGCGCACGTACTGCCGGAAGACAAGGCCCGCTATGTGGCTCTGCTGCAGGCCACCGGAAAGAAGGTGGCCATGGTGGGGGACGGCATCAACGACAGCGCCGCCCTGGCCCAGGCCGATCTGGGCATTGCCATGGGCAGCGGTTCGGACATTGCCATCCATGCAGCGCAGGTGACGGTGGTGTCCTCGGACCTGGGGAAGATCCGGCAGCTCATCCGCCTTTCCCGCAAGACGGTTTCCGTTATCCGTGAGAACCTTTTCTGGGCGTTTTTCTACAACCTGGCCGCCGTGCCCCTGGCCGCCGGCGTGCTGTACCCTTTCACGGGCTGGCTGCTCAATCCCATGATTGCGGCCGCCTGCATGGCTCTCAGCAGCATCTGTGTGGTTACCAATTCTTTGAGACTCCGTAAATAAACTGATATGAAACGAATGCTCATCCTTTTCGCCCTGGCGGCCGCAGCGGCCGTCACGGCATCGGCGCAAAACTCCGCCGATGAGGCGCGCCTCCTCCGTTTCCCCGCCACCAACGGGCGGGAGATCGCCTTCTCCTATGCCGGAGACCTCTGGACCGTTCCCGTAGAGGGCGGCGAGGCCCGCAGGCTCACGTCCCATGTGGGCTACGAAATGTTTGCCCGCTATTCCCCGGACGGCAAGACCATTGCCTTCACGGCCGAATATGACGGCAACCGCGAAGTGTACCGGATGCCGGCCGAAGGCGGCGAACCGGTGCGTCTTACCTACACCGCCACCAATGCCCGGGACGACCTGGGTGACCGCATGGGCCCCAACAACATGGTCATCACCTGGAGCCCGGACGGCAAGAAGATCCTGTACCGCAACCGTATTGGAGACGGCTTCCCCGGAAAACTCTGGACCGTTTCCCCGGAAGGCGGCATGCCGGAGGAGATTCCTCTGCCGGAAGGCGGATTCAGCTCCTGGAGCCCGGACGGCAAGAAGCTGGCCTACAACCGCGTGATGCGTGAATTCCGCACCTGGAAGTACTACCGCGGCGGTATGGCCGATGACGTGTGGATCTGGGATCCCAAGGCCGGAAAGGTGGAGAATGTGACCAACAACATCGCCCAGGACATCTTCCCCATGTGGATTGGCGATGAAATCTTCTTTGCCAGTGACCGCGACATGATCATGAACCTGTTCTGCTACAACACCAAGACCAAGCAGACCAGCAAAGTGACCAACTTTGACAAGTACGATGTGAAATTCCCCTCCACGGACGGCAAGACCATCGTCTTTGAGAACGGCGGCTATATCTACCGTTTTGACCCGGCCACCCGGGAAAGCGTCCAGGTGCCCATCCGCCTTGCTTCCGATGCGGTTTATGCCCGCAGCGAACGCCGCAATGTGGGCGGCCGTCCCACGGCCTATGCCCTGTCTCCGGACGGCAACCGCGCCGTCCTGAGCGCCCGCGGAGAAATCTATGACGTGCCGGTAGGGAAGGGTGTCACCAGAAACCTGAGCCGCAGCGCCGGTTCCAACGACCGCGGAGCAGACTGGAGCCCGGACGGCAAATGGATTGCCTGGATCGGCGATATCACCGGTGAAACGGAAGTGTATCTGTACGAAGTGGCCAAGGGCGGCGCTCCGGTGCAGCTCACCCAGAACAACGACACCTACATCCGTTCCCTGCAGTGGAGCCCGGACAGCAAGCACATCCTCTATGCCGACAGGAAGAACCGCCTCATTGAAGTGGAAGTGCCTTCCGGCGCCCGCCGGGTGGTACTCACCTGCCCGGAGGCCGAATTCCGCGGCGTGGAGTATTCCCCGGACAGCAAGTGGATCACCTACACCCGTCCCGCCAAGAACGAGATGAACGTGGTGTATGTGTACAATCTTACCACCAATAAGGAATATGCCATTACGGAGCGCTGGTACAATTCTTCCTCCCCTGTATTCAGTGCCGATGGCAAATACCTCATTTTCAATTCGGACCGTGACCTGAATCCCCAGTACAGCAATATCGAGTGGAACTTCACCATGGGTAACATGAGCGCCACCTATATGGCCATGCTGGCCAAGGACACCCCGTCCCCGCTCATTGTGAAAGATCCCGAAGTGAACGCTTCCGAGGCACCCGCCAGGCCGGAAGGCCCTGCTGCGGGCCCCGGTCCCGGCCCTGCTGCCGGACCCGGCAGGGGAGCCCCTGCAGGTAATGCCCCCGCTGCTCCCAAGGTGGAGGTGAAGGTGGATCCGGACGGTATCCTGGACCGCATTGTGAAACTCCCCATCTCTGCAGCCGGATTTGGCGGTGGCGTCTATTGTGACGGCAAGAAGATCTGGTACATGGGCGGCGGTATGCCGGCCGGTATGCCCGGCGGCGCTCCGCCCCGCGGCGGACGTGGTGGCGGCATGGGCACCCGTGTCTACGACTTTGCCACCGGCAAGGACGAGGAATGTGCCGACGGCCGTGTAATGTACCGCTTTGGTGACAAGAAGGCCCTGGTGATGCGTGCAGGGAAACTGCAGGCCGCACCGTTCGGCTCCCGTATCGGCCCCGGAGATGACGTGGTTACTTCCGATATGGTGGCCTTCATTGACTATCCCCAGGAGTGGGCCCAGATCTTTGACGAGGTATGGCGCGCTTTCCGCGACGGCTATTACCTGGAGAACATGCACGGCCGCAACTGGCAGGGCGTGAAGGAAAAGTATGAGGTGCTGCTGCCCTATGTGCGCACCCGCCTGGACCTTAACTATGTGATTGGGGAAATGATTTCCGAGCTGGCCAGCGGCCACGCGTACATTACCCCGGGCGAATATCCCAAGCCGGAACGCATCCAGATGGGTCTGCTTGGCGCTGAACTCTCCAAGGACCGCAGCGGCTTCTTCAAGATCGACCGCATCCTGCAGGGCGCCAGCTATCGGCCCGAACTCCGTTCCCCGTTGCAGGAACCGGGTCTGGGCGTAAAAGCCGGACAGTACATCACCGCCATTGACGGTGTCTCCACCAAGACCGTGGCCAACATCTATCAGCTGCTGGTGGGGAAGGCCGATGTATATACGGAACTTACCGTGTCCGACAAGCCGGCCGAAGGCGGAAAGAAGGTGGTGGTGAAGCCCATTGCCGATGAATATCCGCTCTACCACTATGAATGGGTGCAGAAGAACATCAAGACCGTGGAGGAGAAATCCGGCGGCAAGGTGGGCTACATCTACATTCCGGACATGAGCCAGGAAGGCCTGAGCGAATTTGCCCGCTACTATTACCCTCAGTTGGACAAGGAAGCCCTCATCATTGACGACCGTGCCAATGGCGGCGGAAACATTTCGCCGATGGTAATCGAGCGCCTGCAGCGTGAGGTTTACCGTATGACCATGAGCCGTTCGTCCACCATGACCGGCACCGTGCCTGAGGGCACGCACACCGGTCCCAAGGTGCTCCTCATTGACAAGTATTCGGCCTCCGACGGAGACCTGTTCCCCTGGAGCTTCAAGGCCACCAAACTGGGAACCATCATCGGCACGCGCACCTGGGGCGGCATCGTGGGCATCAGCGGCTCCCTGCCGTACCTGGACGGTACGGACGTCCGTGTTCCCTTCTTCACCAACTACGACCGCGAAACCGGCCAGTGGATTGTGGAGAATCACGGCGTAGATCCGGACATCCTTCTGGACAACGACCCTGTGAAGGAGTTCGCTGGCGAGGACCAACAGCTGCTGAAGGCCATCGAGGTGGCCCTGGAGCAGATCAAGGACCGCAAGCCGCTGCCCGGCGTACCGGCCCCCCGTACCTTCAAGGACCTGGGTCTGGAGCAGCTGGATTAAGATCCCGTCATACAATTATTTGTCCCGATGTTCAAATGTTTTACCGGACATCGGGACAACTTTTTTATGCAGGGAAAAAGACGTAACTTCGGAATGCGAAAAGACGCAAACTTACTAATCCATAAACAATAATGAAACGAATCCTTACTCTTTTGGCCGCAACCCTGGCCATCGCCGGTTCCCTGCAGGCTCAGGAACTTGCCAACTTCAATTTCGGCGGCAGAGGCATGCGCCCCGTGATCTCTCCCGAAATCCAGAATGACAGCGTCACCTTCCGTCTCAAGGCCGACTATGCCACCGTGGTTAAGCTAAGCGGCTCCTGGATGCCCAATCCCTATGGCGGCACCATCGACATGTTCCGCGGAGAAAACAATGTCTGGGAGGTGAAAGTTCCCCTTCCGGATGCCGAAATCTACACCTACAACTTTGTT
This sequence comes from uncultured Bacteroidales bacterium, assembly GCA_946185645.1. GTDB lineage: Bacteria > Bacteroidota > Bacteroidia > Bacteroidales > UBA932 > Cryptobacteroides. The sequence continues at coordinate 111,361 of CAMHKD010000001.1, forward strand.
GTGGACGGTGTTTCCGTGAACGACCCCCAGAATGTGCTTGTCCAGCGTGACGGTACCCGCTACCTCTCCATGTTCATCGCCCCCGGCGCCCGCACGGAGAACTATGGCGAATCGGCCTCCAAGCACGGCACCGTGAGCCATCCTTGGTACGACAGCAAGGTGCTGGGCATGCCCCGCCGCCTTACGGTCTACACCCCTTACGGCTACGAGAACAATCCCAAGAAGAAATATCCTGTCCTTTATCTGCTCCACGGCGCAGGCGGTGACGAGGAAGCCTGGACCTCCATGGGCCGTGCCGCACAGATCCTGGACAACCTCATTGAGAAGGGTCTTGCAGAGCCTATGATTGTGGTAATGCCCAACGGCAACGCCAACCAGGCTGCCGCCCGCACCCTCAACATCCCGGAGAAGCCCATGCAGTGGGACCGCAACGCTATGCAGAACATGAGCGAGCGCGAGCGTAACAGCTATGTGGTCAGTCTTTGCGAGGAAATCGTTCCCTTCATCGAGAAGAACTTCCGCGCCAATCCCAAGCCGGAGTCCCGCGCCATCGCAGGTCTTTCCATGGGCGGCGGCCACACCATCACCGCTTCCATCATGTATCCGCAGATGTTCGACTACATTTGCCCGCTTTCCGCTGCCGGCAGCGCCACGCACGAGCAGATTGCCACCCTCAAGAAGGCTGGCGTGAAGCTCTACTTCCTGGCTTGCGGAGATGCCGATTTCCTGTTCCAGGGCTCCCAGGAGCTGGACAAGACCCTCACCGAGCAGGGCTTGGACCACATCTACTTCGTCTCTGACGGTGGTCACACCTGGGCCAACTGGCGCCTGTATCTGAACACTTTCGCCCAAAAGCTTTTCAAGTAATAGGTTGGTTTTAATGATGGCAGATGCCCCGCCCGGAAAGGCGGGGCATCTGTTTTATTTGCATTTTTCCGTGAAAGTGACTAACTTTCGGAAAGAATACCACTAACTAACCACATACTATGAGAAAGTTTACCCTCCTTCTGGCGGCTATGTGCCTGTGTACGGCGGCTTTTGCCCAGCAGGCTCTGGGCCCGGGAACCGGCCTGGTGTCCCCGCAAATCAATCCGGACCATACGGTAACGTTCCGCTATCATGCTCCCAAGGCCATCACGGTCCAGCTCACGGGAGATTTCCTGGCTGCACGTCCCATAGAGATTGACATGGGCGGCCAGAAACTCACGTACTCGGCCCCCGGCCTGGTGGACATGCAGGAGATGCCCGGCGGATTCTGGACCTATACCTCGGAGCCGCTTTCCGGAGAACTATATTCGTACACCATCCTGGTGGACGGTCACAAGGTCATGGACCCGTCCAACATCTATCAGATCCGGGACGTTTCCACCTGGACCAACTACTTTGTCATGAGTTCGGAGCCCGGAGACAAGGGCTGGTATTATGAGGCCCACGATGTCCCGCACGGCACCGTTTCCCATGTATGGTATGACAGTCCCACCCTCTCGTCCCAGCGCCGGATGACCATCTACCTGCCGCCGGAGTACGAGACTTCCTCTTCTACCTGGTATCCCGTACTGTACCTGCTGCACGGTTCCGGCGGTGACGAGGATGCGTGGAGCGACCTTGGCCGCACGGCCCAGATCCTGGACAACCTCATTGCCGAAGGCCTGGCCAAACCCATGATTGTGGTCATGCCCAACGGCGTATGGTATAACAAGGCGGCCCCCGGCGCTGCCGTAAACATGTTCCAGCCCAACTTCGAGAACAGCCGTTCCCAGTCCACCATTGAAATTGAGGACAGCTTCCCGGATGTAATGGATTTTGTGGAGCAGCATTACCGCGTGGCCAAGGGTTATGCCAATACGGCAGTAGCCGGCCTTTCCATGGGCGGCCGTCAGTCCTGCATGCTTTCCCTGCATTATCCCAAGAAGTTCGGGTATGTGGGCCTGTTCTCCGGCGTGGCCACTCCGGAAGGCAACGAAGCTGCCTTCAAGGCCGTATTTGCCGCCAAGCCCAAACTCTACTGGATTGGCTGTGGCAAGGACGACGGTGTTATGGTAAACTCCAAGAAGCTCAAGGACTGGTGCGACCAGATGGGTTATCCCGTAACCCTCTACGAAAGCGAAGGCGGCCACATCTGGCGCAACTGGAGAGAGTATCTGGGTATTTTCGTCCAGGAACTCTTCTGGTAAGCCGATGCCAATGAAGAAAAAAAAGACTGACCTTTTGGGCCAGTCTTTTTTTGCTATTTAAACGTGTCTCCCGCCAGTTTGAGGGCCTTGGGAAGGCATTCCTGCCAGAAGGACCAGTCGTGGCCGCCGGGACGCGTTATAAAATCGTGCGGAATATTTTTCGCTTTCAGTTTGTTCACAAAGGTCTGGACGGAAGCAAGCGAAACGGTGGAGTCTTCCGTGCCGGTCTCAATGGTAATCTTGGGGAGTTTGGAAACATCGGCATTGGACGCCAGATCCATCAGGGTAGGAGAAGGCTCGCCCCAGGTGGAAGTGGCCGGAGACATGGCGTACATGGCGGTGAACATGTCCGGATGCCGGAAACCATGGTACAGCGTTCCGTAACCGCCCATGGACAGGCCGGCTATGGCACGTTTTCCGTTGCCGTGGTAGCGCTTCTCAATGGCGGGGATGAATTCCTCAATAAAGAAGGTCTCGTATTTTTCTCCGCTTGAGATGTCCCGGTAAAAATCGTTGGGACAGTTGGGCGTAACCACCACAAAGGGGACTCCGCCTCCCTTAACATATTGGGTGGCTATGAAGTCCAGGTTACCGCCATTGGGGTATCCGTAATACGTTTCCGTGCTCAACCACTTGTTGTGGGCGTCGGTGGGATCCATTTCGTATCCGTGCAGCAGATACAGGACCGGATAGGTCTTGTTCTCGTCGTAAGTGGGAGGAAGCCATACGCTGTATTTCATGGTTCTTCCCATGGCCGAGCTGGAGAGGGTCTGGCTCTGTTCAATCTTGGATGAGGAAGAGGCTCCGCCTTCAATTTCTCCCCACACGTCTCCATTGCCAGGCTTCTGACATCCTAAAAGCATGGCTGCACTGATGAGCAGCCATGCCGATAGTTTAAAGAAATTTCTTTTCATGCTTTAATACTAGATGGTTACACCGGCCTTCTGGCGGATGTCGTCGGAAGCGGAACCCACCAGGATTTCCAGGTTGCCGTGTTCCAGATCCCAGGCGTTCTTTTCCACATTCCAGTAGCGGAGGTCGTTCACGGGAATCTCCAGGGTGACGGTCTTGGTCTCACCGGGCTGCAGGGTAACCCTCTGGAAAGCCTTGAGTTCCTTGTACGGCCATTCCACGGTGGCGTCTACGCGGTGTACATAGAGCTGGACCACTTCATCGGCCTCCATCCGGCCGTTGTTGCTAAGGTCGAAGGTTACTTTCACGCCCTTCTTGTCGGCAGTGGCCTTGAGGGCGCCGTACTGGAAGTCCACGTAGGAAAGGCCGTGGCCGAAGGCGTACATGGGCTTGATGTTCTTGGTGTCAAACCAGCGATAGCCCACCAGGGAGCCTTCCGTATACTTGGAAACGGGTTTGGGAAGGGAATCCAGGAAAGCCTGACGCTCTGCCGGGCTCATCTGGAGTACATCCTGGCGGTACATGAGGGAGAAGAGGTCTCCGCCGGCGTTCTTGTCCGGGAAGTTACCCAGGGCAAAAGCAGGAGAGTCTTCCAGCTGGGCGGGGAAGGTGAACGGGAGCTTGCCGGAAGGGGCAATGTCGCCGAAGAGCACCTTGGCCAGGGCGGTACCACCCTCGGTGCCGTTCCACCAGCCCTGGACGATGGCCGGGGAAACCGGCTCCAGCTCGCGGAGGTCAGTGGGACCGCCGGAGATAAGGATGCTCACCAGGTTGGGATTGGCTTCGTACAGGGCCTTCACCACTTCGTTCTGACCCACAGGAAGGTCGATATTGGTACGGTCGCTGCCTTCCGTCTCGATGCTCTTATTGGTGCCGCCGAAGAAGAGGACCACATCGGCCTCCTTGGCGAGGGCGACGGCTTCTGCCAGAAGGGCAGGATCGGCCGGCTCGTCAATGGCCTGGGCCTCAAGCGGATTGGGCGTAGCGGAAGGAGGTCCCCAGCGACGGCCCGGGAAGTTCTTGTAACCGGGAGCGTAGACCACTTCCACGTTGCTGCCGGCGCGCTTTACGATGCCTTCCAACGGGGTAACTTCATAGAGGGCCTTCACACCGGCGCCCATACCGCCGCTCTGGGTCTTGAGGACGGCATTCTGGCCGATGACGGCAATCTTCTTCACTTCCTTGGAAAGCGGCAGGATCCCGGCCTGGTTCTTAAGGAGAACCACGGACTTTTCGGCCACCTGCAGGGCAATGTCCTGGCATTCGGGCTGGGAAGTCATTACCTGATTGGCTACGTCGTCCGGAACGGCCTCGATGGCATAACGGACGCGGAGGATCTGACGGACTTTCTCATCCACCATGGCCTCGGTGAGAGCGCCGGTGGCAATGGAATCGATGACCGGCTGGCCCAGATAGTTGGAGCCTGTCATCTGGACGTTGAGGCCGTGCAACATGGCACCCATGGTGCTGTGCGTGCCGCCCCAGTCGGAGACGGTGAAGCCCTTGAAGCCCCACTCGCCGCGCAGGATCTCGTTCAGGAGGTGCTCATTCTCCGAGCAGTAGTCTCCATTAACTTTATTATAGGCCGGCATCACGCTCATGGCGCCGCCTTCCACGATGGCGCGTTCGAAGGGCTTGAGGTAGATCTCGCGAAGGGTGCGCTCGTCCACCTGGGCATCTACGCTGCCGCGGTTGGTCTCCTGGTTATTCACGGCGAAGTGCTTGATGCACACGGCCGTTCCCTGATCCTGGACACCCTTGGTGTAGCCCAGTGAGAGGGCTGCGGAAAGGATGGGATCCTCGCTCAGGTACTCATAGGTGCGGCCACCCACAGGCAGACGCTGGATGTTCACGGCCGGGCCCAGGATAACATCCTTGCCACGGAGGCGGGCTTCCTTACCCATGCCGGTGCCGTACTTATAGGCCAATTCCTCGCTCCAAGTGGCTGCGAGGGCACTTCCGGTGGGGAAGTAGGTGGCGGAGTCCAGTTTCCAGCCGGCGCTCTGGAACCCATTGGGAACGCCCTCTTCGCGGATGCCGAAGGGGCCGTCGGCATAATGCATGTCGGCAATACCCAGGCGTTCTACACCGGCAGAGGACATGTTGGTCTTGCTGTGAAGCATGTTTACCTTCTCTTCCAGGGTCATCTGGGCAATGATGGCGTCAATCTTTTTGTCGTTGACGGTGAGTTTCTCCTGCGGAGAACGGGGACCGGAACAGGCGGCAAGAAGAGCCGCGGCGGCCAGGTAAATAAGTTTCTTGTACATATCGGTTAGCTGTTGTTGTTTCATTGACCGAAAGTTACGCAATCTTGCCGATTAAAAGAAACCCGCTTAACATTGGGGAAAACAAATGAACAACCATACTATATTTTTCCCACTGGGATTGCGTATTTTTGCATAAAATCAAAACTGTATGAAACGTATTCTTATTCTCTTAGCACTTTTGGGCTGCACCGTGTTGGCATCGGCCCAGGGCTGGATGCGTCAGCCCACTCCCAACGATACCCTTCAGAGCACCCGCGTCCTGCCGGACGGAAGGGTCCTGTTCCAGATCTACGCTCCTCAGGCTTCTTCCGTTTCCGTCTCCGGAGACCTGCCCTGGGGCAAGCCCATCGTCTTTGAAAAGGCCGAAAACGGCGTATGGAAAGGCATCTGTGAAGGCCTGGACGACGGCGTTTTCCGCTATAACTTCACGGTGGACGGCGTGCGCGTGCAGGATCCCAAGGCTCCGCTCTCGGCAGAGCAGTCTTCCCTCCTTACCAAGGGCGAAGGCTATATCAAGGATGTACCGCACGGTGCCGTGGCGCAGCGTTTCTACTGGTCTAAGAACCTGAAGGAAATGCGCCGCCTGCATGTGTGGACCCCTGCCGGCTATGAGAAATCGGCCGATAAGCTTCCGGTACTGTACCTCATTCACGGCGGCGGAGACAACGATGCCTCCTGGCCCGGTGTGGGCGCTGCCGGCTGGATTCTGGACAATCTCCTGGCCGAAGGCAAGATGGTGCCCATGATTGTGGTCATGCCCAACGGCACCATCAACGTGCAGAACGAGGTTCCTCCCTTTGCCGAGGATATGTACAACTCCATCATCCCCTTCATCGAGGCCAACTATAATGTAATGGCCGATAGGGATCACCGCGCAGTGGCCGGCCTTTCGATGGGCGGCATGGAGACCATGGAAGTGGCCTTCTCCCATCCGGACGACTTTGCTTATGTGTGGGTACTCAGCTCCTCCCTGCAGCCTGGTCAGGACCCCGCCGCGGAATCGGCCCGTCTTAAAGTGAAGGAGAACATTTCCAAGCTCAACAGCTTCCGCAAGATGGTCTTTACCCAGGGCGGTCCCACGGACATTGCGTACCAGAACTGCAAGAACACCCGGGACCAGCTGGACAAGGACGGCCTCAAGTACGAGTATATGGAAAACGCCCAGGCCGGTCACAGTTGGACCACCTGGCGGGCCGATCTTCAGACCCTTGCTCCCACCCTGTTCCGCTAATCCGTACATTTACAACCAGATAACAAATCGTCCCTGTGTCGCGAAACACAGGGGCGATTCTTTAATGCGCTTACACTCAGCCGCTTACTTGAAGAGCAGGCGGGCGAAGGTGTTCAGGTACAGGCGCCAGTTCTTCCACACGTGGGCGTCATCGCTCACATAGAGGGTGTGCGGCATGCCCAGGTCCGTAAGGTGCTTGTCCAGAACCAGGGAACCCTGGTAGGCCATGTTGTCTTCCTTACCCACGCCAATCCAGTACAGCTTGTAGCCGGCTTTCTTGATGCCCAGCAGCTGATTGTCCAGTTCCTCGCTTTCGCGGATACCGCAGCTGAGGGGGCAGATGTAGCTGAAGGTGCCGGGATACAGGATGGTGGCCGATGTGGTGTGGCCGCCGCCCATGGAGAGGCCGGCGATAGCACGGCCATCGGCCTTGGCAACGGTGCGGTATTCCTTGTCGATGAAAGGAATAATCTCTTTCACCAGGGAATTGACGTAGGCGTTCTGCCACTTGGGATCGTTGCGGTCCATCTCCACGGTCTCAAGGCCCAGGGTGTTGGCTGCACGTTGGTTGGGGTTGCCGTTGGGCATTACCACAATCATCGGCTTTGCAAGACCCTTCTCGATGAGGTTGTCCAGGATCTGGGCGGCACGGCCCATGGAGGTCCAGGCTTCTTCGTCACCGCCGCCGCCATGGAGGAGGTACAGCACCGGATACTTGGCCTTGGGATTCTTCTCGTAGCCGTACGGGGTATAAACCGTCATGCGGCGGGAGATGCCCAGGCTGGGGGAGTCGTACCAGCGATAGGTTACGGAGCCGTGTTGGGTGGCCTCGTAATAGTTCTCGCTGCGTTCGCCGGGGATGAAGAGCATGTTCAGGTAACGGGTACCGTCACGCTGCACCTTGTCGTTGAGGGGGTCGTTTACGGAAACGCCGTCCACAATGAAATTGTAGGTATAGATTTCCGGTTCCGGGGCGTCGATGGTGATTTCCCATACGCCGCCTTCGCCCTTCACCATTTCTTCGGTGCCGGTCCAGGGGTTGGCCATCCAGTTGCCGGAAAGCTGGACGCGGGTAGCGTAGTTGGCGGCAAGCCGGAAGGTCACTTTACCGTCCTTCACTTCGGGGGAGACGATGCGGGGACCGCGTCCGCCCATGGCGAAGTTGGTGAGCTCCTGTCCGGAGAGGGTGGAAACGGCAAGGAGAGCCATGGCCATGATAGTTAAAATCTTTTTCATACAGTGTTTTGTTAAATTGGTGTCTTAGAACTTCAGGTTCTTCTTGAGGCGGATGTCCTCCGAGGAGGCGCCCAGCATCAGTTTCACCTTCTTGCCGCGGAAAGCCCAATCGTGCTTTTCGCTGTCCCAGAGCTTGAGGTCATCGGCGGGAATTACAATTTCCACGGGAATGGTCTCGCCGGCCTTTACGGCCACACGCTCAAAGCCGCGGAGGCGCTTGGAGGCGTCGTCGCCACGGAACTTGGCGTAAAGCTGAACCACTTCCTCGCCGTCACGGGAACCGGTGTTCTTGAGGTTGAAGGAAACCACATAATTGTCACCGTCCTTGCGCACCTTCATCTTGGAATATTTGAAGCTGGTGTAGCTGAGGCCGAAGCCGAAGGGGAAGATGGGTTTGGACTTGGCGTACATGTAGGTGCGGCCGTGGCGGATGTCGTAATCCAGCATGTTGGGAAGCTCCAGGATGTCGGTCACCCAGGTTTGGGTGAGACGGCCGGCCGGATTATAATCGCCGAAGAGGACATCGGCAAGGGCATTGCCCAGCTCCTGGCTGCACTGCGTCATGTGCACGATGGCGGGAACGTTCTTGGCAGTCCAGTTAATGGCGAAGGGGAAGCTGGAGATGAGGGTTACCACGGTGTTGTGGTTGGCCTGCCAGACCACCTTGATGAGGTCTTCGCTTTCCAGCTGCAGGCTGCGGCGGTCCAGGGATTCGCGTCCGTCACCGGCCGTTACGCCGTAGCCCCAGGGGGACTGGACGGACTGGGCGTCCCAGTCCGGGCTGGTGGCGGGGGAGTTACCCACGCACACAATGCAGACATCGGCCCATTTGGCCAGTTCCTGCGCGCTGCCGTCGGAGTCCCAGCGCTGGAACTTCACTTCCACGTCCGATCCTTCCACCTTGGCGCGGATTCCTTCCAGCGGGCTTACGCGATAGGCCGGCAGGGCGCCGTACCAGTCCTTGAGCACCTTTTCGGCCCGGTTGCCGAAGACGGCGATCTTCTTGACCTTGTTCTTGTCCAGCGGGAGCAGCTTGCCTTCGTTCTTGAGGAGAACGACGGATTTCTGCGTTACCAGACGGGCCTTGTCCTTGAATTCCTGACGCTCCCAGGGGAGGTCTTCGTCGGAGCCGAATTCCTGTGCGTCATATGGGCAGGCGGCGTCCATCAGACCCAGGCGGAGCATGGTGCGGAGGTTGCTCTTGGTGCGCTCGTCCAGCAGGTCCTCGGAGAGGAATCCGGCGTCATAGGCGGCCTGTACCTGGGCGGGACGGGCATCGATGAAACGGGTAAGACCCGCCTCCAGGGCCATCTGGACGGCTTCGTTCTCGTCCTTGGCATATTCATGCATGCCCGGTTGGTACATGAAGCGGAGGGCACCCGCATCGTCCACGATGGTTCCCTTCATGCCCCACTCGTCATAGAGGATTTCCTTGATGAAGGGAGCGGCGATGCAGGGGATTCCGTTGTAGGCGTTGTAGGCGGTCATCAGGGACATGGCCCCGGCTTTGGCGCCTTTCCAGAATCCGTAGCTGTAGTACTCGCGGAAGAGGGCTTCGTCAAAACGGGAGTCCGTACGGTAGCGGTTGTCCTCGTTGCTGTTCGCAAGGAAATGCTTCATCAGGGCCGCACCCCGCCAATAGGTGGGATCGTCGCCCTGGATGCCCTTCACTTCGGCGGCAACCAGTTCACCCACCAGGTAGGGATCCTCGCCGAAGCTCTCCTCCGTGCGGCCCCAGCGGGGGTCGCGGGCCAGATCGGCATTGGGAGCCCACAGAACCAGGCATTTCATGAAGGGGTTGCCGTTGGAATAGAAACGTGCCTCGTAGGACATTACGTCGCCAACGATGTGCGCCATTTCGCGGTCCCAGGTCTCTCCCACGCCGTAAGCCTGGGGGAAAGCGGTGCTGTTGCGGTATTTAGGAGGCGTCCAGCCGGGCCAGCCGCCACCGCCGCCAAACTGGCCGGTATTGAGGCCGGGCAGTTCGGTATCACCGCCACGCACGATGCCGTGAATGGCTTCCGTGGCACCGGGACCGGCAATCCCCAGCCGGGGAACGCCCTGTCCCGTGATGGTAGCAATCTTCTCTTCTACCGTCATCAGGGAGACGGCGTTGTCCAGCCGGGCCTCTTCCGGGAGGGTGGGGTCCTGGAAGGGGTACTCTGTCTGAGCAAAAGCCTGCCCGGTGCACAGGAGCACCGCGCAGGCAATTATCAGATGCATTCTCATGGAGAAGCTGTTTTAGGACTTGGCTACGTTGTCAAGCAGCAGGCCGCCCTGGCCGCCGTCGGAATAGTCATCCTTCTGGACAGGGCCGGTGAACTTGAACTTGAGCGTACCGTCGGCATTGGAGGAGACGTTGATCTTAGCGCCTTCAGGAATGAAGTAGTAGCTTCCGTCAACCGCAAAGTAGCATCCGCCGAACATGTTCCAGGCAGCGAAGCCCCAGCCGTTACCGGCCTTTCCGACAGCGTCGGGATAGGACATGACGGTGTACTCTCCCGCCAGGTCGCTGGAGCCTTCCTTGGTTCCAAGGTCGAATGCGGCCACGGTACCGGAGCCATCGGAAACGGTGACTCTCCAGAGCGTCACTCCGCTGAGCGGGCTCTGGCTGGAATCGGTGTTGCCGGCAGTCACGTCTTCCATGGAGTAGGTAAGGCCGGAAGTGATCTTGAGGACAACGTCACCGGAGACGTCATCGCCGCTGCCACCACCTTCTTCCGGAACATAGTCCGGACCTGCGGCGGAATAGTCGAAGAATTCGCAGGCGAATTGATAGGCACCTGTTGCCAGCTTGGTGATCACCAGGGTGGCGGTACCGGCGCCGATATACTTCTTCTCGCCACCTTCCACATAGTAGGAACCGCCGGAGATGCCCCAATCCGGGAAGTTGTAGCCGTCACGCATCTGACCGGGCTGTCCGGCATAGGAAGTGGAAGGATAGGAACCGGAGAGATCCGTCTGGCCGTTGGCGGTCAGGATCTCCAGGTAGGCCACTTCTTCACCGTTCTTGTCGGTAATCTTGATGGCGTGGGTGTCAATACCGTCACCAGGGGTAACCTCGTCGGTATAGGCATAATCGAGGGTGGTTCCACCTTCCGGTTTCTTGGGTTTGGTAAGAACGGCAATGTCGCCCTCGAAGATATACTCCACAGGGTATTTTTCACCCCAGGCAATACGCCAGGCCTTGTCGCCTTCCAGTTTGGTAACGGTAATGATACCGCCGGTAATCTTGGAGGCAACGGCTGCGCCACCGGACACGGCCCACCAGCAGGTACCCCAGTCGGTGAATTCCATGCCGATGCCGTAGATGTCACCTGGATCCCAGCCAATGCCGAACTCTCCGGGGTTGATAACGCCGCCCTGGGCGCTGGGAGTATAGACACCCTCGTGCAGGTAGCCGTCGTCACTGTAGAGATCTAGTGCCAGATAGCCGCCTTCACCTGTCCAGACGGTCTGCCAGGTGGTCATGTCAAAACTCTGGGAGATGCCGTCAGTGGCCAGCTGCATGGTAACGGATTTGGTGCCGTTGGCCACGTTGCTCTGGGCCTGCTGAAGCACAGGCAGTACGGTGGCTGCCGGATCGGCCTGGAACGGGAGGGATCCGTTCCATGCATAGACGGCGCCGTCCACGGTGGCACTGATGTAATAGGTACCGTTGGCATCCCGGTTCACGGTAATGTAACCTTCGCTGGGCTGCTGGCCGTTAACCTTGGTGCTGCTGAGGACAGCATTCCCGATCTTGTCATCGCCCAGTATGTACTGGCCGGGAGCGAGGAGGGCGTCATAGCCCACCAGCGTGGTGGTAAGGGCGCCGAAATCCAGGTTGAAGTAGCGGCGGTCAAGGGACCACACGGATTCGGCCTTGGAGAGCGAAGACATCTCCACGGCGCCAGCCGGTGCAGTGTACAGGTTGGTCACCTCGTTGATGGTTGTGGGAATCTTTTCCTTCTCGCAGGAAACCAGCAGAAGGGCAAGACCCAGCATCGCGAAAATTCCAGTTATTCTTTTCATAATACAATAGTCTTTAAGCGTTACCATTCAACTTCATCCCAGTTGACTTCCTCCACGGTGGAGAAGTCTGCGGAAATCTTGTAAACGGGAGAGAAATTGTAGTACTTGGAAGAGTTGTAACCGTTACCCTCGGCCTCGGCGGCAATACGGAAGTAGCGCACCTGGCTGTCATACTTGAACAGGTCGTTGTTCTTGAAGTTGGGATCCGCCTTGTTGGCATTGATTTCCAGGGTGACAAGTTCACCGGGAGTGACGTTCTGCATCTTGGCGCCCGGGTCGTTCTTGGCCAGGTTCATGTTGTTGGCACCCACAAACAGCTGGGTGTTGCCGCAGAACATAACATTGGCCACTTTGTTGGCGCGGGAAGGATCACCCAGTTCCACATAGAAGGTGGCGATGAGCTTCTTGGCACCGGCATCATAGGTAATCTTGGGATTCTTGATGCGGCAGAAAGGAAGCACGCCGATGTCCACGAGGTTCCGGCCCTTTTCCAGTTTGAAGGAATCCTTGCCGGCTTCCGGCTCATAGCACGGGAGCTTCTTGCAGGAGAATTTGTACGTACCGGCAAAAACCAGCTTGTTGGTGTACTGGCCGTCGAAACGGACCAGCCAGTCCTGCTGATCGTCAACAACGTAGTCGGCCGGGTCTCCGGTGTAGTTGGGAGAGATGAAGCCCTGTTCGGACACCACCAGGGAACCGTAGTTCACAGCGGTTACCATGGACCAGGTGCTCCAGTCGAAAGTCTGGGCGGTACCGGCCTCAAGACCCACCTTTTCACCGGTAACGACATCCAGCAACTTTCCGCTCACCTGCGCATTGGGCCCGTCATAGTTGTCCAGCTCGAACATACTGCAGGAAACAGCGGACAGCAGGGGAAGGAGAAGGGCTGCAGATATAATGAACTTTTTCATGTCTGTCAATTATTTATTGTTATCCTCGATGTGGTTGTTCTCGTAATTCGGAATACCGCTGTAATAGGTTCCGTTGTACGAAAGCTGTCCACTGTATCCCCAGTACTTGGAAGTGGCGGTCACGGGGAGGGCGCGCAGGAAAATGTACTGGGCCTTGGCACCGGACAGGTCTACGAGCGGGATGAGGGTGAGCTTGACACCCACATTGCCTTCTTCCTGGTTGACAGCCTTGTTGGGGTTGTAGAAACCGCGGCGGCGGTAAAGCACATTGCTCCATTTGTTCTCGAAGGGGAATTCCACCTTCCACTCGTGGAGGACGTTCTCGATAGTCAGGTCCACATCGTCCTTGAAGCCGGCACGATGACGGACAGCGTTAAGGCACTGCTTGGCCAGGCCCGGATCTCCCAGTTTGCTCTCGACCACAGCCTCTGCGTAGGTGAGGAGCACCTCGGCGTAGCGGAGGTCGTAGAAAGGAGACTGCACATAGTCGTTGTTGGACTTGAGGTCTACATACTTGCGGGGGCTGAAGCTGTAGGAGTTGCGGTTGTTGGCGTTCTTATCGTTGGTCAGGCCCATGAAGGCATCGGTAGCGGTGCCATAGGCGCCATAGGGATAGTAATCCACGCCGCCCTTGTTGATGGCGTCCTTATTGCCGTCGCCGTTGGACTTGGCCTCGGGATACACCTGGACGGTGCCGTCCGGCTTGATCCAGCCACCCTGGATGTTCACGGTTCCGTCACGGAAAGCGGCGCCGGGATAAAGCACCCAGGCCTGGAAACGGGCGTCCTTGGTGGTGAAGGGGTCGGTAATATTGTCGTAGTGCTTGTAGGAAGCCAGCTTGTCTTTGGTGAACTCGCTCTCCGGATCCATCAGATAGTCGTTCTCGTCTCCGCTGACCAGCGTCTGGATCTTGCCGTCCTTGCGGGCGCGGTCCGTGGTGTTGGTGTAGTAGTCGTACTCATCGGCCAAGTTGAGGGTGACGGCGTAGTTGGCGGCGCCGGTACCGGTGTAACCGAAGGCCCACTGGTTGGGAATCCACTTGTCCGTACCGTTGGTGGTGTTGGAATTGCCATCCTTGTAGGAACGGCCGAAGAGACCTTCCACAGACTTCCAGTTCTGGAACAGTTCCGTAAGGTTGTCGATGGCTGCGCTCACACTGCCGGGATTGGGCTCGTAGAGGTCGTACAGCGGGGTGTCGATCACCTTCTTAGCGGCATCGATGGCCTTCTGGTAGTAGGCGCCGGCATAATCCTTCTTCATGAAGGTGAGTCCCTTCTGAACGGCAACCCAGCTGCTGTTAAGGGCGTTGCGGTCCCAGTAGTTGCTTACGGAAGCTGCCCACAGGGCGGCACGGGCTTCATAGGCATAGGCGGTGTACTTGGTGGCACGCATTTCCTGGGCCTGTTTCTCGGGAAGCAGGGAGGCTGCCTCCTCGAACTGATCAAGCACCCAGTCCCAGCTTTCCTTTTCCGTGGAGCGGGGAACATAGAGCTTGTCTTCCTCTTCCGTACCATAATACTTGTCCAGGGGTTCCGTCACGATGGGAATACCGCCGTATACGCGGACGCTGGCGAAGTAATAGCAGGCGCGGATGAAGAGGGCTTCACCCTTGTACTTATCGGCCGTTTCGTTATCGAGGACACCGTTTTCACGGCAGTTCTCCACGGCCTGGAGGAAGTTGTTCACAGCACGTACTGCCGTGTAGTTCCAGAAGCCGGATGTGGTGTTACCGTAGGACGGCATGTCACGGGCGCCATTAGCGAACATCTGGTTCTTGTCGCTGTCACTCATGCTCATGCCGGGCAGGTTGCTGTACAGGTTGGCCAGCAGTGCCAGCAGACCGTTTTCCGAGTTCAGGAGGTCGTCGGCGGCCACCTTGCTCAGGTCTCCTTCCATGCTGTCGAAGAATTTGTCGCAGGAAGACGCTCCGACGAGGGTAAGTCCGGCAATGAGAATATAGGTAAATATCTTTTTCATATTCATGCAGGATTAGAAGTTGAGGTTGAAGCCGAAGCTATAGGTCTTGTTGATCTGGAATTCACCACCGGCGCGGCCGCTGTCGTTGGATTCAGGATCCACATACTTGAGGAGCGGGTTGCAGAGGGTGAGAAGGTTGCCACCGTTGAAGAATACGCGGGCGCTCTTGATGCCTGCCTTCTTGAGGAAGTTGGGGCTGAAGCGGTAGCCCAGCTCGATGGTCTTCAGACGGAGGAAAGTGGCATCCACGTAATTGTAGGGCTGGTTCACGCCGTAGGTGGGGCTGTTGTAGGAGCCCACCTGGGTGAGGCGCACCAGGGCCGGCCAGTAGCCGGACACCCACTTGGTGGAAGGATCCCAGGGATCGTCACCGTAGTTGGCCACGTGATAGCTGTCGGTATAGTGGGACGGCAGGTAATTGAGCACACCGTAACCGGTGTAGGCGCTGAGCCCGTAACTCTTGTACTTCATGGTTGCGCCGTTGAAGATGAGGCTGAAGTCGAAGTTCTTGTAGCTGCCGCTGAAATTGAAG
The DNA here is from genome assembly GCA_946185645.1 of uncultured Bacteroidales bacterium. Classification (GTDB taxonomy): domain Bacteria; phylum Bacteroidota; class Bacteroidia; order Bacteroidales; family UBA932; genus Cryptobacteroides. The sequence continues at coordinate 126,615 of CAMHKD010000001.1, forward strand.
CCGAACTGGAGCGGCGGGTTGCCGGAACCCCAGGTGTAGTAAACGTCTTCGGAATCGATGTAGCCGTTGCCGTTGCGGTCTTCAATCTTGTACTGACCCACGATGAGGGCGCGGTTGCCTTCGTTGGTGGTGAGGGAAGAGTACAGGACCTGGCTGGAGCTGGCATCGTCGATGGAGGTGAAACGTTCACCAGTCCAATGGTAGGTGCTGCCGCCCATGTAACCGCCCCAGCGGTTCAGGTTGCTGCCCTTCCAATAGGCCATCTGGGAAGAGTACAGACGGGAGTTCTCACTCTCGATATAGGTGTTGCGATAGCGGGAGAAGGTGGCGGTAGCCTGTACGCGGTAAGAGAAGTTACCGATGCTGTTGCGATGGTACAGGGAGAGCTCCATACCCATGTTCTCGCTCCTGTTCAGGTTCTCGGACGGAATGGATACTGCATAGAAGTCCGGGAGGGAAACGCTGCGCTGTGCGGCCGTGCCGATCATCTGGCGTTTGAACCAATCGAAGGTACCGCCGAACTTGCCCTGCCAGAGTTCCCAGTCCACACCGAAGTCCATCATGCGGACCTTGGCCCAGGTGAGAACGGTGTTGGCCACGCTGTTGTTGGCATAGCCCGTGGTGGTCTTACCGTCGGCAAATACCCAGGAGCCGCTTTCGTTGTAACCCAGCACATAGGCATAAGGGCTGCCCTGCACGGAACCGGTGAAACCATCCGACCAGCGGAGCTTGAGGTTGTTCACCATGGGAAGGATGTTCTTGAAGAATTTCTCCTCGGAGATGCGCCAACCCAGGGAATAGGACGGGAACAGGCCCCAGCGGGAACCCTTCTGGAACTGATAGTTACCGTCGTAACGGCCCATGAGTTCCACCAGGTACTTGCCCATGTAGTTATAATTGAGTCGGCCGATGTAACCGGCGGTACGGGTGGAGGAGCGGGTACCCTGGTTGTCATCGCGGGAATCCAGACCCTGGTTGATTACGTCGTGCGTATAGAGGTACTGGGAAGCATCCGGGCCATAGTAGCGGGAAGCGCCCACCATGGCGTTGGTGATGCTGGTGAGTTCCGCACCCAGCATGGCAGATACGTTGTGCTTGCCGAACTGGCGGTCGAACATAGCCTGGGCACGGCCGTAGATGCGGGAGTTGTCGTTCCACATTTCGGCGTACTGGGTTTCCTGACGGGTTTCCATGCCCTGGCCGGAGATGTCGGTCTCATAGTCATAGAGCAGCCCCTTCTTTACCAGGGTGCGCTGTTTGCTGCGGCCGAAGTCATAGGCGCCGGTAACCTGGAACTTGAGGCCCTTCAGGAACGGAGCGTCATAGGTGAAGTCCAGGGTGTTGGAGAAGTCCTTGCGGTCCGTCTTGGTGAAGCCGGAGAATTCCGGATCCAGGAGGGCTACCGGGTTACAGTGCTCTTCCACGTCCGTGTAGTGGGCGGGATTGTTCTTGGGGTGTACACCCACGGTGGGGTTGGACTGGTAGATGTAGAAGAAGATGTTCCAGTCCATATCGAAGTCGCCCAGACCCAGGTTGGAGCTCTGGCGGACGCTGGTGGTGTAACGCATGGTGAGTTCCGGGAGGAGCTTCACGGACACGTTACCATTAAAGTTATAGCGCTTGTAGCCGTAGGCGTCGCCCTTCAGGATGGGGTTATCGTCGGCGTAGCTGCCACCGAAGTAGTAGTTCACCTGCTCGTTGCCGCCCATGATGGAGATGTTGTACTGCTGGTTCACGGCGAACTTGCGGTACACCTCGCTGTACCAGTCGGTATAGACCAGGCCAGGATCTCCGTTTTCATATCTTGCAATGAGGTCGTCGGACCAGCGGTGGCCCATCTTGCCCACGTCGGACATGGCGTTGTCCCACTTCATGAAGGAAGTCCAGTCTTCTACGTCACGGGGAACAACCGGGGAAGCAAGGCTCACGTTGGCGGAGAAGTTTACGGAAGGCTTCTTCACCTGACCCTTCTTGGTGGTGATGAGGATGACACCGTTTTGGGCGCCCAGACCGTAAATGGTTGCGGAAGCGTCCTTCAGCACGGAGATGCTCTCAATGTCGTCCGGATTCAGCTCCTGGAGAACGGAAAGGTCCGTATAAGACTCCAGGGCATTGGGGTTGGTGTTGTAAGTGGTGGACTTACGGGTACGGGTGGTGCTGCGGACAACACCGTCCACAACCACCATCGGGGTACCGAAGCCACGGAGGCTGATGTCGGATGCGAAAGCACCGGGCTTGCCGCTGTTCTGGGTGATCAGCAGTCCGGGGATCTTACCCTGGAGGGCTGCTACACCGTCGGCAGTCTTGGTGGCGGCGATATCCTCCGAACGGATCTGGGAGATAGCGCCGGTGAGGGACTCTCTCTTCTGGACGCCGTAGCCCACGACCACGGTTTCGTTCAGGAGTTCGGAATCTTCCACAAGGATGATTTCCATCTTTTCGGTGGCCCGGAGTTTACGGGTCTCGAAGCCGATGGAGGAAATCTCCAGAGTGACTCCCTCGGGGACTTGAAGGGTGAAGTTACCGTCAATATCGGTAGCGGTGCCAACAGTCGTTCCCGACTGGATGACGGACGCCCCGATAATCGGCTCCTTCTGCGCATCCGTGACCGTACCGGTCACCGTG
>CAMHKD010000002.1:0-103028 GCA_946185645.1 uncultured Bacteroidales bacterium
TCCAGGATGTGTGCATCGCCGGCCGCATCATGAGCCGCCGCATCATGGGCGCCGCCTCCTTCATGGAGCTGCAGGACCACGCCGGCCGCATCCAGGTTTATGTAAAGCGGGACGAGATTTGCCCGGAAGAGGACAAGACCCTCTACAACACCGTGTTCAAGAAGCTGCTGGACATCGGCGACTTCGTGGGTATCAAGGGCTTCGCCTTCTTCACCCAGACAGGCCAGCTCTCCGTCCACGCCAAGGAGCTTACCGTCCTGAGCAAGTCCCTGCGCGTGCTCCCCATCGTGAAGACGGATGCCGACGGCACCGTACACGACAGCTTCGAGGATCCGGAGCTCCGTTACCGCCAGCGCTACGTAGACCTGGTTGTCAATCCGCAGGTGAAGGATGTCTTCTTCAAGCGCACGCAGATCATCAACACCATGCGAGAGTGCTTCAACGAGGCCGGCTGCCTGGAGGTGGAAACGCCCATCCTGCAGGCCATTCCCGGCGGTGCCACCGCCCGTCCGTTCATCACGCACCACAACGCCCTGGACGTGGATATGTATATGCGCATTGCCAATGAGCTGTACCTCAAGCGCCTCATCGTGGGCGGCTTTGCCGGCGTGTATGAGTTTGCCAAGAACTTCCGCAACGAGGGTATGGACAAAACCCACAATCCGGAGTTCACCTGCGTGGAAATGTACATCGCCTACAAGGACTACCTGTGGATGATGGAGTTCACGGAGAAGATGCTCCAGCGGGTGGCCGAAGCCACCGGCGGCGTAAAGAAGACCATCGGCGGCAGCGAGATTTCCTTCGAAGGGCCGTTCCGCCGGCTCCGGATCCTGGACGCCATCAAGGAATACGCCGGCGTGGATGTGAAGGGGATGGACGAAGCCCAGCTCAGGGAGACCTGCAAGAAACTGAACGTGGAGGTGTCTCCGGAGATGGGCGTAGGAAAGCTCATCGACGCTATCGTGGGCGAATATGTGGAGAAGAACCTCATCCAGCCCACCTTCCTCATAGACTATCCCGTGGAGATGTCCCCGCTCACCAAGCGCTGCCGGTACGACGACACCCTCACGGAGCGCTTCGAACTCTTTGTGAACGGCAAGGAACTGGCCAATGCCTATTCCGAACTCAACGACCCGGTGGACCAGCTGGAGCGTTTCGAGGAGCAGGCAGCCCTCAAGAGCAAGGGCGACGACGAGGCCATGTACATAGACTACGACTTTGTCCGCGCCCTGGAATACGGGATGCCGCCCACCAGCGGTATCGGCATCGGCATAGACCGCCTCACCATGTTTATGACCGGTCAGGAAAGCATCCAGGATGTCTTGTTCTTCCCGATGATGCGTCCGGAGAAATTCTAAAAAAAGTGCCCGTGAGGCTCTTTTTTTTATCCCAGATAATGGATGAACAGCAGGGTGATGTCGTCGCTTTGCGGCGCTTCTCCCACGAATTCCGTTACCGCGGTCTTGATGGCCTCCAGATGATCCATGGCCGAGCGGCGCTGGTGCAGCACGGCTTCCAGCCGCGCATCGCCGAATAGCTCGTGATGGATGTTCTCGGCCTCCGTGACGCCGTCCGTATAGAGGCACAGGGCATTGTCGTGTTCGATTGTGATGCTTTGGCCCTTGTACACGAAATCCTGCATGATACCCAGCGGCAGGTTGGGTTCTACGGGCAATTTGGCAATATGGTCCGTAAAGATGAGCGGAGCATTGTGGCCGGCATTGCAATAGTCCAGCACACCGGTCTTCATGTCCAGCACACCGCAGAAGAGGGTAACGAACATATTACTCTCGTTCATGTCCGACATGGAGTCGTTCATCTGGGTAACGATCTCCCTTGCTTCTTTCTCCCGTGCTGCCACGGAGCGGAACAGGCTGCGGGTAACCGCCATCACCAGGGAAGCGGGGACGCCCTTACCGGACACGTCACCCACGCAGAAGTACAGGCGCTCCTCCCGGATGAAGAAATCGTACAGGTCTCCGCCCACTTCCTTGGCCGGAACCAGCAAGGCGGCCATATCCAAGTCGTTCCGCTCCGGGAAGGCGGGGAAGATCTTGGGAATCATGGACATCTGGATATTGTGGGCGATATGCAGCTCGCTCTGCATCCGTTCCTTGCGCTCGTTGAGCCGGTTGAACTTGATCTGGTTCTTGAACACATAGTACAAGATGAAGACAATCATCAGCAATCCCAGCAGCTGAAGCAATCCAACCCAGCGGCCGATACGCTTGAGGTTGCCGAAAATCTCCTTGTCGGGGATGACGATGGAAAGGGACCAGCCGGTACGGGAGACCGGAGCGAAGAAAACATGGTTGACCATTCCCTGGGAACGGATGGACATGGTTCCGCTCTTCCCGGAGAGCATGGCCTGGTTGAGCGTACGGATATTGGTGCTGTCTTCCATCCTGCCGGCCACGTCCGACATGGTGCGGCGCATTACCAGGGTTTCGGCCGGGCATACCATAATCTGTCCCATCCGGCTTACCACCATACTGAAAGCCGTGGGATACACATGTACATTTCCCACCAGTTCCGTGAGCCAGTCCAGGGAGATGTCTGCGGTCAAGATGGCAGCCGTGCGGCCGGTCCTGTCCTTGACAGGCAGGGAATAAGTGACCATCAGGATATTGCCGCCACCCTCGTCGAAATAAGGCTCCGACCAGTATCCTTCATCCTGCTCCAGGGGCTTGGTAAACCACTCCTGGGAGGGATAATCATATTCTTCCGTAGCCAGCGAAAGGCTTTCCATACTGCCATCCGCGAGGAGGGTGGTATAAGGCGCAAAAAGCGGATGCTCCTTAAGATAACCCGGCACCAGCGCCACCGTGGAACCTTTTACCACGGGATTGTCTGCGAGGATGCGCTGGGTAACGCGCACCAGGCTGTCCGGCGAATCCAGGCACCACTGGGCAATCCATACGCTGTTGCGCACGGCGGCCTCGGCCTGGTCCACCACATCCATGATTTGCATCTCTATGGTTTCCAGCTGGCTCCTGGCACGCAGGGTGGCTTCTTCCTGCATTCCCTTCTTGGAAAAGAGATACTGGGTGATGGACGTGGCTTCCAAAGTAAAGAGAGCCACCAGGAACAGGAGCAATCCGGCCCGCGCGCCTTGGCGGATGGCTTTTATTTCATCGGGGTCTATAATCTTCATACGTGAATATTCATCCGTGCGAAGTTAGGTTTTTTTTCGTATTTTTGCAATTGTTAAGCCCTCTCAATCCATGAAGAAAGAGATAATTACATCGGCCCAGAATCCCAAGATTAAGAATCTGCTGTTGCTGCAGGAGAAATCCAAGGCACGGCGGGAGCAGGGCCTCTTTGTGGTGGAAGGCCGAAGGGAGCTGGAACACTGCCTGGAAGGCGGATTCACCGTAAGAACCGTCTTTGTCTGTCCGGAAATTACAGATGCCTCTTCCTTCGACTCTGCAGGAATTTATTTTTCGGGACGGTGCCCGAAAAACCAAATTCCTGCGACGTCCGTCCTTCGTCGCCCCACGCACACAGAGGCATCTGTAATTGAGATTCCGGAGCAGTTGTATCGGAAAGTGGCCTACCGGGACAGCACGGAAGGGATCATTGCCGAGGTGGAGTATAAATCTCTCTCGCTGGAGGACCTGCAGCTTCCGGAGAATCCGCTCATCGTAGTGCTGGAAGCCGTGGAGAAGCCGGGCAACCTGGGCGCGGTGCTCCGCAGTGCCGATGCAGCCGGGGCCGACGCCGTGTTCATCTGCGACCCGCTCACAGACCTCTACAACCCCAATCTGATCCGGGCCTCCATCGGCGCGGTCTTTACCGTTCCCACCGTGGCGGTTTCCTCCCAGGAGGCCATCGGCTTCCTCAAAGAGCGCGGCATTCAAATCCTTACGGCACAGCTGCAGGATTCCAGTCTGTATTACGATGTGGATATGCGCCGCGGAACGGCCATTGTGATGGGCACGGAATCCACCGGCCTTACGCCCGCTTGGCGACAGGCGGCCGATGCCCACATCCGCATTCCCATGCTGGGCCGTCTGGACAGCCTGAATGTCTCCGTAAGCGCTTCTATTCTTCTTTTTGAAGCCGTCCGCCAGCGACAGTAATCTATTGTTTTCAAGTTTCGCATTGCGAAACGACCTCTTCTAAAGCCCGAAGGGCGTCGGCAAGTCCCTTCCCCGAGGGAAGGGATTTAGGGATGGGGTAACGTGAGCAAAAAAAAGTGCGGTAGCAAAGCTATTGTATAAGCGAGCAGCCGCTTATTATGCCGTATTTCACGGCAAGGGAAGCGGCCAGCATGATGGCGCCCGCCAAAAGCACGCCCAGAAGGACGTAAAGGACGCTTTTCTTGAAATCCATATTGAGGATACTGGCAGCCAGGGTGCCCGTCCAGGCACCGGTACCGGGCAGCGGAATGCCCACGAACAGGAGCAGGGCTACATACAGGCCGGCTCCTGCTTTGGCTTCCAGCTTGCGGCCGCCCTTTTCTCCTTTTTCCAGGCACCAGGTAAAGAATTTGCCGATGTATTTCTTATCCTTGCCCCATTCCAGGATACGGCGGGCAAAGAGGAAAATGAACGGGACGGGGAGCATGTTCCCAATCACGGACACAATGATGGACGGAACAATGGGAAGGTCCATACCCACGGCCACGGGGATGGCGCCGCGCAGTTCGATGAGCGGAACCATGGAGATTAGGAATATGATAAGGTATTTTTTCATTTTACAGTCTCAAGCAGTTTCACAATTTCCCCAAAGGCATCTTTCTGGGAAAGGGTTTTATCGGCCGGATCCATTACAACCAGGTCAAAGACATTACCGTCCAGTTGCCGGCGTCCCACTTTGAAGCGGGCGCGGGAACAGCGGGCCATGTACTCCAGAGGATACGAATTCACAGGCAGCAGGGAAATGAACAGGTCCGGTTCCCCTTCCAGCATGATGCGGGTCTTTTCCGGGGAAGGCCTTTGATACCAGTTCAGGTCCTTCCTGAGCACCGTGGTGGTAATGCTGGTAATGAGCCGCTCCCCCTTCTCCAGCTTCCGGAAATCAAAGAAAAAGACGCTGCCTTTGATGCCGTGAGTGCGGTAAAAGGCCAGGATGTCGTTCTTACAGGCTTCAAAGTCCTGCTCCTCTACGCTGATGAAAGCCACAGCCGACTGTACTTCCTTCAAGGGAAGCAGGCCCGTGGACTCCTTGGAGGCCGATTTCCGGAAACTCCATTTGCGTAGAAGATCTTTGATCATAGCTACTGCGAATTGGCGGCAATGAGGGCGCGGATCTCCTCCTTGGCGGCCCTCCAGCGAGGGATATCTATCTTGGTGCCGATTACTTCCACCACCTTGGCGGCAATGATGGAGCCCACCTCCCCGCACACGCGGAGCGGCATGCCCAGCGAGTGGGCATAAAGGAATCCGGCCGCATAGGTGTCTCCGGCGCCGGTGGCGTCAATGGGCGTTGCCGGCCAGGGCTCGATGAAATGGTATTCATTTCCACTCTTGACCATGGAACCCTCCTTACCCACTTTCACCACGGCAATCTGGCAGTACTTGGCCAACTCGTCTATGGCCTCCCTCGGCTCCATCTTGGTAAAGGCCTTGGCTTCCGTTTCGTTGGCAAAAACAATGTCCACGTAGTTTTCTACCAGGTTGTGGAAGAAGGCGTCGTTGGATTCCACCACGTTGTAAGACGCCATGTCTATGGAGATGATGCAACCCGCGGCCTTGGCCAGCCGGGCGGCTTTGGAAATAAGTTCCTGGTTCTGCACCAGATAGCCTTCAATATGGAAATAATCGTACCCTTCAAAATAGGAAGGCTCCAGATCCTCCGGGCCCAGTTCCAGGGTGGCACCCATGTAATCGGCAAAAGTGCGTTCCGCATTGGCACCGGTGATGAACACCATGCACCGGCCGCTGGACTTCTGGCTGTAAAGCATCTGTGCCCTGACGCCATACTGCTCCATGGTGCTCTTGAAGAGATTCCCCAAGTCGTCGTTGCCGATCTTGCCCAGGAAGCCGGATTCCATGCCGAAGATGGCCGTGCAGGTGATGGTATTGGCTGCACTGCCGCCGGGAACATACTTTACGCCGTATTCCTTGAGGGCGTCCCAAATATGGTCGCCGGTTTCCATGTCCACGTGCTGCATGCTGCCCAGGGGCAGATGGAACCTGCGCAGGAGGCTGTCGTCCGGAAGGACCGCCAGGATGTCCGTGAGGGCATTGCCGATGCCGAGAATGGATTTCATAGTGAAAGGGTTTATTTACAAAAGTAGCTATTTTTTGCCGATTTTCCACTATCTTTGCTCCTGTATGGACAAGAAAGCGAAGAATATCCTTCAATACCTGTTCTGGGGGGCTGTGGCAGTGGTACTGCTGTATTTCTGCCTCCGGAGCATAGACTGGGAACAGTTTGCCCAGGCCCTTCGCCTGTGCCGGTGGGAGTATGTGCTTGTGTCCATGGTGCTGGGAGCGCTGGTCTTCTATATGAGGGGCAACCGATGGAGAATGCTGCTCCTGCCTTTTGACTCTTCCACCTCCCGGATCACCACTTTCAATGCCTACAACATCTGCATGGCCGTGAACCTGGCCCTGCCCCGCGCCGGAGAGGTGGTGAGGCTGGGCTATGTGGTCAAGCATTCAGCCCAGGACGGAGAGGGAAAGCGGCTGCTCACCTTTGACAAAGCTTTGGGGACGTTGCTCATAGAACGGGTATGGGATGCCATAGTCACGCTGGGCATGGCGGCCGTGCTGCTTTTGGTGAAGTGGGACAGTTTTGGCGGCTATCTGCAGGAAAGCCTGTCCGGCCTGGGCGGCAGCAGCCTCTGGTGGATTCTGGGCGGCATTCTGGTCCTTTTGGCGGGCCTGCTGTATCTGGCCTGGCGGCTCCGGGAAAAGGGCGGCGTCTGGGCTAAGATCTGGGGCTTTGTGGAGGGTATCGGCCATGGGCTCTCTTCCTTTACACACATGAAGAAGGCCTGGCTTTTCTTTGTCTATACTGCCGTTATCTGGATTATCTACTGGCTCATGAGCGTCTGCATCGTATGGGCCGTACAGGATATTGAGGCCTTCTCTTCGTTAACCCTTACAGACGCATTCTTCCTCATGGTGGCCGGCAGCATCAGTTCTGTGGTTCCCGTTCCGGGCGGCTTCGGCGCTTATCATGGCGTTGTCACGGGTGCGCTCCTTAGCATCTGGGGCATTCCCATCGGCACGGGCATGATCTTCGCCATCCTCAACCATGAGTCCCAGGTGATTACCCAGGCCCTCTGCGGCCTCTGTTCATACGTTCACGAAAGCTTCTTCCGGAAATGAAATTCGCGCTCATCGGCCATCCCGTCGCCGGGTCTCTGAGTCCCCGCCTCTTTAAGGCTGCCTATGGGGGCCGATACCCGTATGACCTCATCGACGAACCGGCCTTTGAGGCTGCCTGGGAGCGTTTTTTGGCTGGCTACGACGGTATTAACGTTACCGCGCCTTTCAAGCAGGACGCCTTTGCCAACGTAAGCCGATTAACGCCCGATGCCCTTGCAACGGGCGCCGTCAATTTGGTTGTCCGAAACGGCCAAGAAACGGTGGGGTACAATACCGATGTAGAAGGGGTGCTGGGAGCTATCCGTGAAACGAACCGTCCCGTATCCGATGCGCTTGTCGTGGGTGCCGGAGGTGCAGCCCGGGCCGCCGCCGTGGCCGCTTTAAGGCTGGGCTGCCGGGTAACCATTGCCAACCGCACCCTCTCCAAAGCGGACGAACTGGCCTACTCCCTGGGCTGCGAGGCTGTCTCCCTGGCTCATATGGGATCGCTGACCCCAGACCTGGTAATATACACCCTTCCCGGAAGTGCTCCTCTAATCCTCGAGGAGAGTCTTTTCCGCAACGCACTGGTCCTGGAGGCCGAATACAAGCATCCCGTCCTGGCCGATATTCCCTGCCGTGCCTACGTGGGAGGCCGCCGCTGGCTGCTGTGGCAGGCCGTGGCCGGATATGCCCTCTTTACGGGCGAAGAACCGGATGCGGAAAAAATGTCGTCCGTACTGTAGGGATTTATCCAAAAAATCCGTAACTTGCTGCCTCGCGGAAAAGGATACCGCGCTTTAAACCTGTTGTATTATGTCACTGAACAAAGTCATGCTAATCGGTAACGTTGGTAAAGACCCCGATGTACGTTACCTTGAATCCAATCCCAACAATCCCGGCAGCAACGCAAAGGTTGCTTCCTTCCCTCTTGCCACTTCGGAGCGGTACCGCGACCGCAACGGAGAACTCCGTGAAAATACAGAATGGCATAACATCGTAGCCTGGCGCAATTCGGCCGACGTGGCAGAAAAGTTCATCCGCAAAGGCACCCAGGTGTTCATCGAAGGACACCTGCGCACCCGCCAGTGGACAGACCAGACCGGCAACAAACGTTATACAACGGAAGTGGTGGTAGATACCCTGCAGCTTCTGGGCAAGCGCCCGGACGGCCAGGATATAGCTCCTGTAGCCCCGGCTGCTCCGGCCCAGGCGGCCGTGAATCCGGCCTACAACGGCCCTCAGCCCGCTCCGGAACCCTCGGACGACCTGCCGTTCTAGTTACGGCAGCATAGCCTCCAGCGCAGCCAGCTGTTCCGGCGTAGTGGCCCAGCTGGTGGCAAAACGTACCACCGTACGGCCATCCGGCCGATGCTCCCAAATCTCAAACGCAACCTGAGGACTAAGCACGTCCATGGCTGCCTGGTCCAGCAGGATAAACTGCTGGTTGGTGGGAGAATCCAGGAACAGCTCATATCCCTTTTTACGGAACAGATCTTTCAGCCGCATGGCCATGTCAATGGCGTGACGGCTGATTTCAAAATACAGCCCGTCCGTAAACAGCGTATCAAACTGAACGCCCGTAAGACGTCCTTTGGCCAGGAGCGCCCCATGCTGCTTGATGGTGGTAAAGAAATGGGCCGGTGCACCGCCATGCGGGAAGACCACGGCCTCTCCGCACAGGGCGCCCACCTTGGTTCCGCCGATGGTAAACACATCGCACAGGCCCGCCAGTTCCTGAAAGCTTAAGTCGCAGACGGGACTCATGAGGCCATAGCCCAGTCGGGCTCCGTCCACATAAAGTGGCAGGCTGTATCGCTTGCAAACTGCATGCAGCGCCTCCAGTTCGGCCTTGGAATAAAGGGTTCCATACTCCGTGGGGAAGGAGATGTACACCAAGCCGGGGAAGACCATATGATCGTAGGCCGGTTCCGCATAAAAGCCCTGCAGGAAGGCCTCCAGTTCATCGGACTGCATCTTTCCCTGATGCTGGGGAAGCGTGAGCACCTTATGGCCGGTGAACTCCACCGCTCCCGCTTCATGCACAGCGATATGGCCGGTTTCTGCCGCTACGGCGCCCTCGTAGCCTTTCAGGATGGCCGATATTACCGTAGCATTGGTCTGGGTACCACCCGTAAGGAAGAAGACATCGGCCTCCGGGCGGTTCAGTGCCTTGCGGATGCGCTCTTTGGCACTGACAGTAAAACGGTCATTGCCATACCCGGGCTCTTGCTCCAGGTTAGTGGCAAAGAGGCGCTCCAGTATTGCCGGATGCGCCCCTTCGTTATAGTCACAGGTAAAGGATAACATTTATTCGGCCTTTGCCTCCGCCTTCTCGCGGAAATACTTGTACAGGGTGGCATCAACGCCGATAATGATGGCAACACAGGCGATGATGGCGAGGAAAGCCAGGATGGGTCCTACCTTGGGAATGGCAGCCAACAGACCGGTTACCAGGCCGATTATAACACCACAGGCCAGATAGATGAAGAACAGGATCCACTTTTCGCCCAGGGTTACATCATAGCTGAGGCTGAGGGACTTGAGCGGGGAGGTACCCTTGTCCAGGAAGAAATACATGGCGAACTGCCAGGCCAGGCTCACCACGATGGCAGGGAAAAAGAAGAACATGGCAGCGGCACCGATACCGGCGCTCTGCAGGCCGAAGAGCAGGAAGAAATCTCCCAGGTTCTTGAAGTTCTCCTTCTTGAAAATGCTGGTGGGCTCCACCTCTTCACCCTTACTGAGGGCAATGATGTTCTTGTAGAAACCGATGGTTGTACCCACATTCAGATAAGGAATCCAGAAGGTGATCATGAAAAGGAAGGCCATCAGGAGCAGATTGCCGATGTTCTTGATGCCCAGGTTGCAGCCGTCAACCAGCGTCTTTTGGAAGTTAAGTTTTTGTTCCATATTAATTAAGGGTTTAAAGGTTTATGACAAGTTCTACGGGACAGTGGTCCGATCCGAAGATTTCGTTGTGAATCTCCGTGGACACAATGGCATCCTTCAAGGATTCCGACACCACAAAATAGTCTATGCGCCACCCGGCATTCCGCTCCCGGGCATTCATCCGGTAGCTCCACCAGGAGTATTTGGCCTCCCCGGGATGCTGGAAACGCCAGCTGTCCACAAAGCCGGCCGCCAGCAGCTCCGAAAACTTTGCTCGCTCCTGGTCCGTAAAACCGGCGTTCAGGTGGTTGGTGGAAGGATTCTTAAGGTCAATCTCCTCATGGGCCACGTTAAGGTCTCCGCAGAAGACAACCGGCTTGCCCAAACCGCAAAGATAGGCCCGCATGGCATCTTCCCACTGCATCCTGTAGTCCAAACGCCGGAGCCCGTCCTGGGAGTTGGGCACATAGGCGCACACCAGGAAGAACTTTTCATATTCCAGGGTTATCACCCGCCCCTCATGGTCATGCTCCTCTATGCCGATACCATAGCGGACGTCCATCGGCGAATGCCTGGTATAGACAGCCGTTCCGGAATAGCCCTTCTTTTCCGCATAATTCCAATAGGATTGATAGCCCAGGAATTCCAGGTCCAGCTGGCCTTCCTGCATCTTGGTTTCCTGCAGGCAGAAGAAATCGGCATCCAGCCCTGCAAAAACGTCTGCAAAGCCTTTTCCCGCCACGGCCCGGAGGCCGTTCACGTTCCAGCTTATGAATTTTAGTCCAGACTCCATGTGGCGCCGTCTTTTGTGTCTTTAACAGTAATGCCGAAGGAGGAGAGCAGGTCCCGGATTCTGTCGCTTTCCGCCCAGTTCTTTTCTTCGCGGGCTTTCTTGCGGCTTTCCAGTACCAGCTCCATCACACCTTCCAAGGCCTTTTCGGCCTTACCGGAACCGCCATCCGCTTCCTCGTCCTTCAATCCCAGAACCCCGCCCACAATATCGTCGAACAGCCTCTTCAAGGCTGCCTTATCGGCCGATGAGAGATTGCCAGCATTGATGAGCTTCACAGCCTCGAAGAGATGCGCGATGGCAACCGGCGTATTCATATCGTCGCACAGTGCCTCCATCACAGCTTCATAGATGGCTTTGGCCGAAGGGGATGCCTCTATTTCCGTAGCATCGGCATAATTATTCGCGGAGGAAATAGAGGTATCCCCTTCGCCTAAAACACGCCAAGCCTGCATCAGGCGCTTATAACCTTTTTCGGCCGCCTGCAGCGCCTCGTTGGAGAAGTCCAGCGTGCTGCGGTAATGTGCCTGGAGGATGAAGAAACGCACCGTCATGGGGCTATAGGCCTGGTCCAGCTTGGGATGATTTCCGCTGAAAAGTTCCGGCAGCGTGATGAAGTTCCCCAGGGACTTCCCCATCTTCTGCCCGTTGATGGTGATCATGTTGTTATGCACCCAGTAATGCACGCCGCCGGTGCCCCGGGAGGCCACATTCTGGGCAATTTCGCATTCATGGTGCGGAAACATGAGGTCCATGCCGCCGCCGTGGATGTCGAACTCCTTGCCCAGGTACTTCTCTCCCATCACGGAGCACTCCAAATGCCAGCCCGGGAAGCCTTCTCCCCAGGGGGAAGGCCAGCGCATGATGTGTTCCGGTTCGGCCTTTTTCCAGATGGCAAAGTCGTACGGCGCCTTTTTGTCGTTCTGACCGTCCAGGGCGCGGGTACCTTCCAGCGTGGCGTCCAGGGTGCGGCCGGAAAGGATGCCGTAATGGTGGTCTTTGTTATATTTCTCTACATCGAAATACACCGAGCCGTTGGACTCGTATGCATATCCCGCCGCCAGGATCTTCTTTACGGTTTCTATCTGCTCTATGATATGGCCGGAAGCCCGCGGTTCTATGGAAGGAGACTGCACGTTGAGAAGGCGCATGGCCTCATGGTAGCGTTCCGTATAATACTGCACCACCTCCATGGGCTCCAGCTGCTCCAGCCGGGCCTTCTTGGCAATCTTGTCCTCCCCTTCATCCGCATCGTGCTCCAAGTGGCCCACATCCGTAATATTGCGGACGTAACGAACCTTATAGCCCAAATACTTAAGGAGGCGGAACAGGACGTCATAGGTAACCCCGGGACGGGCATGGCCCAGATGGGCGTCTCCATACACGGTGGGGCCGCAGACATACATGCCGGCGTGGCCCTCGTGAATGGGCTTGAATAACTCCTTGTTATGGGTGAGCGTATTGGTTAGAAACAGAGGTCTCATAATTGATATCTTGCAATTTAACGCAAGTTAACAATTATTTGACTATTTTCAAAAGAAACGGCCCGGCTGTAAACCGGACCGTTGTCTTTTTTATTCGGCCTTGAAACTTCTGGTCTGCTTGGGAACGTGCCTGCGAAGCTGGACGCGCCGGAGTGCAGCCTTGGAAGCGATGCGCCTGGCCGGCTTCATGGCCGCAGTGCCGGCACCCGGCAGTTTCTCCATTACCAGCGGCAGGGAAGGAACGCCGCTGTTGTTGTAGTGGGCCCAGTTATTCTCGTCGTAGCAGTAGCGGGAATAGCGCATGCTGTGATAGGTGGCCACAAATCCATTGTCAAAGGTGAAGGACTCCGGAACGATGCTGATCTTGCCATTATCGGCAATCTTGGTATGGGCTATGTCGTAATTATAGTCCGCACCTTCCTCGTCCACGATACCGTTGGTGTCCGAATTGCTGGTGAGATAGGTTCCCACGAACATCTGGTCCACATAGGTGCCCAGGGCTTCGTCGTCGTAACTCATGAGGTACTGGCCGTAGAAGTACAGGTTGCCGTCGGTATTGCGGTAGCGGGCAAAGATCCAGTCACGCTCCATATTCATCTGCTCCTGCACGGCACTGCCGGTCTCCCAGCCGTCCACATAGTACAGATAGTTGTTCTCGCAGGCCGATATGGTGATGTCGTATCCCACATAGCCGTCTCCGACGTGCCACTTCCCAATCCACTTAAGGTAGCTTTCCACAGCCTGCTCCTCTTCCACGGTATGGCGGAGCTTGGCATAATTGCCCGTCATCTCCCCATTCTTGGAGATCTCAATCATATAAGTGGTATACTCTCCGTGGATGAGCATGTCAAAATACACGGTTCCGGTGGAGTGGTCAAACAGGAGGGTGGACAACTCTACTTTGTTGTTCTTGGCCGTGGTAACCACATCGTTCACCTCTCCCTTCATGAACTCCTTCACGTCGTTGTTATACCAAGCCTTGAAATCTTCGTCCGTAATGCTGCGGACAAGGAAATACGCATTTCCAGGATAGTTGAACTGGAATTCCTCTACGCGGGACACGCTTCCGTCCTGCTCCTTATAATCGGCCCGACCCACATAATTGAGGCCCCAGTTGGTGCACTCCTTGATAGTGACCTCTCCGCCTCCCTGCTCATTGCCGCCCTGGCCTCCGCCCGGACGGGAAGGATTCTCCGGATTATCACCACCTCCGGGATAGAACGGAACGTATTTAGTGCATCCGGCGGCTGCCATGACCACTATCGCGGCCATTGACAGAAAATTCATTATTCTTTTCATGGCTGTAGGGTGTTTTACACCACTTTAGCAAAAAGCCGGCCAAAACGGAAAGAGGCTTTTACTCTTCGTCCAGCTTCTCCTTTACGTCGGTACGCATTTTCTTGAAGAATTCCGCACCGAAGCCATACCAGGCAAGGGAAAGGAAAAAGCCCACAAAGCCCCAGATGAGGACGCGCTTTGCACGGCTGTTGGTTGCCTGCTGAGGCAAGGTGGCCGGCTGAACAACGGCATAAACCGGCTTCTCTTCCTGGATCTTGGCCCGGGCCAGTTCACGCTGCTGGGCCATCTGGGAATAGATTTCGTTGGCCAGGGAAGCCTCGCTGCGAAGACGTTCCTTTTCCGACTGGGCACTCTGCAGGAAAACGCTGCGGTCATAGTCCACGGAACGGGCATAGGCATTCTGCTTCTGTACCAGATCCTCATGGGCTTCATCGGCCAGCATTACGTAATACTCGTAATCTGCAATGGCTTTTTTGGTGCGATAATCCGACACATACACCTGCAGGCGGTTGCAAACCGTATCGGCCAGCTGTTTGGCCATCATCCTGTCGTCCATGGTGACGGAAATGGTGGTGACGCCGGTTTTCTTGTCCACATCGGCCGATACGCTCTGACCCAGACGTTTGACGACGCGTGCCTCCTTGGGACTGAGCTCCGTGGCATCTTCCACACCGGTATAAGGCTTTTCGTCCTTATTCTTCTTTAAAGAATCCAGCCATTTGGAGAGGCCCTTCTTTTCTTTGTCCTCGCCGGACAAATGCTTATAGACCGTAGTGTGCATGGGTTGCACGCCGGCTTCCTTCTGCTTTTCGGAAACGAAGGAAGTGAGGGGAACATCCAGCAGGCCGGCCAGGAACGGAGTGCTCTGGCAAATCTCCGGGAACAGGGTAATGTTCATGGCATCCGTGCCCGGGTTTAGCGTGGCACCGCTCAAGCCCAGCATGCTGGTAATGCTGCTAAGGCTGCTGGAGGTACGGTTGGCCACTTCCGGAGCCAGGGTCATGGTCACATTGTACTTGCGCGTCATGGTGAGCGCAGACACTATGCCCAGAACACCGAAAATGAAGGAAATGAGGAATATCTGTTTCCAGTGCTTGAGAATCTTGGTGAAGATACCCATCCAGTCAATCTCAAGCTCGTCGGAAGTTTCCTGAATTCCGGGATTGTTGTTCTGATACTCTTCCATGGCCGATTACTTTTTGGCGTAATTGATAATGTACAGGATTGTCATGGACATGGTACCCAGCGAAGAGGCAGCGGCGGCAATGGCGCTCACGGCCGCATAGTTGAATTCCTTCTTCTCCTTCTTCTTGAAAGGCACATAGATTTCTGCGCCCGGTTCAATCTTGGTCCAGGAACGGAGCTTCTTGGCGCGGCCGCCCATGTTCACCACATAAGCCTTGGAGCGGAGAGCCTGTTCGTCATATCCGCCGGCGGCCTTGATGTATGCGCCGGCCTTCATGGTGCCGTCGTAGTTCACGGCTGTAGGATACTTCACGGCACCGTGGATGCGCACCACATTGCTCATGACCGGAATCTCCAGAACATCGTCCTCCCGCAGGATCACATCTTCATCCCCGCCCGGATTGGCCAGGGCCTTGGCCAGGTCAATGGCCACGGTGAAGGTGGGATTGGTTGCCCGGCGGGCATTGACGTCTGTGGTATCCAGTTTCTGTTCAATGATATCCACCATTTCGTTGGCCATACGGAGTTCTTCCTCCGTTGCCACCCGGATAA
Organism: uncultured Bacteroidales bacterium; assembly: GCA_946185645.1. Lineage (GTDB taxonomy): Bacteria > Bacteroidota > Bacteroidia > Bacteroidales > UBA932 > Cryptobacteroides. The sequence continues at coordinate 15,465 of CAMHKD010000002.1, forward strand.
GGCGGGCGCCATCGGCATAGGCGAACTGGGTTAATCCACCGGCCTTCTTTACAATGTCCGAGATCCTTTCCTCGCGGGAAGTGAGGGCATAGGTGCCCGGGAAGTTCACCTCTCCGTTCACGGTAAAGTGACGCTGTTCGTTATAGGAAGGGCTCCTGTGAACCACCACCTCATCGTAGGGCTCCAGCACAAAGGAGCGGTCTCCGTCGGCCACCAGACCGTTTTTAATGGGGAAGGAATAGAGCTCGCCGATATCGTTGGTTGCCACAGTACCGTTGGAATCCTTCTTGCGACGGGTTACATCCACACGGGAGGTGGAAGCACCGTCCTGCAAACCGCCGGCCAGGATAATGAAGTCCTCGATGGTGGTGTTCTCTGCAAACGGGAAAGAACCGGGCTGCTTAACCATACCGGAGATGGTCATGGTTCCCTGGTCCTTGAGTTCAAAGCTGCTGGCAATATACAGCTCATCATTGTTCTGAAGAACAAAATCCGGAGCTTTGCCATCCAGGATATCCGAGAGATTCACGGAGAAAACCTCCTTGGTCTTATCCGGATGCTCACGATTGATAACCACGCGGTTGCCGAAGGCTTCCGGCAACAGACCGCCGGCCCTTTCCACCAGACCCTTGGCGGTACGGACCTCTCCCAATTCATAGGTTCCAGGGAAATAAACTGCGCCATGGATGGCGATGCGGTTCTGGAACAGGGACTGCAGTTCTCCCACTTCAATGCGGTCTCCGCTTCTGAGGGTAAAGGACTCGTAGTCTGCCTCTTCCACGGTACGGACTTCAAAGCTCTTGTTGTCCTGGCGGATTACGGTGACAAAGGACTGATTGGCTCCCGTAGCAAAACCGCCGGCATACTCAAAGAGGTTGGCAAGGGTTTCACCGGTCTTCATTTCAAACTGCATGGGGCGCTTGACGCCGCCTTCCACCGTTACTAGGCAGGAATACGGGGATACCAGGATGACATCCCCTTCTTCCAGACGGATATCGCTGCCGGAATTACCTTTGAGCAGGAACTCGTAAACGTCTACCAGTCCGGCCACTTTGTCTCCGCGCACCACCTTGATGTTACGGACGGTACCCGGATCCTGGATTCCGCCGGCCCTGTAAAGGGCATGGAAGGCCGTGGCAAAGGCCGAAAGCTGATAAGTACCGGGATTGGTCACGTCTCCCAAAACATTCACCTGGATGGTTCTGATCTGGCCCAGGCTCAGGCGCATATCCGTGCCGGAGCCCGACATACCGCCATAAATCCGGGAAAGGCGCTTCCGGAGGTAGGTATTGGCCTCCTCCACCGTCATGCCATTCAAATACAGCGGTCCCAGTAAATCCACGTTGATGCTGCCTTCCGGGGAAATGGTGCTGCGCAGAGTGGTCTGGTTGCGGCCGAAAATGTCTATGATCACCTCATCTCCGGGCCCCAGCTTGTAATTGCGCGGGGTGGCCAGATTCTCACTGGGAGCGAAATTAAGATTTCTGTTGTTGAAAATACTGCGGCCGTATACCTGGGGCGTTGCGGGCGCAGCCACCGGTTCGTAAGCAGTAGTATCCAGCAGCGGGTTCACAACGTGGCTGCGGCTGTCCTCTCTAAGCTCCGGCATATTAGAATTATTGGCCTGGCGGCTCTGATACAGGGCGAAAACTCTTTCGGCCTGGGCGCGGTTAACACCGCGAAGGGCCAGTTCCTGCACCAGTTCATCCCGGCTTTTTCCTTCTGCAAGACCCTGCTGGGCATATTCCAGCACCTGCTCGTCCGACATCATGCTCTGGGCCCATGCGACGCCGCAGAGGAAGAAGAGGCCTGCCAATGCGGCCATCCATCTCTTGGAAAGTATCATAAATACCAAATGTTATTCTTGAATAATCATGCAAAGATAATAAAAATTATCTTTTCTACTGGATAAAGCTGGCGAAATACCCCGCAAAGAATACGTTGGTTATCAAATAGCCCACCACAGTGGCCACGATTACGCTTATGAGGCCCGGCATCATGAAGCTGTGGTTCAGGAGGTATTTGCCGATTACCGTGGTTCCGGAACGGTCGAAGTTCACCGTGGCGATATCGGACGGATAGTTGGGGATGAAGAAGTATCCGTACACACTGGGAAGGACGCCCAGCAGCACCGGTCCGGCGATGCCCAGCTCATAGGCCAGCGGCAGCATGGCCACCACCACGGCGCCCTGGCTGTTGATGAGCACGGAGACCAGGAAGAACACCACGGCGATACTCCAGGGGTAGTTGGTAACCAGATCGGCCAGCATAAGTTTCATCTGATCCATGTAGTTGCCGAAGTAAGTATCGGCCAGCCAGGCAATTCCGTAGATGGCTACCACGGCCACCATACCGCTCTGCCATACGGCGCCGCCCACGGCCTTCTTGGGAGCAGCCTTGCAGAACATGATGTTGCAGGCGGCGGCCATGAGCATGATAATCTGGATGCAGATATTCATCTTGGGCAGGTTGATGGCCTGGGCCAGGGTCTGCTCTCCCACATGGATCATCTGGCAGAATGCGAAGGCCACGATGACCAGCAGGGAGCCCAGGAAGATGAATACGGAAGCCTTGGCTTCTTTGGTGATAACCTTGTCCAGGGTGGTGGCGGTGTTGCCGTACATGTATGCATACTGCTCCGGATCGGCCTTTCTCTTGAGGAATTCCGGATCCTTGTCCAGGTCCTTGCCCCGCCTGTAGGAAGCCAGGGCGGCGCACATGAGGCCCAGCAGGCAGGCCGGGATGGTTACCATGAGCACTTGCGGGATGCTTACCATGTAACCATTTGTGTTGGAAATAGTTACAAAGGCAACCACGGCTGCGGCGATGGGCGAGCAGGTAATACCCACCTGGGATGCCACGGAAGAAACGCCGCAGGGACGTTCCGGACGGATGCCTTTCTTGAGCGCGATGTCGCAGATAATGGGCATGATGGTGTATACCACATGGCCGGTACCCACCAAAACGGTGAGGAAGAAGGTTACCAGCGGGCCCAGGAAGGTAATGTGGTCCGGGTGCTTGCGAAGCATCTTTTCTGCTATCTGGATCATCCAGTCCATACCGCCCGACGCCTGCAGGGTACCTGCGCAGGTGACGGCGGCGATGATGATATAGATAACGTCCGTGGGCGGCGTACCGGGCTTGAGGCCGAAGCCGAACACCAGGATGGCCAGGCCGATGCCGGAGATGGCACCCAGGGCCAGCGACCCGTAACGGGATCCCACATAAAGCGCTGCCAGTACGATGAGCAGCTCAATGATCATGGTAAAGGTCATAGTATTAGAATTTATACATATTCAATCCAGTTTCTTTGTCCTGCCGGCGGCCGACGGAGGTGAGGTAATAATCCTCCACAAACAGTTCGCAGGCGCCGTTGATGCGGGCATCCAGCAGATGACCGCCGATGCAGGTATAATCCTCCCGACTGGCGGTAATATGAAGATGAAGATAGGGTTTTCCGTCCTTGCAGGAGATATTGCCGGTGAGATTGGTGATTTCCATCTGCTCCTCAAAAGTCTTGTCTACATATTTGAGGGTGGCAGGGTTCAGGAAACGGAAGGTGGCGCTGTTCACGGCACCCAGGCCGCTTACCTTTCCGGCAAAGATCTCTTTTTCCTTACAAAAAGCCGTAAGAGCCTCCACTATGCTCACGTGATTATCCAGGCTGAGGATATAGCGTTTGATCCCTTTTACCTCCATTCCCAGGGCAACAGACTCTTTCACTTGGGTATATTGATACATAGTATTATTGGATTAGTGTCCGTAAATATAGTGATTTTTTGGCATAGAAAATGTATCTTTGCCGATGGAAAATTAGAATTGGATGAAAAAGCTTTTAGTTTTGGCCGCCGCTGTGCTGGCCTCCATCTCCTTGCAAGCCCAGGAAATCCGCACCAATTACCGGAGCGAAGGCATGACCCATATCTCAACGGACTATCAGCTGCTGGAAGCCGGGAACGTCCCGGTGTGGACCCGCGTGGAACTGGTGGGATTCCCGGACGGATCCACCCTGTATGTGCTGTATATGAATCTGGAGCAGAAAAACGCCACCGCAGTGCCCAAGGGCGTTAAAATGGCTGTCAACCTTCCTGGCGGAAAGATTGTGCGGCTGGAACAGATCGGCCAGGATTCGGCCACCAAGCGCCGGCTGGACAACGGCCTGTTCTGGAACCGGCTCAAGTATGCCGTGGAGCCGGAAGACATGGAGAAGATGATCCGTGGTATCAAGTCCGTGGACATTGTAACCGGCTGGGATCCGGACGATTATATTCAGGCCAACTTTGAAGACGATGCCATGGGGAAACTCCTCAAGAGCCACTGCGAAGCCATCCTGAAAGCGGCGGACAGCACCGTGGAGCTCCAGGCCACCCTGGCCGGGCATACGGACAACCTGAACAGCATCATGAACACCTCCAACCCGGTGGTGGGCAAGGGAGACCGCTTCCCGTATAACATTATCCTGTCGCACCTGTACTATAAAAATACCAACACGGAAGACATAGACCTGGCCTTCATGTTGGGCACGGAGGATTCCTATCATTTCGAGTACGACGCCCCCGTGCGTTTCACCCTCAAGGACGGCTCCGTGATTGAGCTCAAGCAAACCCGGGACGACGTTAATTTCGTCTACGTATTCCCCACCCTGGAAGAGCTCCGGCGCCTCTCCGAAGGCATCGAGTCCCTGTCTATCGTACATGAGAAAGGCGTGGTGGTGGACACCTTCTCCGGTCCCATCGGAGAAGGCGAATTCAGCTTTGCCGATGCGGTGAATCAGCAGCTGCAGCTCCTGCTGTCCCTGTCGGAACGCTAAGGTGTTGCCGTTTACGTATTTTTCACTAACTTTGCAGCCGCAAAACCGGTTCCGTAGCTCAGCTGGATAGAGCAACAGCCTTCTAAGCTGTGGGTCTCGGGTTCGAATCCCGACGGAATCACGCGTTCAAGCCGACCCCGAGGTCGGCTTTTTCGCATGATTCCGCCGGGATAACACTTCGTTTAATCCCCCGCCGCTTCGCGGCACCCCCAGGGGACATTGGGGGAAGACCCCCAAACCCCCTCCCAATCGCTTCGCTCAACACCTGGGAATAGGATGATGAGCCCCCGCAGGGGAGGGAAATGGCCCGCAGGGCCAAATCCCGCGGGATTTCACCCCTCCCAATCGCTTCGCTCAACACCAGAAACATTTCCTTTTTGCATGATTTCGTCGGGAATTCAACAAAATTCACTATCTTGCATGCTGATTATCAAATGTTAAGAGTCATGAGAATTGCCATCATTGGGGCGGGGAACATGGGCGGCGCTACGGCGTTGGGTCTTTTCCGCTTTTGCCCCGGGCTGGAGATTACCGTTACTGCAAAGCACCGGGAAACCTTGGAGAAATACACCGTCATCGGCCTTAATGCCACTTTGGACAACGTTCAGGCGGCCAGTTGGGCCGATGTCATTATCCTGGGCGTTAAGCCCTGGCTGGTGAAAGAGGTGCTGGAACCGCTGCTTCCCCATCTGAAAGACAAGCTGCTGTTCTCCCTGGCAGCCGGCATTCCCGGGGAACAGCTCAGGGAATGGGTGGCCGATGCCGCCCCGAAAGGTGTATATACCGTTATCCCCAACCTGGCCATCGAGATTGGTGAAAGCATGACTTTCGCGCACGAAATCATCGGCACGGAAGCTACCCGGAAATGCCTTCTGGACCTTTTCAACGCCGTAGGGAAAACCCAGCTGGTGAATGAAAAACAGCTGGGCGCCGGGATGATGGTGGCCTCCTGCGGAACCGCCTTCGCGCTGCGTTATGCCAGGGCCTCCATGGAAGGCGGCGTGCAACTGGGCCTGTATCCCGCCCAAGCACTGGAAGCGGTCCTTCAGACCATCAAAGGCGCGGCCGATCTGGTGGATGCCCACGGAACCCATCCGGAGCAGGAGATTGACAAGGTAACCACCCCCGGCGGCATCACCATCCGCGGTCTCAACGCCATGGAAGAAGCCGGCTTTTCCAATGCCGTTATTCAAGGACTCATCAGCTGGAAATAACGTTTCCCGGCCTTGCGGTTTTGGCAGTACGGCCATTTTTTCGTAAATTGGCGCATAATTTACTGCCATGAAAAAAGTTCTTCTTTGGATTATCGGCATCCTTGCCGTACTCTGCATTGCCATCTGGTGCATCTGGGGTGGCGAAATCGCCAGCATCCGTTCCATCGAATCCGTAGACGGGAACGAGTATCTCTACAGGATGGAATACAAGGCCGCCTATGACCTGGACGACGTAATTGCCAACGACATTGACGAAAACGCCGAACTGCTGGATTACGTGATCGGCCGTATCGGCAAGGGCATCCCCATCAAGATGAAAAGCGCCCAGGTGGCCGATGAAGAAGGCGAACTGGCCACCATGAACTGCACCTCCTTCCAGGCCACAAAGGCCGATGGAGAGGGCTTCTGGTACGGCCGTAACTACGACTATTTCAAGAATCCCACTATGGTCACCGTATCCCATCCCAAGAAGGGATACGCATCCATTGCCGTGAGCGATATGTCCCACTTCGGTTATTCGCTGGAAAAGCTGCCCACATCACTTGGAGCCAAGCTCAGCTGCCTGGCGGCCATTTACGCCCCGGTGGACGGCATCAACGAGAAAGGACTCTGCACCTCCATCATGGCCCTTCCCAAACAGGCCTCCCAGCAGGACACCCCCAAACATGACGTGGGTACCACCATCATCATGCGCCTGTGGCTGGACCGCTGCGCCACGGTAGAGGAAGCACTGGCAATGCTGGAAACGGTGGATGTGCGGCACGACGCAGCCGTGGGCTCCGGCTATCACTATATGGTGGCCGATGCCACGGGTGACTGCGCCGTGGTGGAATTCGACAAAGAGGACGGCTGGAAAACCATGATTGTCCGGAAGGCCGAGGGAGAGAACTACATGCTGGTTACAAATCACCTGCTCTCCCAGAAATACTACACGACCGAACCGGATCCTGCCGTGGGCAACCCGCACAGCAAGAGTTGGTGGCGGTACGAGACCGCCGGGAACTATCTCCGGAGCCATAATGGCACCCTCACCCTGGGCCAGGCCCAGGAATGCCTTGCCCTGGTTCACTGGAAAGACCTGATGTGGGACAACGGCACCGTGGAAGACACCCAGTACAGCAATGTATACGACCAAAAGGCCATTACACTGGCGTTAAGGAACTGGAACGACTACGAGACCACCCATCATTTTGGCCTGTAAAGCTCCGCAATTATCATTTATTCTGTTATTTACCGCACTGGTTCTAAGCAGCTGCGGCGCTTCCCGCGTAGCCTCCCGGGGCCAGGAAGGGTTCAAATACTGGCTGGAGAGCAGCTATGAGTCCCAGATGTATCAGCAGGACCGCGTGATGCTGGTGGATCCGCAGGGGGATGCCATGCTCATCCGGAAACTGGACACAGCTTTCGTGAAACTATCCTCCGCTTTCTTCCACCAGGACCTGCCCCAGGCGGTATCGGACAGGGAAAGAAAAGAGGGTGAGGCCGATTTCAAAATAGGGAAAACCTATTCCCTTGATAACGAACTGCTGCTGGAACAGTTTGCCGATATCCTCCGCCGGAACTATCCTGCCATTTCGCCGTACATCGGGGAAGAGCATAGATGGTCTCCCGAGGCTAGAGTCTATAATCTTTACGGCTATTGGCACCGTCTGTGGAGAAGGATTGCCGGAGAGCAGCAGGACTTTCCCATCCCTGTTTTCATGCGGAGTAAACTGCTCATGTGCCTGGCCTGCGGCTGGACCTCCCGCTATTGCATTACCGGAACGGAAGAAGCTCTCACAGAGCGTATTATGTCTTATCCGGACCGCAGTCTGCAAATCCATGAACTGTTTGAGGAAAGCTATGTCCTGAACCAGGGAAACCTGTATATGACGCTCCTCGCCTGCGAGAATGTGCTCACCGGCCAGCCCCACCGGTCAGAGCGGGAAACGGACCCGCTCCAGCAGAAGCTCTCCTACATCCGGAACGATTCAAAACCCCTGGGCGACAATTATGGCGCCTGGTACCATTTCTTCGGCATAGCCCTCTATGGCATGCTGCGGCCCCAATTCGTCTCCACTTTTGTGGCCAATACGGAAAGCCTGGGCTCTTTCTTCATGGAAGGACCGGACCGGCAGGAAACCCTCATAAACTATTACGGAGCCCTTTTTGGCAAAGAGCTCCGCAAAATCATCAAAAAAGGTAGCTGGAAGACCGCTCAATAGCCAAGACGCTCCAGCGTTGCCACCGGATCCGGAACGGATGCAGGGGCCGACGGACTGCGAAGGCCATGGTCCAGCAGGTACTGCAGGGTAAGGTCCGAACGATTGGTGAAGAAGCCGTCCGAACGGGAAGTCTGCTCCTCCATCTGGACCACGGAATCAAAGGAATAGGGATGGTTGAGCATGCCGGCCTTGCGCACCAAATTGGCCTGCCAGGCGTTGTTGAGTTCCGAGTAATTGTTGGGCTCGCCGGAGATGGACGGCCCGCTTATGTTGGCGCCGTTGGCCTTGGCCCAGTCCAGGATGGCCTGGAAGCCTTCCGGTGTATCCAGGTCCCCGCCCGGAATCTCTTCCGGACAAGGAGGCCACAGCAGGAAACACATGGGAAGTTTTCCCTTGAAAACAGCATTGGCCCGCACCAGGGACGCCGGCGAGAAGGTTTGCAGGATCACCTTTCCGGCGGTTTTTCCCACCTGCACCTTGCCATCCTTGTAAAACTCCTTCTCCGTAGCGGGGGAAGTGATAATGTTCCACCCCGCATCGTCCAGGATGTCGTATACCCGCAACTCCATGTCCTCCGGATTCACCTCCGGCTCCTTGAATTCAATGTAGATACCGGGCCGATGACCTCCGTCGGCAGGATCCGCCTCATAGGCCTGAGCAAAATCATAGTCCAGCAGCTCCATGTATTTTCCATTTTCGGGAGCCGTAGAGCGGATTTCGGAGAGGGTTTTTCCTTCGCAGGATGCCTTTAATTTCCAGGGCAATATGCGGTGACCTTCGGCATCCCGGCGGAGCCGCTTTCCCTCGGCATAGGCAATCTGGTCCTGGAGGGCCGATACATACTGACTGCCAGCAAAAGCCTCACGCGCCTGCTCCGGACGGGCCTCGTTGAACCAGGATCCCGCATCCAGCATGAGCAATTCCACATAATAATAGGAGGCGGCGAAATAAGGCTTGAACGCCTCCCTGTCAATGGAAAGCTGCTCATCGGCATCGGCCTCAGAGAAGCCCATGGACAGGTAAAAATCCCTTCTGGCAGAGGGCACCTCCGCCCCAAAGACCTCCTCTATGTTGGTGGTGCGGGTAAGGTTCACGTCGTGATTGGCCAGGATAATGCCGTCCTTGGTGCACTGGAGGTCGCTTTCCAGATAGTCCGCGCCCATTTCCCGGGCCCAGCGCCAGGCGCTCTCCGTCTCTTCCGGGGTCCAGTAGGTGGAACCGCGGTGGGCCATTACAGCATAGGCGGGGACATTCTTGTTTATTTCCGGGGACTTCTCTCCGCGGCAGGCGGCGAGGGCTGTGGCGACCATGACCAAGAGGACTAAACGATAATTCATATTTGCTTACAATTTTTTACAAAAATAAGAAAAATATGATTAAAAATGCGTAACTTGGCATCCCGAAACTAACAACCAAAAATCTAACAATGAAAATCATCTCAGCCGATGCTCTTGAAAGCATCAGACGGGAGGCCGCCCTGGCCCTGGCCGTCAGGGAGGAGAGCAACCTGGCCGTAAGCGAGCAGCCTTGCGGCCTGGATAAAGGAACGCCGCACATGCAGATCCTTTGCTGCGGCGGTACGGGTTGCAAAGCCTCCGAAAGCGCAAAGATCGTTGAGAATTTCCGCTCCAGCCTCAAGGAACACGGCATTGCCGACAAGGTGGAAGTCATGGTTCCCGGCTGCTTCGGTTTCTGCGAAAAAGGTCCCATCGTAAAGATTATCCCGGACAATACGTTCTATACCTCGGTGCGCCCGGAAGATGTGGAAGAGATTGTCACTTCCCACATCATCGGCGGAAACCGGGTGGAGCGGCTCCTGTACATGGACCCCGGCACCGGAAAGCACATCAGTGACTCCAAGCACATGAATTTCTACCGCAAGCAAATGCGAATCGCCCTTCGCAACTGCGGCTTCATTGATCCGGAGAATATCCTGGAATACATTGCCAGGGACGGCTACAAGGCCCTTTCCGACAGCCTGAGCCGGGACAGCCTGGAGGTCCTGGCCGATATCAAAGCCTCCGGCCTCCGCGGTCGCGGCGGCGCCGGCTTCCCCACGGGCGTAAAGTGGGAGATTGCCCGCAAGTTCAACGCAGAGCACAAATACGTGGTGTGCAATGCCGATGAAGGAGACCCGGGCGCCTTCATGGACCGTTCCATCATGGAAGGAGACCCCAACTCCGTGATTGAAGCCATGATGATCTGCGGTTATTGCATCAACGCCAACCATGGCCTTATCTATATCCGTGCGGAGTATCCGCTGGCTGTGCACCGTCTGCAGGTGGCCATCTCCCAGGCCCGCGAATATGGCCTGCTGGGAGACAACATCCTGGGTACGGATTTCTGCTTCGACATTGAAATCCGTTACGGCGCAGGTGCCTTTGTGTGCGGCGAGGAAACCGCTCTCATCCATTCCATGGAAGGAAAGCGCGGCGAGCCCACCCTCAAGCCCCCGTTCCCGGCCGAAGCCGGTTATTTCGGCTATCCCACCAACGTGAACAACGTGGAAACCCTGGCCAACGTACCCGTCATCCTCACCAAGGGTCCCCAGTGGTTTGCCTCCATCGGCACGGAGAAATCCAAGGGCACCAAGGTATTTGCCCTGGCCGGCAAGATCAACAACGTGGGTCTCATTGAAGTGCCCATGGGTACCACGCTTCGCGAGATTATCTACGACATCGGCGGTGGTGTGAAGGGCGGAAAGAAGTTCAAGGCCGTGCAGACCGGCGGTCCTTCCGGCGGCTGCCTCACGGAAAAGCACCTGGACATTCCCATCGACTATGAGAGTCTGGCTGCTGCCGGCTCCATGATGGGTTCCGGCGGTATGATTGTTATGGACGAGGACGACTGCATGGTGTCCGTGGCCAAATTCTTCCTGGAGTTCACCGTGGGTGAATCCTGCGGCAAGTGCACGCCCTGCCGTATCGGCAACAAGCGGATGCTGGAAATCCTTACCCGCATCACGGAAGGCCGCGGCAAGATGGAAGACATCGAGACGCTGGAAAACCTGGCCAAAGTAATCAAGGACACGGCCCTGTGCGGTCTGGGACAGACCTCCCCCAACCCGGTCCTTTCCACCATAGCCAACTTCCGCGAAGAATACGAGGAGCACGTAAAGGACCATGTGTGCCGGGCCCGCAAGTGCAAAGCCCTGCTCACCTACAGCATCGACCCGGTGCTGTGCAAGGGCTGCAGCGCCTGCGCCCGCGGCTGCCCTGCCGAAGCCATCGCCGGAGAGGTCCGGAAACCCTTCGTTATCAATCCCGAAAAGTGCATCCGCTGCGGCATGTGCCTGAGCCGGTGCAAGTTCGGAGCCATTAACGTAATCTAAATGTGCCCTATGGAAAACATGATTAACCTTACAATCGATAACCGCCCCGTGTGCGTTCCCAAGGGAACCACCGTCCTGGATGCGGCCGCTTCCGTGGGGATTGACATTCCCGCCCTGTGCCACCTGGACCTCAAGGGCACCTGCGTAAAGAACACCCCGGCATCCTGCCGCATCTGCGTGGTGGAAGTGCAGGGCCGTCGCAACCTGGCCCCTTCCTGCGCCACCCTGGTGACGGAAGGCATGGTTGTGAATACCAATTCGGCCCGTGTGATCCGCGCCCGCAAGACCGTGGCAGAACTCATCCTGTCCGACCATCCCAACGATTGTCTCACCTGCCCCAAGTGCAACCACTGCGAACTGCAGAAGCTGGTTACGCGTTTCAACATCCGTGAGATGACCTACAAGGGCGAACAGTCCACCCGCAAGAAAGAACAGACCCTTTCCATTACCCGCAACATGGACAAGTGCATCCTCTGCCGCCGCTGCGAAAGCGTTTGCAACAACGTCCAGAGCGTGGGTGTGCTGGGTGCTGTCCGGCGTGGTTTTGACACCACCATCGCCCCCACCTTCGACCGCATGTTCTCGGAGACGGACTGCACCTACTGCGGCCAGTGCGTGGCGGTGTGTCCCACCGGCGCCCTCACCGAGCACGACAACACGGACCGTCTGCTGGACGATCTTTGCAATCCTGACAAGGTGGTTGTAGCCCAGCCCGCCCCCGCCGTGCGCGTGGCCCTGGGAGAGGAGTTCGGCTATGAGCCCGGCACCATCGTGACCGGAAAACTGGCCACCTCCCTCCGCAGACTTGGCTTCGACTATGTCTTTGACACGGACTTTGCGGCCGACCTTACTATCATGGAGGAAGGCTCGGAAATCCTTCATCGGCTCAAGGCCTTCCTGGGCGGGGACAAGAGCGTGAAGCTGCCCATCATGACTTCCTGCTGCCCGGCCTGGGTGAACTTCTACGAGCACAACTTCCCGGACCTGCTGGACTATCCTTCATCGGCCAAATCCCCTGCCCAGATGTTCGGCGCCATTGCCAAGACCTACTGGGCCCAGAAGATGGGCATCCCGCGGGAGAAGCTGGTGGTGGTTTCCATCATGCCCTGCCTGGCCAAGAAGTATGAATGCGAACGCGATGAATTCAAGGTGAACGGCAATCCGGACGTGGACTACAGCATCTCCACCCGCGAACTGGCCCGCCTCATCAAGCGTTCCAACATAGACTTCCGTTCCCTGGAAGACTCCGACTTTGACAAGCCGCTGGGAGAAAGCTCCGGCGCGGCCGTCATCTTCGGCGCCACCGGCGGCGTGATGGAAGCGGCCCTGCGTACCGCCTACGAATTACACACCGGAAAGACCCTTCCGCGCATCGACTTCCACGAAGTGCGCGGCCTGGAAGGCATCAAGGAAGCCACCATAGACCTGGACGGATTCCCGCTCAAGGTGTGCGTGGCCCATACCCTGGGGAATGCCCGGTATCTCATGAACAAGCTCCGTGCAGGAGAACTGGACTATCACGTGGTGGAAGTGATGGCCTGCCCCGGCGGCTGCATTGACGGCGCAGGACAGCCATACCATCACGGAAACGTGGAGATTATCAAGGCCCGCGCCAAGGCCATCTATGCCGAAGACGCCGGAAAACCCATCCGCAAGAGCCACGAGAATCCCGATATCCAGAAGCTGTACAAGGAATTCCTGGGTGAGCCGCTGAGCGAGCGGGCGCATCACCTCCTTCACACCCGTTATTTCGATAAAACCATCAAGTAGCCATGAGTGAGATTAAAGTATCCTGCGAGGCTCTCCGCCAGGTGGAGGAGATCTGCCGCAAATTCAATAACGACCCCGGTGAACTCATTACCATCCTCCATGAAACCCAGAATACCCTGGGTTATCTGCCGGAGGCGGTACAGCGGGTGATTGCCCGGGAACTGGGCATATCGGCCCAGAAGGTCTATGGCGTGGTAACGTTCTACTCTTTCTTCTCCATGGTTCCCAAGGGCAAGTATCCGGTGTCCGTATGCCTGGGCACGGCCTGCTATGTCCGCGGTTCGGACAAGGTGCTGGAAGAGTTCAAGCGTGTGCTGGGCATCGAGGTGGGCGAAACCACCCCGGACGGCAAGTTCTCCCTGGACTGCCTGCGCTGCGTGGGCGCCTGCGGCCTTGCGCCGGTGGCCACCATCGGCGAGAAAGTCTATGGCCGACTGAACCCCTCCGACATCAAGAAGATTGTTGCCGAGTTTGAGGATTAAGGAAGGGAAACCCTTTCCAGCATTCCCTGCAACTGGGCGATAGCGATCCCGTAATTGGTGATGGGCACTCCCGCAAGGAGTGCCTTTCTTATGCGGGAACGGACCAGGGTTTTATGGGCCACGCAGGCGCCGCAGTGGATGATGAGGCTATAGGCCGACAGGTCTTCCGGAAAACCGTTTCCGGCGGCAACCTCCACCTGCAGATCCTGCACCCTTTTGCGAAGAAGGGCGGGAATCTTAACCCGGCCGATGTCTTCCGTATCCGGAACATGGGTGCAGGCCTCGGCAATTAGGACACGGTCTCCGGCCTTCAGACGGCCGATGGCTCCGGCGCCTTCTACAAAAACTCCTATATCCCCCTTTGACGCCGCCAGCAGGATGGAAAAGGAAGTGAGCGGCCACTCCGGCGGAATGGTTTCGTTCACCAGCTTAAATACTTGGGAATCTGTGATTACCAGATTGGGCGTAATGGTTTTAACCGCATTGGGCAGGGATTCCGGGGTGCAGCATACAGGAACGCAGCCGCGGTCCAGCAATTCCCGGAGCACCTGTACCTGCGGCAGGATTAGCCTTCCTTTGGGCGCCTCACTGTCCTGCGGCATCACCAGCAGTACTTTATCACCGGCTTTTACCAGCTTTCCGGTAAGGAACGTTTCCTGCTCTTTGGGGGCTGCAGTAATTAACTCTTGCAGCAGGGACTCTATGCTCTGTCCCCGTTTGTAATGCACGATGGGAATGCCTGCAGCACGGAGATCGGAAACCACGGATGAGTTTTCCAGCACAACCGCAATATCCGTTTCGTCCAGGATGCGGCGGGTTAGACGCGTTCGTTCGGAGCCCAAGATACCCTCATCGTCCAGGCCGGCCGTGTCTATGAGCACGCAGGGCCCCAGGCCGGGCAGTTCGATGGCCTTCCGGACTGGGTCCGTGGTGGTGCCCGGTACAGGGCTCACCAGCGAAACCTCCTGGCCGGCCAGGGAATTGACCAGCGTGGATTTCCCGCTGTTGGTAGGGCCGAAAAACGCTATGTGAAGCCTTTCCATAAGCTAGAATCTAAAATCGTGGGCGCCGTTCTCAATCTCCGTGAGATGGCGGGCGCAAATGTCCCGGACCTTGTCCACGGGGATATCGGCCAGGCTCTTTTGGATGAGCCGTTCGCCTACTTCCCGGGTAGCGGGAGAGGCATAGTCCACCAGGTATTCCTTTAAGGTCATAAGGGCATTGGGCGTGCAGCAGAGGCTGATTTTGCCGCTCTTGCACAGGCTCATGAAGCGGTCTCCCGTGCGTCCCTCCCGGTAGCAGGCAGTGCAGAAAGAGGGAATATGGTCATTCTCCAGTAGCCAGCGCACCACATCGTCCAACGGACGGGTATCCGACACATCGAACTGCGCCGTCTCGTTGTGCCGCTCCACGCTGGTATAGCCGCCCACGCTGGTGCGCGACCCGCCGCTGATTTGGGAAATCCCGCAGTGGAGCAGCTGCTCTCTCATCCGGGCGCTTTCCCGGGTGGAAATGATCATACCGGTATAAGGGACGGCCACCCGGAGTACGGCCACCAGCTTCCGGAAGATGCCATCCGGCAGGGCATCCGGGAAATCCCCCAGGGAGATGTCATCGGCCGGGCAGATGCGGGGTACGCTGATGGTGTGAGGTCCCACCCCAAAACGCGCCTCCAGGTGCTCCGCGTGCATGAGCAGGCCCGCCAGTTCGTACCGATACCCGGCCAGGCCGAAGAGTACGCCGATACCCACATCATCACAACCACCCTCCTGGGCGCGGTCCATGGCCTCCGTATGCCATTCATAATTGCTCTTGGGGCCCGTGGGATGCAGCTTTTTGTACTGCTCCTTATTATAGGTTTCCTGGAAAAGGATGTACGTGCCGATGCCAGCCGCCCGAAGCTTCCGGTAACTCTCCACATCCGTTGCCGCAATATTCACGTTCACCCGCCGGATGGAATTCCCGCCCTCGTTCACGGAGTAAATGGTGCGGATGGAATCCAGGATATACTCCAGCGGATTGTGGACAGGGTCCTCTCCCGCCTCCACGGCCAGGCGTTTGTGTCCGGTCCGGATAAGGGCGCGGACCTCTTCCTCAATCTCTGCCTGGGACAGCTTCTTGCGGGGGATGCTGCGGTTTTTGGCATGATAGGGACAGTACACGCATCCGTTTACGCAGTAATTGGACAGGTACAGCGGGGCGAACAGGACAATCCGGTTGCCATAGAATTTCTGTTTGATCTCTCCGGCCAGGCGGAACAGCTGCTCTTCCAGGGCCGGATCTTCACAGTCCATGAGCGTTACCGCCTCCCGGTGCGTAAGCCCTTTGCAAAGGGCCGCCTTTTCCAGGATTTCCCGCACCCGGGCAGGACTGCGGCTCTCCCGGGCCGCCTCTTCCAGGGTTTGCAGTATCTCATTGTGGCAGATGAACTCATCGGCATGGACAGAAGAAGGATTGTACATAGCTTTACGAAGTTTTTTTATAGTCTCCCCTCCCGGGGTTTTGGGTATATCCGGCTGCGGAGAGTTCTTTCCGAAGCTCCCGCAAGGCCTCCGCCCCGTCCGTGTCCGGCTTTCCCCGGTAAAGGGAATACGCCTGCCTGTACGGGCGGGGCGTGAAATTGAGCATAATTACGTTGGCTCCCGCCAGAATCCCTTCCAGCCGCCCTCCCGGAGCGAGGGTGGAAAGGGCCGTGGTAGAAGGAATGAGCGTATCCGGCAGCATGAGCCGGAGGATGGAATAAACCCGGAGGGTAAGCGCGGCGCTCCCGGCAGGGAAATGTCCCAGCGGCGTGTCCGGATGCGGAATAAACGGGCCGATGCCCGCCATCTCCGGGCGGAAACGCTCCATGAGGCGGATATCCTCCAAGAGGTTTTCCACCGTTTGGGCGGGGCTTCCCACCATCATCCCCATCCCCACCTGGTAACCCAGGCGGCGCAGCTCCTCCAGACACGCCAGACGGCTTTCCAGCCGCATCTGCGAAGGATGCAGCTGCGCATAATGGGCCTGAGACGCCGTTTCGTGCCGGAGCAGATACCTGTCGGCCCCGCTTTGTCGGAGAAGGGCATAAGTCTCAAAGGGAAGTTCTCCCAGGGAAAGGGTGATGGCCGCTTCCGGCCACGTGGAACGGATTTCGGCCACGACGGGGACCAGGGACAAGGCGGCCGAGGGATTCTCCCCGCCCTGCAGCACAAAGGTCCGGATGCCCTCCTTCCAGGCCGCTTCGCACCCTTCCAGGATCTCTTCCCGGGAAAGCGTATAGCGGGGGACAGAGCGGTTGCCCTTGCGGATGCCGCAGTACAGGCAGTCCTGGCGGCAGACATTGCTCCATTCGATGAGCGCCCGCAGCCAGACCTGCTTTCCAAAGCGCTCCACGGCCACTTCCCGGGCGTTCAGGTGAAGGCTTTCCACCAGGGAAGCATCTTCGCTTTCCAGCAGTTTACGGAGCCCTTCATCGGAAAGAGTCCGCTTTTCCCTGAGTTCGCTTACAAGTGGGTTCATTTATCCCGATTGTTTACGCAAAAATAATGAATAAAAGGCAAAAAATCGCTATTTTTGCAGGAAAGAAACCCTCATCCATGAAAAGAATAGTAACGTTTGGAGAAATCCTGCAACGCTGGTCCAAAAACGGAGCCCGGCGCCTGAGCCAGGGCTATGACTGGGAAGGCCATTTCGGCGGTTCAGAGGCCAACGTGGCCGTTTCACTGGCCAAACTGGGCAACCATGTGGGTTACGTTTCCCGCATTCCGGACAACGCCGTGGGGCGGGCCTGCCTGCAGGAACTCCGCTATCAGGGAATAGATGTAAGCGACGTAGTGCTGGGCGGGGAGCGCCTGGGTACGTACTACTTTGAGGCGGCCACCTCCGTGCGCCGCGGACAGGTGGTGTATGACCGGCAGGGTTCGTCTTTCTATTCATCGGCCCCGGGCATGTTCCCCTGGCGGGAAATCTTTGGACGGACGGATATCTTCCACTGCTCCGGCATCACCTGCGCGGTGTCCCCCTCGGCCACGGAGGCCACCTTCGAGGCGGTGAAGACGGCTAAGGAAATGGGCCTCAGGATCACCTGCGACATCAATTACCGCAAGAACCTCTGGAAATACAAGGGGGCCGATGCCCACCGCACCCTGAACGCCCTCATGCAGTACAGCGACTTCATCTTCGGGGACCAGGACGAATGGGAAGTGGCAACCGGCGTAAAGCAGATCCCCATGGACCACATGCAGGCCGATACCAAGCTGGACATGGACGCCTACCGCCGTTATTTCGACGAAATGCACCGCCAGTTCCCCCACTGCCGGGAGATGATGCTGGGCCTGAGGAACCAGATGACATCGGCCCACCATACGCTCACGGCGCTGCTCTGGTACGACGGAACAATTTACACCTCCCGCATTTACGACATCCAGCCCATCGTGGACCCTGTGGGCGTGGGAGATGCCTTTGTGGCCGCCTACATCCACGCGGCCGAAAAATGGCCGGGCAATCCCCAGCAGGGTCTGGACTTTGCCGTGGCCGCCGCCCAGTTGAAGAACTCCGTGGTGGGAGATTTCAACCTGGTGACCGAAGAGGAAATACTGGAACAGTTATAAACCCCTGTTTTTTTTCGTTCACTCATATCCGGTATGTACATGAAAAATGACGTGAAGGACCGATTTTGTGTACATACATCATGCGAATCAGTTATTATGCCAGTTTTCCGGGAGATATGTACATAATAAACGCATTCCCGGGCACTTTGGTTGTACATACGAGGTATGTACATACGCAAGGAAGGATCAAAACAAAAAACAAATCGTCCCCATGCCGTACGGCACAGGGACGATTCTTTAACAGGATAGTAGTCAATTACTTCACCATTCCGCTGAAGCCCATGAAGGCCAGGGCCAGGATACCCACGCTAATGATGGCGATGGGGACGCCCTTGAAGGCCTTGGGAACCTCGTTCAGGGCCAGGTGCTCCCGGATGCCCGCGAAGATCACCATCGCAAGGCCGTAGCCCAGGGAGGTGGCAAAGGCATACACCAGGGCCTGTCCCAGGTTGAGCATGCCGCCGGGCACAAAGGAGAACTGCTTGGTAACCACATTGATGGCTACACCCAGCACGGCGCAGTTGGTGGTAATGAGGGGCAGGAAGATACCCAGGGCCTGATACAGGCTGGGGCTAACCTTCTTGAGCACAATCTCCACCATCTGCACCAGCGCCGCAATCACCAGGATAAAGGCGATGGTCTGCAGGAAAGTAAGGCCGAAAGGCACCAGCAGATACTGATTGATCAAATACGTTACCAGCGTTGCCAGCGTTATCACGAAGCACACGGCCATGGACATGCCCGTGGCGGTGGACAACTTGTTGGAAACGCCCAGGAAGGGGCAGATACCCAGGAACTGGGCCAGGACGATATTGTTGACGAAAATCGCCGAGATAATAATCAGAAAGTACTCCATAGCCTAGCTCTTTTTAACGAATTTGTTGAACAGGACCATCAGGTAGCCCAGGCACAGGAAAGCGCCGGGAGCCATCACGAAAGCCAGCATGCCGTCGTGTCCGCCGATGAAGTTGTAGCCGAAGGCACTGCCGGAACCAAGGATCTCGCGAACGAGGCCCAGCACCGTGAGCGAGCAGGTGAAGCCGATGCCCACACCCAGGCCGTCACAGGCGCTTTCCAGCACATTGTGCTTGTTGGCAAAGGCCTCGGCTCGGCCCAGGACAATACAGTTCACCACGATGAGCGGGATGAACAGGCCCAGGGTCTCGTACATGGCCGGGGTATAGGCCTGCATCAGCAGCTGCAGCAGCGTCACAAAGGTGGCGATGACCACAATGTACACCGGAATATGCACCTTGTCCGGAACCACGGGAGCGATGGCCGATATGGCCATGTTGCTGAGCACCAGCACAAAGAGCGTAGCCAAGCCCATGGACATGCCGTTGATGGCCGATGTGGTGGTTGCCAGCGTAGGGCACATGCCCAGCAGCAGCACAAAGGTGGGGTTGTTCTTTACCAGACCGTCGGTAATCAGTTTGAATTTACTCATTGCTCAGTCCTCCTTCATTAATGGCCTTAAAGGTTTCCAGGGCGTTGGCCACTGCCTGCGTATAGGCGCGGGAAGTGATGGTGGAAGCGGTGATGGCGTCCACGTCTCCGCCGTCCTTCTTCACGGAAAGGATCTTCACGGAAGGATCGAAGCCCCTCCACTGGTCCATGAACTTGACGTCCGTATTGCACTTGGCGCCCAGGCCGGGAGTTTCCGACTGGGACAGCACGGAGGTGTTGTACACTACGCCGTCCGGGGTAACACCCACCATGAGGGTAAGGTTGCCGCCAAAGCCCACGGTTGTGGACTCGATGGCGTATCCCACCACGGCGTCGCCGTCCGTAGCCTTGTAATATCGGCCGTCCTCATTATACTGCAATTCCGTAAAATGGGGCAGCACCTGGGAGATGGCCTTTTCCGTCTTGGCGGCGGCCGCCTTGTCAATGGGTTCTTTGGTGAGGGCATAGGCTCCGCCCAGAAGGGCCGAGCACACCAGACAGGTAATGCCCAGCACCAGCACCATGTTGGTAAGGTTGGATTTTACTGCCATAGCTTATTTCCTCCCGAATTTTTTCTGTTTGAAGCCCATGTTGATGAGCGGCACAACAGAGTTCATGATAAGGATGGCGAAGGAAACGCCTTCCGGATACGAACCGAAGTAACGGATGAGCACGGTAAGAAGGCCGATGCCCACGCCGAAGATAACACCGCCCCAGGCCGACATGGGCGAGGTGACATAATCCGTTGCCATGAAACAGGCACCCAGGATGAGACCACCGGTAAGGAGGTTGAACACGGGATCCGTGAAACGGGCCGGGTTGATACCCCAGAACACCAGGGACACAAGGGCCACGGTGGCAAAGATGCTGAGGGTGATCCAGGGCTTGATGACCTTGCGGATGCAAAGGTACACGAAGCCGGCCAGGAGCACCAGGGCGCAGACCTCACCGGCACTGCCGCCCAGATTGGCAAACAGCATCTGGCTGTAGTTATAGCCATGTTCGGCCATGATGTCCTGGACGGAAGCTCCCTGCATAAGGCCTTCCTGGATGGCACCCAGCGGAGTGGCGCCCGTTACCGCATCGGCCCCGAAGAGGCCCTGCGGCTGGCTCCAGGTGGTCATGTAGGTGGGGAAGGAAACCAGCAGGAACACACGGCCCACCAGGGCAGGGTTCCAGATGTTCTGGCCGATACCGCCGAAAGTCATCTTGGCAACGCCGATGGCTACCACCGAACCGATCACAATCACCCACCAGGGTGTGGTGTACGGCACGTTCAGGGCCAGCAGGATACCGGTGATGACGGCGGAGAGGTCCCCTATGGTAGAGGGCTTCTTGAGCATATACTTGGTTATGGCCCATTCCAGCAGTACGCAGGAGGCCACGCTCACTGCCATCACCAGCATTTCCCTCCAGCCATAGAAGACGAAGGAACAGATGACGGCCGGTGCAAGCGCTATGATTACATCCAGCATCAGGGACTTGGTGGAGTCCTTGGAATGGATGTGGGGGTTAGGTGATACAATTAACTTACTCATACCCTCTTACTTTTTTTCAGTTTCGGCAGCCTTCGCGGCTTCGGCGGCGGCCTTGGCGGCAGCAGCCCTTGCGCGGATATTACCCATTACGGCGCCCTTGCCTATGCGGATGTTGTCCAGCAGCGGAATGTGGGCGGGGCAGGAATACAGGCAGCAGCCGCATTCGATGCAGTCCTGGGCCGCATTCTGCTCCATGGCATCCCAGTCCTTGGCGCGGGAGAGTTTGTTCAGCAGGAACGGTTCCAGGCCCATGGGGCAGGCATCGGCACATCTGCCGCAGCGGATACAGCCCGTCTCCGGGGCGCGGCGGGTCTGCTTCTCCGTGAGGAAAAGCAGGGCGCCGGTGCCCTTGACGGTGGCAGCGTCCAGGTTGGCAACGGAACGGCCCATCATGGGACCGCCGCTGATGACCTTGGCCGCTTCCTCCGGGACACCGCCCAGATAGTCGATGATATAACGGAGCGGGGTTCCCACGCGGACCAGCAGGTTGGCCTGTTTGGGGAAGCACTCGCCCGTTACCGTGACGGAATTGTCCACAATGGGTTTGTTCTTCTGCACGGCATCGTATACGGCCAGGGCCGTTGCAACGTTCTGAACCACGGCACCCACGCTGATGGGAAGGGCTCCGGAACCCACCTGACGGTGCATCACAGCGTCGATGAGCTGCTTTTCACCGCCCTGCGGATACATCATCTTCATCTCCATCACCTCAATGCCGCTGTAACCCAGTTTGGCAATCACTTCCTTGATGTGAGAGATGGCTTCGGGCTTGTTCTCTTCAATGGCAATGGTGCAGGGAACGTCTCCCATGGCCTTTTTGAGGAGGGCGGCACCCACCACCACCTGTTCTCCCTTCTCCAGGAGGGTGCGGAAGTCTGAGGTGAGGTAAGGTTCGCACTCGCAGCCATTGATGATAACCCGCTCGCACTTGGAGCCCGGAGGCGGGCTCAGTTTCACGTGCGTGGGGAAGGTGGCACCGCCCAGACCCACGACGCCGCCCAGGCGGATCTTGTCCACGATGGCCTTGGCGTCGTCCGGAATGGTGGTTACCAGGGTGTCGGTAGTATCAATGCCATCGGTCCACTCGTCGCCTTCCACGGCAATCTCAATGTGGGTGGCGGGACGCCCGGCCAGATCGGCCCGGGGAGCGATGGACTTGACGGTTCCGCTCACGGAGGAGTGGATGAAGGCACCCACAAAGCCACCCGGCTCCGCAATCACCTGCCCCACTTTCACCTTGTCGCCCACAGCCACAACGGGCACGGAAGGTGCGCCGATATGCTGGGCCACGGAGATGTACACGGTGGGAGCAATGGGCAGCGGCTCAATGCGGCACTCGCGGGAAATCTTGTTATCATGCGGATGGACACCGCCGATGGAAAAAGTTCTCTTACTCATTTGCGGCCTCCTTTGCTTTTTGATTCCTTATCTTGATACGTTCCTTTACAGCGTCCTTGTCCAGGGGCTTGGGGAAGTTCACGCCGTGGATGGCGCCGGTGGGGCACATGGCCTCGCACTCCCGGCAGAGCTTACACTTGGACGGGTCTATGTACGCAATGTTGCCTTCCACGGTGATGGCATCGTGCGTACAGGTCTTGGCGCAGATGCCGCAGCCGATGCAGGCGTTGGCGCAGGCCTTCTTGGCCACGGGGCCCTTGTCCTTGTTAATGCAGGAAACGAATTCGCGCATGCCGCGGGGACCCTGAGGCCGGATCTCGATGATGTGCCGGGGGCAGGCTTTCACGCAGGAACCGCAGGCTGTGCACTTGCTCTGGTCCACTACCGGCAGTCCTGTCTCCGGATTCATCGACAGGGCGCCGAACTGACAGGCCGATACGCAGTCGCCGCAACCCAGGCAGCCATAGGAACAGCCGGTGTCGCCGGTGTACAGGAGCGACTTGACGGCGCAGGAAGCAAAGCCGTCGTACTCGTTCACCTTGGGACGGGCCTCGCAGGTTCCGTTGCAGCGGACCACCGCCACCTGGGGAGCCTTGGCCTGGACCTCATAACCCAGGATGGCCGCCACCTTGGCCATGACGTCGTTGCCACCCACCGGACAGAAATTCTTGTCCAGGTTGGGCGCCTTCACGGCCGCCTCGGCAAAAGCGCGGCAGCCGGCAAAGCCGCAACCGCCGCAATTGGCACCGGGCATCACCTTTTCCACCTCGTCGATGCGGGGATCCTCCTCCACCTTGAACTTCTTGGCCACCAGGTACAGAACCAGGGCCAGCAGGAGTCCCAGGACGGTAATCACCGCAACGGTCCAAATGATGATGTTAGTCATAAGTTTTTATTTAATAGTAAACACGTATTCGTTTTTGAAGCGGTCCTTGAAAAGCCACAGCAGGAGGTAATACACCGCCACAGCTCCAATCCCGGCCAATCCGGCGGGAACTTCTCCCACGCCCAGGGCCACAAGGCCCAGGATAACGGCCAGAAGTACCACCAGCGGAATCATATAGGCCAACCACACGGCTTTCATGCCCATGGAAGCCTTCAGCACCACTTCCACCTCGTCTCCCACACCGTACGATGCATACGGGTCCGTAGGCACTTCCACGGCCTTTTCGGCCACATCGGCCATTCCGCAGAGGCCCGCGGCGTGACAGGTGGAACAGGCGGCATGTTGCTCTATGGCCACCGTGGTGGTCTGGGGGGTCATCCGGATGATCCGGCCCTTATGACTCACCTGCTCTTTCATTTCTTTTCCAGGGCGGTAAAGGGATATACCAGATTCTCATAACCCTTGAGCGTCCCCCGCATGGCGCCCACGCGGAGCGGTGCCCAGAAGGAGATCGGCAGCTGGTTGGCGTCGTCCGACAGCCAGATTTTCACGTCTTCATCCCCTTCAAACATGGCTCCTTCCACCACCGAGCAGCTTAGCTTCTGGCAGCGGACCTTGCCCATTCCCTTCACCTTGATGGTTTCCACACCAACCTTGGTAAGATAAATATGGAAAACCATATCGTCAATGGCAAAATTGAGCCCATAGCGCTTCCCCGTCTCCATTTTGGTAAGGTCTGTCTGGCGGATGAAATACACCAGGGAAGGGACATCGCACACGCAGTCCACCAGGGGAATGTCCAGGTTCATGGGTCCCGTGGACGTCATGTCCACAAAAGCATGGATCTGGCGCGCCTCCCAGTCGTAACTGTACAGGTTATAGGCCGCATAAGTGCCCTCGTGCGTATCCCGGATGCATTTTTGGGGTTGCAGGCTCCCCTTTTTGAACCAGCCCTCGAAATGCTCCCGGATCTTGAAAAAGACATCGAAGAAAGGAGCCGTCCGGGCCGACACGTCGCTGTGATAGAGGGTTTCCCGACCCAGCCGGGTTTCGTCCAGGCGGATGACGGCCGTAGCCACTTCCGTATTAACGGCGCCCCACTTGTAAGAAACACCCAGCGTAAGGACTTCCCCTGCCTGGAAGCGGGTCTCATCGGAGAAAGGGATGCAGGAATACTTATCCTGCGCCCCAGCCCACACAGACAGAAAAAGGGCCGACAATATGATAACCCAGCGGCGCATTGCGTTAGAATCCAGCCTGCTGATCAAAATCGTAATTGGAATCCGCCACGGCGCTGTTGGCCCCGCTGGCCACCGGCTCCTGACGGGCATAGACGTCCAGGCTCTGGTCCGGCTCCACAAACTTCACCTGACCGGCCTTGTACTTCATTTCAATATCGCACACCTCACCGTTACGGTGCTTGGCAATGACCAGGATGGCCTTCTCCCTGTCTTCCGGATTTTCGCTCATGCCCACGAAGTCCGGCCGATGGATGAAGATGACCATATCGGCATCCTGCTCGATGGAACCGGATTCACGGAGGTCGCTGAGCTGAGGTTTGCCGGTGCCGCCGGTGCGCTGGACGGCATTTCTGGAAAGCTGCGACAGGGCTATGATGGGAATGTTAAGCTCTTTAGCCGTAGCCTTGAGGGTACGGGAAATAGCCGCCACTTCCTGTTCACGCAGGCCGCGCAGCTCCGCCGGACCCTGCATGAGCTGCAGATAGTCCACCACAATAAGGCGCACGCCTTTCTGCTTTACCAGGCGTTTGGCCTTGGTGCGGAATTCCATGATGGGAATGCCAGGGGTATCGTCAATATAAAGCGGGGCTTTTGACAGTCTGCGCAAAGTGTCTTCCAACTGGACCCACTCATACTGCTCCAACTTTACGCCGCCCTTGATCTTTTCACCGGACAGGCCGGATTCCGTGGTGATAAGGCGCTTGCCCAACTGCTCCGCGCTCATTTCCAGGGAGAACACGGCAACCGGCATATTGGCCTCCACGGCTGCATTTCTGGCAATGTTAAGGGCGAAGGCGGTTTTACCCACGGACGGACGGGCGGCCAGGATAATAAGGTCGCTCTTCTGCCAGCCCTGGGTTACGCGGTCCACGGACGGGAAACCGGACGGCACGCCGGACAGGCCGGTCTGCTGCTGCAGTTCCTGCAGATTGTCCAGGACGGAATTGATGATGGAGCCGATATCCTGGACATCCCGCTTTACATTGTTCTGGATGGCGGCGAAGACCTTGGTCTGGGCGTTGTCAATCAAATCGTCCACATTGGTGGACTCGTCGAAAGACTGCTTGAGAATCTCGTACGAAGCCGTAATGAGATCCCGCTGGATGGTCTTCTGCTTGAGGATTTTGATGTAGTACTCAATATGCGCGGCCGCGCCGATGTTCTGCGACAGCCGGGCCAGCACAACGGGACCGCCCACCACTTCCAGATTGCCTTTGGAGCGAAGCTTTTCGCTTACGGTAACAAGGTCTATGGAGACATGCTCGTTCACCAGCTCCGACATGGCCTCGAAAATCATCCGGTGCTGAGGGTCATAGAAGCAAGAAGGAGAGAGCTCCTCCATGGATTCATCGATGGTGGAAGGCTCCACCAGCATGGCGCCCAGCACGGCCTCCTCCACATCCAGGGCCTGCGGGGGTTTGTTCCCCATCAGGGTTTCCAGGTTGAGAGGCTCTTCCGAACGGTTTCTCTTTCGGGACGGCTCCGGCATAACAGACTACTCGAAATCCGGGTTGATGATAATACGGCCGCAATGCTCGCAGATGATGAGTTTGCGGTTGGAGGCAATTTCCACGCGGCGCTGCGGGGTAATGGTGTTGAAGCAGCCTCCGCAGGAGTCTCCGTTATAGATGCTCACCACGGCCAGGTGATTGTGCACGCTGGCGCGGATACGCTCATAGGCGCTCATGGTACGGGCGTCAATCTTGGCGGCGCATTCGTCACGGTGCTTCTGCAGCACGGCCTCTTCCTTGGCGGTGGACTCCACGATGGCGTCCAGCTCTTCCTTCTTGGCCTTCAAGTCGTCCGTACGGATGGCAAGATGGTCCTTAAGGTCGTCCAGCTGGGCCTTGAGGGCGCCGATCTCTGCACGGGTATCCACAATCTTCTTCTCCTCAATCTGACGGAGCAGCTCCTGGTTCTCAATCTCCTTGTTAAGGGAGTCGTACTCGCGGGAGTTGGAGATGGTCTCCAGCTGGCGCTGATACTTCTCAATCACGCTCTCGTGCTCTGCAATGGCCAATTTCGCATCGGCAATATTGCGGTTCATCTGATCCATGGTGGCCGAAATGGCGGCGCTGCGCTCCTTGAGGGTGGCGATTTCCTCTTCCAGGACGGCCACCTCGGCCGGCAGCTCACCACGGAGCTGGATAATCTTATCAATCTCTGAATCCGCGGCCTGAAGTTCATAGAGGGTCTTGAGTTTTTCCTCTACGGGCATATCGGAATCGGCAAAGTTTTTCTGCAGGGACACAAAAGTCTCTCTCTTGTCGATCGGGGCCTCCACTTTCTTGGCGGCGGTAGTTTTCTTGGTTGCCATAAATTATAAATCGATTTATATTTACATCACAAAATAGTGGACCGGATTGCTCCTGTCCAGCGCGGCACTTTTGTAGCTTGCAAAGTTAGGAAAATTTTTCCTTATCTGTGCCAAGAAAATGTCCACAATCTCCACTTCGCTCTCAAAATGGCCGATATCCATGACCATAAACCCTTCCGGGGTAAAGAAATTGTGATAAGAAATGTCCGCCGTAATGTACAGCTGGGCGCCGGCCCTAAGGGCCGATTCAATTTCACCACCTCCGCCGCCACCCAGGAGCGCCACCCGGCTGATGGGGCTTTCCAGGGGCTTGGAACTGCGGATGACCTTTAGGCCGAAACGCTCTTTCACAAAGGAGAGGGCCTCTTTTCCGGTCTTGGGTTCCGCCCAGTTTCCCACCAGGCCCAGGCCGAAGCCTTCCGGGCCCGGCTCCAGGAATTCCACATCCTTCAGGTCCAGGCGGCGGGCCATGGCTCCGCTTACTCCGCCGATTACCTTATCGGCCGTGGTGTGGGCCGCGTACACAGCCACGCCTTTTTGCACGGCCTTCATGACGGCAGCGCCCACCGGATCCCCGCTGTTGATGCGGCGGATACCCTTGAAAATGAGCGGATGATGCGTAACCACCATGTCACAGCCCTTCTCCACCGCCTCTTCAATGAGTTCCGGCGTGCAGTCAAACCCCACCAGGACCCCGTGGACGGGATCCTGCGGAGAGCCGATGAGAAGGCCGCTGTTGTCCCAGCTTTCCTGGATGTCCAGGGGCGCAAATGCCTCCAGCGCCCGTGTAATCTCCCCTACCGTCATAACGCCTTCCTCACTTCCTTGAGCTGTGCCTGAATGTCCTTGAGGATGGTGAGGGCCTTCACACGCCCTTCCACGCTCCGCCGGTCTTCCTGCAGTTTGAGGGCGGCACCTTCCAGGGTGAGCCCCTGCTTCTTTACCAGGAACTGGATTTGCCGCAGCGTCTCCACGTCTTCCGGGTGATAAAGCCGGTTCCCCTTGGCGTTGCGGTCCGGTTTAATGAATTTCTCGAAATAATTGCTCCAGTAGCGCACAGCCGATGTATTTTCTCCCAGCAGCTGGGCCACCTCGCCCATAGTGTATATTAATTTGGCCATAATGATACAAATATAGCAATTTTCCTTCACAAAAACCGTGCTCTACGGTTACAGCGATATACCCAGAACCAGGTATAAGTGTCTGCTGTGAGGGTTAACTGCCAGCTGGGCGAACACCGGAAGGGAGAAACTGTCCGTAATCCGAAGCTCTTTTGTGGCCGTGAGAGCCAGATTGACCACGGCAAAGCGGCTTGCGCCATAATAGTCCGTAGCAAAGGGAACCACGCCGGCCGTGGCTTTCCACTCCAGACCGCCCAGGGAGAACGGGACATTGGCTTCAAAGTAACTGCTGAAGGCACATTTACCCGTATCGGCCGATATGTCGTTGCCGGCGAAATTGGTGTACCAGTTAAGGGAGGCAAAGCCAAAATCATAGCCCACGGTACCCTCGAACACATGGCTGTCCTCCACCCAATAATCCGTGACGCCGATGTTGAATCCGCCAATGGTATAGCCCAGCGTAAGATCCACTTCCCGCGCGTCCTGAGGGTTGGACAGGCCCACCGAACCCCAGGCCGACAGGCTGATACCCTTGTAACTGAGACCCAGCGAAGGCTGGACAGACACGCCGCCCAGATCCTGGCCCCGCCAGACATACCGGCTCACCAGATCTGCGCCAAGGCTTGCCTCCACCTTATCCTGCGCAGCGGCGCTTCCGGCTCCGAAGAGCAGAAACGCCGCCGTCAGAAAGAATAACAGTGCTTTTTTCATCTAATTGAATATCTTTTCACAAAGATACAAAATTAGCTGATAAACAACAGTTCACGGTATTTAGGAAGGGGCCACAGCTTGTTGTCCACCACTTCTTCCAGTTTGTCGATGGGTTTGCGGAGGGCGTACAGGCTTTCGGCAATCTCGTGATAGGCCAGGGCGCGTTTGTACTCGTCCTCAATGGCGTTGGCGGACTTGCGGGCTTCCTTCATGGCGATGGCCTTTACGCGCACATCTTCCACGTATTTGTTAATATCTTCAAGGATATGCATTTCCGTGGTGCAGCCGTCCAGGTTGCCGAAAATCTCCTTAGCCATGGTCACCTCTTTCAGGAGTTTGGACTTGTATTCCAGGGCGGCGGGAATGATGTGGTTCAGGGCCATGCGCACCATCACGCGGGATTCAATCTGCACTTTCTTGGTGTACATTTCCCACTTAACCTCGTTACGGGCTTCCAGTTCCTTTTCCGTGTAAACACCGGTCTTGGTAAACATCTCAACGGCAGCGGGTTTGGTGAACTCACAGAACATCTTGGGCACATTGGTCTCAATGTCCAGGCCGCGGCGGGCGGCTTCCTTCTTCCACTCTTCGGTGTAGCCGTTGCCGTCGAAGCACACAACGCCGATGATGGACTTGATGATGGGCTTGAGGGTATCCATGATGGCCACATTGAGCTTCTTTCCATCGGCCAGCTCTTTGTCCACGGCGGCCTTGAACTCGATGAGCTGCTCGGCCACGGCGGCGTTCAGGGTGGTCATGGCACCGGCGCAGTTGGCGCAGGAACCCACGGCGCGGAACTCGAAGCGGTTACCGGTGAAGGCGAACGGGGAAGTACGGTTGCGGTCCGTGTTGTCCACGAAGATTTCCGGAATCTCCACCAGACCCACGCTCTTGCCCTTCTTGCCGGCTATCTCAATGGGTGTGTCGGACGGGACTTCCAGGAGCTTGTGCAGCACTTCCGTCATGGTGCGACCAAGGAAGGCCGATACAATTGCGGGCGGTGCCTCGTTGGCGCCCAGACGGTGGGCGTTGGTAGCGCTGGCGATGGAGGCCTTGAGCAGGGCGTTGTGCTTCTGCACGGCCGCCAGCACATTCACGAAGAAGGTGACGAACTGGAGGTTACCCTTGGCATCCTTGCCGGGAGCCAGCAGCTGCGTACCCTTGTCCGTACCCAGGGACCAGTTGTTGTGTTTACCGGAACCGTTTACGCCATCAAAAGGCTTCTCATGCAGGAGCACCACAAAACCATGCTTGCGGGCAATCTTGGACATGAGGTTCATCACTATCTGGTTCTGGTCATTGGACAGATTGGTTTCCCCGTAGATGGGAGCCAGCTCAAACTGGTTGGGAGCCACCTCGTTATGACGGGTCTTGAGGGGAATGCCCAGCTTGTGACCGGCAACCTCCAGGTCCCGCATAAAGGCTGCCACACGGGAAGGAATGGCGCCGAAATAATGGTCGTCCAGCTGCTGGTTCTTGGAAGAATTGTGGCCGAAGAGGGTGCGTCCGGTGATCATGAGATCCGTACGGGCAGCATACAGCGACTCGTCCACCAGGAAATACTCCTGCTCCCAACCCAGGTAAGAATAGACTTTGGTAACGGAAGGGTCGAAAAGCTTGCAGACCGGTACAGCCGCATCGCTGACGGCTTTGAGGGCCTTCTTGAGCGGGGTCTTGTAATCCAGGGCCTCGCCGGTATAGGAAATGAAAACGGTAGGGATACAGAGCGTATCATCCAGGATGAACACCGGGGAGGTAGGATCCCAGGCTGTGTAACCGCGGGCCTCGAAAGTGGCGCGGATACCGCCGCTGGGGAAGGACGAAGCATCGGGTTCCTGCTGGGCCAGCATCTTTCCGTCAAAAGTCTCAATGACGCCACCCTTTCCGTCGTAGTCAATGAGCGAGTCATGCTTTTCGGCCGTTCCTTCGGTGAGGGGCTGGAACCAGTGGGTTACATGGGTTACCCCATGCTCCATAGCCCATTCCTTCATGCCTTTTGCCACGCCGTCGGCCGTCTTGCGGTCCAGGGCTTTTCCGCCTTCGATGCACGCGAGGAGCGCCTGGAGGCTCTCCGCATCCAGATACTTGCACATCTTCTTGCGGTCGAACACCAGTTCGCCAAAATAATCGGAAGTCTTGCCTGCGGGGATTTCTGCCGGGACTACCTTCCGCTCGAAGGATTCCTTTACCAAATCAAATCTGTCCATAACCATAAATATTTGTTGTTTTATAACCTTCACAAAAAAAGAGGCTGATCCCCTCGGGACCAGCCTCTGTATAAGTTAAATATTTGCCTCTTTTAAACTGTGCCGCATACGGCTGGAATTATACGCAACAAGAAGCACCCGGAACCTGCTGGTTCTGGGACTGCTGCTCCTGCTGCTGGTTATTACGGTAAAGTTTCACTGCTTTGCACAACCAAATTCGAGTGCAAGTTACAAAGAAATCTTGAGAATGCAAGATATTTTTAAAATTTTTTATTCAGCCCTTCTTGTTGGGCTGGTGAGAGAAGCTGCGGCGGGGACCTTCGGCCTCCAGCCAGTAGTCATGATCAAAAGCCTCCCCCGGAAATGCGTAGGGCCCCTCATGGTCAATACAGAAAGCCATGTAGGTTATAGGCAGCCCCATCTCCAGGAACATCTTCTCATAGAAAGTCTGCACCTGAGTAACAGCCGCCCAACCGTCACCCCCGACTTGATCGGGGGTCTCAGATGCCCGGTCGGGGCCGGGCATGACGCCCTGATGATAAATATCTGTACCAGAGGCTAGTATGGTAAGACTATTCACCCTACAGACGGCCTGAGTGTATTCGTAGAGGAAGCGGGAGTCTGTTTTGAGATGAACTATACCACCGGGCTTTAGGAATTTACGGTAACGCTCCAGGAAAAGGGGCGAGGAAAGCCGGCTGTTTTCGCTGCCCCGGAGCTGCGGGTCGGAGAAAGTGAGCCAGATTTCGCTCACCTCCCCGGGGCCGAAGAACGCCTCTATGAACTCTATGCGCGTACGCAGGAAGGCCACATTGGGAAGGGCGTTTTCCGTAGCGTATTTGGCGCCTTTCCAAAGGCGCGCACCTTTGATATCCACGCCGATGTAATTGATTTCCGGATGCCTTTCGGCCAGGGCAATGGTGTATTCTCCCTTGCCGCAGCCCAACTCCAAAACGATAGGATGGTCGTTGCCGAACATTTCCTCCCCCCATCGGCCTTTGATGGCATGGTCCCGGAGCTTCAGCTCCCGGGAACCCGTCTCCTTGGCGAGCACCTGTGACGCATCCGGCTGCAAAAGACAGCGGAAGGTCTCATTTTCGGCAAATTTGCGTAGTTTCCCGTGTCCCATTATTCGTAATGCTGTGAAACGGTGAGTCCCAGGCCGCGAAGGATCTCCCGGCCGTCGGAATATGGAACGGTTACCATCAAGGTCCACAGGCCGGGTTGGACAGGCTGGACATTGGCCCGGTAAGGCTGGAGCACCTGGCGGGAAAACAGGGAGGAACGTCCCGTCAAAGGCATATAGACATTCTCCGTATAGGTCTTTCCCGAAGGGGAGATCCATGTGATACGGAGCGGCAGCTCCTGCGCTTCCTGCAACTCGGAAGGGTAGCCGTCCAGGCGCGTATAAAACGAGAAATCGTACAAAACGGTGGTGTCTCGCATCTCTACCTGAAATTCATAGGGCCCGGGGGCGGCTATGAACTGCTCTACGGAAGACGGCTCCCGGCAGGCTGCCGCGAGCAGGAGACAGAGTAGATATGTCAGTATCTTATTCGGCATTAGCGGGCTTCTGACCGGGTTTCCGGTTGCGACCACGGTTCTTGCGGCGGCGTTTTTTCTTTTCCGGATCAAAGCGGTTGATGGCATCGTCCATACCCGTTATGAACTCAGGAGCAACCACTTCTTCCTGACGAAGGGTTTCGGGTCTTTCTCCCCGGCGGTTCATTTCCTGGATTTCCTTCACCTCCTCGGCCGACAGCGGAAACATCTGGGTCAGAGAGCCTTTCTCGTAGGAGAAATAGAGCGTTTCGGAAAGGATATCCGTCTTTACCAGCCAGGCCTGCCCGTCTTCCAGCTCCAGCGGCTCCGTAACCTTGGGAATGCGGGAATGGGCGTCCAGATATGCCGCCACCTCGTAATTGAGGCAGCATTTGAGCTTGCCGCACTGCCCGGCCAGCTTCTGCGGATTCAGGGAAAGATCCTGCGTACGGGCGGCCGATGTAGTGATGGACTTGAACTCCGTGATATAATTGGCGCAGCACAGCTCCCGGCCGCATACGCCCAGTCCACCGATGAGGCCGGCCTCCTGGCGGGCGCCGATCTGCTTCATCTCCACGCGGATGTGGAACTCTTCGGCAAAATCCTTGATGAGCTGACGGAAGTCCACGCGGCCATCGGCAATGTAATAGAAGATGGCCTTGGTGCCGTCGCCCTGGAATTCCACAT
Source organism: uncultured Bacteroidales bacterium (assembly GCA_946185645.1). Classification (GTDB taxonomy): domain Bacteria; phylum Bacteroidota; class Bacteroidia; order Bacteroidales; family UBA932; genus Cryptobacteroides. The sequence goes on from CAMHKD010000002.1 coordinate 48,962, forward strand.
CGCCGATTTTCATTTCCAGGCCCAGGTTATTGGCCAGTACGCGGGAGCGGATCATGGTTTCCTGTTCCCGGGCTATGGCTTCCTGCCAACGCTCTATGTCGTATGGACGCGCTTTGCGGTAGATTTTCCGGATTTCCGTCGTCTCCGGGTCCACGCCCTTGCACTTCATCTGCCGGCCCACGATGGGACCTTCCAGCGTCACGATGCCCAAGTCGTGCCCCGTGGCGGCTTCCACCACCACCAGGTCCCCGGTTTTGATGCTCTGGCCGGATGCATTCACATAAAACCCCTTCCGGGTATTCTTGAAGCGGACTTCGAAATAGGAGTTGAACTGCTCCTGCGGGATGCCCTTGAGGTAATTGTAAACCTCAAGTTTGCAGCAGCCCTGACGGTAACGGATATCCCGTTCCAGGGTCTCCTCGTCCGTGGTTACGGTACAGCCCCGGAAACAGTCGTATTGTATGGATTCGTTGTTCCAGTCCATGTCAAATGCGGATATATAGTTGGTTCACCATGTCGGTGAACAGGATTTTCTGATTCACGTTGCGCTCTATAAGGAGCTGGGCCCTGTCCAGGCAAGAGAGGGCCAGGCGCGGAAAAGCGGGCTTCAAAGCAGCCGCCATCCGCTTGTAATAATCTTCTTCGTCGGCCTTCACATGGGTGAGGGCCGGCATTTTCTGCTGTAGCAGGAACAGGATCCGGAGATCCCGTGAGGCCACCCGGCAAAAAGCTTTCTGCCGTTCCCGCGATTCCAAAGCCGCCACGGCCTCCCCCGTTTCCAGGGCCCCCAGCAGGTCCTTCTCCACCAGGGCGTTAAGCAGGTCGTGGAACAGATCGGCCAGAACAGCGTCCCCGGCCGCTTCCCGGGCATGCACCTGCAATTCCGCCTCCGGGGTGAGGGGTTGCACCCTAAGATGCAGGCAGCGGGAAGAAATGGTTGTGAGCACCTTCTCCGGGGCATGGGTAATGAGCAGGAACAGCGTTCCCACCGGCGGTTCCTCCACCATTTTGAGGAGGGCGTTACCCGCCTGCATGTTCATCTTTTCCGGCAGGTACATCACCACAGTACGCCAACCGCCTTCCACAGCCGAAAGGGAGAGCCTGTCCAGCACGGAACGGGCTTCATGCACGGAAATGTTGCTCTGTTTCCCTTCTATGCCGATGGCCCCGTAAAGCTCGTTTTCAAAGAAATAAGGATTCTCCAGCAGCAGCTCCCGGAAGGGGCCGATGAACTGGAGCGACACCGGCTTGTCCGGCCCGGCAACGGGAAAGACAAAGTGGATGTCCGGGTGGATGAGCTTCTGCACGCGGGGAGAACCGCCGTAAAGATCTTCCAGGAAATTGAGCACCAGCGGGAAGGCGCCGCCGCCGTCGTCCTCGTGCAGCAGCATGGCATGCGGAACATTACCGCTTTGAGCCATCTGATGCAGGGCGTTCACCAGTTCCGTATTCCCGTATACCGTTACCATCTACCGGGTTCTTTCGCCCACATAGCGGGCCAGCTCAATCAAATAACCCTTCTCTCGGGAGTCCGGGAGCACGTCCAGGCAGGAAATGGCACGGCCGATGTGCTCATCCAGCTTCCGGTATGCCAGGGAAACGCCGTCATGCGAAAGCACGAAGTCCCTTATTTCGGCCGATAGCTCCGGATGGTCCAGGATACGGACCACCTTTTTCCGCACGGCGGTGGCTTCGGCCTCCGAAACCGTTTCCAGGGCGCACAGCAGAGGCTGGGTGATCTTCTGCTCCTGCAGGTCTATGCCCACGGGCTTGCCCACTTCAGCGGAGAGGGAATCGTAGTCAAAAATGTCGTCCTTGATCTGGAACGCCAGGCCCAGGTTGCGGGCAAAATCCCCCACCGCCTCCCGGACTTCCTCCGAGGCGCCCACGGAGATGGCGGCAGCCACAGCCGAAGCCTCAAACAGGGAAGCCGTTTTGCTGAAGATGATACGGAGATAATCCGCCTCCGTGGTGTCTCCGGACGAAGCCTTCTGCATCTGCAGGAGTTCCCCTTCGGCCAGATGGGCCAGGGTTTTGGCGTAAATCCGGAGCACCCGCTCGCTGTAGCGGTCTGCATCCAGGATGGTTTGCATGCAGCGGACCAGCCAGAAGTCGCCGATGAGCACGGCTGCGGGGCCGTTCAGGAGGGTGGCCACCGTGGGAAGGCCCCTCCGCTCCGTTGCACCGTCCACCACATCGTCGTGCAGGAGGGTGGAGTTGTGCAGCAGTTCCGTTGCGGCGGCATAACGGACGGTGTCTTCGTTTACCGTGCCGCAGGCACCGCCCACCAGCAAGCCCAGCATGGGCCGGAGGAGCTTGCCGCCGTTCTCCCGAAGGGAACGGTTGGTGGCGTCCAGAAGGGCAATATCACTCCTGAGAGACGCGTCTATCCGCGTCTCCACCCGCTCCATCAGCGGTTTTAAGAACTGCCTGATTTCGTTTAAACTCATTTCAGCATTTCGGCAAGTTGGGCCGGCGTATCGGCCACATGCACCAGGGCGCGGTCCTCCGGTTCCATCATGCGGGTTGTCACATAATGGTCCAGCAGGGTCACCAGCGGGTTATAGAACCCGTCTATGTTCAGCAGATACACTTCCCCTTCCCAGCGGTGCAGTTTCCGGAGCACCAGGGTTTCAATTACCTCGTCCAGGGTGCCGATTCCGCCCGGCAGGGCGATGGCAACATCGCAACCAAGGCGCATCCGCTCCTTGCGCGTGCTCATGGTTTCCGTCCACACCACTTCCGACACTCCGGGATTCTCCAGGCCTTTCATGAAGCCCGGAAGCACAGCCACATGCGACCCACCCAACCGGATGGATTCGTCCGTAATGGCTCCCATGGTGCCGATCTTGCCGCCACCCGAAGTCACCGAGTAACCCAAAGCATGCAGCGCGCGAACAAGTTCACGCGCTGCCTGATTGTACTTCGGGTCAATGGACGACGAAGCCGAACAGAATATGACAGCTTGTCTGTTACCCATTAAAACAAGTAACCCAGGGTTACCTTGACACCGTTGTAGTTGTTGATATCGTTGAAGTTGTTCTTCACACTGTCCCAAACCTGGGTTCCGTCTACCTTGCCATTGTTATACAGCTTGCCCAGGTTCATGAAATACTGGACGGAAAGCTGCAGGTGCTTGATGAGCTCGATACCGGCGCCGATGCTGAAGCCGTATTCCAGCTTGTTCTTGGCTTTTTCCAGGTCTGAATCCAACTGGGAACTGCTAGTAGTGGCACTGACGCCCAGGATATTGAATGTGCTGCTGGTTTTGTCGCCCTGAGGAGCAATCATGTAGCCCACGAAAGGCTGCACCATCACAAACGGACGGCCGATGAACAGGTCCGGACCCCACTGGAGACCTACACCCAGCTCCAGGAAGCCGGATTTGCTGTCAAGAGCTCCGGTAAAAGCAGCCACATTTTTGGAATCTTCAATGGAAGCACCCTTCATCTCATAGGTGAGGGCCGGCTGGATGGCAAAGCCCATGCCCATGTTGATCTTGTAAGCGGCACCCACGTGGAAGAGCGTAACCGTCTTGGCCTGCTCCCACATTTCGGTGGCGGATAAATTGGTATTGGAGAAGTTAATGCCGGCAAGGATACCGAACTGGGCGTGTGCCAGCGTTGCAGAAGCAAACAGCACTGCAACAAGTGCTAAAAGTTTTTTCATTGCTTTATAGATTTGCGTTAATTCTTTCTATGAGGGCCGATTTGGGCATGGCGCCCACGGTCTTGTCCACGATTTGCCCGTTCTTGAAGAAGAGCAGGGTGGGGATGTTCATGATGCGGAACTGGGCGGCCACCTCATCGGCATCGTCCACATTCACCTTCACCACGACTATCTTGTCGGACATGGCTTCCTCTACCTCGTCCAGCAGCGGAGACAGCATCCGGCACGGGCCGCACCAGGTGGCCCAGAAGTCCACAATCACCAGCCGGCTGTCCTGCAGCAGGTCTTCGAAAGTGGTATTGGTTGCAATTTTTGCCATAATTAACAGTATTTAACTCACAAATATAAACATTTTTTTACAATGCCGCTTCCACAGGAAGCAAATAAGCGCGCAGGCCCAACTTGGGGTTATCGGCATCCAGTTGGCGGAGCGCCTCCATCACCTGGAGGGCGAGGGCGTTGTCCACCACCGTGAGGAGGGCGTGGTTCTGGGTGGGCCAGGCGTGGTTGCCCAGGTGCGGCTCACCGTCCGTACTGCCGCGTCCGCCTATCTCTTCCCAAACGGTATAACCGCGTTGTCCCATCTTCTCCAGCAGCTCTACAATCTCTTGATTGTAAGCCTGGTTGTAAACGACAAATATAGCTTTCATAACAGATTCTTCACTTCGTTCAGAATGACATTATTCCGTTCATTATTCCGCTGCGGTTACCTGTTTGGCCGCCTGGCGGGCGGCTTTGCGGGCCTTGCGCTTGGCGCGATGCTCGGTGAAACCGCAGTACAGCACCGGGATGAGCACCAGGGTGATGAGCGTGGAAATGCTCAAACCCCAGGCCACCGTGATACCCAGGCCGCGCCACATCTCGGAGCCTTCGCCGGTACCCATCGCCATCGGCAGCATACCCAGCACCGTGGTGAGGGTGGTCATCAGGATGGGGCGCAGACGGCTCTTGGCGGCCGTAACGGAAGAATCCCGCACGCTCATACCCCGCTCCTGGCACAGGATGGTGTAGTCGATGAGCACGATACCGTTCTTCACCACGATACCCAGCAGGATGATGATGCCGATGAGGGACATCACGCCCACGGCCTGCGAATGGATCAGGTTGCCCAGCGCCACGCCCGTGAGGGCGAAGGGGATGGAGAACATGATCACGAACGGTCCCATGAAGGATTCGAACTGGGAGGCCATCACCATATACACCAGGATCACGATGAGCAGCATGAGGAGGATCATGTCGGAGAACATATCCTGCTGCTCCTCGTAGTCACCGCCTATCTGCCAGGACATCTCCGGCGGCAGCGGGTTGGCCGCCATGAGCGCGTTGACGGTTTCCACACCGTCGCTCAAGGCCATCCCGCGGGCCATCATGCCCGTTACGGAGATGTAACGCTCACGGTTCTTGCGCTGGATGGTGGGCGGCACCTTGGATTCCACGATCCGGCCCAGGTCACGGACCTTGACGCCCCGGCCCTGGGGATTGTAGATGAGAATGTTCTCTATGTCCTCCACGCTCCGGCGGAATTCCGGGGCAAAGCGCACGCGGATGTTGTACTCTTCACCGTCCTCGCGGTAGAAGGAGGCCACGGTACCGCTCATGGCGGCACTCACGGCAGCCGCGGCCGTGGTGGAAGTGAGTCCGTTCAGCGCCAGTTTCTCGCGGTCGAAGTCCACCTCGTATTCGGGGATGTACTGGTCCCGGCTTATCATCACCTGCGCGAACGCGGGATTCTCCAGCATCCGGGCCCGGATGTCGCGGGCCACATTCTCGGTAGCCTCAAAATCATAGCCGTAGATTTCCAGAACCACGCTGGAACGGCCGCCCATGCCCATTCCGCCTTCCGTCACGGTGGCGCGGTTGAGCTCGGGGAACAGGGCCAGGTCTTCCCGGATGATATCGGCCAGCTCGGAGGTGGAGCGCTTGCGTTCCTCCATGGAGCCCACGTTGATGTTCATGGAAATGAGGTAGGCGCCGTTGTTCCGCATGGAGGCAAAGGCGTTGTCGGCATCGGCCTGGCCGAAGTTATAGCTGATGACGCGGATTTCCGGCACGTCGGCCACCACCTTCTCGTAGATGCGGGCGGCCACGCCGGCGGTAACTTCCTGCGCCGTACCGATGGGCAGTTCGGCCGATACGGTAATACGTCCCTGGTCCTGCGTGGGGAAGTACTCGGTCTTCATCCGGGGGCCGTACAGCGCCAGCACGCCCACGAAGATGACCACGGCCAGCAGCAGGATGAGCTTCTTGTGGTTCATGCACCAGGCGATGAGGCGGGAATAGCCGCTGGAGATGCCGTCCAGCACCTTGTTCCAGGGGTCGAAGATGAAGTGGTACAGGCGGCCGCTCTTGTTCTCCACCGTAAGCAGCAGGGAGCAAAGCATAGGTACCAGCGTAAGGGCCGCCGTGGTGGACACGATCATGATGATGGACACAATCCAGCCCAGCTGCTTGAACATGATGCCCGTCATGCCGGAAATCATGGTGAGCGGCAGGAACACGCACAGCATGGTGAGGGTGGACGCGATTACGGAGATACCCACCTCGGCGGTGCCATGCACGGCGGCCTCCTTGGGTTTTTCTCCCCGGTCCAGATGGGACGTGACGTTCTCCAGCACCACGATGGCGTCGTCCACCACCATGCCGATGGCGATGGCCAGGGCGCTCATGGAGATGATGTTAAGCGTGTTCCCCGTGGCAAACAGGTACAGCAGCGAGGCCAGCAGGGCGATGGGGATGGACAGCACCACGATGAAGGTGGCCTTCCATCGGCCCAGGAACAGCCACACTACCAGCATCACCACCAGGAAGATGATGACGATGGTCTCCTTGAGGGAGTTGATGGTGCGGAGGATGTTGTCCGAAGAGTCCACCACCGTGGTGATCCTGATGTCCGAAGGGAGGTCCCGCTCCAGGCGGGCCAGGGTTTTCTTCACGTCCCGGATCACGTTCACGGTGTTGTAGCCGGACTGGCGCTGGATGATGATCTGGGCGCCGCGAACGCCGTTGGTGTAGGACTCCTGCGACTTCTCTTCCAGGCCGTCATACACACGGGCCACGTCACGCAGATAGATGGCGTTCCCGTTGTAGGACATGAGGATAATGTCCAGCAGTTCCGACGGGTCCTTGAATTCCTTGGTGATGCGGAGCGTATAGGTCTCCGAGCCGATGTCGATGCTGCCCGAGGGCACGTTCCGGTTCTCGGCGGCTATCACCTGCGCGATGGAGGCGATGCTGAGCCCGTAGGCTTCCAGCTTCACCGGGTCGCAATAGACCTGGATTTCCCGGTTGGGCGCGCCGGAGACGGAAACCGTACCTACGCCCGACACACGGGCCAGCGGGGTTGCCACCTTGTCGTCCAGGATCTTGTCCAGGGCGCTCACGCTCTGGTCGGCCGTGGCCGACAGGATCATGATGGGCATGTCGTCGGCGCTGAACTTGAAGATGGTGGGCGAAGAGGCGCCGTCCGGCAGGGTCTGCACCACCATGTCCAGCTTGTCGCGGACGTCGTTGGTAGCCACTTCGATGTCTGTTCCGTATTCGAACTCAAGGGTGAGCACGGAAATATTCTCCCGGGAGTTGGAGGTGATGTCCTTGAGGTTGGACACGCCGTTCAGGGAGTTCTCCAGCACCTTGGTGAGGTTGTTCTCCACATCCTCGGCACTGGCGCCGGGATAGGAGCTCATCACCATGATAGTGTTGGACTCTATGTCCGGGAAGTTATCTACCGGGAGCCGCGTGAGCGCAAACACGCCCAGGATGGCGAAAGCCAGGAAGATAAGGGCCGTGGTTACCGGCTTGTTGACGGCTGTTCTGAATATGCTCATACTGCCTTCCTACTTGTTAAGAACCACTACCTTCACGCCGTCCTTGAGGGCCGCCTGGCCTTTAGAGACCACCTGGTCGCCCTCGGAAACGCCTTCCAGCACCTCGTACTCCGTGCCGATGTGGCGGCCCAGGGTTACGGGGACGTAACTCACGGTATTGTCGGCCTTGAGCAGGTACACGAAGCGCTGTCCGGTCCCCTCCTGCTTCACGATGCACAGGTCCGGGACCACGATGCTGTGGTTGCTCCCGTAATTCACGGTTACGCGGGCGTACATGCCGGGGCGGAGCACCCGGTCCGTGTTGGCCACGTGGACCTCGGCCCGGAAAGTGTGCGTGGCGGCGTCGATGGTGGGATACAGGCGTTCCACCTTGCCGGTGAAGCTGCGGCCGGGCAGAGCGTCGGCCTTGATGGCCACGGACTGGCCCTTCTTCACCTTGGTGTATTCACTCTCGGAAATGCCCACGAGCAGTTTCACGGGAACCACCTGCTGCACGGTAAAGAGCGGGGCGCTCATGGAGAACATGTCTCCCTGGTCAAAGTTGCGGGCGGTCACAAAACCCGTGATGGGCGTGCGCAGGATGGTGTTTTCCAGCAGATTCTGGTAGTTGGTCTTGCGCACCTTGTAGCCCAGTTCAGCGGTTTCGAAATCGCTCTGGGAGAGGCCTCCTTCCTCGTACAGGGCCTTCAGGCGCTTGTACTCGATCTCGTCGTTCTGGATCTGGAGCTCCAGCTGTTCCAGCTGCAGGCGGTCCATCTCGGCCAGCACCTGGCCTTTGGTCACATAGTCGCCCACCTCGGCGTTGATCTTGCGGATGCGGCCGCCGGCCTGGGGCATTATGTTGTTGGTGGCGAAAGCCTCCACCGTAGAGGAATAGGAGCTTTCCTGGGCCACGTCCTTGCTGGTGGCCGATATCACTTCCACATTGGGCGTAACGTTGGCCTGGGGACCGAAACCGCCGGGCCCCGCCTGGGTGTTGCCGTTCCGGTTTCCGCAGGAAAGTGCCGCCAGGGCAGCTGCAGCCAATACAATGATTCTGGTTTTCATATCTGTTCTATCTATTTTTCTAAGGTTGCTGTTTCGTCGGTGAAATCGTAGCCCAGGGTCTGCTCCAGGCCCGCCTTGGCGTTCACAAAGTTGTATACCGCCTGCAGGGCCTGCAACTTGGTCTGGGTGAGGGTGAGCTCCGTGTTGTTCAGGTCCGTGAGCGTGCTCCGGCCCACCTGATAGCTCTTGGCCGCCACATCGTAGGCCTTTTCGGCCGATTTGATGGCGTCCCTGGCCGCATCGTACGAGCGCATGGAAGTCTCCATGGTGGAGAGGCTCTGGCGGATGCCGATCCGGAGCTGGCGCTCCGCATTCACCCGCTGGAGGTCCAGTTCATCGGCCTGTACGCGCGTCTGCTTGATGGCATGGTAACGCTGTCCGCCGGAGAAGATGGGGATGCTGAGCGAAAGGGCCAGGGTGCTGGACGGCAGCCATTTCCACTGGGCCAGGTTGAACTTGTCGCTCTGGGTGTAGTAGTTGTAGCTAACCTGCATGGAAAGGGTGGGCAGGTATGCGTACTGCTGCATACGGATCTGCTTGGCCAGCATCTCCGCTTGTTTGGCCAGCTGGCGCAGCTGGGAGTTGCGCTCCAGGGAGGCCTCTTCCCCTTCGTTGATGTCGTAGAACATGTGCTGGGCATAATCTTCCAGACTGCCCGCCACATCTATGGCACGGTCCAGGTCCAGGCCCATCACAGCCTTGAGCTGCCACAGGGCCAGGTAGATGGAATTCTCCGCATTGTACAGGTTGGGAATGGCCGCAGCCACGCTGGCCAGGGCCCGGGAACGGTCCATTTCCGTGGCCTTCTGGGCGTTGAAACGCATTTCCGTGAGTTTGCAGTTCTCCACCGCATTCTCATACACGGCGTTGTATACATCGTAGGAAGCCTTGGCCAGCAGGACGGAATAGTAGGCCTGCTTTACGGATGTAACCGTGCCCAGACGGCTTTCGCGGGCCTGTTCCACGGCCAGTTCCACCTGGTCGCCCGTGAGGCGCAGGCTCTCCCAAAGCTGGAAATTCACCACCGGCATGGAGGCCGACAGGCCCAGGGACATCTGGTTACGGCGGCCCATCTCGATGGCGCCGTCACCGGACTGCTGTTCCGTTTCCGGGGTTGTGGGGGGCACATACGGGACGAAGGGGGCACCTGTGTAAGCATACAGTTGTTCGATGTAGTACATGATGGGATCCATCATACCGGCCATCATGCCGGCCATGCCGCCACCGCCGCCGCCGGAGCCCTCCTCTTCCGAGTCGGATCCGAAGTAAACCTTCTGCTTCTGGATGGCATAGCTGTACATGCCGGAAGCGCTGATCTGCGGGAACAGCTGGCCGTAGGAGCCCCTTTGCGCATATTTGGTGCGCTCCACCTCCATATCGGCCACCTTTACCGAGACATTCTCCGAGAGGGCTATCTTTACCGCATCCTCCAACGTGAGCACCAGCGTGGTGTCTCCCAAAGGACGTTCCTCCCCTTTATACTGAGCCTGCGCCACCAGGGGGACCAGGAGCGCAAGCAGCAGAATACACTTTTTTAATTCCATATCTATCAACTTTCTAACTAACTGAACTACTGATTGACGGGCCTTGCATAGTGGGTTTCCTCCTTCTTCCTGGGCCCCGTTTCCGGCGGGACGGCCCGGGCCGGCTGCTTTTTCTTATAAGCATACACCAGGAAGCCGATGCCCAGCAGGACGAAGGGGATGCTCAGGAGCTGGCCCATGTTCAGGACCATATCGGCCTCGAACTCCACCTGGTCGTTCTTGATGAACTCGATGAGGAAGCGGCTGCCGAAGCACACGATGAGGAAGATGCCCACGAAGGTGCCCCTGTACATCTTGTCCAGCTTTTTCCAGTAAAGCCACATCAGCACCAGGCCCAGCAGCAGATAAGTGCCGGCCTCGTAAAGCTGGGTGGGATGGCAGGGTACGGTTTCCCCGTTCCGCTCAAAGACAAAGCCCCAGGGGAGGTTGGTGGGAGCCCCGTAAATCTCTGAATTGAAGAGGTTTCCCAGGCGGATGAAGCAGGCGGCGAAGGCCACCGGGATTACCAGATGGTCTATGACCCAGACATAGTCGAAGCCGTTCTTGCGGCCGTAGCGGCTGGCATACCACCAGATACCCAGCAGGATAGCGATGGTGCCGCCGTGGCTGGCCAGGCCGCCCTTCCAGGGCATGAAGATTTCCCAGAATCCCTGCCAGCTGCCCAGGTAATAGTCCGGCTGATAGAACAGGCAGTGCCCCAGGCGGGCGCCCACAATGGTGCAGATAAGGAGCATGTACAGCATCGGGTCCAGCAGGTCCAGCTTGATCTTTTCCCGTTTGAAGAAGCTCTTCATTATATACCAGCCCAGGATGAATCCGCTCACGAACAGGATGGAATACCACCTTAGCTGGAAAGCGCCGATCTTAAAGATGACCGGGTCTATATTCCAATTGACTACCAATAAATCCATAACTTGCAAAGATACAAATTTTTATCGTTTCAGCCGCACATAGATGCTTAGCGGAAGCGCTTTCCCGAAGGAATCGTTGAGGGCCAGTTCCCCGGAAGTCATTTCCTTGAACTGTCCTTTGAAGGCTTCCCTCACAACGGTCTCCCCCAAGGCGGCGCTGTAGCCGTTGGAGTACAAATTCAGTACCATGAAGGCATCCCGTTCGTCAAGGATATCGGCCACGTTCTGCAACAGGCCGAAGAGCAGTTCGTCCAGCTTCCATTTCTCGCCGTCCGGGCCGTGGCCGTAGGCGGGCGGGTCCAGGATGATGCCGCTGTAGCGGTTGCCGCGCCGGGCTTCCCGCCTGGCGAACTTGAGCGCGTCTTCCACCACCCAGCGGATGCCGTCCAGGCCGCTGCGTTCCATATTCTCGCGGGCCCAGGTTACCACCTGCCGCACCGAATCCAGATGGGTTACATCGGCCCCGGCGCATTTGGCGGCCAGCGAAGCGGCGCCCGTGTACGCGAAGAGGTTAAGCACCTTGGGGGCAGGCAGGCCGTTGGCCTTGTGGATACGGCATAACCGGCCGGTTTCCCGGTAGATGAACTCCCAGTTGGGGGCCTGCTCCGGGAAAACGCCCACATGCTTGAAGGAGGTGAGGCCCAGCCTTAAAGAAAGATGCAGGTCGCTGGCGGCGTGGGTATCGGCATCCGGAAGACCGTTGTAGGCAATACCCCACTGGTCTTCCATCTTCTTGTGCCGGTCCCAGGTGCCGCTGTCCTCCTTCCCCGCCTTGCCGAAGCCGGCGCCAGGGGTGAAGGTCACATGGCAAAGGCGCCTCCATTCCGCCTCCGGAAGGGAGGGGTTCCACAGGGCCTTGGGCTCCGGACGCCGAAGCACATACTTCCCAAAACGCTCCAGTTTTTCTCCGTTTCCGGAATCCAGGAGCTCATAGTCTTTCCAGTATTCTGCAGGGTATTCGACCGCCATTGTCTTTGAATTTTTTACAAAGATAGTTATCTTTGCGGACTGGACAATATTTTAACTCTTTATACTCTATGCAACAATTCATTGACAAGTACAATTTCAAAGGCAAGAAAGCCATTGTACGCGTAGACTTCAACGTTCCCCTCAACGAAAACTTCGAGATTACGGACGACACCCGCATCCGCCGGGCCATGCCCACCCTCAAGAAAGTGCTCGCAGAAGGCGGTTCCCTCATCATCATGTCCCATCTGGGCCGTCCCAAGAAGGTGGATCCCAAATTCTCCCTCAAGCACATCGTGGGCCGCGTAAGCGAATGCCTGGGCGTTCCCGTCCAGTTTGCCGAGGACTGCCAGAAGGCCAAGGCCCAGGCCGATGCCCTCAAGCCCGGTGAGGCCCTCCTCCTGGAGAACCTCCGCTACTATGCCGAGGAAGAAGGCAAGCCCCGCGGCCTGGCCGAGGATGCTTCCGACGAGGAGAAGAAAGCCGCCAAGGCTGCCGTGAAGGCCTCCCAGAAGGAGTTCGTAAAGACCCTCGCCAGCTATGCCGACTGCTATATCAACGACGCCTTCGGCACCGCCCACCGCGCCCACGGCTCCACCGCCCTCATCGCGGAGTACTTCCCCAATGACAAGATGTTCGGCTACCTCATGGAAGGCGAGATCAAGGCCATCGACAACGTGCTCAAGAACGCCCAGCGCCCCCTCACTGCCATCATCGGCGGTTCCAAGGTAAGCTCCAAGCTCGCAGTGCTCAAGAACCTGGTGGGCAAGGTGGACAACCTCATCATCGGCGGCGGTATGGGTTATACCTTCATCAAGGCCCAGGGCGGCCATATCGGCCAGTCCCTGCACGAGGACGAACTCATTCCGGATGCCCTGGAAATCATGAAGGAAGCCAAGGAGCGCGGCGTTAACCTGAGCCTGAGCGTAGCCACCGTCTGCGGTCAGAGCTTCGACAATGACACGCCCCGCAAAATCTTCCCCATCCGCGAAATTCCGGACGAGTGGGAAGGCATGGATGCCGCACCGGAGAGCCTGGAGAACTGGAAGAAGATCATCCTCAGCTCCAAGACCATCCTCTGGAACGGCCCCGTGGGCGTTTTTGAACTCCCCAACTTTGCCAAGGGTACCCTCCAGATCGCCGAAGACCTGGCCGAAGCCACCAAGATGGGTGCGTACACCCTGGTGGGCGGCGGAGACTCCGTGGCTGCCGTAACCCAAATGGGTTATGCCGACAAGGTGAGCTACGTCTCCACCGGCGGCGGCGCCATGCTGGAAGCCATCGAAGGCAAGGTGCTCCCGGGCATTGCTGCCATCCAGGACTAAGCTCCTCTCCGTCAGCGCATTAAAGAAATCTCCCTGTGATTCCGGTCACAGGGAGATTTCTTTAAATACTTGATTGTCAGGCTAATCCGTCTCAACGCTCAGGGTATCGGCCCCATCCATATCGTAGGAGCCGGTAACGCCTTTCAGCAGGAAGTCGAAGCGGTCCAGCATGGCGTCGGAGAGTTCCTTGTCTCCGTACTGCTTCATCACATCGGCAATGTACAGGAGCACGCGGCCGGCAGTCTCGAATTCGGCCGATCCCAACTCTCCCCAGTCCAGGTAGAAAGCGGCGGTCTCATGCAGGGCGTCACACATGCGGATACCCAGATCCCGGGCCTTTTCCGCCTCTCCCAGATAGTAGTAATCCTCCACCATCTGAGCCACCATGTAGTCGTTGCCCGAGAAGCCCAGCGGAATGCTCTCCAGCGGGAAGTTCGTGTCCGGGAAACGCTCCTGGCACAGATCCAGCATCTCCACGGCCTTTTCGTCCTCCCCTTCTGCCATGAGGGCGTTGGCGGCCGATACAAACATCTGGCGCTGGCTCAGCACACCCAGGAAGGTATACATGTTCTGGTAGTCCACAAAATAGTCGTCCCGTTTGAGGGCATCCCACTTGTACAGATCCTTCATCTTGGTGTAGAGCTCATCGGCATCCACCAATCCAATGTCCGTGGAACTGATCTTATTCTGGATCGGGATAAAACGGTACGAGAAGCCGTCGTACATGAGATAGTCCTTGAGGCCCACCTTGAGGTCTCCGCCCATGTTAAGCACATGCAGCGGACGGTCCCAGTTGTAATTGGACAGCAGGTCCAGCATGAACAGTTCCGGCTTGGTGAGATAGCTCTTCTCTTCCGGGATGGTGAGCATGATCTGGTCCGGGATATAATCGGCAAACTTCTCCGGAACAATGCCGTATTTAAGGCAGTTTTCCTTGTTCACCGGCATCACCAGCTTGCGGGCGCAGATGAAATCCAGCTTGGTACCGTCGTTCAGGGTTACCTTCATCTTGGGATCCTTGAAGATGTCCATCACATCGGACAGAAGCATCGGGGAACCATCGTCGTAAGTAATGTACACGAACTCGTTGGTACCGTACAGATACTGCGACTGGGATACCGTGAGCGGCAGCGGGGCGCTCTTGTTGCAGGCCCACTTCATCTGGTCTATATACCAGTCCGTACCCAGCAGGGAGGTGTTCACCACCCGCACGTCCGTACGTACGCCTTCAATCTCCTGGGCGTACCAGAGCGGGAAGGTATCGTTGTCCCCGTGGGTGACCAGCATGCCGTTCTGTCCCACAGAATTGAGGTAATTGACCGCCATCTCCGTGGAGGTGTAGCGGTGGGAGCGGTTGTGGTCGTCCCAGTTTTCTTCGGCCATGAGGGCGGGAACGCCCAGGCACAGCACGGAGACGCCGATGGCCACCAGCTTCTCCCGGCCCTTGAGGGCCTGGGAAAGCCAGTCGTAAAGGGCAGCGACGCCCAGGCCGATCCAGATGGCGAACATGTAGAACGAGCCCGCATAGGCATAGTCCCGCTCACGCACCTGATAAGGCGGCTGGTTAAGGTAAATCACGATGGCAATGCCCGTCATGAAGAACATGAGGAACACCAGCCAGCTTCCGCGTTTGTCTTTGTCAAACTGGAACACCAGGCCCAGCAGGCCCAGCAGCAGCGGCAGGAAGAAATAGTGGTTCTTGCCCTTGTTCTCACTGAGCACGGCGGGGGCATCCGACTGGTCTCCCAGCCGAAGCTCGTCTATGAAACGGATGCCGCTTTCCCAGTTGCCGTAGAAGACCTCGCCGGGGGACGGGCTGTGAATCTCGTTCTGCCGACCCACGAAGTTCCACATGAAATAACGCCAGTACATCCAGTTGAGCTGGTAATCCAGGAAATACGCCATATTGGCGCCGAAAGTGGGCTTGCGGTAAGTCGCGTCCTTGATACGCTTGCCCTTTCCGCCGGTGTACTGCTGGTAAAAGTCTATGAAGCGCTGGTCTGAACCGGACCACATGCGCGGAAACAGCATCTTGCCTTCCTGACGGTATTCCGCATCGGCCGGGGCATCGGCATGGACGTATTTTCCGTTGAGGGGTGCCCAGTATTTTCCGGTGCTTAGGTCGTACGGCGCATCGAAGTACTGTCCGTAAAGGAGCGGCGTGCTGCCATACTGCTCACGGCTGAGGTAGCGCACCAGGGTGTAAGGATTGTCCGGCTGATACTCATTGGTGGGCGTTTTTACGCTGGAGCGGATGATCACGATGGAGAACAGCGAGAAGCCGATAACCAGGGTGGTCACGCAAAGGAGGACCGTATTCCAGAACACTTTGTCGCTCTTGAGCGTACGGAAAAGGCCCCAGAAGCACAGCACCAGCAGGGCCACCATGAAGAACAGGGCGCCGCTATTGTAAGGCAGGCCGAAACCGTTCACGAAGATGCGGTCGAAGAAGGCCGCCAGCTTGGGAAGGTACGGGATAAAGAGGTACACCAGCAGGAACTCGATGACCACGCCGATGAGGAAAATCCCCACCAGTTTCTTGAAGGGCAGCTTCTTGTCCTCGTTCATCCGGTAATAATACATGAACACGAAGGCCGGAATGGTAAGGAGGTTCAGCAGGTGTACGCCGATGCTGAGGCCCATAAGGAAGGCGATGAGCACTATCCAGCGGTTGGCATGCGGCCGATCAGCGGTTTCATACCAGCGGCACATGGCCCAGAAGACCAGTGCGGTGAAAAGGGAGCTCATGGCATATACCTCGCCCTCCACGGCGCTGAACCAGAATGTGTCGCTGAAGCAGTACGCCAGCGAACCCACGGCCCCAGAGCCATAAATAGCAATCGCCTGGCCGATAGAAGCTATCCCACCAGCTACCGCGCCATCTTTTTTGAGGGGGCTCTGCCCCTTACTATCCCCCGCGGCCTCCGGCCGGCCGCTCTGCAGAGCGGCTTTTCCTCCCCACACAGCACGAGGAAGCACCAAACGTTTTGCAAAAAAGACGATGGTAAGGTACAGGAAAAAGATGGTGAGGGCGCTCAGGATGGCGTTCATGGCGTTCACCGCCACGGCAGCATGCTCCGGTTTTACGCCGATGGTAAAGAAGCGCGCAAGCAGCTGGAACACCGGGTTTCCCGGGGGATGTCCCACCTCCAGCTTATAGGACGATGCAATGAATTCTCCGCAGTCCCAGAACGATGCGGTGGGTTCTATGGTGGAAAGGTAGGTGACCGATGAAACCACCAGTACGGCCAGGGCCACAATCCAGTTCCACTTATTGAAAGTTTTCTTGTCCATAGACTGCAAAGATACGCATTTTTCCGTATTAGAAAAAGTGATGGAGGCGTTCCTCATTTGGACCGTCTCCATCACTCAACTGTTTAGCATGCTTTAGGATGTGGCTTTAACCACCACATCACAGACTTCTCCCACTGTGACGGGTACTGGAGCACCGTCGGGGAAGTGCATGCCGAATTTCTCTTCGGCCGCCAGGGAAAGCAGCAGCATGGTGAGGGAATCGATTCCCAGTTCCCGAACCAGCTCTGTCTGGTATCCCACACTGGTAAGATCCGTGTTGGGACGGATGACGCCGATAATCTCTTTCAGGCCGTCAAATACTTCTTCCCTGGTCATACGCGAGAGACTTTCATGCTGCCGGTGCGTTTGAAATCTTCCGTACGCACGGTAACTTTACGAATCTGGTGGGTAGAGGGCTGGGTGGCGTTAATCTTGTCCACCAGGGCGTTCATATAGGCCACGACCTCTTCCCAGGGCTTGCCGTCGAAGGCAGGCATGAAGGGCAGAATCTCGATGGCAATGATGCCTTCGTCTTCCTTCACCATGGCGTCACGGACGCAAGGATCGGCATAGAAGGGTTCTTCCAGGCTTTCGGGACTCACGTTCTCACCGTTGGACAGGATGATGAGGTTCTTGATGCGGCCGGTGATATAGAGGAAGCCGTCTTCGTCAAAGCGGCAAAGGTCGCCGGTGCGGAGCCAGCCATCAGGCGTAAGGGCTTCGGCGGTCTTTTCGGGATCTTTGTAGTAGCCGGAGAAGACGTTGTCGCCTTTCACCCAGAGTTCGCCGTCCACCAGTTTGGCTTCCTGGCCGGGATAGATGCGGCCGATGGAGGTGGGGCGTTCAACTGCGTCGGCATTGGCCGATGTAAGGTTGGCGGTTTCTGTAAGGCCGTAGCCAAAGCAGAATTCCACGCCAAGCTTGGTGAAGATGTCCACCAGGCGCGGAGGTACGTTGGCTGCGCCGGAGATGATCATGCGAAGGCTGCCGCCGAGGAACTGGGGACCGTACATCTTCACAAGGCCGCTGAGGATGTCGCAGATGCCGGGGACAATCACCAGCAGGGTGGGTTTGATGGCGGGCAGCTTGCCGATGGTGGCCTTCATGTCTTCGCAGGTAAACATGAGGTTGCCGGAATAGAAGCAGCCGCACAGGCCGGCGATTGCGCCGAAAACGTGGCTGAGCGGCAGCAAGGCGATATAACGGTGCACGCCGATGATGGGGCCGGGTTTAAAGATGGTGTTGTAGTTGCCGCGCATGAGGGCACGGTGGTTCAGAACTGCACCCTTAGGAGCTCCGGTGGTACCGCCGGTGAAGAAGATGGCGGCAGGGCTGTCCGGGTCGATATCGGCCACAGGGGCCTCCGTATCGGCGATACTGGCGGCGGGAAGCACCTTCGCGCCCTGGATCTTGGAAGTCTGGGGCATGAATTCATCCCGCACGAAGATGGCGGCAATATCGAACTTCATGCAGCAGCCCACAACGGCCATTTCCGGCAGCATGGACGGGAACATCATGGCCACGAAACCGGCGCTGGTGATGGCCAGATACAGCTCAATGGCATCCTGGCTGTTGCGGTCCCACACGGCAATGTGGGCACCCTTGGGAAGGTCCAGGCCGTTAATGAAGGCACGGCGACGGGCCACACGTTCTCCCAGTTCTTTATAAGTGATGGTGTTCACCGTGTCGGACAGGGCCGGCATATCGGCATACTCCTTTGTGAACCAGTTCACAAATTCTCCCATGGTGGGAAGGTAAGGGATTCTTTCAAGCTCCTCCTTTGGGAGCATGTTGTAGAAATACTCTTGGTTGGTCATTATAATATAGGTTTAGATTTCTTTTACATAGGAGCGGCGCCGCTGGTAAGGCTGCGGATCATAGTCTCCAAACAAAGTTTGCACCTTGTGATTGTCTTCCAGCTGGGGATTCAGAAGCAAGTGCTTGATTCCCAACTTGATATAGTTTTCGTGCAGATACTTGAACATCAGGAGGGCCGCCCCTTTGGCCTGGTATTCGGGCAACACGCCGATGAGAAGACCCTCGGCCATATGATTGCGTTTGGGGTTGAGCTGGGGAAGGATATGGATCCAGCCGAAAGGCAAAATCTTGCCCTTTGCCTTCCTGACGCCGGAGGAGATGTGCGGCATGGTTACGGTAAAGGCCACCAGTTCGTCCTTGTCGTTCACCACAAAGGCCACCATGTCTTTGTTCAGCACGGGGACATACTGTTTCACGTAGCCGTCTATCTGCTCCTCGGACAGTTTACTGTATTCGTAGAGGCCGGCGAAGGCGTCGTTCAGCACATGAAACATCTCCCGGCCGCGGCGGGCCATCTGTTTGAGGGTATCGGCCCGATAAATGTGCACACCGTAGCGTTTTTCAACCAAATCGGCATATTGCATCATGGGCGGCAGCGTATCCGTAAACGTTATCACACGCTGTGTCCAGTCCGTATCCTTGGTAAAGCCCATGCGCTCCAGGTACTCGCCGTAATAGGGGTAATTGTAGATGACGGTGAAGGGGCTTTCTTTTTCAAAACCCTCAACCAACAGACCTTCGCGGTCCATATCGGTGAAGCCCAGCGGACCTTTCACCTTCTGCGCACCGCGCGCTTTTCCCCATTCAACCACCTGGTCTATCAGGGCTTTGGCCACATCGAAATCTTCTATGAAGTCTATCCAGCCAAAGCGCACCACTTCCTCTCCCCACTTCTTATTGGCATTGCGGTTGATGATGGCAGCCACGCGGCCCACCACTTTATTGTCCCTGAAAGCCAGGTACAGTTCCCGGTCACAAAAAGCCAGGGAAGGATTCTCGTTGCCCAGAGACTTGTATTCGTCGTCCTCCAGTGCGGGCACCCATTTGTCGCAGTCTTTATAAAGATCCAGAGGGAACTGGATAAACCGCCGCAACATGCGTTTCCCTTGTACGGGGATAATGGTAAGGTCTTGCATCAAGTTAGGTTTTAGTATGCAAAGATACTATTTTTCTCCGACATACATACGGCAGAGGCCCAAGGTAAAGGTCTTGTACCGGACATCCCGGAATCCGGCCGCCCGCATGAAGACGCAGAAAGCGTCCGGATCGGGGAAGGCATGGACGGAGGCGGGAAGATATTTATAGGCCGTTTTATTGCCGGAAACCAGGCCGCCGATCCAGGGCAGCAGGTGCAGGAAATAAAGGTCGTAGAGCCTCCGGACCGTACGGTTGGTGGGAACGGACAGTTCCAGGATCACAGCCTTTCCACCGGACTTAAGGACGCGCAGGAACTCTTCCAAGCCCTTTTCCTTGTGCTCGAAATTCCGGATGCCGAAAGCGCAGAAAACGCGGTGATAGCTTTCATCGGCAAAAGGCAGGGCCTCGGCATTGGCAGCCTGCAGGCGGATGCGGTCGTGCACCCCCTCCTTGGCGGCTTTCCTCATTACCAGGGCCATCATGCCTTCCGAAATGTCCACGCCGGTTATGCGGCTTCCCAAGGCAGCGCCTTTGGCCAGGGCGATGGTGCTGTCCCCCGTTCCGCAGGCCACATCCAGGATCTGCTGGACAGAACCGTCCACCACTTCCTTCAGCGCGCGGCGGCGCCAGCACTTGTCCACACCCAGGCTCAGCAGGTGGTTGAGCCTGTCGTACGACGGGGCTATCCCGTCGAACATTTCCTTTATGTTTTCTGTCTTAGGCATTACGGCACGGGGTCATAACCGCTTCCACCCCAAGGGTGGCAGCGAAGAATTCTGCGGACGGAAAGATACAGTCCCTTGAAGGGTCCGTGCTTGCGGAAGGCCTCCAGGGCATACTGGGAACAGGTGGGCGTAAACCGGCAGCTGGGCGGGGTGAACGGGCTGATGCACACCTGATAGAACTTGATCAGGAGCACAAAAGGCGCAATGAGTATTTTCTTTAACCAGCTCACGCTCAACAGTTTAGGTAATTATCTGATTGACAGACGCTTGCACTGCACACAGTACCTCCTCCATATTGCTTGCAATATCGGCATACGGAAGCACCTCGGGGGCGTTGTAAAGGAAGAGAATGTCCACTCCGGCGGGCAGCAGGCTCTTTTGCCGGCGGTACGCTTCGCGGATGCGGCGTTTGAGGAGATTCCGCTTTATTGCACGTTTGAAACTGCGTTTGGGAACCGAGACCAGGATCCGGGACGGGCCTTCATCTTCGCGCTGCACATAACGGAAGCGCAGGCAGCCCTTGACTCCACCCTTCCCCTGTCCGAAAAGTGCCTCCACAGCTTTCTTGCCACAGAGCCGCTCGGACTTGGAGAGGGTTTCATCCGTCATTTTTGGAGGCTTTCCAGATACTGTTCAATGGCGCTGGCCACGGACGGGGCTTCCGGAGAGGGAGCCTTCACGTCTATGTGCAGCCCGGCTTCCTCCATAGCCCGGACAATGGACCGGCCATAGGAAACCATCTTGATATCCCCCTGCTTGAAATCCGGGAAATTCTCCTGAAGGGACTTTACGTCGGCAGGGTTGTAGAAGACAATCATGTCGTAATCCTGCAGATTCTTCTCGTGAAGGTCCTGGCTCACGGACTTGACAAATACGCCCGTGGAATAGTCCAGTTTATGAGCCTGGAACAGGGACGTAATGGCTTCGGCCGATGAGGAATCCGACATGGTGATGAGGAATTTCTCCCCCTTGTGCTTGGGGCCGATAAGGGCCACCAGGCTCTCCGGAGTGCCGGTTCCGTAGAAGATTTTCCGCTTGCGGTATACGATGTGCTTCTGCAGGTACATGGCCACGGCTTCCGTGGTGCAGAAGTACTTCATGGTTTCGGGAATCTTGGTGCGGAGCTCTTCGGCCAGCTGGAAAAACGCGTCAATGGCATGACGGGAGGAGAACACGATGGCGGTATAATCCAACAGGTTGATTCGCTGCGCGCGGAATTCACGGGACGTGAGCGGTTCTACCACAAAGAAGGGGCAGAATTCGAAATTAACGCCAAACTTCTCCGTAACGTTCTGATACTGAGTAAGGACACGGGGGGCCTTCTGCGAAATCAGGATGTTCTTGATGCTCATTTTCTGTTAAGTTCTCTTCTCTACAACAACACTGCCGTAGCGATCAATGCGCCAGTGGGCAGAATTTCAAGCCCGCAAAGGTACAAAAAAGTTAGCAAAGGATTGCAAGATATAGACAAAATTTGTGTTTTTCGTATCAAAAACACCAAATAGGCGATTCCGGAGAGAATATAAAGGAAAGACTTGATAATAAAATCGTTGGCCCTGAAAAAGTACAGAATTGTTACCCCAGCAATAGCAAGAAGCATGAGTAATATGAAGAAAGTGTAACCTGCCCGGTGCGCCACGCGGAAATTATCCGCTCTGCGCCGGGGCTTGAGGAACAGGTACATGACTGTCCTTAGCAAAAGATATCCCAGGAATACACCGGCCACGGCAACCAGCCGCCAGTCGTCCGCAAGCCTCTGTACGAAGGAGGCATCGTACAGCCGGTAACGGTAAATGAACAGGATGGCGGGAATCATGAGAATGAGGGTTAACTGGTTGCGTTCCCGGGCCACCCGGACGTTGTTCTCCAGCGCCACGCTGCCCCGGGCCCGGAAAACGGAGTCCCAGAGGAAGGGAGCCACGTGCAGGAAATTGCGGAGCTCCAGCAGGGCCAGGATCACAAAGACCGTTACCAGGATACTGAGCAGAAGAGGCGTTCCCCCCACCAGCGTCTCCGGCTGGGAGGGCGTCTGCTCCATTAGGAGTTCACCGGATTTGAAGGGCGTCTCCCACATATCAGTTTCCGCGTTTTGCGTTGTATCCCATCTGTTTGAGCAGCTCCGTCACCTTTTCCCGGAAGTCTCCCTGGATGGTAATCTCTCCATCCTTGGCCGATCCGCCCACGCCCAGCTTGGTCTTAAGGGTTTTGGCCAGGGCCTTGAGGTCCTCATCGGCCCCCACGAAACCGGTGATGAGCGTCACTTGTTTGCCGCCCCGGTTCCGCCTGTCTATACCCACGATAAGGCGCTGCTTCCCGGGTTCCAGGGTAGCCGCTTCTTCCTCCTTCTGGGTGGTGTATTGAAAGTCCGGATTGGTGGAATAGACCACTCCCAGACGTGCTTTCCAGTCGTTGTCTGCCATAGTAGCCGCAAAGTTACTTAATTTTTCTTAACTTTGCGCTGCAAACGGCATTCTATGAGCGTCTTGGAAGCAACGGTGGTAAAGAATGCAGGCAGCCATTATCTGCTGTCTGCCCTGCCCTCGTGGGAGGTTTTTCCGGCCGTACTGCGGGGTAAGGTTCGGCTTAAAGCCAGCGAAATCACCAATCCCGTGGCCGTGGGAGACCGCGTGCGTTATGTGCAGGAAGGAGAGGGCGCCGTTATCACGGAAATCCTCCCCCGCCGCAACTATGTGATTCGCCGGAGCACCAACCTGTCCCGCCAGGCGCACATCATAGCCGCCAATGTGGACATGGCCTGGCTCATCGTTTCCCTCTATTTCCCGGAAGTAAAACTGCCGTTCCTGGACCGGATCCTTGTCACTTGCGGTGTGTATGGCATTCCCGCCACCATCGTCCTAAGCAAGACGGACCTGTACCGGGAGCCCGCGCAGGAGGAGATAGACCACTTCCGCCGCATCTACGAAGGGGCGGGCTACCGCGTAATTGAAACCTCCGTGGAAACCGGAGAAGGCATTGCCGATATCCGGGAGGCCTGCAAGGGCGGCGTGAACCTCTTTTCCGGGGAAAGCGGTGTAGGAAAAAGTTCCCTCATCAAGGCGCTGGACCCGTCGTTGGACCCCAAGATCGGCCTTATTTCCGCCGCTCACCTGCAGGGGAAGCACACCACCTCCCTGTACGAGATGTACCCGCTGGCCTCCGGCGGTTACGTAATTGACTCCCCGGGGCTCCGGGGCTTTGGCCTGGTGGATCTGGAAAAGGAGGAGATTGGCAAATACTTCCCGGAGATGCTCAAGGCGTCGGCCGATTGCCGTTTCACGCCCTGCACCCACACCCACGAACCCGGCTGCGCCGTAAAGGCCGCCGTGGAGGAGGGCCGCATTGCCCCCGAGCGCTACAATTCCTATCTGGGAATGCTGGAGGAAGATAAGAAGTTCCGATGAAACTGAACCGCGAAATCCTGCGCCTTGCCCTGCCCAGCATCCTGGCCAACATTACCGTGCCGCTGGTGGGCATGGTGGACATGGCCGTGGCCGGGCATCTGGACGTGGAAGGCTACTCCGCGGCGGCGCTCATCGGCGGCATCACCATCGGCACCATGATTTTTGACCTCCTGTACTGGAACTTCGGTTTCCTACGGGTAGGGACGGGCGGATTAACCGCACAGGCCTATGGGAGAGAGTTGGCCGGTCAAAACGTCATACCCGGCCATAACGTCATACCCGGCCACGACCGGGTATCCCCCTCCATTGGAGGTATCCTCCGGCGGGCACTGCGGATTGCCTTCCTCTCCGGTTTGGCCATGCTGGTGCTGCAGTGGGTAATTGTGCAGCTGGCTTTCCTCCTGGTGGACTGCTCGCCCGAGGTTCGGCAGCTGGCCTCACGCTACTTCTACATCCGCATCTGGGCGGCTCCGGCCACCCTTTCGCTCTTTGCTTTCAAGGGATGGTTCATCGGCCTGCAGGACACCGTGCGCCCCATGACGGCCGATCTGCTGGTGAACGGCATTAACATCGCCGCCTCCATCTGCCTTTCACTGGTGCTGGGTTTCCCCGGCATTGCCCTGGGTACGGTCCTGGCCCAGTGGAGCGGCTTCGCGTACTGCCTGGTGACCGCCCACCGGCGCTATGGATACTCAATTGCCTTAAAATCAATGATTTGCCCTTCTGTCCCTGTGATTGCAGACACAGGGACGAAAACGGAAGCGACTGAGACAAAGGACTTTGGCTCCGGCAGCTTCTTCCGGCTGAACCGGGACCTGTTCCTGCGGAGCCTGGGGATGATTGCGGTGTATATCGGCTTTACCATCATCAGCGCCCGCTACGGTGACACCCTGCTGGCGGTGAGCGCCATCCTCATGAAGCTGCTCATGTTCTTCAGCTACTTCTCCGACGGTTTTGCCTATGCCGGCGAAGCGCTTACGGGCCGATTCATTGGCGAAGGCTCGCGGGAAGGCGTACGGGCAACTGTCCGCGGCACCTTTCTCTGGGGGTTGGGCGTGGCGGCGTTGTTCATGCTGGCGTACGGAGCGGGCGGAGTGCCCATCCTGCATCTGATGACGGACGATGCCTCCGTGGTGGAAGCCGGCCGGGAATTCCTGCCCTGGCTGCTGCTGATGCCGCTCATCGGCTGCCCGGCATTTATTTGGGACGGCATCTTCATCGGCGCAACAGCCTCTAAGGACCTTAGGAACAGCACCTTATTGTGCGCCGTGGGGTTCTTTGCCGTCTGGTTTGCCGGAGTGAGTTTCATGAAAACGCCGGAAGCCGCCATCCATCTGCTCATGGCGGCCTACTTCGTGCATCTGGCCATCCGGGCGCTGTATCTTACCCTGCGCTGGCCTTCTTACCAGTACTGATAGAAAAGGGCTATGGACTCCATGCCGGCGAAGAGCTGGCGGAGGAGATAGCTCTCGTTGGGAGAATGAATGGTGTCCCTTTCCAGGCCGAAGCCCATGAGGAGCGGATCCACGTTAAGGATTTGCTGCATATCGGCCAGGATGGCGATGGAACCGCCGCCGCGGGCCGGAACGGGCTCCATGCCATAGACTTCCGTCATGGCGCGGGAAGCCGCCTTGAAAGCCGGAGAGCTGAGCGGAATGAGGAAGCCGTTGCCGCCCTCGCAGGGACTCACAGACACCTTTACGTACGGCGGGGCAATGGCCAGGAAGTGCTTGGTGAACAGCTCCGTAATCTCTTCCGCCTTCTGGTTGGGCACCAGGCGCATGGACACCTTGGCGTGGGCCGTGGAAGGCAGGACCGTCTTGGCCCCCGTGCCGGTGTAACCGCCCCAGATGCCGCAGACGTCCAGGCTGGGCCGGATGGCCGTGCGCTCGATGGTGGTGTACCCCTTTTCTCCCTTTACCTCGTTGATGCCCAGGAAGTGCTTATACTCTTCCATGTCAAACGGGGCGCGGTTCAGGAGCGCCCGGTCTTCGGCCGATAACTCCACAACCGAATCGTAGAAGCCGGGGACGGTGATGCGCCCATCGGCATCCTGCAGGGAGGCTATCATGCTGCACAGCACGTTGATGGGGTTGGCCACGGCACCGCCGTAATGGCCGGAGTGGAGGTCCTTGTTGGGGCCGGTGACCGTCACTTCCAGATAGGCCAGGCCGCGCATGCCGCAGTTGATGGACGGCACTTTCTCGCTGATCATGGTGGTATCGGAAACCAGAATCACATCGGCCTTGAGAAGATCCTTGTGCTCACGGACCCAGGCGGGAAGCGAGCCGCTGCCGATTTCTTCCTCTCCTTCGAAGATGAACTTTACGTTGTGCCTGAGGAGGCCATTCCGGAGGAGGAACTCGAAGGCCTTCAGGTGCATGAAGAGCTGGCCTTTGTCGTCGTTGGCTCCGCGGGCGTAAATGGCCTCTTCCCCGGTGGACGGATCCGGGGCAATCACCGGCTCAAAGGGGTCCGTACGCCATTTCTCCAGCGGCTCCGGCGGCTGAACATCGTAGTGGCCATACACCAGGACGGTTTTTTCCGCCCCCTGGTTGTACTGGCCGAAGACCACAGGATGACCGGCAGTTTCATATACGGCAGCCTCCTGGGCGCCGGCTTCCTTAAGCAGTTCCACCAGACGGTTGGCGCAGCGGTACATATCGGCCTTGTGCTCCGGCTTGGCGCTCACGGACGGAATGCGCAGCAGGGAAAACAGTTCCTCAAAGAACCGTTCCTTATTCTCTTGGATGTATTGTTTCATGCGGTTGGGGTTTTCCGTAAAGTTACGGCTTTCGGCGGATTATTCAAATAGAAAGGTTATCTTTGTGTCAAGCAATAATTAATAACCGCCATGAAAAAGACGCTCATCCTGCTGCTCTGCGGCCTTCTGGCCGTGACATCCGCCCTTGCACAGGGCCCCCGCCGTCCCGACACCCCGCTTCCCAAGTGGGAAGGTCTGGCCCAAACCCCGCAAATGGGGTGGAACTCCTGGAATAAGTTTGCCACCAACATCAACGAGGAACTCATCAAAGCCACTGCCGACAAGATGGTGGAGCTGGGCCTGGTGGATGCCGGCTATGTTTATCTGAACCTGGACGACGGCTGGCACGGCGAACGGGACGAACAGGGTTTCATCCACGAAGACCCGGAGAAATTCCCTTCCGGGATAAAGGCTCTGGCCGATTATATGCACGCGCACGGACTTAAACTTGGCATTTACAGTGATGCCGGCACCAACACCTGCGCCTGTTACGCCGGCAGCCTGGGCCACGAGTATCAGGACGCCTTCACCTATGCCTCCTGGGGTATCGACTACCTCAAATACGACTGGTGCTATACGCAGAACCTCAATCCCAAAGGCGCCTATATCACCATGCGCAGCGCCCTCAAGAAGGCCGGAAGGCCCATTCTTTTCAGCATCTGCGAATGGGGTTCCAACAAGCCCTGGGAATGGGCGGCCGAGGTGGGCCACTCGTGGCGTACAACCGGCGATATCGGCGTACACTTCACCCCTGTTCCTGTCACTTATGACGAGAACGGCCGTCCCCGATGGCGTCCGCAGAGCGTGCTGGAGATCCTGGACCAGAATGAGCCGCTTCGTGCCTATGCCGGCCCCGGCCACTGGAACGACCCGGACATGCTGGAGGTGGGTAACGGCATGAGCGTTTCCGAAGACCGCGCCCATTTCACCCTCTGGTGCATGATGGCGGCCCCGCTCATCCTGGGCAACGACCTGACCAATATGAGTGAGGAAACCCTGGCCATCATCACCAACCGGGACGTCATTGCCATTGACCAGGATCCGCTGGGCATCCAGGGCTTCCGTTTCAAGAAACAGGGAGACCTGCAATATTGGTTCAAGCCGCTCTCCGACGGAGACTGGGCCTTCTGCCTGCTCAATGCCGGAGAGGAAGACGCCACCGTGGAACTGGACTGGGAGTCCATGGAATTTGTGGACGACCTTAGCGGACGCAGTCCATCCTTTGCCGAGATTAACTACCAGGTGAAGGATCTCTGGAATGCCCACGTGAAGCCTTTCAACACCCGGGCAAAAGGCAAGAAGCGCGGCCAGACCGTGGGTGCCAAGAGCCTTGTTGTGGTTCCGTCCCACGATGTACTCACCTATCGGCTCACTCCGGTAAAATAGATCAGCGATAATAAAAGAATAACCCGCTCGCGAATTTCCCAATTGGCGGCGGGTTTTTGTAGTGTATGTAAGGTATCAATATTTATGTCTGATACCCCTTAATTCCAATACCGTGCCAAACTCACGGTCTTTCCTTTTTTCCACGAGATTTTTCGTGCCAAAGGCCATACACTTCGCTCACGTTTCCGGCCGTGATGAAGCTGTTTATGTTATTCTCTCTCAAGTAGTTCATGAGCTTGGCAAACTCATCCTGGGTGAGCAGGGCCTGTACCTCCATAGATTTATCTCCGGAATAACCGCCCGTTACCTCATAGAGGCTGCAGCCGCGGGTAAGGTCCTTGATGATGAAGTCCCGGATGGCTTCATAATCCTTTGAAATGATGCACACCCGCTTGCGGCGGTTGAGGCTGGCGGTGAAATAGTCCAGCGCAACGCCGTTGATCCAGGTGCCGATGAGGCCGATGACCACCATCCGGAACGGATTCACCGCGAAGGCCGTGCAGCAGATGATGGCGCCAGCCACCGTAACGGACGTGCCGATATCAAAGTGCAGGTATTTGTTCACTATCTTGGCCAGGATGTCCAGGCCGCCGGTGGAAGCGTTGATGTGAAAGAGGATGGTCTGCGAGATGCTAAGGATGAGCACGAAGCAGATGAGGTCGAACCAGATGTCTCCCATCACGGAAGTAGTGCCGGGCTCCATGAGCTTCTCATACGGCATAACCTTCTCCCAGAATTCCAGAAGCGGGCCCAGGATAAGGGCCGTATACACGGTTTTGGCACCGAATTCCTTGCCGATAAGGAACCACGCCAGCACCAGCAGGATGGCGTTGATGGAGGTAACCATCCAGGAAACCTTCATGGGAATGCCGATGATCCCGCAGATGTCCGTGAGCACCATGGAAAGACCGGTGATGGAGCCCATGATAAGGTTGGAAGGCATGAGGAAGTAATACACGGCGGCCGCGGCGATGGTCATGGCCAGCGTCATGATTACCAGCTCCTTCCAAAACTTGAAGGTGCCCAGCGGGCTAAGCAGTTTTTTAACGTCTATCATAGTTGCAGTGTTATTCTTTGGGTCTGAGGTATTTCCAGCCGATGACAGGAAGCACGAAGGCTATGAGGCAGGCCACCGTCCAGAAAACGGAAACCGGTGTGAAGTTATATAAGCCATCGGCCGCATTGCCTTCGATGAGGAAGCCGCTCACGATGGACTGGGCTCCGGCGGCAGCATAGCTGGAGATGCCCACGATGCCCAGCGCGGCGCCGGTGGCCTTGCGGGGCACGAAGTCCAGGGCCATGAGGCCGGCCACAATGCAGAAGACCACGCTGAAAGCCATGCTGAACAGGGCCACAAAGGCAATGTTGGCCCAATATCCGCCACCCATGAACAGGAAACCGGCCAGGGAGAAGACCGCCAGCACACCGGCAATGATCACCGGCCGAACCCGGTTGCCCCGGAACAGGCGGTCCGACAGCCAGCCGGCCATGAGGTTCCCCGCCACGCCAAAGACTTCGGCAATGCCAATTACCTGCGTGGCGCTTTCCAGCGAGAAGGTTTTCTGTTTCTGGAGGAAAAGCACGCCCCAGTCACTGACGGCATGCTGGGTAATATACAGGAAAGCCGTAGAGATGGCAATAACCCAAATGCCAGGATGCCGGAAAACCCATTTCTGCAGCTCTTTGGTGGGCTTTTTGTCCAGTTCTTTCACCGGTTCTCCGGAGAGTTCCTGCACGGAAGGAAGACCCCGGCTTTCCGGAGTATCGGAGATGAAAACGAGGGAAATAATGGTGCCGACAAGCCCCGCTCCGGCCGCTGCCAGGAAGCCCCACTGCCAGCCTGCGGCCGCAACGATGAAGCCCGTGAGAATCATGGATACGGCCTTTCCCAGCTGCGGGGTGGAGCTGAAGATGCTGTACATGGTGCCGCGGGTCCTGAGCGGGAACCAGCGGGACAGGCTGATGGTCCCGGGCGGCGAACCCATGGACTGCATCCAGCCATTGATACCCCAGAGTACGGCAAAGGCCAGCATCATGACCATGGAGCCGATTCCCAGCGGCCCCTGCAGCAGACCCAGGACACCCAGGATCAGGTTGATGAGCATGGAAACGCCCAGTCCAGCCGCCATGAAACGGCGGATGTTGCAGTAATCGGCAATGAATCCGTTGGTGAACTTACCAACCGCGTACACAAAGTAGAAGGCCGATCCGATGATACCCAGCTGGCTGGCCGAAAGGATGCCGCCGTCTATGAGCGGCTGCTTCACCACGCCCAGCGTCATCCGGCACACATAGTACAGGGTATAGGCGGCCGTCACGCCCCAGAAAGTGCGGGTGCGGAAACGTTTGTATTCCGCATCCACCTCCCCGGCGGGCACCTTCTCGGCCGCGGGCTTGCTTATCCTGAAATACTGGTACAGCGACATACTAGAACCCTTCAAATACGCTCCGTAAATCGTCCCCCTGCGGGCACAGGACCGCGTTTATACCTTCGGCACGGGCCGCCTTCACGTTCACCGGGGAATCGTCCACATAATAGATTTCTTCCGGCGGCAGGCCAATCCGGCGTATGGCTTCCCTAAAGAAGGCCGGATCCGGCTTGAGCAGCTTCATCTGGAAGGAACAGAACTCCTCCCGGAACACGCTGCGCCAGTCCAGTCCCAGATCGGCCAGGATTTTATGGAAACGGATGCGGGCCAGCTCATTGTTGTTGGAAAGCAGATACAGCGGATACTTTTTGGACAGCTCCCTGAGAAGATCGGCCTTATAGGGCTCCATGCCGGAGATCATGGCATCCACGCAGCGGTCCACATCCTCCGGACGGCTGCCCGGACGGGATTCCGCCAGGATGGCGGCACGGAACTCATCGGCCGATATGGCGCCCTCCTCCAGCTCCCCGTAAATGCCCTTCTGATGATAGGGATCGATGAGCTCCTTGATCCGCTCATAGCCCAGGATATCCAGGAACGCCCGGATGCAGGCCTTTGGATCCAGATCGATGAGCACCCCGCCCATATCAAATACAATTGCCTTTGCCATAACTGCTTATTGCTGACCGGATGCCAGATCCAGGATTTCGGAAGTAATCTTTTGCTGACGGCCCTTGTTGTAC
The DNA here is from genome assembly GCA_946185645.1 of uncultured Bacteroidales bacterium. Lineage (GTDB taxonomy): Bacteria > Bacteroidota > Bacteroidia > Bacteroidales > UBA932 > Cryptobacteroides. The sequence continues at coordinate 79,885 of CAMHKD010000002.1, forward strand.
TGCAGCGTGAGTTCGTCCAGCAAGTCTTCACCATTGTCCGTAGCCGTCTGCATGGCCACCGTACGCGCCGCATGCTCCGCCGCCGCACTGTCCAGCAGGGCGGCATACAGCTTAAGCTTAAGCGTCTTGGGCACCAGCGCCTCCAGCAGCTCCTTGGCGTTGGGTTCCAGAATCACGTCTGCCTCCCCGTGCGTTAGGTTCGCGTTTTCCGATGCCGCCAGCCCTGGGGAGGCAGACACACTTGCTGCCGTTATGGGCAGGAACTGTTCCACCACCGGGACCTGTTTGGCCGTGGTTACAAAGTGGTTATACACCAGGAAAACTTTGCCGATATGGCCTTTCTCCAGCTCCTCCATCAGCTTTTCCGTCAGCTCCGCCGCAGGACTGTAGGACGGGTGTTCGGAAAGCTCGGAATAATCCTTCGGCGACGGATAGCCCGCCTTGCGCATGGCATCGGCCATTTTCCGGCCGATGGAATACACCGTGGCCTCCGGATACTCCTCCAGCAGCGCCTTCACCTTGCCGATGGCATTGGCATTAAAGCCCCCGCAGAGCGACGAATTGGACGCCAGGGCCAGGATAATCACCTTCCCGGACACGGAAACGGCCGATTCGGTGTCCGAGCCCTCATTTTTGGGCCGTTCGGACACGGAAACCACCGTTTTGGTGCCCGAAGCCGCCTGCACCGTAGCCAGGATGCGCTGCAGCTGCTCCTCGTACGGCCGCATATTGGCTATGGCCGTCTGCGCCTTGCGAAGCTTGGCCGAAGACACCAGCTTCATGGCCGATGTAATCTTCAGCGTACTTTGCACGGAGCCGATCCGGCCCTTTATTTCCTTCAGTGTTGGCATAGCTTAGTCTTTCATGGAAAGCACCACCTGGGAAGCAATGTCTTCCAATACCTCGGCCGCGCCATCAGGCATCTTGCCTGCGCCCAGCGGGTCCAGGATATCAGCCTGATGGGAAGCGCGGAGACGGTCCAGGAAAGCGTCCTGGAACTCACGCACCCGAGACACCGGGATGTCCCGCATAAGCGCGTGGGTGCCGCAATACAGGATGGCCACCTGCTCGCCCACCGGCATGGGGCTGTACTGGGGCTGAATAAGTAGCTGATTGTTCTTTCGGCCCTTGTCCAGCGCCATTTCCGTAACCTTGTCCATATCGGAAGAGAACTTGGAGAACGCCTCCAGCTCCGTCCACTGCGCCTGGTCAATCTTGAGGGTACCGGCCACTTTCTTCATGGACTTCACCTGCGCGCTGCCACCCACACGGGATACGGAAATACCCACATTGATAGCCGGACGGACGCCCTGGTTGAAGAGCGCCTGCTCCAGGTATATCTGACCGTCCGTAATGGAAATCACGTTGGTGGGAATATAGGCCGATACGTCGCCCGCCTGCGTCTCGATGATGGGCAGAGCCGTGAGCGAACCGCCCCCCTTCACCTTGCCCTTCAGGGACTCCGGCAAATCGTTCATCTGTGCGGCCACTTCTTCCTGGGAAAGGATCTTGGCGGCCCGCTCCAGCAAACGGGAGTGCAGGTAGAAAATATCGCCCGGATAGGCCTCACGTCCGGAAGGACGGCGCAGGATGAGGGACACCTCACGGTAGGCCACAGCCTGCTTGGAAAGGTCGTCGTACACCACCAGTGCATGTCGGCCCGTATCGCGGAAATACTCGCCGATGGCCGCTCCGGCAAAAGGCGCGTAGTACTGCAACGCAGCCGGATCGGCCGCCGTTGCAGCCACCACGATGGTGTAATCCATAGCCCCGTGCGCCCGCAGCGTCTCCACCGTTGCAGCAACGGTACTTCCCTTCTGGCCGATGGCCACGTAAATGCAGTACACCGGGTCTCCGGAAAGATAACCCGACCGCTGGTTGATGATGGTATCTATGGCAATGGCCGTCTTACCGGTCTGACGGTCTCCGATGATGAGCTCGCGCTGTCCCCGGCCGATGGGGATCATGGCGTCAATGGCCTTCAGGCCCGTCTGCAGCGGCTGGCTCACCGGTTCACGGAAAATGACGCCCGGAGCCTTGCGCTCCAGCGGCATCTCCACCTTGTCCCCGTCGATGGGGCCCAGACCGTCCAGCGGATTCCCCAGCGGGTCCACCACGCGTCCCAGCATTTTGTCGTTCACCCCGATGGAAGCAATCCGGCCGGTACGCCGTACCACCATGCCTTCTTTCACCTGGTCCGTGGGGCCCATGAGCACGGCGCCCACATTGTCCGTCTCCAGGTTCATCACCACGCCCATCACACCGTTGCCGCAGTCCAGCAGTTCACCGGCTTCGGCATAGTCCAGTCCGTAAATGCGGACCACACCGTCGCTCACCTGCAGGACCTTGCCGATCTCCTCGAACTGGAGATCGTTCTTCATATCCCGGAGTTGCATGAGCAGGATGTCGCTCACTTCGCTGGGTTTAAGGTTCGTTGCCATTAGATTATTCTTCTGTTACGTTCCACAAATTGTTCCCGGATCCTGTCCAGCTGGCGTTTGATGCTGGCGTCCAGGAGATAGTTCTCAATGTCAAAGACAAAGCCCCCGATAAGGGACGGATCCACGTCCACTTCAATAATTACATCGTCCCCGGTCTTTTTCTTCACCAGGGCTTTCAGGCGCTCCAGCAAGTGTTCCGAAGGCTCCGTAACGGTGGTAAGATGTGCCTTCCGGATGCCCACACTGCGGCGGTACAAATCCACGAAGTCCCGAAGGATATCTTCCACCATCTCCATCCGGCCGTTCCGGTTCAGGAGGGAAAGGAACTCTTTCAAGTCCGGAGCCATCTCGCCTCCAAGCGCTTTCTGCATCAATTCTGTCTTTTGGGAGGGAGGCACCACGTCATCGGCCGCCTTAATCATCCGCTGTAGTTCGGAAACTTCATGGAGGGACTTTACCAGCGACTCCGCCTGGGAGCACACGGTGCTTCCCTGACCCGTTTCCCGGACCAGTTTCACCAGCGAGCGGGCATACCGCGTGACGATGATGGCTCTGTTCATGACCTCATTTCTGCTTTCCCAGCCTCATCCACCAGGGCGTCGATAAAGGCCTTTTGCTTGTTTTCGTCGGACAGCTCCTCCCGGAGCACCTTCTCCGCCACCTCCACGCTCAGGAGGGCAATCTCTTTCCGGACGTCCCTCAGGGCGCTTTCCTTCTCGGCCGCAATCTGGAGCTTTGCATCGGCAATCATTTTGTCGGCCTCCGTCTTGGCCTGCGTCTTGGCATCGGCCACGATGCGGTTTTTGGTCTCCGCCGCCTCCTTCAGGATGGCGCTCTGCTGCCTGCGCACGTCCTCCATCATCTGGGCCTGCTCCACCTTCCAGGAGGCCATGCGGGTCTCTATCTCCTGAGCGTCGTCAAGAGACTTCTGGATCTTGGCTTTGCGGCTGTGCAGGCTGTCCGTGATGATGGGGAACCCGAACTTGGCCAGCAGGAAAAACACAATGCCGAAGATAATGACCATCCAAAAGAGGAGGCCGAAATCTGGCGTAACGAGATTCATAAAAACAAGTTTTTATAAACAGTTTTTATTCTACGTTGCCCCCACCCGAAACCCCTCCCCTCGGGGGAGGGACTTATAAGGTACTTCGAGGCAACGACAGTGCTTATAACACCAGAGTTAAGAAGCAGATGATGATGGCGAACAGGGCGGCGCCTTCAATCATACCGGCGGCGATGATCATGGCCGTACGGAGGTTACCGGCGCTTTCCGGCTGACGGGCAATGGATTCCATGGTGGATTTGCCGATTTTGCCGATACCGATGGCTGCAGCGATGGCTGCGATGGCAGCGGCCACGGCGGCACCCGCCTTGCTGAAGGCCACACCGGCGGCAGCTTGAAGTAAAATTGCAGAAAGAATCATAATATCAAAATTTTAAAGTTGTTTCTTTTGAGATGGCCGATCAGGTCGGCCATGACGTCATGCCCGGCCATGACCGGGCATCTCATTCTCCGTGTGATCTTGCTAATCCTATATAAATGCTTGAGAGCATGGTAAACACATAAGCCTGGATAAAGGCCACCAGACACTCCAGGGCGTCCAGGAACACCCCGAAGAGCACGCTCACCACCGTCATGCCGCCGCTTAAGAGCGGACCGTATTTGGCCATGATGAAAATGACGCACACCATGCAAAGGATCATGATGTGGCCGGCCAGCATGTTGGCAAAGAGTCGGACCGTAAGGGATACCGGTTTCATGAGGGCGCTGAAAACCTCGATTATAGCCATCACCGGCCGCATGAAAACGGGCGAATCCGGATTCCAGAGCATTTCCTTGTAATAATGCTTGGATCCGGTAAGGTTCACGGTAAAAAAGGTGCAGAGGGCCAGCACCAGCGTAATGGCAATGTTGCCGGTAAGGTTGGCCCCTCCCGGGAAGAAGGGGATGATACCCATGAAATTGTTAAGGAGTATCCACAGGAAGGCCATGCAAAGGTAAGGACTGTATTTGCGATAATCCTTCTCGCCGATATTCTCATAGGCCATCTCGTCCACCATCCGGACCAGGGACTCTACTGCGTTGGCCAGGCCGGTGGGCGCCTCCTTCATGGCATCGTGCTTCTTATACCAGCGGGCTGTAAGCAGCACCACAATGAGGAGCAGAAGGCTGCTCATCATCACGGATAGCACATTCTTGGTGATGGAAAGGTCCAGCGGACGCTTCCCCGTATCGGCATTGATCAGTTTGCCGTTTTCATTGAAGGTATAGCCGTTCTCGGCCGCATGATGTGCGGTAAAGACATGTACGCCCTTGTCAATGACAATGCAAGGCAGCGGAATGGCAACGGATTTCCCCTTCCATTCCGTAATGTGCCACTCGTACTCGTCGCCGATGTGCTCGAATATTATCTCGGAAACATTAATATCGTCACCCCCGACCTGATCGGGGGTCTCCTGAGATGCCCGGTCGGGGCCGGGCATGACGGAAGCGTCGGAGCCGGCCGAAGGGGACACGTTCTCCGTAGCATCGGCATAATATTTCGCGGAGGAGAACGTGTCTCCTTCGGCAACTTGAAGTAGTAACAGCGATATGAGCAGCGTCAGAATCATACCTCCACGCACACGTTTACTTCATTGTCCTTCACTTCCACGAAGCCCTCGCGGATGGGAAGGCGCTTTTCCGCGCCGTCTTCCACATAGCAGATGTTGCCCGCCACCAACGCCGTAACCAGCGCCGCATGGCCGGGCAGTACGGTGAACGGACTCACAATGCCGGGCAGGCTCACCAGCTCCACCGGTGCATCCACCAGCGTCCCTTCCGGGCTAAGGATATGTAGGGCTATACTCATTTCGCCGCCGCCAGAATCTTTTCGCCCTTGGCGATGGCGTCTTCTATGGTACCCACGTTCAGGAAGGCCTGTTCCGGGAGGTAATCCACCTCTCCGTCCAGGATCATGTTGAAGCCCTTGATGGTGTCCTCGATGGAAACCATCACGCCCTTTACGCCCGTGAACTGTTCTGCCACAAAGAAAGGCTGGGACAGGAAGCGCTGCACGCGGCGGGCGCGGTTCACGGTGGTCTTGTCCTCGTCTGAGAGTTCGTCCATACCCAGGATGGCAATGATGTCCTGCAGCTCCTGATTGCGCTGGAGAATCTGCTTTACCCGCTGGGCCGTATCATAGTGCTCCTTGCCCACAATGTTGGGATCCAGGATACGGGAGGTGCTTTCCAGCGGATCCACGGCCGGGTAGATACCCAGGGACGTGATCTTACGGCTTAACACCGTGGTGGCGTCCAGGTGGGAGAAAGTGGTGGCCGGAGCCGGGTCCGTAAGGTCATCGGCCGGCACATATACGGCCTGCACGGAGGTGATGGAGCCGTTCTTGGTGGAGGTGATGCGCTCCTGCATCTTACCCATTTCCGTAGCCAGGGTGGGCTGGTAACCCACGGCCGAAGGCATACGTCCCAGCAGGGCCGATACCTCCGAACCCGCCTGGGTGAAACGGAAGATGTTATCGATGAACAGGAGGATATCCTTGGGATCATCGGCATTCTTGGAGTCGCGGAAACTCTCGGCCAGGGTGAGGCCACTCAGGGCCACGCTGGAACGCGCTCCCGGGGGCTCGTTCATCTGGCCGAAGACCATGGATACCTGGCTCTTCTCCAGCTCCTGCCGGTCCACCAGGGAAAGATCCCATTTGCCTTCTTCCATGGCTTTGTTGAAGGCATCGCCATAGCGAATAACGTTGGACTCTATCATTTCCCGCAGGAGGTCGTTACCCTCACGGGTGCGCTCACCCACGCCCGCGAACACGGAAAAGCCGTTGTGCGCCTTGGCAATGTTGTTGATGAGTTCCTTGATGAGCACGGTCTTGCCCACGCCGGCGCCACCGAAAAGGCCGATTTTACCGCCTTTCAGATAAGGCTCCAGCAGGTCTATGACCTTGATGCCGGTGAACAGGACTTCCTGGCTGGTGGTAAGGTCCTCGAACTTGGGCGGATCCCGGTGGATGGGCAGGGTTTCCTTCCGGTCCAGCTCTCCCATTCCGTCTATGGAGTCTCCCGTCACGTTCATCACGCGGCCGCGGATCTGGCCGCCGGTGGGCATGGCAATGGGCCTGCCGGTGCTGACCACCTCCAGGCCTCTCCGAAGCCCGTCCGTAGAGTCCATGGCCACGCAGCGCACGGTGTCTTCACCAATGTGCTGCTGCACTTCCAGAATGAGGTTGCGGCCGTCCGGACGCTTGACCGCCAGGGCGTCTTCTATCCGGGGCAGTTCTATCTCGGCATTGCGCACCGCGATATCGAAATGCACATCCACCACCGGTCCCACGACCTGCGCGATGTGCCCTGTACTGTTTGGCATAAGTCAATTGTTATCTGAACTTACAAATTTAACCAATTATTTGACCAATGCCAAATGAATTCTGTTTTCCACACGGGCAGCAAGCGAAGCCAGCAGGAAGTAAATACCCGTCTGGATGGTCAGCGCCCGGATTTCGGGGGCAATCGCCTCCAGGCTTCCGGACATGCAAAGCGTCATGTAGGCACGGCAGCCGAAAGTGGACGGGAACACGTAGGACAATACCTTCCACAGGTACGGGAACTGGGATTCCGGCCAGGTGAAACCGGTAAGGAACACCGCTATGGGAGTCACAAACAACAGGAGCACCAGCACGGTCTCGCGTTTGGTGATGGCGCTGGACCAGGTGAAGGAGAAGAAGATGATATCGGCCACATAGAACAGCAGCAGCACCAGCATGGCCGTCCAATCGCAGTGAACGGGGAGATGGAAGAGCGTGGGTACCAGCAGCGTTCCGTACACGCCCAGGAGCATGAAAATGAGGTAGTAGGCGAATCCACGGCCCAGCACTATGCGCCCCATTCCTCCGCCGGTGGCGTATTGTGTAAAGCTCCGTCCTTCCTCGCGCAGCGTTCCGGCCAGGGTGGAACTCCCGTAGAACATTACCTGCTGCAGGATCATCATCATGGCCATGTACACGAAGAACATGGTGAAGGAGATGGCCGGATTGTACTGCAGGTATTCGTCGTACTGTACCGGTTCTATCAGCTGGGTGGCGTCTTGTCCGGTGTAGCCGGCAGCCGCATAACGCTCGGCCTGGATCTTATGGACCTCGTCCAGCATCACCTTGTTAGTAGCCACCGTCAAGTCCTTGTAATAGAGGAAGGTGGACATATCGGCATAGGTGGAAACCGTTGCCTGTTCCATCAGGTTCAGCTTTTCGTCAAAGTCGGAGGGGATGTAGATGATTCCGTGCACCTTCTGCTGCTCCATAAGCTTCCGGGCTTCGGCCATGGAAACGCAGTCGTAGGCGATGGCCACTTCGCGCGTGGCATCCACTTCACGGATGTAGCGGCGGCTGTAGCTTCTCTGGGAATTGTCCACAACCGCTACCGGCATTTCGTCCACAACGCCATAACCGTAAATCCAGTTGTAAAGGAGCGGATATACCAGGCCGGCGAAGCAGAAGATGAGCATCACGCCGTTGTCGTGCACCACCATCCTGAGCTCATCGACAAAGATTCCGAAAGTATCGCGGATCCATTGTCCCAAATATGTAATCTTTTCTGCCATAGTTAATTGCGCGGATAATTCTGGTTAACGTAGGCACCACTCAGGCGCCGGATACCTAACAGAGGTATCAACAGGAATACCAGCAGGGCCACGGCCGATGTCCACCAACCGGCGAACCCGGTGCCAAAGATGGCCTCCTGTACGTAGAATCTGTAATAAAACCGGAGCGGATACAGCCAGGACATGCCCTGCAGGGCCACCGGCAGGCTGCTGATGGGCAGGGTGAAGCCGGCAAAGGAAAAACCTAATACGCTGTATAGGGCGCTGATACAGACGGAAAGCCGCAAGGTGGGCACCATGGACACCACAAACACCGCTATGGCCTCATAGGCCAGCACAAGCAGCAGCATGGCAAGAATCATGGCCCAGATGGAGCCCTTGAGCGGATAGTGCAGGGGACCGAACAGCACCAGCTGCAGGATGGTTCCCAGCACCGTGAAAAGCAGCGTATAAGGAATCAGCTTGGCAAATACCGCCGTGAAAGCGGAATTTCCGCCCAGCTCCATCAGTTCCCGGGACGTTCCGTACTTGAGCTCGGAAGCCAGGGCGTAGGATACTACCAGCATGATGCTCATGGCCAGCACGCCCGTCAGGATCATGTTGCAAAGGTAATAGGCATAGCTGGTGGGGGCGTTGCCGATGTTATGGGCGTCGATGGCTATCGGCTGGATACGGGCCATGATCTCGTTCTCGTTCACGCCTTTTGCCCGCAGAACCTCCCGCTGTACGGCTCCGTTGGTAAGGTTCACCATAAAGAGGATGTCCTTGTAGGAAAGCGCACCGCCGATAACGGGGTTCATCGCATTCACATACACTCCCATCCTAGGGCATTGGAACACCTGTACTTCCTCGTCAAACCTTTCCGGAATAACCACGTACGCCGATATGCGGCCGGTTTCCATTTCCCGCCGAGCCTCGGCGATACTCCCGAAGGAGACCACGCGGCCAAGCTGGGTTGCGTCAAGCTGCTGGACAAAGTTCCTGGAAGTGGAAGAGTTGTCCTGATCCACCACGCCGATGGGGATATTCTCCGGCATGCCTTTCCCGAAGAAAGTGAGAAAGAACACCGCCGTAGCCACCATCACTCCCAAAGAGCCCACCAGATAGATGGGCCTCTTTGTCCAGAGATGCAACTCGCGTTTTACGATATTTAAGATGCGTTTCATTATTTAACACTCTTCTGAAGGATGACACTCATACCGGGACGAAGGCCCTTTACAGGAGCGTCCGGCCGTGCACGCACCTCGAAGGTGCGGGTGTCGAATTCGCCGATTTCCTTGGTGGCACGCCAGGTAGCGTAGGATTCACGCACGGCCAGGTAATAAACCGTTGCCGATACGGAGGCGTTGTTCAGAGCGGGAACGGTGAGCTGGAGCTTGTCGCCGGACTGCATGCCTTCCAGACGGTCTTCACGGATGTTGAAGGTGAACCAGACATCGTCCAGGTCCTGGATGGTCATAATGGGCGAGCCCTGTCCCACCAGTTCTCCCACCTTGGGATAACGGGCCGATATGATACCGTCGGCCGGAGAAGTAAGGACGATTTCGGCCTTATAGGAGTTCACAAGGTCCACAGCGGCGTTTGCACGCTCCACCAGGGCCACGGCTGCATCCTTGTCCTCCTGACGTGCGCCTTTTACGGCCATATCATACTGGCTCTTGGCAGCCCTGGCCGTGGCTGAAGCGGCATCATACTGGGCCTTGACCTCGTCGAACTTCTGGTCGGAAACCACTTTCTCGTCGTGAAGTTTCACCATGCGCTCATAGGACTTACGCATAACTTCTTCGCCCACCAGGGCTTTCTGCCACATCTCGTAAGCACCGGTAATCTGCTCCTGACGGGCGCCGTTATAGGCCTTTTCCTTCTGGGCCAGGGCGGCGGCACGGGCGGCCGATGCCTCGGCAATCTTGGACCGGATTTCCGGGGAATCAATCAGTACCAGAGTGTCTCCCTTGCGCACATACTGTCCTTCCTCTCCCCGGAATTCCTCGATACGTCCGGGAACCTTGCCCGAAACGCGGTACTCGGTGGCTTCCGCCTCGCCCTGGATTACGATTTCCTTCGGGCGGGAAACAATGTATCCAACGATGGACACGATTAAGATTACTGCAACAAGTGCGATTACTCCAATAAGGAGATTGTAATTTTTCTTTGCCATAGTATTTATTTTTTAATATTTGCGTTGTAATTGCCCTCGACTTTCCGGAGGGTGGCGGCAGCCATCTGGAGTTCGATGCCGGCGTCGATATATTCGCTGTGGGCGCTGAGCCAGGCGGTTTGGGCGCCCAGGACGGTGTTGGTTTCTATTACGCCGGCCTCGAAGCCCACGGTGGCCTTACGAAGGTTTTCTTCGGCGCTGGCCAGGTTGTTTTCGGCCATGGTAAGCTTCTCCAGCGACTCGTCGCAGAGCTTGCGCTGCTGGGTTACCTGCAGGTTGATAAGGCCGGTGGCGTCGTCGTACTGGTCGGTGTACAGACGCGCCTCGGCCTTGGCCTTGCGATACTTGTAAAGCCCCTCGCCACCATGGCAAATGGGCACGCGCACCAATACACCCACACTGAACATGCCGCCGTTCCAGGTGTTCTGGATGCCGTTGAAGGCATTGGGGTTGGAGATGAGGTAGTTGCCCACAAGTGCCACGGTGGGGAGCATATCGGCGCGGATCACCTTGGCCTTGCGGTCATAGATTTCCTTCGCCAGGGACAGGCTGCGGGTTTCGGGACGATCGGCATAGATGTCGTCCATGGATTTGTCTGCCGTCCGGGCGGGAAGGGACATGGCATCCAGGTTCTCATCGGCCAGCACTATTTCCGTGTCCAGGGGAAGGCCGATGCGCTTGCACAGGAGCATCTTGGCCAGTTCCAGGCCGTTGGAAGACTTGGTGTACAGCATGTCGGCCTCGTTGGCTTTCACCTTAATCTGGAGGGCATCGGATTCCGTAGCCACACCGGCCTGGATGGCGTGGTCCACATCGGCCTGCATCTGGTGCAGAAGCTCGCTGTAGGACTGGGCCAGTTTCTTTTTGGCCGCGATGGAGACAATCTGCCAGTAGGCCTGGTCCACGTCCAGGAGTACGTCGGCGTACCTCATGTCGTATTTGGCATCGGCCAGGTCTTCGGCCAGGGCGGCCATCTGGTTGGAGTAGATGATTTTACCACCCGCGAACAGGGGCTGCTCCAGCGTAACGGCACCGGCCCACACATTGTGGAAGTCCGGATGCAGGGCGTTGTCTATGTCTGCGCCGATGGCATTGATGGGGTCGGCCACATTGGGGACCATCCCGGCCAGAGAAGAAGGATCCACCCCCTGGAGCATTTGGAGAATGGTCTGCCACATGGGGCTGCCCATATATTCGGCGGCCAGGGCGGGATTGGTCTGGATGGCAGTCATGAGCTGCGTCATCTTCTGGTTCATGGCGGTACCCATCTGGGTAATGGCACCGCTGGCGGCGGCGTCAATCTGTCCCTGCATAAGGGTACCGGCGTTACGCAGGATTTGGGACTGGTCGTCGCTGATGAGGGCGATGTCCCTGTTATTATACATGTACGCGCCCGTGGCGCTTACCACCGGAAAGTAGTTGGCAATGGCTATTTTTCTGTCATAGCCCGCCATTTCCCGGTCAATCTTTGCCTGATCCAGCTCTTTGGAGTTCTGAACTGCCATGTCGTGGCAGTCGTCCAGGGTGAGAACAGTCTGGGCGTTCAGCTGAACAGATGTCAGCAGGATGGCTGCCCAAATGAGTGTCTTTTTCATATATAAGAAGTTTTTAAAATTATCTTTTCTGTTTCCGGATGCAAATTTATGGCCAAAAATCACCTTAAAAAATATCAAAAGTATGGCAAGAATTGTATTTTGGTAGAATAATAAGAATTATTTGCAATTTTCACTTAGAACACTTATATTTGCAGTACCTTATAAATATTAGACCAAAATGCAAGAAGAGCCGCAAAACATCAGTATATCCAAGATCCTTAAGCTCAGTTCCCCGGGCGTGGATATATCGGCATTGGGAGACTACTTCATTATTGGAGAAGCACAGGGGACCAGCGCCCTTTCGGACAATCATATCCTGGACATTCTGCACTACCCCATCCGTTTTGACGGGTATATTCTGTTCTTTTTAAAGAAGGGACACTTCCACATAGATTTCAACCTGAAGACCTACGATGTGCGGGAGGGTTCCCTGCTGGTAACCGTCCCGGGTAATATTATAAGGGTAGGCCAGCTGGCCGAAGACCGGCTGGCAGGTATCGAGCTGGTGTATGTGGTGCTGTCCAAACAGTTTATTTCCGGGCTGCAGCTGGACTTCAACAAGGTATTCCAGGACAGCGTGCAGATGCTGGAGAATCCATGCATTGTCCTTAACGAGGAGCAGCTGGCCCTGGCCGAATCCTATTTCCTGCTGGCAAAGCAGGTGGTGGGCTCCTCCCTTTCCAACAAAAGGAATATAATCGGCGGGCTCCTGTCGTCGCTAAGCTATATGACGGAAGACATCTGGACCGGGCAGTTGGTAGAAAAGGGACAGCCGCTAGTAGACAGCAGCGCCCGCGCGGCCCTCACCTACGACCGCTTCATGAAACTGGTCACCGAGTACCACAACCGGGAGCGTGGGATGCAGTTCTATGCCGACAAGCTCTGCCTCACGCCCAAATATTTGTCCAAGATTGTGAAGGAGGCCAGCGGTCGCAGCGGCCCCGAATGGATTGACGCTTTTGTGATTCTGGAAGCAAAGAACCTCCTCCGCTATTCGGACGAAAGCATCAAGGAAATTGCCTACAAGCTCAATTTTCCCAGCGCCAGCGTCTTCAACAAGTTCTTCAAGGCCAATACCGGCCTCATTCCCTCCGACTACCGGAGAAGGGAATAGCAGGTTTCTACCACGTTTTTTCGTATCTTTGCAGCTGCAATGACGCTGTTTTTAACCGGCAGCCCTACCCGTTACGGGGAGGATCATTTCACGGAAGACAACGGCTTTCTGGCCGAAGTCAAGGCGGCTTTGGCCGAAGTCACCGGCAAAGCACTGCCCCGGGTGCTGCTGATAAGCGCCGCGCCGGACGACAAAGGCTTTACCGCCTCCGTGAAAAGGGGCATGAGCACCTGCATCCACCGCTCCGGCATCAAGACAGAGGAAATTGTGATGCTGGAACGTCGCAATGCCGATGAGGCCCCTCAGCTGGTGAGGCGGGCCGATTGGATCATCATGTGCGGCGGACACGTCCCCACCCAGAACCGCTTCATCCATGAAATCGGCCTGAAAAAGCTGCTGCAAGGCTATGAGGGCGTGATTTTGGGTTGCAGCGCCGGCAGCATGAACTGTGCCGATGATGTCTATTCCCACCCGGAACTCAACGGAGAATCCGTGGACCCGGGATATGCCCGCTGGCTCAAAGGCCTGGGCCTAACAGACATCAATCTGGTGCCTCACTACGACCAGGTTCGCTATGTGAAACTGGACGGCCGGCGGCTCTTTGAAGACATCGTTTTCCCGGAGAGCTGGGGGCATCGTTTTGTCACCTTCCGCGACGGCGGCTACATCATTTGCCGAAACGGCCGGAGCGAACTCCGCGGCGAAGGCTGGGAGATTGTCCAGGGCGGCATGCGCCATCTTTGTAATGAAAACCAATCCTATACCTTTATGAACTTAATATTTATTTCTCCCCATTTCCCGCAGACCTACTGGCACTTCTGTGCCGGGGCCAAGGCCAACGGCGTAAACGTGCTGGCCATTGCGGATGCCGACTACTGGAGCCTTCCCCAGGAACTCCGAAACGGCATTTCCGACTACTACAAGGTGAACAACCTGGAGAATTACGAAGAGATGTACCGGGCGGTGGCCTGGCTGGCCCACAAGTGGGGCCGGATAGACTGGATTGAATCCAACAATGAATACTGGCTGGAGCAGGACGCCCGCCTGCGCACGGATTTCAACGTTACTTCCGGTATCAAGAGCGACTTTGTGGCGGCCATCCGGAACAAGTCCGAGATGAAGAAATACTATGCCCTGGGCGGTATCCCCACTGCCCGGCAGGTCAAAGGCTCGGAAGGCTATGACAAGGTGAAAGCTTTCACCAAAAAGACCGGCTATCCCATCATTGCCAAGCCGGACAGCGGTATGGGCGCCAGCGGCACCACCAAAATCCACAATGCCGATGAGCTGGACGCCTGGTTCGCCGCCCATCCCCAGAACTTTGGCTATTACGTGATTGAGGAATTCATAACCGGCCTTCTGGTGAGCTACGACGCCATTTACAATGCCGAAGGGGAACCCATCTTTGAGAACAACACCATTTTCCCTACGCCCATCATGGAGATTGTGCACAACGACCTGGACACCTGCTACTGGACCAACAAGACGGTACCGGCAAAATTGGCGGCTATCGGCCGGCGCACTGTGAAGGCCTTCGGCATCAGGAGCCGTTTCGTACACCTGGAGTTCTTCCAGCTGGACCGCGACCGCGAAGGCCTGGGCAAAAAGGGCGACTACGTGGGCCTGGAAGTGAACATGCGCCCGCCAGGAGGTTACACACCGGACATGATGAACTTTGCCCATTCCACGGATGTGTACCAGATCTGGGCCGATATGGTGGCCTTCAACGAACGCCGCAAAGGGGAAGGCGAGCAATACTATTGCGCCTACGCCAGCCGCCGCGACGGCCACAGCTACAAGCATTCCCACGAAGAGATCTGGGCCCGCTACGGCTCCGCCATGTGCATGGCCGAACGCGTCCCGGACGCCCTCTCCGACGACCTGGGCAACATGGCCTACATAGTCCGCCTCCAGGACAAGAAGGAGATTGAACCGTTCTTCAAGTTTGTGACGGAATAGCCTCTCCTTTCAACTTGCTTACGAATTCCTCCGGACTCATAAACTGGAGGAATTCGTATTTTCCTTCATAGCGCTTGCAGAGTTTTTTGTCGCTGGTTACAAAAACGTCACAGCAAGTGTCCAGAGCACGGGCTACCTGGGCATCGTCTTCGAAGTCACCGGAATTCTCCCGGATAGCATTCTTTATATCAAAAGTGTTGATATAGTCAACGTTGATATAATTAATCATCCACTCCGTAAAACGGTAGAATTCTCCTTGTTGGATTTGACCGCGTAGAGAATATGCGGTGTCAAGGATGCTTTGGGTTGAAATGGCGGCTTCTATAAGATTCTTTTTTACCGCTTCCATTATTTGAACTGAGGCGGGAGAAGAAGGTCTTATGCCACTTAAGACATCAATCAGTATATTTGTATCCAGAAAGGCTTTAATCTTCATAACTTAGTTCCTCCCAGATATGCGCAAGCCTTGGATCTGCCTCCAACTCTTCTTTTGTCGGTTCTTTCCAATCCTTGATTTGAAAATTAAGTATCTCCTCCGATACTTTGAAGTCTGGCGGCAATACAGGCCATTCTACCCGGGACTCCCGGTCCAGTATATTTTCTACATAAGCATTAAAGGATAGGTTCTTCTGTTTGGCCCTGCGTTTTGCCTGGGCCATTATCCCCGGACGGAGACGAATGATGGTGCTGACTCTCTCGGTTTCCATAATGATATCACTTTTTGCAAAGTTATATCATTTTCACCAATTAACCAACTATTTTAGTCCTTTTTTGGGCGGCCGGCGGGTTTTTTCTCTGCAGAATCCAGCAAGGAGAGAAATAGTTCCTGATGCGGGGTGTTGGAGGAGAGGATTTGTTTCCGGATATGGGATTTGCCGGCTTTCAGGGTGGGGATGGAGCTTTTTGTTAGAAGATGAATCATGTCATAGGGGAGCCCGGCGAAAAACAGGGTGCACATCCGATAAAAATGACGGGTCTCGTTCGGGTATTCTTCCCGGAGCAGTTTCATGGCGTTCCCTTTGAGCTGGTTCACGCTTTGTTCAAGGCCTTTCAGGTCGGCGTCGTGGCGTCTGAATTCATCCAGCCGTTTTTCGAAAGCGCGGAAGTACTTTTCCCTGCGGGCCGGGCTGTCACTTTTATAATACTCTTCTGTCAGGAGATGCAGTTCGTTGATCTGATGGTTGATGATGGAGTTGGCCAGCAGATTCCGTTCATGATAGGACTCTTCCAGTTTCTGGCGTGCTTCGCCAATCAGGGCCATGTCGTTCCGGATTCTGTTTCTATGCCGGAGGACCAGCCAAAGGATGATCAATATGCCGCAGGCGATGACGAATACGAGGATACCGGCCTGAATCCGGTTCCGTTGCAGTTGCTTCTCCGCCTCGTTTTTGTAATAGGCACTTCTGGCTGCGCTGACGGATTGGTTGAGCAGGACCCGAAGAATGGAATCTTGGACGGTGACCGATTTTTCCAAATAGTGGACAGCTAAAAAATCATTACCTTCGAAATGCGATATTCTGTACCGGAAGAAATCCAATGCGGCTTTTTCAGTATCTGTTTTTGAAAGAGAGTCTGCAATAGAGAAATAGCGACGAGACAAGACGGTATCCCCTGTAAAAAAGGTTGAAGTGGCCATTGCTCCATAGTCGGTGGCAAAATATGAGCTGAAATCTCCTTTTTTAAAGTAGGACAAGGCTTGTTGAGCGAAGTCGCTGTCTTTGTTTGCCAACAGCCTTGCATATGAACGATAGGCCCATTTCTTTATAGATTGATCTATGGAATCATCTGAAATTATGTCTTGAAAAAGTTCTTCACTCATCTCGACTTGGTTGTTGCTATTATAAGCAAGCGCCAACTCTAATCTAGCATTATCGATATAGAGTTTTTCTCCGCTGTCCTGGAAAGCGGAGAGTGCTTTTTTAGAATACTCTACCATATGTTCTTGGTCGAATGTATAATTATACAAATCTCCAAGATTCTGATAGATTAAACCCAAATAGTGGATATCTTGTATTTGCAATGCGTATTGTTCAGCCGTCTCAAATGAAAGCGATGCTTCTATTAATTCATGCGCATTGGATTGGACTCTTCCCAGATAATAATAGGCGAGCATCCTTTTCCTAAGTGGTCTATGTTTCGCATAGAATGATACGGCAGGTGTAATTAAACTATCGGACGCAATATCTATGTAGCATTTGTCCAGATTCATGCTGAGAAGAAGATAGTAATCGGCTTTCTCTCTGGAAGAATGAATCCGTTCGGGATCAATGGAAAGAAGTGAAGTCAATGCGCTGTCCGGGTTCTCCTGAATAAGCGACTCATATCTGTCCCAGATAGAGAAACTGCAACTACTAAAAAAACAATAGAAAAAAAGTATAAATACAACGTGTCTCATAAAAAGGCTACCGGCCCTGCTAATTGGGAGCAGTTATGTAAATCTAATTCTAAATACTATCAAAAAAACCGGTAGCCCAAAAACATATTGAGCTGACCGGAAAAAACACGGCCAACCCATTAAAACCGAGGCCTGCTACAGCCTAGGGGGACAGATGGGCTGGACCGTGTAGAATACACGACCCATCCCATCAAACCTGTCCCCTAATGGATAAATGTAGCAGTTCCGGTTTTAGATTGACAGGATGAAGTCATTCATAATAAGAAAATAGAATGAACTTCTTTCACTACAAAGTTACTCATTCTAATAAAAAAAACCAAGAAAGATGAGCTTTAGGTATCTATTGTATGGAAAAAACAACCAATATTAATCCTAATAACCCTATTATCAATGTGATATCAATGATAAAAACAACCAATTAAAAGATGCTTTATATGTGGAATGTCTCGATATTTGTATCAAATCTAGTTCAATAATAATGCTATCATCTATGAAACAGAAAACATTAGTTTTACTATTACTCCTGGTAGGGGTAATGGTATCCTCCACAATAGTTGGAGGGACCACATCGAAAAAAGACGATTCGGTAGTTATTGTAGTACAACATGATGACTTTAACCCCAATAGGCCACGTAATCCTATTGAAGTAGAGATTGAAGCGTATTATAATGCGGCCAGCAGTGCCGTTGAATTGATCCTCAATTCTGAAAGTGAGGTGGTTTCAGTGACGATAGATAATGTTTCTTCCACAGAAAACTATTATTTCGAAGTTCCAGGAATGGGGTCAAACTTATTACCCATCTCTTCTTCTTCAGGTTATTGGAAGCTCACCATTTTATTTGAAGATGGTGATATATATTGGGGGAGTTTTACCATTTAACAACAAGATTATGAGGAATAAAACCATTATTTTACTTTCAAGTTTGGCACTGGTGCTTGTTGGCTGTACGAATATAGAACAGGCCCCTGTTGAGGCATTGGAGACAAACACGGTACCGACAGTCGCTCAGTATAAAGATACGATTGAAAGGAACAAGGCCATTGGCCGTTTCCAATCGAATCCCTCTTATATCCTGTCAGGAAGCCTTGTCTACCAAGACGGGAAAATGAGTTTGCAAATGACTCGTGAGGAGGCCGACTCTCTGGGTATCCCTCGTGATGTCTACACGCGATTTGAGCGCCTTGTAGAAAGTTATAACAAAAAGTGAGCGCTATGAAAAAACGAATCATAACAATAGTTGCCGTATTCCTTACGGGTTCTGCGGTTTTTAACAGCAAGGCAATTGTACCGGTCCCTGCAGATTCTTTGTTGCAGTTGGCATTAGAGGAAGATTATGTTCTTCTGGAAAAGAATCGTATCCAAACGGGATTATTGCTGGATTATGGCGTCGATTATGTCCATTTTGAGACGTTCAATGGCGTGAATGTAAGTGATAGTAGTCATGTCAATATGGCTACAATGGAGCTGATACTTCAATCTCTTCGGAATACTGCTGTGGGGGTTAAACCTTTTGGGCAGGTAAGCAATATCGTAAACCAAATGTCAACCACATTCAATGCGGGGACAAATCCGGTAGGTATTGTGCTATATGAATACAATAGCATAAAGCCGACAGCGCTTGCCGAGAATCTGCTAACATATTCTGAGCTGAACGGTGTTCAGGATGTGTATGTAAATAATGTATGGCAGAATCCTTACGAGAGTAAAGTAATAGCGGCCTTTACGCCTTATATGAATGTAATGCGGAATCAAACCGTCGTTTATTCTTTCGATTCATCTTTTCGATTCACTAATCGGAACATTTCTTCCATTCAGTTCGATGCGGGAGACGGCGTGGGCTACAGAACTGTTTACAATGGTGGTAATGTGCAGGTAACATATTCTACAACAGGTCTAAAAGTGTTAAAACTAAAGATATACTATGATGGGAATCAAGTAGCGGAGTGTAGAAGCAACATTGATATAGAGGCCCCGATAACAGTCAATTCTCCTTCCTTTGTTGTAGATGCTACGCAATCTTTTACTGCTTCTGCCAGTTATATGGGATATCAGCCATCTGCTATAGTAAGTGTAAAATATTCGCAAAGTAACACCAGTGGAACGCTAAAAAAACCTGTAATTGTAGCTGAAGGCTTTGATCCCATTTCAAATGTCAATAGTAATTCATCCATACAGGGAAAAGGATATAATACAATAGAGAGCTATTATAACAGCCTCAACGGTTGTGCGGATGATAGGGATATTGTTTATATAGATTGGGGAAATAGTGCAGCTCCCATTCAAGCAAATGCGGATATCTTAAGACAGGTATTAACGTGGGTAAATTCTAGTAAGACGTCGAATACCTCGAACATCTTGATTGGTGAGAGTATGGGAGGATTAATTGCCCGGTATGCACTCTGCACAATGGAAAGCGCTTCAACGCCGCATGATGTTAGTGTTTATGTAAGCCACGACACTCCTCATCTAGGGGTGAATGTCCCGCTTGGGGCTGTTTACGCCGTCCAGTATTACCTAAATGCATTGTTAGATCCAGATCAATGGATTCATTATCTTGATGTCCTCGCAAATGTGCTAGGACTAAGCACAAATAATACAATGAATACGGTACAAGAGATTCTTGCGTTACGAAATGCGCCATCTGTAAGGCAAATGTTGATTAATTATGTGGATTCAGATTATCAGATAGATAATTCCCTGCATAATACATTTATGGGGGAATTAAACCAGATGGGTTTTCCGCAAGGGGATGCAGGAAATAAGATTCTAAACCTTGCTTTTTCCAATGGAGGTACGAATACCTTCAGCAATACGAGCACTTTTGCTACTGTTAATGTAACGGCCACTGCCAATATTGGCATTAAAGTTCTTTTGAATATTCTCCTTCCTGGAATAGCTTATGGATTGGATATAGCAAATCTGGGATTATGGGGTCTTATTCCGGGCGCGACCACGTTAAGCTACAGTGCGCACATTTATCCTTTCTCTGCAAATGGTATTACGGTATTCGATTCCTCTTGTACCTATCAAAAAGAGAACTTTTTAGGTTCAATATCTACATCTTTGAATTCATGCAATTATACTTCGCCGGTGGGTATTCCTATAGATATCGTGAACGGATCCTACTATAGTATCCCGGGCTGTGTGGATGAAAACAACACGATAACGATGGGGACAAATGGCTCAATTACCTTTCGAAAGAAGTTTATGTTTGTCCCCACGGTGAGTTCTCTCTGCTATAAGAATGGTAACACTCAGTTGTCAATTAGTGATTACAATTATAATTATTTGACAAATGGAGTAGATTTTAGCCAGATTCCTTTTGACGGATACTATTTTAATGGTTTTGCCTCTACCGCCCATATTGTAGGTTCTGAATCTGTGTTGTTGTGGACGCTGAATTGTAACGCATTGAGTCTATCGGGACCTGATAATCCGTCTGAAGGAGCGGTTTATTCGGTTTCTGGAGGCAGTTATCCGATAATGTGGTCTACATCCAATTCACAGATTGCCACTATATCCAGTAATGGAGTTTTGCATAAGGTCGGTTTTGGGACATTTGATGTTATAGCCACAGTGGAAATGACGAATGGAAAGGTTCAGCTTAAGAAAACGATTACTATCCCCACGCCGACCTTTCCGGGTTTTCCCACCTATGTCCTTAATAAGATGGATATGACCTTACCGGAGATTGTCCAGGATTATTATCCGTTCTATATTACGGCTCAGCCTCAGGGCTCTATGGGTAGTGAATTCTATAGTCTCTTTACCTATTATTGGGGTGAAAAGATCGGAAGTAATCCCATAACGTGGACAACATCATCATCCATGTCCTATACGACGAGTGTTACTACTGGACAGGTCAAAACTGTTTATTTCAAAGCGTATTATAACGGACAATACTCTACAACATATTCAACAACCATTAGGCGTATGGATCTGGTGGTCCCAATGGGGATGGATGGAGATGGGAATATGCATTTTGACGATGGAGAAGAAGATGATCCAATACACGTGAAAGGAGAAGTTGGAGATTATGTCTATACGTATCAAATAGACTCTCACTCTTTCTGGTTTGATCATGAGGCCTCTGCCCGGGAACTGTGTCAGGTCATGCTGGGATGTGAAGACCTTGTCGCACAGATTAAGACTCTTCGCCCCTGGGGTGAAGAGGAATTGCTGGCAATAGATTTCACACGTACGGATTTAACTACAGAGGAGGTCCTGGCGGGAATCATATTGATTATGTATCAAGATATTGTACCAGAATAGCAATTATTGTCTATATTTGTATTTCCAGCCCTCTTCGGGGCCTCAGAAGGGGGCTGGTGACAATTAACTCTTTAAGATGTCGTTTGTTATGAAGAAGTCTGTTCTAATAAGCCTTTTGGGTTGCCTGACCCTTTTGCTGTCCTGCCAACAGAATTTGGACCCTTTTTCCAGTAAAGGAAACGGTGATGGAACACTTGGTTTTCGTTGCGGGGACGATGGGTATGTACAACTAAATTTGGGCGCAATGTTCGGGGCCTACCCCCAGACCCGGTTGTATAAAGATGGTGATGAGATGGTATTAATGTCAATAGTCTATTGTCAGACGAACTATAAAGCGAGTAATAGAATTCGTTTTGTTGAGTTCCGGATTCCCTCAGACCAGGTGCAGGAAGGGAGAACAATTCAACTAAGTGGAAGCCAGGTTCTGGTTAGTTATATTAGTGACAATTTGTATGCAAAAACGCATTCTGAGTATGTAGACGAGTTCAGATATTTTGCATTTCTATATCCAGTTAGTGCGTCAATTACATTTCAAATTATTAACGAATCTATCTTTTTCGGTAACTTTACGGTTAACGGGGCTTTGACAGAACAAGATGGCGGTGCAAAAGTAACGTTGACGGATGGTATATTTGATGTGGTATTATGCACCGGGACGGAATCGGATGATTTAAGTCATAATCATGATTCGTTATATCCGAGATATTTGGAATACATTACCGGGTTTTAATCCCGATGCATAACGTATAACCAGATTTCCAGCCCTCTTCGGGGCCTCAGAAGGGGGCTGGTGACAATCATTTTTTAATGCGTAAGACATATATTCTTCCAGGATACTTTCTTCAAACAAAGGAATAATGATGTTGTCCCTGATGGCATTCACTACTTGGACAATAGGCGAATCCGTGTTTTTAGTAATAAAATATGAGACCAGCACGTTTGTATCAATTACTGCATAGTATGTCATCGCTTTCCCTCCTTTCTCATTTGTTCCCTGGTTTCTTTGATAATAGCATTGATCTCATCCAAAGACATTTCCGGGACGCCCCGCTTTTGAATATCGGCCCGTAATTCGTCAAGTAGTTCTCCTAAACGATTGGTTGTTTCCATACGTCCTTTTTCTTCTGTTTTGATCTTCTCTATTTTCTCCGCCACTATTAAAGACAATGCCTCCTCGCGGGAATAGCCTTGCATTATCAGATTGCCGATTATCATTTCCAAAAGGTCTGCCTGGCCGGCAGCATATCCCTTCCGATATAACGACAGCGGGTCATTATTGTCACTTGCTCCATCGGCCAAGGCATATTCATCTAGGTCTTTTGGGGAATAGCCCTCCACCAATTCTGACGTTCTGATTCTGTCCAGATTATAGTTTTCCTGCAGATTCATCCATGTGGCAGCTGGAATCTTCAGCGCCGTTTCTAACCGTAATGCTAACTGCGCTGTAATATTTCTTCCTCCTTGAAGCAATGCGTTCAGATGAGTAGGCTGCATACCAATAGAAGCGGCAAATACTTTTTGCCGAATACCCCTTGCCTTGAGTTCCTCCTTTAAGATGATAGCAGCGGATTAAATGTACCCCCTGTAGCACTTTCAAATGTACCGGGTAT
>CAMHKD010000003.1:0-81828 GCA_946185645.1 uncultured Bacteroidales bacterium
TCCTTTCAATAACTTCCTTTGGTAATTACTCGCTGAAACGGGCCTTCAGATACTCGCGGTTCAAGCGGGCGATGTGGTCAATGGTAACGTGCTTAGGGCACTCCATCTCGCAGGCGCGGGTGTTGGTGCAGTTACCAAAGCCCAGTTCGTCCATCTTGGCCACCATGGCGCGTGCACGGCGGGCGGCTTCCGGCTTGCCCTGAGGCAGTAGGGCCAGCGAACTCACGCGGGCAGCCACAAAGAGCATAGCCGATCCATTCTTACAAGTAGCTACACAGGCGCCGCAACCCACACAGGCAGCTGCATCCATGGATAATTCGGCATCATCATGCGGAATCAGGAGGGTATTACCGTCCTGGGCACTTCCGGCACGTACGGTTATAAAGCCACCGGCCTGCAGAATCTTATCGAAGGCACCACGGTCCACAACCAGGTCTTTAATTACCGGGAAAGCGGCACTGCGCCAAGGCTCCACGGTAATGGTGGCGCCGGGTTTGAAATGACGCATGAACAGCTGGCAGGTGGTAACCTGATCGTCCGGGCCATGGGCGCGGCCGTCTACATACAGGGAGCAGGCACCGCAGATACCTTCACGGCAGTCGTGGTCGAAGGCGATGGGTTCCACACCCTTACGGATAAGTTGGTCGTTAAGGATATCAAGCATTTCCAGGAAGGAAGCGTCTTCCTCCACATCCGTAACATGATAGGTCTCGAAATGACCTTTTGCCTTGGCGTTCTTCTGACGCCACACTTTCACATTATATTCCATGGTCTCTTAGTCTTTATAGTTACGGGTGGCAATCTTAATATTCTCATACTTAAGCGGTTCCTTATGGAGTTCCGGCTCCTTGCCTTCACCCTTGTACTCCCAGGCACCCACATACATGAAGTTCTCGTCGTCACGCTTGGTCTCACCTTCTTCGGTCTGCATCTCCTCGCGGAAATGACCGCCGCAGGATTCACGCCTGTTAAGGGCATCGCGGGCCATGAGTTCTCCGATATCAAAGAAGTCCACCAGACGAAGGGCTTTCTCCAGTTCCTGGTTAAACTCTTCATTGGTTCCCGGAACACGGACGGTCTTCCAGAATTCTTCGCGGAGCTTTCCAATCTCCTCGATACCCTTCTTGAGGCCGGCTTCGTTACGGGCCATACCCACGTATTCCCACATGATGTGACCCAGTTTCTTGTGGATGCTGTCCACAGTCTCCGTACCCTTCACAGCAAAGATCTTGGCAATGCGCTCCCTCACAGCCTTTTCGGCCTCGTCGAATTCGGGAGCATTGATGTCCGTCTTGGGCTCCGAGAACTTGTGGGAAAGGTAATCACCGATGGTGTAAGGCAGGATGAAATAGCCGTCGGCCAGGCCCTGCATGAGGGCCGATGCACCCAGACGGTTTCCGCCATGATCGGAGAAGTTTGCCTCACCGATGGCATATAGGCCCGGGATGGTAGTCTGCAGATCATAGTCTACCCAAAGGCCGCCCATGGTATAGTGGATGGCGGGATAGATCATCATCGGCTCCTTCCAAGGGGAAGAAGAGGTAATCTTCTCATACATATCAAAGAGGTTGCCGTAGCGCTCCTGCACCCGCTGATGTCCCAGGCGCTTGATGGCATCGGCAAAGTCCAGGAACACGGCCAAGCCGGTTTCGTTTACACCGAAGCCTGCGTCGCAGCGCTCCTTGGCGGCGCGGGATGCCACGTCACGAGGAACCAGGTTGCCGAAGGCGGGATAGCGGCGCTCCAGATAGTAGTCACGGTCTTCCTCCGGAATCTGGGAAGGCTTAATTTCGTGCTTCCGGAGTTTCATCACATCCTCCATCTTCTTGGGCACCCAGATGCGGCCGTCGTTACGCAGGGACTCACTCATGAGGGTAAGTTTGCACTGCTGGTCTCCGTGGACGGGAATACAAGTGGGATGGATCTGGGCAAAGCAGGGATTGGCAAAGAAAGCGCCTTTGCGGTATGCCTGCATGGCGGCCGATCCATTGGAATTCATGGCATTAGTGGAAAGGAAATATGTATTTCCATAACCACCAGTTGCTAAAACAACAGCATGGGCGCCGAAACGCTCAATTTCTCCGGTTACCAGATTACGGGCAATAATACCCTTTGCTTCACCATTAATAATAACCAGGTCCAGCATCTCGTGACGAGGATAACTCTTTACTGTGCCGGCTGCAATTTCCTTGTTAAGGGAAGCATAGGCACCCAGCAGGAGCTGCTGACCGGTTTGTCCGCGGGCATAGAAGGTACGGCTAACCTGCACACCACCGAAAGAACGGTTGGCCAGGTATCCACCGTATTCACGGGCAAAAGGAACACCCTGTGCTACGCACTGATCAATAATGGCTGCACTTACCTCTGCCAGGCGGTACACATTGGCTTCACGGCTTCTGTAGTCACCACCCTTGATGGTGTCGTAGAAAAGACGGTAGATGGAGTCGTTGTCGTTCTGATAGTTCTTGGCAGCGTTGATACCACCCTGGGCGGCAATGGAGTGCGCCCGACGGGGAGAATCACTGATGCAGAAGATCTTTACGTTGTATCCCAGCTCACCCAGGGAGGCAGCTGCAGATGCTCCGCCAAGACCAGTTCCTACCACAATTACCTCCAGTTTCCGTTTGTTGTTGGGAGAAACAATCCGGATTTCGGCTTTGCGCTTGGACCATTTTTCGGCAAGCGGCCCGTCCGGAATCTTGGAAATAAGTTTAGAATCGGCCATAAATTATAATAATTGGTATTAAATTGTCATACCGAGCGATGCGAGTGTATCTCACATTCGCACAAATTTAAGCATTTTTCATGAATAATTTAGGAAAAATGAGGACTACCCTCTAAAAAAGTGTATTGTCGTCCGGACTGTACTTCCTTTGAGCTAAATAAGACTCCATCCCCATGTGTTTATAGGCCAGTTCTGTTGCCACCCGGCCACGCTGCGTACGAATAATAAAACCTTCTTTTATAAGGAAAGGTTCATATACCTCTTCCAGGGTTCCGCTGTCTTCGCTGATGGAAGTGGCCAGCGTTCCAACGCCCACCGGACCACCTTTGAAATTAATAATAAGTGTCCTTAGTATCTTATTATCAATTCCGTCCAAACCACGTTTATCTATCTTAAGTTTATTAAGGGCAAAACGGGTTATCTCCAGATTGATACGTCCGTCTCCCAGTACCTGGGCAAAGTCCCGTACTCTCCTTAGCAGGGCATTGGCTATACGTGCAGTTCCCCGGCTTCGAAGTGCTATCTCCATAGCAGCATCGTCATCTATATCCAAGGAAAGGATATTAGCACTGCGGATAACAATCTGTTTAAGATCGTTTACATCATAGTATTCCAGTGCACAGGTTATCCCGAAACGGGCCCTGAGGGGAGCTGTCAGAAGACCGCTGCGCGTGGTTGCACCAACCAAAGTAAACGGATTTAAGGCAATTCTGACAGATCTAGCTCCCGGGCCTTTATCTATCATAATATCTATCACATAGTCCTCCATGGCCGAATACAAGTATTCCTCCACTTCCGGAGAAAGCCTGTGAATCTCGTCTATGAAAAGGACATCTCCCGTTTCCAGGGAAGTTAGCAACCCTGCCAGATCTCCCGGTTTGTCTAGAACGGGACCGGAGGTAACTTTCATATTAACCCCCATCTCATTGGCAATGATGTGCGCAAGGGTGGTCTTACCCAATCCGGGAGGACCATGGAAAAGCACATGATCCAACGCTTCCTTCCGCTGTTTGGCGGCTTGGATATAAATACGTAGGTTGGAAACAATTTCACTCTGTCCGGTGAAATCGTCCAGTTCCTGCGGTCTTATAATTCCGTCAAATTCACTATCTTTGCGGTCAACTGTGTTATGCGGGTTGAATTCGTCCATAGGGGTATGATTCAATTCAGATACAAATATAGTTTTTATTTTTAAGATTGTTGTTTTTTATACTCCGGTTGAAAAGTTGATAACTATTATTAATTATTTAAGTATCACTTATTTACACTAATAATAGTTTGTTGAAAACATGAGAATTGAGCGTGGATAATCTGTTAAAAAGGAAAACAGCCATTTTCCTTTGATTTATAAACAAGGTTATTAACAGGGTTATAAACAGCTTATAAACCGGGAAAACAGACAATATGTTGATAAGTGAAAAATCAACCCAGTTACTGCGGAACAGTATAAATTCCTGTCAGGAATCGTTCTGCAGCGGGCTTTTTTTGTCGGCGCGTTGGTTCATCCTTTCCCAAATAGCAGAAAAAGAAACGCATTTAGTGGTCCTTCCCACCCGGGAGGCAGCGGAGTATTGTTCGGCCGATTTATATAACCTTATTGAAGGAGATAAAATATTCTTTCTTCCAGAGTCCGGAAAAGGGGTGGAAAGGAGTAATTATAAATCTTCCCTGGGTGTACAGCGTACAGCAGCTATTGGAAAACTACTTCAACGGACGGACGATTTATTAATAATAGTAACTTATCCATCGGCCCTGGAAGAAAAGATTCCAGCGCCGGAACGGCTTAAAAACGCCTTGTTTTCCATCCATCCCGGAGACCGTCTTCCTTATAATGAATTAACGGAAAGACTTATAAGTGAAAACTTTGAGAAGGTAGATTTTGTTTCCATTCCAGGGCAGTTTTCCGTCCGCGGCGCCGTTATAGATATATTCTCCTATTCAACGGATAAACCCTATCGGCTTTCCTTCTTTGGAAACGAGGTAGAGAAAATCCATCTTTTCGACTGCAATACCCAGCTTTCAATAGAGTCTGTTGAATCGGCCGATATTTACCCGGACATTGCTTCCAGGAAAGCCGAAGAAGCGGAGGGAGTAAGCCTCATAAGCCTTTTTCCGGCCGATACCCTTGTGTGGCTGGATTCGTCGGATATGTACAGGGACGGTTCTTTCTTCAATGAACTGCTTTCCAAAAAACACGTTTACCTGGATGTACCGCTGAATAAGGCCGATGTAAAAGCCATTCCTTTCTCCATCGCTCCGCAGCCTGTTTT
This sequence comes from uncultured Bacteroidales bacterium, assembly GCA_946185645.1. Classification (GTDB taxonomy): domain Bacteria; phylum Bacteroidota; class Bacteroidia; order Bacteroidales; family UBA932; genus Cryptobacteroides. The sequence goes on from CAMHKD010000003.1 coordinate 4,996, forward strand.
CAACAAGAACTTTGAACTCCTTATTTCTGACATTAAAGAGAAGATGGAGGATAATTATAAGGTGTTCATATATGGAGAAAAGGAAAGTCAGTTGGAGCGCCTCCGTTCCATCATGCTGCAGGATCAGCATGCCTTGATGCCGGAATTTGTAAAAGGAAAAAACATCCATTCAGGATTTATTGACAGGGAAAACAAGGTTTGCTGTTATACAGACCATGAAATATTCGACCGTTTCCACCGTGTACGGATGCGCCGGACAGTGGACAAGTCTGAACAACTAACCCTTAATGAATTAAGTGCCTTTAATCTAGGTGATTACATCGTTCATATAGACCATGGTGTAGGAGTATTTGGTGGTCTGGTGAAGATGAAAGACGATAAAGGAAGGGTCCACGAAGTAGTAAAACTGATGTATAATGGCGGAGATGTGGTATTTGTTTCCGTCCATTCCCTGCATAAGATTTCCCGTTTTCGTTCCAAAGACGGTGAACCTCCTCGCATAAACAAGCTGGGATCCAAGACCTGGGGTGCCATGAAGACGGCCGCCAAGTCCCGGATGAAGGATATTGCCAAGGATCTTATCCAGCTTTATGCCCGCCGGCGCGCTTCCAAGGGCTTCGCCTTTTCGGCCGATACTTACCTGCAGGAAGAATTGGAATCATCCTTTATGTATGAGGATACCCCGGATCAGGAAAAAGCCACCAAAGCTGTTAAGCAGGATATGGAAGATACCTGCCCCATGGACCGGCTTATCTGTGGAGATGTGGGCTTTGGTAAGACGGAAGTGGCCATCCGGGCTGCCTTTAAAGCCGTTTCGGACTCCAAACAAGTTGCGGTTTTAGTACCAACTACCATCCTTTCCTTACAGCATTACGAGACCTTTAAGTCCCGTCTCCAGAACTTCCCCTGCACAGTGGAATATGTTAGCCGATTAAGGACTGCCAAACAGATTACGGATATTAAGAAACGCCTGAAAGAAGGCAGTATAGATATCCTTATAGGTACTCACAAGATTTTGGGAGCAGGATTTGAGTTTAAAGACTTGGGTCTTCTGGTGATTGATGAGGAGCAGAAATTCGGCGTATCGGCCAAGGAAAAACTGCGGCAGATGAAAACAGCCGTGGACACCCTTACCCTCACGGCCACCCCCATTCCCCGGACGCTGCAATTCTCGCTCCTGGGTGCGCGCGACCTTTCCATTATCAATACCCCTCCGCCCAACCGGATTCCCATTCAGACAGAAATTATCCTTTTCAATGAAGAGGAAATCAAGAGCATTATCAGTTATGAATTAAACCGGGGCGGACAAATATTCTTCCTGCACAACAAAGTGGAGGAACTGCCTGCTATCCACGATATTCTGCACCGCCTGGTGCCGGATATGAAAATATGTGTGGCGCACGGCCAGATGGAATCCAAAGATTTGGAAGACAGGATGCTTTCCTTCATGCGGGGAGACTATGACCTACTTCTGTGTACAACCATAATAGAAAACGGTCTGGATATTCCCAACGCCAATACCATCCTGGTGAATCAGGCCCAGAATATCGGCCTAAGTGACTTGCATCAGCTTCGCGGACGGGTGGGCCGATCCAACAAGAAAGCCTTCTGTTACCTCATCGTTCCCCCGCTGGCCAGTATTACGGACGATGCCAGAAGGAGACTCCGGGCCATTGAGGAATTCTCGGACCTGGGCAGCGGATTCAACATTGCCATGCAGGACCTGGATATCCGCGGCGCCGGCAATCTGCTGGGTGCGGAGCAGAGCGGATTTATTGCCGATATGGGATACGAAACCTACCAGAAGATACTCTCCGAAGCCATGGAGGAACTGGGCATGGAAACGGGTATCAGCGTACGTCAGAACCAGGAAACCTATGTAGAGGACTGCACCCTGGAGACAGACCAGCCCGCCCATATTCCGGACGATTACATAGATATATCGGCCGAAAAGATCCGCATCTACAAGCAGCTGGATTCCCTTTCCGACGACAGGGAGATAGACCGGCTGGGCCAACAGCTCATAGACCGTTTTGGCCCGCTTCCCAAGGAGGTGGAAAACCTGCTGTACGTGGTTAAAATAAGGAATCTGGGCGTGAAGATGGGATTTGAGAAAATCATCATCAAGAACGGAATGCAAATCATGTTCTTTGTTTCCAATCCCATGTCGGCCTATTACCGTTCCAATCAGTTTGAGAAAATCCTCAAGAAGGTAACGGATAATCCTTCCCTTTACAAGTTCAACCAGGACGGAGGAAAACTCCGTACGGTTTCCCGCGGCGTCACAAGCATGGAAGGGGCCTTCTATATTTTGAAAAAACTGCAATAATGGTTAAATTTGCAGGCTATCTAAATATATGTCCAATTTAGTTGTAGAAATAGGAAATACAGCCCTCAAGGCCGCCTGGAGTGACCGGATGACGTTAGGAAAAACTTTCCGCTATCAAGGGGAGAAAGTGACGGATTTCATTCTGTCACTTACCGTCCGCGAGAAGCCCGCCGTCATGGTGGTTTCCTCTGTATATCCTCTTTCGGAGGCCGATATCCAGCGCCTGCGCCCGGAGTGCGGAAAACTGGTGGTATTGGACAAAAACAACAAGGAATTCCTTCTGTCTCAAGGACTTCCCACTTATCTGTCGTACGACAGAGCCGCATCCGTGGTGGCTGTACGTTATCTTTTCAAGGGCCGCGGATGCACCATAGTGGACTATGGAACAACCCTTTCCATAGATTTCACTTCGGAAGAAGGCCTGTACCGGGGCGGAAATGTATCGCTGGGATGCCGTACCCGCTTCAAGGCTTTAAGCCGATATTCCCGGGCCCTCCCCTTGGTGGACACCCCGGAGAATCCGGAAGTAATCGGCCTTACGGAAGCCGCCTCCCTGGAAAGCGGGGTGGTGTCGGGCATTATATTTGAAATTGAGGGCTACCTGGGACTTTATCCCCAAAATATAGCCGTCTTCACCGGTGGAGACGCCAATTATTTTGCAAAACGGATGAAAAGTTCCATATTTGTAATTTGTAACCTCGTGTTGATGGGGTTGGCTTTAATAGCGGACGAGTATGCTCAGAAGTTGGAAAAATAGGTTATTAGCCCTGCTAGTTCCCCTGATGGTCCCGTTTGTGGCTTCGGCCCAGACAGACGGAACCTACAGTGGATACTCTCCTTATTCCGTGTATGGAATAGGACAGATCCACTCCAGCGGAACGGCCTGGAACAGAAGCATGGGTGGGGTAGGCGTAGCAGCCCGCAACAAGCGGTTCATCAATATCATGAATCCTGCGTCCATCACTGCCCGGGACTCCCTGTCCTTCATGACTGACTTCGGCCTCACTTCCAAGTTCACCCTATTCACGCAGGAAGGCAAAGCAGCCCTTAACAACACGGTTAATATTGAAGACTTCGTACTGTCTTTCCCGCTTTGGAACCATACGGCTATGATGGTGGGCGTTACTCCGCTCAGCGATGTGGGATACCAGATTACTTCTTCCAATATAGATCTCTACACCACCCGCAATACTTTCGTTTCTTCGGGTAACGGCGGTGTATATCAGGTATTCGCCGCTTTTGCCGGCACCCTTTGGAACCGGCTTTCCCTGGGTGTGCAGGGTATGTATGTGTTCGGCAACATCAACAAATCGGCCACGCAAAGCTATGCCGATGAATCTTACCGCACGTACCATAGCGGAGACTCCCTGCAGGTAAATAATTTAGGGGTTAAATTCGGCCTTCAGTACGAACAGCCTCTCAGTACAACCACCTTCCTTACCCTGGGAGCCACCTACAAGCTGTCCACCGGAATCAACGGCCACCATATCCATTATCTGGAAGAAGGTTCCTATTACAGGGAAACGGACGAAACGCCGCTCAATGGCGCCGGCCTCCGTTTTGGAGACGAACTGGGCGTGGGCCTGTCCTTCCGCAAGTCGGACATCTTCATGGTGGAGGTGGATTATACCCGTTCAGACTGGAGCAAGTCCGGCTTCGACAATGTAATGGGCTTTTCCAATGTGGGAGACAGGGTGTTTGCCTCGTCAACAGCCCAGTCGTTCCGGCTGGGTGCGGAATGGACGCCCAACCGCAACGATATCCGTTATTTCCTCAGGCGCTGCACATACAGACTGGGCGCATATTATGACCAGTCCTATTATACGGTGGATGGAAAGCACGTAGATGCAGTGGGTGTAACTTTAGGTATGACGGTCCCCGTTTTCCGTTATTACAATGGTATCACCGTGGGCCTGGATTTCGGCCAGAGAGGCCTTGCACCCGGCCAGCTTAAAGAGCGTTACATCGGCGTAAACATTGGTTTCAACCTCTTTGATATCTGGTTCGAGAAACCGCTGTACAATTAATTTAGCACGATAGTTGTAAATCATAACCCCAAAACGGAAAAACAAACAAAATCTAACGATATGAAAAAATTAGTCCTTACCTTCCTGGCCGCATCGGTCGCTTTCCTTTCCGCAGGGCTTTCTGCCTCTGCACAGGGCAAGTACGGCGCCGACAGCGCAGAGTGCATCAAGTACCTCTCCTACTATCAGGAGTACTACAAGCAGAAGAATTACGAATCCGCTCTTCCCAACTGGAGAAGGGCCTATGCCTTATGCCCTCCTTCGGCATCCCAGAACATGTTCGTGCACGGTACCACTCTCATGACCCAGCAGTACAACAAGGTCAAGGATGTTACCTGGAAGGCCGGTATCGTGGATACCATCCTGGCCCTGCAGGACCAGCGTATGACCGCCTATCCCAAGAACCGCAGCACCATCCTCAACAACAAGGGTCAGTACATGATTAACTACAAGGGAGATGACGCCGCATACCTGTACAAGAATCTCAACGAGATCATGGAGGAGCTGGGTGCCGGCACCAAGCGCGATATCCTGGTAAAAGTGCTGCAGGCTTCCATCAGCCTGTATCGCGAGAACCAGCTGCAGGCCGACGAAGTTATCGGCATGTACGACAAAGTGTCCGAGCTCATTGAAAAGGCCGAGGCCAAGAATGAGTCCGACGAGGAAGAGAACCTGAAGGCCAAGGCCACCATCGAGTCCCTGTTTGCCGACAGTAAGGTGGCTTCCTGCGAGAACCTCATCGCCATCTTCGGTCCCCGTTACGAGGCAGATCCGGAGAACCTCACCCTGGTTTCCAACATCGTGAAGCTCATGAACACCGCCGACGACTGCGCCTCCAACGACCTGTATCTCAAGGCTGTGACCTCCATGTATAAGCTGGATCCTTCCTATAAGAGCGCCTATGCCCTGTTCCGCCTTAACTCGGCCCGTGGCAATGTGGCCGATGCAGGCAAGTACATGGAAGAGGCTATCGCCGCTCCGGAGTCCGATCCTGCCACCGACGCCCAGTACTACTATGAACTGGCCCTGTTCTCCTACAAGAACGGCCTGCGTTCCAAGGCTTATGAGAGCGCCCGCAAGGCCATCGATATGGACTATGGTTATGCCGGCAAGGCATACATCATCCTGGGTAACCTCTGGGCTTCCGTAAGCTGCGACGGCGAGGTTAACAAGTATGCCCGCTACTGGGCCGCCACGGACTGCTACCAGAAGGCCCGCAGCGCAGATCCCACCGTTGCCGATGAGGCTTCCGCCTCCATCTCCAGCGTGAGCCGTTACTATCCGGAGGCCAGCGAAATCTTCATGTACGACCTCAGCGCCGGCCAGAGCTACACCGTTTCCTGCGGCGGTATGTCCGCCTCCACCACGGTGCGTGTGAGCAACAGGTAGTGAATACCAAAGACATATTCAAGACGATGGCAACCGCTCTGGCGGTTGCTTTCGTCGTTTATTCGTGTAAGGGTAGTCTGTCCGAGGCAGAAAAACTGGACCTTAACGTAACCCCCATCCAGGTAGTAGAAGACATGTTCTTTGTCCAAACGGAGAACGGTGTCCTGAAAACCCGGGTGGAGGCACCCAGGTTGGAGGTTTACGAGCAGGATTCCCTTTCTTTCGATCTGTTTCCGCAGGGGGTGCATTTCTTTGGATATGCCGAAGACGGCTCTGTGGAAACCACTATTGTTTCCGGCAAGGCCCGCCACGACAAGCGTATCGGCGGAAAAGACAAAGAGCTCTGGTCCGTTTTTGACCATGTTGTCATCCGTAATGTCATAAAACAGGAGACCATGGAAACGGATACCCTGTACTGGGACCAGGAGGCCAAGGAAATCTGGACCGACTGTTATATTAAAATGACCTCTCCCAGCGGCTTACTGCAGGGTTACGGCATGCGTTCGGACGAAATGGCGCGCAACGCCATCCTGCTTTCTCCTTTCGATAATGAGTTCGTAGTGGAGCAGGATTCAACGGTCGTTGTCATTGATTCTGTTAATTTTATAGGGCCGATGTTAAAAAAATAGTGGTTAATTGGAAGAAATTTCGTAATTTTGCAGCCCTTATCGAGTAAAAATTAAAAAACAGATAAAAAAATGGCAGCTCTTGAGACCATCAGAACTAAATTCGGCATTGGTGCATCGCTCATCATTGCCTTCGGTCTTTTACTCTTCCTTGTAAATCCGTCCGACATCATTCAGACCATCCAGTCCGCTTCCAGCAAGTACGATGTCGGCAAGATCAACGGTAAATCCATCTCCTATACGGATTTCGACCAGTTGGTAAAACAGAATTCGGATATCAATCAGATGCTCACCGGCGTTTCCACTTCCAGCGAAGATGCCCAGAAGCAGATGCGTGAGCAAACCTGGCAGAACCTTGTCCAGGATTATCTGGTAATTCCCACCATCCAGAAAGCCGGTATCAACGTGGGCCAGCAGGAACAGATAGACCTGTTTGTGGGTGATAACATTTCCCCCGTTATCGCAAACAGCGGTCTGTTCCGGGACGAGAATGGAAATATCTCCTCCGCCATGGTGCGCGACTTCATGGAGATGGCTTCCAGCGATGAGAATCCGCAGTACCGCCAGATCCGCAACTATCTGCAGAACCTGGTGCGCATCAGCCGTTACGACACCAAGTACAGCAACCTGTTCACCGCTTCCAACTTCGAGAATGCCCTGCAACTCAAGAAGTCCATCTCGGAGAACAACACCCTGGCCAACGTGGATTTCGTGGTATCCCCCAACACGTACTTCCCCATGGATACCGCCATCGTTATCTCATCGGCCGATATCAAGAAGTTCTACAATGAGCACAAGGAAAGCTTCCGCCAGGACGCTTCCCGCGACATTGAATACGCTGTGTTCGAGGTGGTTCCTTCCGGTGATGATGTCGCCGCTCAGAATACGGAATTCGTAGGCCAGTACGAGGAATTTGCCACCACGGACAACGTGCGTGCCTTCCTGCAGCGCAACTCGGACCGCCAGTGGAGCGAGTATTGGTATAAGGCCGGAGAGCTTCGTTCCGTGAATGCGGAGATTGACGACTTTGTAAAGGACAACGCTTCCGGTGTTTCCCCGGTGATCTCTTCCGGCGAAACCTTCTATGCCGCCCGCATCATGGATCAGGCCAACATTCCGGATTCCGTGTACGTACGCCACATCCTGCTTCAGGGTACGGATGCCCGTCACCTGGCCGACAGCCTGCTGGGCGAACTGAAGGGTAACAACTTCGCCGCCCTGGCCGCCCTCTATTCCGCCGATCAGGCCAACGCCCTGGACGGAGAACTGGGTAACCTGGGTTGGATGACCCAGAATGCCATTATCCCCGGCTTCGAGTCCATCTTTACCGCCGCCAAGGGTAAGCCGTTCATTCTTACCACCCAGTATGGCACCCACATAGTGGACGTGGTGAAGACCACCGCCCCTGTTTCCAAGAAGCAGGTAGCCATCTTTGAGAAGGCCACCCTTCCCAGCAAGGAAACCTACGCCCGCATCTACAACCAGGCCAATATCCTTGCCACCAAGGCAGCCGGCAAGTACAGCAACTACAAGGCCGCCTGTGACTCCACCGGCATCTATTCCCGCAGCCTCACCATCAACGAGGGAACGGACACCTATGGTTCCATCGACCATGCCAAGGAAGTAACCCGCTGGTGCTTTGACAACAAGCCTGGAAAGGCCTCCAACATCATCACCGTGGACAATAACTACTTCTTCATTGCAGCCGTCAAGGACGCTCACAAGGAAGGTTATTCCACGCTGGAAGAGGTGGCCGAGAACATCCGCACCAACCTCTATTATGAGGCATACGCCCAGAAGCGTCGCGACGATATCGCCGCCCAGCTTCAGGGTGTGAGCACGCTGGAAGAGGCCGCAGAAAAGCTGGGTCTCCAGATCAGCAACCTCACGGACGTGACCTTCTCCACCAATTCGGCCCCCACCACGGAGCCTTCCTTCATCGGCGCTGTGTTTGCCACTCCGGAGAACAAGCTCGGTGGTCCCGTTGCCGGTAACATGGGTACCTATCTGTTCCGTGTAAACGGCCGTGAGACCGGTTCCTTCTACACGGAAGACGACGCCCAGAATCTCCAGAACCAGTACAACAGCTACGGCCTGCAACTGCTGCTTCCCGTGATGATGGACAAGACGGTCAAGGACAACCGCGCCCGTTTCTTTTAACAGATAATTATGTCTTTAAAATGTGGAATAGTAGGCTTGCCCAATGTTGGCAAGTCTACTTTGTTTAATTGCATCAGCTCCGGAAAGGCCCAGAGCGCCAATTTCCCGTTCTGCACCATAGATCCCAATGTGGGCTCTACCAATGTGCCGGACAAACGCCTGGAAGTGCTTACGGAGATCTGCCAGCCCAAGCGCAGCATTCCCGCTACGGTGGAAATCGTGGACATCGCCGGCCTGGTGAAAGGCGCCTCCAAGGGTGAGGGCCTGGGCAACCAGTTCCTGGCCAACATCCGGGAATGTGACGCCATCCTGCACGTGCTCCGCTGCTTTGACGACGGTAACATTGTGCACGTGGACGGTTCCGTGGACCCGGTCCGAGACAAGGAAGTGGTGGACACGGAACTCCAGATCAAGGACCTGGAAACGGTGGAGAACCGCATCAAGAAGGTGGAGAAAATGGCCACTACGGGCGGTGACAAGGATGCAAAAAAGCTGCTTTCGTTACTCCTTCGTTACAGGGAGGTGCTGCTGCAGGGCAGGAACTGCCGGGAAGTGGTTCCGGAGAATCCGGAAGAGGAGCAGATGGCCAAGGACCTGTATCTCCTTACCAACAAACGCGTCATGTACGTGTGCAACGTGGACGAGGCATCGGCCGCCAGCGGAAACGCATATGTGGATGCCGTGCGTAAGGCGGTTGCCGGCGAGGACGCCGAGATTCTGGTAATTGCCGCCAAGACGGAGGCCGAGATTGCCGAAATTGAGGAGTACGAAGACCGCCAGATGTTCCTGGAAGAGATGGGCCTCAAGGAGAGTGGTGTGGTACGCCTAATCCAGGGCGCCTATAAGCTCTTGGGTCTCAGGACTTTCTTCACTGCCGGGGCCGATGAGTGCCGCGCCTGGACCATAGTGGCCGGGGACAAGGCTCCCAAGGCCGCCGGTGTTATCCACACGGACTTTGAACGCGGCTTTATTCGCGCAGAAGTAATTAAGTACGAGGACTTTGTGAACTACAAGACGGAGGCCGCCGTACGCGCTGCCGGCAAGATGGGCATCGAAGGCAAAGACTACGTCGTCCAGGACGGCGACATCATGCATTTCCTGTTTAACGTCTAGCCCAGCAGGCGTGCAATCTGTTTATCCGTAGCTTCGGGAACGAGGCTGCGGATTTTTTCTTGCAGGCGGGCATAAGACTCTCCGGGAGAGTGGTCCACCTGAAGGGAGACTTCTTCCGCAAAAGGAAAACCGGGAATGTTGGTAAAGGGGGCCGATTCAAACAGCGCTTCCGGCGTGCACAAGGAAGAAATCTGCCAGCCGTTATAATGCAGGTCTACGCCCCGATAAACGCGGGTAATATCTCCGGTAACCACCCGGCACTGCATCTGCAGGCGTGTCATGATGGCATCGGCCTGACCCTTTTTCACACCCAGGAGGCCGCGCACTTCCTTGATGCCGATGCTGCCGTTTTCGGCCAGATAGTCCAGAATCTTCTGCTGGGCGGCATCCGGTTGGTACGCTGCCTGTGCCTGGCGGTAATTCCGTAGCTCCCGGTACCATTCAACCGTGGCAAAGGCCGCCTTTCCGCCCAGGAGGAACTTGCCATAGGCCACATCTCCGCTTTGAACGCAGGGGATTTTCCAGTCCCAGGGCGTGAGGCAGAGGTCTTCCTGACCGTCGAACCAGTTGCTCCGGGGCGTCATTTCCTCTATGGAATAGCCGGGAATAACGTTCTCAAAGAACGGTACTATTCCCAGCTCCAGGATGGTCTCCAACATGGCCTCCGCACTGGTAATGTGCGGCGGTCTTGGGTTCCCTGCATGTTTTCCTATAGACATAGTGCAAATATAATAGAAATCGGTTGAATTATTTCGTAACATTTTAACGTTTCAACCGATGAAATCGGCTGGGGTTCCTTATCTTTGGAGCTATGGGAAAGATTGTGCTGGTTTGCCTGCTGGCCCTGTTGCAGCCAAAGGCCGATACACTTCGGGTTATGTTCTGGAACCTGGAGAACTTTTTTGACTACCGGAACGACTCCACTTCCGTCTCCGATGCGGAATTCTCCTCTCTGGGAGAGCGCCGATGGACGCGGAAACGCTTCAATGCCAAGTGCAACGCCATTGCCAAAGGGATTCTCTGGGCTGGATCGGCCGAAGGAGGACTGCCGGATGTGATTGGCTTTGCCGAGGTGGAGAACGCCTTTGTGCTCAGGCGCCTGCTGCAAGGGACGGCGCTGCGGAAGCTGGACTATGAATACGTGCACTTTGATTCGCCGGATTCCCGGGGAATAGATGTGGCGCTGCTCTACAGGCGCTCCCACTTGAAGTTGGAAGACGCCCGCCCCTGCCACCTCTTCCAGGCCGATACCGTAATGGCCACCCGGGATATCCTTCTTTGCCGCTTTTCCGGCCTTTTTGGGCACTTTGCCGTATTGGTGAATCATCACCCTTCCAAGTATGGTGGATCGTCCGTTTCCGAGCCCCGCAGACGCCTTGCCGTGGAACGCTTGCGTTTCCTGGCCGATTCCCTGTCGGCCCTGGGAGAAAACCGCATTATAGCCACCGGAGACTTCAATGACACCCCTGCTAATCCGGTTTATGGGCTCCTGGAACCCACCCTTGTTCCACAGGCTGTGGAACTTTTTTCGAAAGGGTGTGGAACCATCAAATATGATGGTGCGTGGAACTTAATTGATATGTTCTACGTTTCCCCGGCTCTCCTCCCGGCCCGCATGTCCATTCTCTACATCCCCTTCCTCCAGGTCCCCGACGCTGCCCACGGCGGCACCAAGCCCCTCCGCACCTACTCCGGCCCCCGCTACCAGGGCGGCGTCTCCGACCACTGCCCCATATGGCTGGAAATCCTCCTCCCGCCCTAGCCCCCAGCACCCCTCTCACTGTCCGGCACCGTTCCCCCGCCGTTCATACCTGATATGAACAGGAAAAGCGCCATGCCACCTATTTTCCATGTACATATCTCCAGAAAACCGCTATATCCGGGTTGAATTCCGGAGATATGAACGCAAACTCGCCGTTCTATGCAAACATTAATGTACATATCAAATCATGTTACAACCGGTTCACCTTTGTTTTACGTCGCATAAAGAGGTTATGTATCGCAATGCGGACGATATGAATACCGCTTTTAACTCTTTGTGTTCCGCCCTTTGTAAAACCGGCAGCAAGTGCTTGGCCGAAACGTTTATTACAACCCATCATCACGGAGCATACTATTCCGAGTGTCCCTAAGAACTGGCAAGAACGGCCCGGAGTTCCTACACGCGCCAGTTCAATGCCAAATATGACAGAAAAGGTCCTTTGGGAGATCCGGGGTATTTTATAGCAACGCTGGAGGGAACGCAACACTTGATAACCGCCCTGGTATATATAATCCGGAACGTGGTTCATCATGGTATTGCTGCCACCCCGTTTTCTTATCCGTACAGTTCTGCAAATGCTTATTTTCGGGAAGAGCTTGGGAAAAACCATGTTCCGGACCTGCTCTTGTCTCCGGCACAGATTCGTAAAGTACTACCGCGGAGAGCCATGTATGACCCCTCCTGGAAAATGGGGGTGGAGGGCGTCTTCCTCCGGGAAAGCGTCCTGGAAGTGGCTCTGGTAGAAAACCTTTTTGCTACGCCGCAGGCATTTAACTATTTGCTTTCCAGAAAGAGTGCAGCAGACTGGTACAAGGAACAGGAGAAAGACGGCAACGGAGTCCCGCCCATAACCCTGGAGGATATGGAAAAGGCGGTTATACAATTTGCTCCTTCAAGGGAAAAGACAATTACCGAAATGCTCCAGAACGAGAAAGCGCGGTTCGGGCGCAATGGAATGACAGATTTGGAGCTTTGTAAATTAATTGATACAGAATATGTTCCAAAGTATTCAGCCCAATCGGTTTACCAGCTTTCCGGTAAAACAAAAACAGCTATAGCCAACGATCTGTATAGAAGGTTCCATAGCAGTGTTTATCAAATATCCCGTTGCCTGGCCATATGACAAGGACGGTTTGGGAGGCTCTGTCCCGTTGCGTTAAAATGGATATGAACACCAGAACACCATTTCAGTGCGGTTTTGATGTTCATATCTCCCCCAAACGGGCCGATAAGACAGAAAAGATGGAGGTATGAACAAAAATAGCACGACAAAACAACACTTTCATGTTCGTAGCAGGTATGTACACCCGCAGGTTCATGATATGTACACCCGCGGGTTAACAGGAGGTATACCAACCTTTAAGGAAAATAATGTATCTTTGTAGTATGAAGAAGATTTTGGGCATATTGCTTTTCCCGTTTCTGCTTGCTTCTTGCGAGATGCTTATGGAAGCGCCTCAGGGACTGGAGATTCCGGCGCCGGCACCCCAGGATAACATTGTGGAGTACCAGGGGTATGTAACTTCCTACAACACCAAGACGCTCATCCCCAACTGGGTGGCGTACGAGCTAACGGAGGAGGAAACCCACGGAGAAGCCACCCGGGAGGACAAGGAGTTCTCCATGGACTTCAATTTCCAGGGAAAACAGGCTCGGCGGGAGGACTATTTCCGCAGCGGCTGGACCAGGGGCCACATGGCGCCGGCCGGAGACTTCTTCTGGAGCGACGAGGCCATGTCGGAAACCTTCTATTTCCTAAACATCTGCCCCCAGCGGGAGGAATTGAACAACAAGGACTGGCAGTATCTGGAGAAGCAGATCCGCCGATGGGCGCGTCAGTATGGCCGCGTTTGGGTGGTCTCAGGACCCATTATCGGAGACAACAAGTACGGGACCATCGGCCCGGATAAAGTAGTGGTTCCGGACGCTTTTTTCAAGGTGGCGCTGGTGCATGACGGCATCCGTTACCAGGCTGTGGCCTTTGTGATGCAGAACGACGCCAATCGCTATTATCTGGAGAAATGCGCCCTTTCCGTGGACGATCTGGAACTGCTTACTGGGCTGGACTTTTATCCCGCCCTTCCGGACGACCTGGAGGAATACGTGGAGGCGGCCTACGACCCGTCGGTCTGGGGCCTTCGCCAATAGAGATATTTTCACTATCTTTGTAGATACGCGCCAATTAATTACACTGTATATGAAAACCAAGATTCAAGAAAAATTCAAGACCCTCTTTGGAGAGGAAAGTCCCCTTTACATGTCCTCCGGCCGCATCAACCTCATCGGTGAGCATACGGACTACAACGGTGGTTATGTGTTCCCGGGTGCCATCAACTTTGGCATCATGGCGGCCATCAAGGCCAACGGAACGGACAAGGTGAAGGTTTTCTCCCTAGACTATGACGAATTCGTGGAATTCGGCCTCCGGGAAGAGGACAAGCCCCAGCAGCAGTGGGCCCGCTACATCTTCGGCGTGTGCCGGGAAACCATCAAGCGGGGCGGAAAGGTGGCCGGCTTCAACGCCGTCTTTGCCGGCGATGTGCCCCTGGGCGCTGGCCTAAGCTCTTCCGCGGCCCTGGAAAGCGTTTTTGCCTATGCCATCAATGAGATTAACGGCAACGGCATAGAGAAGTACGAGCTGGCAAAAATCGGCCAGAGCACGGAGCATAATTACTGCGGCGTCAAGTGCGGCATCATGGACCAGTTTGCCTCTCTCTTTGGCAAAGAAGGCTCCCTGATCCGCCTCAACTGCAAGACCGGGGAGTACAAATACTTCCCCTTCCATCCCAAAGGCTACAAAGTGGTGCTGCTGGACACCTGCGTAAAGCACGAACTAGCTTCCAGCGCATATAACAAGCGCCGGGAATCCTGCGAAAAGGCCGCTGCAGCCATCCGGGCCAACCATCCGGACGTGGAATTCCTGTCGGACGCCAAGCGCGTATGGCTGGACGAGGTCCGGGACCAGATCTCCCAGGAGGACTTCCTCCGGGCCGAATATGTGATTGGCGAGGTTCAGCGCGTGCTGGACGTTTGCGACGCCTTGGAGCGGGACGACTATGAGACCGTGGGCGAGATGATGTACCAGACCCACTTCGGTCTCAGCCGCCTGTACGAGGTCTCCTGCGAGGAACTGGACTTCCTGAACAAGCTGGCCCGCAAGTGTGACGTAACCGGCTCCCGCGTAATGGGCGGCGGTTTTGGCGGCTGCACTATCAACTTGGTGAAGGAAGAGCTGTATCAGCACTTTATCCAGGAGGCAACGGAGAAGTTCACGGAGAAATTCGGTCACGCCCCCAAGATTTACGATGTAGTAATTAGCGATGGTGCCCGCAAGCTGTAGCCATTGTCACCGGACCACGCAGGTGGAACCGGTGGAACGCATCAATACCGTCCAGGATCCGGAACTCAAAGCCCGGGTCCGGGACGGTTCCCTCTTTGTATGGGAATGCCCGTACTGCGGAACCCGGAACCTCCTGAAATACCAGACTTTATATCACGACCCGGAGGCCCGGCTCATGGTATGGCTTCTCCCGGATGGGCAAGAAGCGCCCAAGGAAGTGGAGGAAGCCGTGAAAGAGCTGGAAGGCTATACATTCCGCCGCGTAAGGGAAGTAGGAGACCTGGTGGAAAAGGTGAATATCCATGAGGCCGGCCTGGACGATGTGGCCATGGAAATGTGCAAATGGGTAACCCGCCGGGAACTTAGCGCCAAGAATCCGGAAATGATGGATGCCAAACTGCGTTTCCTGCGTATGGATGGCCCTGATAATGAGATGGTTCTGGCTTTCCCGCTAAATGGCCAGATGCAGGTGGTGAATATAGGATTCAACGTGTACGAAGACGCCCGGGGCATCCTGGGCCGAAACCCCTCCATCCGTCCCGAAGCGGGCTTTGCCCAGGTGGACGCCGCCTGGCTGGACCGCTTCTTCCGCTAAATGTCAAAGCTGAATATCATGCTCACGCTGAAGGGTTTCCCTTCGGCCACATTGCTGTACCAGGAACCGCCCAGATAAGAGAAGGACACGCCCACGGAGCCGTCGAAATTGATAAAGAACAGATGGCCGATTTGGGCCGACAGGTCCGCGCCGGCGCTCCAGAGGTTCCCGCCCTGGAAACCGGTGAAGTCGAAATGCGGCGTGAGGAGGAAGTTCTTGATATAGGTCACGGGCCCCAGGGAAAGGTCTCCCACATAGATGGGAATGGCATAATCGGCCGTTACGCGGTACTGCGTGGAGTATTCATAGGCCACCTGCGCTCCCACCGATCCGGAGAATCCGCGCGGCAGCACGCTGGCATACATTTCTCCAAACTGGAAATCCTTCCTGTTAAACTGCTGCTGGTAGATACCCGTAAGACGGAGTCCCTGCGGCAGCCAAAGTCCCGGCAGATAGCCGTATCCGTACAGGTAAAAATTGGGAGAGAACATGTTGGTAAGCCCCGGACGGAAGCTGTAGCCCGTTTCCAGGCCCACGCCCAGGCGTGGATACACGGCTGCCTGGGCTACGGGAAGCATCAAATAGCCCCGGATGGAGGCCGTAATGCGTTGGATGGAGGTATTGACACCTTCTTTGTAGCCGGACATGTGATACCAGGCGGGAATGCCGGAGAAGAACTGCCCCGGAATGCTCCACAGGACTTTTCTGGTGGAATAACCGCTGTTGGAAAGGGTGTAGGACAGCTTGGGAACCACGCCGGAGAGCATGCCGCCCTTGTTAAACCGCAAAGGGATATAGGCGCTGAACCGGATCGCATAAAGCGGATCCCGCCTTAGATAGGAAGTGGCGGCCAGGGTTGTCTGGGACGGGCTGTCATACTGGTTAAGGTAATACTGCCGGGCATGGCTTCCGCCCAGGTCGAAGGAGGCTTCCAAAACGGGATACAGCCCCGTGTAGGTGATCTTTCCGTGCAGGGAATGCATCCAGGGGCCGTCCTTTTCCGTGTCCGGATGGGCGCTGTAGCCCACATAGCCGGACGTTGTGGCCAGGCTGTTCTGGAAGAAGCCTGTGAGGCCCAGAGAAGCCGTTTCATAGGAGAAATCCAGGCTCTGCGACTCAATGGCGTCGTAATTCACATAGAAGGGCAGCCAGGTATGGAAACGCATGAGGTGCAGGAGCTTACTATAAGGCTTGGGGGCCGATATCTCCACCGGCTCATCGGCCGATGGAACAGGTCCCAGCGCCCTTTCCTGCGCCACCAGCACATCTTCCATGGGGTAGGTGTGAACATCGGCAAACTGCACTTCGCGGGGCTGCAGGACGTCCATGGGGGTGCGGTAAAGCATGGTTCCGTCCAGCGTCTGGGACACGTAATAGAGGAATCCGTTATCCTCGGCCGCGTCCGTAAGTCCGTAGCGGGCCGATGTCATCTGCACCAGCCGCCCTTCCTCCGGATAATACCGGTACAGCTCGTTGGAACCGTCCCGGTCCGAAATCCACTCCAGGTACCGGCCGTCCCCTGTCAGGTTCACGGCCTTTTGGATACACGGCTCCAGGACAGCGCTCCACTGCCCATCGGCCATTTTGTACAGGCCGTAACCCTCCTCCGAGATACCGAAAACGTAGAAAACGCCGTCCGTCCACCAGGTGGCTTCTGTGGCCTGGATGCCGTCCGGAACGCGGATTCGCTGCAGCACAGAGCCGTCCATGGCGCTGAGGACCGTCAGGTAACTGCCGCCGTCCCAGGGGTATTCCACCGTGAGCACGCGAAGTCCGTCGGCCGATGGCCTGGGATTGTAGAGGCGGCCTTCCTTGGAGAGGTCTGCAATTTTGTTCCTTGCCGCGTCGTAATAGCGGATGATGGAACGGTGGGAGAGCTCCCAGCGAGGATTCACTACGGTTTCGGCCCAGTACAGACGCAGGAAACTATCGTCCTTCCACAGGGCCAGGGCGCTGTGGGACATGGGAGCAATAATATCTTCCTTTCCGTCCCGGAGAGCCACCAGTTCCTTTCCACGCGCATGGTCTTCCCTTAACAGGAAGAGGGTCCCTCCCAGGAAAACGGTGGAAGAATAGGAGCGGGGAAGGCTTTTGGCCTGGGTGAGCTGCTCCTGCGGGATAAAGGGCTCGCGGGCGCGCGCCTCTTCCCGCCACTGGTTGTTAAGACCCTCCAGCACTTCTGTGAAGGTTTCCTTAAACGGCTTTCCAGAACGTTTGGCGGCCGTTTTCTTCATGTTCCGCTGGGTGAAACTGAAGGGGTGTTTGCGGGAGCGTGCCAGGAAATCGGCCGTGAACAAAGGATAATCGTAGATATAGCGTACACCGCCGATGGTGATATACCCCAGCGTATAATAGTCCGGCGTAAAATGCTTGTAGGAACCATAGCGCCAGCGGTCCCAGGAGCGGAAATCTCCCTGGTCCAGGGCCACGCGGTAATAGTTGAGGAAATCGGCCGTGCGGGCGCGGGTGCCATAGCCAAAGCCTGTTTCCGCGGCTACGGCGTCTCCTTCGGCCAAGCCCAGATCCAGGTAAAACAGGAAACCCAGCGGACTGGCCGCTTCTCCCGTAAGATAGCCCAGATACTTGAGCCAGCCGGTGAAACCCATTTGCAGTTGGGCCTGGTGTCGGGGTTCATGCGTCATGAGCTGGAGTTCCCAGGGAACGGGGTTTCCGCCCAGGGGCTCAGGAATGGTATAGATTTCCATCCGGGACGGGGCCCAGCCCACGGAACCGTTGGAATAGCCGTTGAAAGGGTGCAGCACCACGGGCAATTTCTTGCTCCACTGAAGATCCCCGGGCGTGAAGCCGATGCTATAGCCGGAAGGTACGCGGAAGCGCTCCAGAAGCCGGGCGTAATTCCGGGCCAGGGAGTCCGCACCTCTAGGGTAAAGTACCTGATAATTAGACGTTTCTATGCTGTTCCACTTCAGGTATCCCGGGTCCGTTCCGTTGGTGAAAAACTGTGCCCGGGCGCCTGTGGAAACAAGCACCAGCAGTCCTATTACCGCTAAAAGACGTCTCATGCGTACAAATCTACAAAAAAAAGACTACTTTTGCAGTTGTATGAGACGGATTCTTTGTTTATTGGGAGCGGGACTGCTCCTGCTCTCTTGCGGAGGACGGACGGCAAAAACGCCCGCCCAGCCGGTTAAGAGAGCGTTTCCGGAAGTGAGTATTCCTGCCATGCTTTCCGACGGGCAGGACCGGGTGAACTTTATGATAAGCCACCTTTGGGACAAGTTCACGGACACATCGGCCGTTTATTACTGCGACTCCGTAACGGTGAACGGCGTGGACCTGGAGGAAGTGGAACGGCAGATGGGACTGTTCGGTACCCTGCTGCAGAATGTCTCCATTTCCAAGGCCAAGGATGCCGTGGCCCATTTCTTCGGTAAGGTGGAGGCCTTTGGCCTGCGCTATCCGGAATCCAATATGTTCCCCAAGATGTCGGAACTGCTGAACAAGTACCTGTACGACCCTAACTCCCCCCTCCGCTGCGACGATCTGTACGGCGTGTATGCGTCCCTGTTGGCGCAGTCGGACCTGGTGGACGAAAAATACAAGCCCAAATACCGCTACGACGCGGAAATGTGCTCCCGGAACCCCATCGGCTCCGTGGCAACGGACTTCCCCTTCACGGATATCCGCGGCAAGGTGCACACCCTGCACGGCATCAAGGCCGATTATACCCTTCTCATCTTCGGCAATCCCGGTTGCAATGCCTGCCGGGAACTCATGGAAGCCATGCAGCAGCTTCCGCAGGCCACTTCGGCCATCGCCCAGGGTCGGCTCAAGGTGGTGGATGTGTTCATAGACCCGGAAATTGACGAATGGAAGGCCCAGGCGGCCGATTTCCCCGCAGACTGGATCTGCGGCTACGACCATCGGCTGGCCATTTCCGAGGACCGGATTTACAGCGTCCGCGGCATCCCTTCCCTGTATCTTTTGGACAGGGATAAAAAAATTCTCCTGAAGGACACCCCTCAGGAGAATGTGCTTTCGTTCCTGGAAACGCTTTAGTCGAAAACCCAGATAATAGCCTCTTCGTACACCTCGCCGGGCCTTAGCTCGGTGGAGGGGAAGTCCGGCCGGTTGGGGGAATCCGGGCACTTCTGGCATTCGATGGCCACGCCGTCGTAATCCTCGTATTCCTTGCTCTTGCCCTTGGGGCTGCCCTTGAGCCAGTTTCCGGTGTATACCTGCACGGCGGGTTGGGTGGTGAGCACCTCCATGTGGCGTCCGGAAACGTCTCCCCAGAGCTCTGCAACGGGGGTTAGCTGGCCAGGCATGGCGCCGTCAATGAGCCAGCAGTTGTCATAGCCCTTGCCATATTTGAGGGCGGGGAAATCGGCCTTGATGTCCTGGCCGATGGGCTTGGCCTCCACAAAGTCCATGGGCGTTCCGGCCACATCGGCAGGGTCGCCTTCCGGAATGAGGGTACTGTCCGTGGGAAGCCACTGGGAGCAGTTCAGTTCCAGCTTGTGGTTGAGCACGGTGCCGGAGCCTTCTCCGTTCAGGTTCACATATACATGGTTGGTGAGGTTGACCACCGTGGGGGCGTCGCATTCCGCCGTGAGGATGAGCTTGAGGGAATTGTCCTCGCTCCAGGTGTAGTGTGCCACCACCTTCATATTGCCGGGATAACCTTCCTCGCCGTCTTCCGAAAAGTACATGAATTCCACGGAGTTACCTTCTATCCGGCTGTCCCAGACCTGGTTCATGAAACCCTTGGGACCGCCGTGGAGGTGGTTGGGGCCGCAGTTCACAGGAAGGGTGTACTCCTTGCCGTCCAGGGTGAACTTGCCCTTGGCAATACGGTTGGCAAAGCGGCCGGGCACCTTGCCCATGCAGGGGCCGTCTCCAAAGTAGTCCAGGGGATTGGCATAACCCAGGACAACGTCCTCCAGCTTGCCTTTCTTGTCCGGAACCACTATGGAAGTGATGGCGGCGCCGATGTTGCACAGTTTTACATACGCGCCAGAGGCGTTTTTGAGGGTGTAGGAGAGGATTTCCTTTCCATCCGGGGTTGTTCCCTGCAATTCCTTTTTGATATCCATATGCTTATGTTCGTAAATGACAAATTCGAAGCGGTATCCGGTCTCCGGGTCCGTTTTGGTTTCGGAGGTGCTTATGCGTTCCCACACCTCCGGGTCTATCTCCGGGAAAAAGACATCGGCATCCTTCACCTCCGTGTGCACGTGCGTGATATACAGCCGGTCCATCAGCGGCAGGGCTGCGCGGTAGACGGAGGCGCCGCCCATCACAAAGCATTTTTCCGCCCCGGTGGCTTCGGCTTCCTTGAAGGCCTCTTCAAAGGAATACACGCAGGTGGCTTCCGGGATGTCTTCGCCGCCCAGGTTCAGGACGATGTTCTTGCGCCCTGGAAGCGGATGCCGGGGCAGGGAGAAGTAGGTGGTGCGGCCCATGATCACGGGATAGCCGCGAGTGGTGCGCTTGAAATACTGCAAATCCTCCGAAATGTGCCAGGGGAGGTCGTTCTTTACGCCGATGCCCCAGTTGTCGGCCACGGCTACTATTAGACACTTATCCATTTTAAACGGCGACGGGTGCTTTGATGGCAGGCCAGGGGTCATAGCCTTCCAGGGTGAAATCTTCGTACTTGAAATCAAAGATGGACTTGACGTCCGGGTTCAGCTTCATCACGGGCAGGGGGCGCGGCTCCCGGGAGAGCTGCAGGGCCACCTGCTCGAAATGGTTCTTGTATAGATGCGTATCTCCCGTGGTGTGCACAAATTCGCCGGGCTCCAGTCCGGTGACCTGGGCAACCATAAGGGTGAGGAGCGCATAGGATGCAATGTTGAAGGGCACGCCCAGGAACACGTCTGCACTGCGCTGGTACAGCTGGCAGGAGAGTTTTCCACCAGCCACATAAAACTGGAACAGGCAGTGGCAGGGCGGCAGGGCCATCTTTTCCACATCGGCCGGATTCCAGGCCGTAACCAGCATCCTGCGGGAGTCCGGATTACGCTTAATGGTGTCGATGACCATTGAAATCTGGTCGATTACCCGTCCGTCCGGTGCGGGCCAGTTGCGCCACTGATAGCCGTAGACGGGGCCCAGATTGCCGTTTTCATCGGCCCACTCGTCCCAGATGGAGACGCCGTGTTCTTGCAGGTATTTGATGTTGGTATCTCCCGCCAGGAACCAAAGAAGCTCATAGATGATGGATTTGAGGTGTACCTTCTTGGTGGTGAGGAGCGGGAATCCGTCGGCCAGGTTGAAGCGCATCTGATAGCCGAACACGCTTTGGGTGCCGGTACCGGTGCGGTCCTCTTTCATGACGCCGTTGGCGCGGATGTGTCTAAGCAGGTCCAGGTATTGTTGCATACGACAAATGTAATGATTTTTTTAAAGAATTCCTTATCTTTGCCTTAGTAACGGACTTAACATGACAGCAAGAGAAAACTTCGGTAGCCGCGCGGCCGTGATAATGGCAATGGCGGGCTCGGCCATCGGCCTGGGAAACATCTGGCGTTTCCCTTATCTGGCCGGAGAGAACGGCGGAGCTGCGTTCATTTTTATCTATATTGTATTTACCCTGCTCCTTTCCCTGCCCATTTTCCTGGCGGAATCGGTGCTGGGACGGCGCGCGGGCACCAACAGCCGTATGGCCATTTCCTCCCTCATCCCCGGGCGGGCAGGTAAATGGCTGGGCATGCTCACCGTAATAACCCCGCTGTGGATTGTCTCCTACTATTCCGTGGTGGGCGGCTGGTCGCTGGACTATCTGTTCCAGGCCTGCGGGCTCAACTTTATCCATACACCCCCGGAGCAGCTTACGGGCACTTTTGAAGCCTTTATCGGCCGCACCTGGGCGCCCCTGGCCTGTCACCTGGGCTTCCTGCTGGTAACGGTATTCATCGTGGCGTTCGGCGTGAAGGCGGGCATTGAGAAGTTCAGCAAGATCTGCATTCCGGTGCTGTTCCTGCTCATTGTGCTCATTACGGTATATTCCCTCTCATTGCCAGGCGCTTCCAAAGGCGTTGAGTATTTGGTAAAGCCGGATTTTTCCAAAGTCACGGGACATACCTTCCTGGATGCGCTGGGGCAGAGTTTCTACTCACTGTCATTGGGAATGGGCATCATTCTCACTTATTCTTCCTATGTGAGCAAGGAGGAGAATCTGATGGTTGCCGGCGTGGGTACATCTGTTTGCGACCTGCTCTTTGCCTATCTGGCGGGCTTTGCCATTATGCCGGCGGTGTTTGCGGCGGGAATTGCTCCCGGAAGCGGCCCCGGGCTCATTTTCGACACGCTGCCTTTCATCTTCTCGCAGATGGGACAGCAGATGCCGGTGTTAAGTTCCGTGGCGGCCATCCTGTTCTTCCTTACCATCCTGTTTGCGGCCCTTACCTCGTCCGTTTCGCTCATAGAGGTGGGAATTGCGTATCTCACGGAGACCAAGGGTATTTCCCGCCGGAAGGCCTGCCTGTGGCTCTTCCTCCTCTGCGGCGCATTTGGAACGCTGGCTTCGCTTTCCTTCGGCCCGCTCAAGGAGGTTCACGTGTTTGGACTCCAGCTCTTTGACTTTGCCGATTCCTTTGCTTCCAACGTCCTGCTGGTGGCCGGCGGCGTGCTGGTGGTGGTACTTGCCGGCTGGGTACTTCCCCGCCAGGCCCTTTTCGATGAACTCACCAACAACGGCACCAAGAAGGGCAATGTGAAGCTGTTCCCGGTGGTTTATTTCCTCATCAGGTATGTGGCGCCCCTGGGTATTGGTGCCATGATAGTGTCGCTTGTGTTATGATGAAACAGCGGGAGAATTTCGGCAGCCGCGCGGCGGTGATAATGGCCATGGCGGGTTCCGCCATCGGCCTGGGAAACATCTGGCGCTTTCCGTACATTCTTGGAGAGTATGGCGGTGCGGCGTTCATCCTGCTTTATATTGTAGCCAGCCTGCTTGTGGCCCTCCCTATTTTCTTTGCCGAGTCTGTAATCGGCCGCCGGAGCCGTTCCAACGCCTATGGCGCCCTCCGGGACCTGGCTCCGGGAACCAAATGGCATTGGGCGGGCATCCTAACCATCGTGTCCCCGCTACTAATCCTTAGCTATTATTCCGTGGTGGGCGGCTGGTCGGTCCAGTACCTTTTCAAGTCGCTTTCCTTCGATTTTACATCGGCCTCGCCGGAGGCGGTTTCCGGCTTTTTCGGCAGTTTCATTTCCTCCACCTGGCAACCCATCCTTTCGCATACGGTGTTCATTGCCCTGGTGGCCGGGATTGTGCTGGGCGGCGTGAAAAAGGGAATTGAGAAATTCTCCAACATTGCCATGCCGGTGCTGTTTGTGCTCATCGTGGTGCTCATTGTGTATTCCCTCACCCTGACGGGCTCCGGGAAAGGCGTGACCTACCTCCTGAAGCCGGATTTCACCAAGCTCAACGCCGATGCCTTTGCGGCCGCGCTGGGCCAGGCTTTCTTCTCCCTCTCGCTGGGCGTTGGTACCATCCTCACTTATTCTTCTTACGTGAAAAAGGAGGAGAACCTCATAGCTTCCGGTCTGGGAACGGCTGCAAGCGACTTGGTTTTTGCCATCATGGCGGCCTTTGCCGTGATTCCGGCGGTGTTTGCGGCGGGAATTGAGCCCGGAGCGGGCCCCGGACTGGTGTTTGAAACGCTGCCGTTCATTTTTAACAAAATGGCGGTTTCGGCACCGGTTGTGAGCTCCATCATCTCCATCGTCTTCTTTGTATCCATCCTGGCGGCGGCGCTTACATCGGCCATCTCCATGCTGGAGGTGGGTGTGGCCTTCCTAACGGAGGAAAAGGGCTTCAAGCGCGTTCCGGCAACGCTCCTGATGGCCCTGTTCACCTGGGTGGTGGGCATCCTGTGCAGCCTTTCCTTCGGGCCGATGAGTGAGGTCAAGATTCTGGGGAACACCTTCTTCGACTTCCTGGACCACCTGTGTTCGGATTGGCTGATGCCCATCGGCGGCCTGGTGTTCACCCTCTTTGTGGGCTGGAAACTCACCAAGCCGGCCGTGCGTGACGAACTCACCAACGGCGGCCAATGCAACAGGGTGTCTTATAAGATTTTCTACTTCCTTATCCGCTACGTGGCCCCCGTTGGCATCCTGGGGGTGTTCTTCACCAATCTACTGCTTTAGATAGACGGGCTTCCGATAATTTTTTGTATTTTTGTAATTCATGGCAAAAATTGCGGAAGATACCCCCATGCTGCGGCATTACTTCGAGGTGAAAGCACAACACCCCGAGGCCATCCTGCTCTACAGGGTGGGAGACTTCTATGAATGCTATTCGGACGATGCCGTTACGGCTTCCCGGGTGCTGGGCCTGGTCCAGACTAAGAAATCCAACGGGGAAAAAGGACCGGTGGCTATGGCTGGTTTTCCGCATCACGCCCTGGAGAATTACCTTACCAAGTTGGTTAGGGCCGGATTCAAAGTGGCCGTCTGCGACCAACTGGAAGACCCCAAGTTTGCCAAGAAACTAGTCAAGCGCGGCATTACGGAAATTGTAACGCCGGGCATTTCCTTTGGGGAAAACATGCTGGAGGTGAAGGAAAACAATTTCCTCTGCGGGCTGGTGTTTGAAAAGGATCAGTGCGGAGCCGCCTTCCTGGATGTTTCCACCGGGCAGTTCCAAGTGGCCCAGGGAACGCTGGAATATATTGGCACCCTGCTGGGATCCCTGAATCCCAAGGAACTGGTACTGCAGCGGGGATACGAAAAAGGCGTCCGGGAACGCTTTGGGGACTATTTCTGCACCACCATTGACGAGTGGGCGTTTGTCTATGACGCTGCCGTGGAACGCCTTAAAAGGCAGCTCCACGTAGAGAGCCTCAAGGGCTTTGGCGTTGAATCTTATCCGCTGGGATTGTGCGCCGCGGGAGCCCTGATGGTGTATCTGGAGCAAACACAACACGTGGAACTTAAGAACATCTGTTCTATCGGCCGTATTGACGAGCGGAAATTTGTCTGGATGGACAAGTTCACGCTCCGCAATCTGGAAGTGTTCCGCAGCAGCGCCGGAGAAGACGGTGTGTCGCTTGTGGAGACGCTGGACAAATGTTCCTCGCCCATGGGAGCCCGCCTCTTGCGCAACTGGCTGGCCCTTCCCATCCTGGACCTTAAAGAGCTTAACGCCCGTTACGACATCGTTCAATACTTCACTGAAAATCAGGAGGTTCTGCAGGAAACCCAGGCCGATATCGGCAAAATGGGGGACCTGGAGAGAATCCTGGGTCGGGTGGCCACGGGGAAGGCGCTTCCGCGGGAAGTAATCCAATTAGGCCGGGGCCTGTCCCTCATGCGACCCATCCGGGAACGCTGTGCCGGAAGTCCGGTGGACAGTCTCCTGAAAGGCCTGGCCAGCTGTGAAAAAGTCCTTAAAGAGATTCAGCGTGTGTTGGCTCCGGAACCGGCTGCCCAGATTGGCAAGGGTCCGGTGATAGCGGAGGGCGTGGACCCGGAACTGGACGACCTCCGGAACCTTTCCGGCAGTGGCAAGGATTACCTCCTCCAGATGCAGCAGCGGGAAGCGGAGAGAACGGGCATTTCCTCTCTTAAAATAGCATACAACAACGTTTTTGGCTACTACATTGAGGTCCGGAACGCGTACAAGAACCAGGTGCCGCCGGAGTGGATCCGGAAGCAGACCCTGGTGAATGCAGAGCGCTACATTACAGAGGAACTTAAAGAATACGAGGAAAAGATTGTTACGGCCGAAAGTCGCATTTACGAGATAGAAACGCGTCTGTACGGCGCCCTTATCGGCCACATCCAGCAGCAGATTGCCCAGATTCAGCGCAACAGCCGCATCATGGCACAGGTGGATGTGCTGGCGGGGTTCGCGGAGCAGGCATCGGCCCGGCATTACTGCCGCCCGGAGATGGATGAATCCCTGGCGCTGGACATCAAGGCGGGACGTCACCCGGTTATTGAGACGCTAATGCCGCCGGGAGAGCAGTACGTGCCCAACGACGTTTATCTGGACTCGGAGAATCAGCAGATTATCATCCTCACCGGTCCCAATATGGCGGGTAAGAGCGCTCTGCTGCGGCAGACGGCCCTCATTGTGCTCATGGCCCAGATCGGCTCTTTTGTTCCGGCCGATGCGGCGCGGATCGGCGTTTTTGACAAGCTGTTCACCCGCGTGGGTGCCACGGACAACATTTCCCGGGGCGAATCCACCTTCATGGTGGAGATGCTGGAAACGGCCATGATCCTGCACAACCTCAGCGCCCGTTCGCTGGTACTGCTGGACGAGATTGGCCGGGGTACTTCCACCTACGACGGCATGTCCATCGCCCGCGGCATTGTGGAATACATCCACGAATACGGCAAGGGCGCCAAGACCCTGTTTGCCACCCATTATCATGAACTCAACGACCTGGAAGGCCTATTCCCGCGGGTGAAGAATTTCCACGTGACGGTGAAGGAAGTGGGCCGGGAGGTCATTTTCCTGCGCAAGATCAAAGAAGGCGGCTCCGCCCACAGCTTCGGTATCCACGTGGCCCGGATGGCGGGTATGCCGGGGCCGGTCCTGGAAAGTGCGGAACGCACGCTGAAGGCCCTGGAGAACAGCCAGGCCCTGGAACTGGCGGGCGCACTCACACCCGTGAAACCGCACAATACCCGGGACGGTCATGTGGAAAAGGACGGCAGCATCCAGCTTTCCATGTTCCAGCTGGACGACCCGCTCCTGGAATCCCTCCGGGACCGTCTCAAGGGGGCCGATCTTAACAACATGACCCCGCTCCAGGCCTTTGACCTCCTGCGCGCCATGAAGGAAGAGCTGGGAATATGAATCGTGTCCTTGTCATAGCGTATTACTGGCCGCCGTCTGGAGGATCCGGCGTGCAGCGCTGGGTGAAATTCTGCAAATACCTGCCTGCAGAGGGCTGGCAGCCGGTTGTATACGCTCCGGAGAATGCCGATTATCCTTCTTTGGATCCCACCCTGGAGGCCGAAGTGCCCGCCAGTGTGGAAGTTATCCGCCATCCCATCTTTGAGCCGTATGGCATTTACCGGAAGCTCATGGGAAAAGGCGCCAGCACGGACATGAAGGTGGTCACGGAAATCTCCAGCGGGAAGAAGACCTGGAAGCAGAAGCTTTCCCTATGGATCCGGGGCAATCTGTTTGTGCCGGACCCGCGTGTAGGCTGGGTCCGTCCCAGTGTCCGCTTCCTTAAGAAATACCTGGCGGAACATCCTGTGGATGTGATGGTTACAACCGGTCCGCCGCACTCTGTCCATCTCATCGGCCAGCGTTTGCACAAGGCTTTGGGTATTCCGTGGATTCCGGATTTCCGGGACCCCTGGAGCCGGATGTATTACCTCAAGCATCTGCCCATGACGGAGTGCACCTGGAAGAAACTGCGCAAGCAGGAGCAGGCCGTGCTGGACCAGTGCTCCACGGTTTTGGCGGTAACGCCGCTGGTGCAGGAAGAATTTCAGGCTCAAACAAATACGCCGGTTGCGTGCATAACAAATGGCTTTGACGAGGAGGATTTCGCCCCCCGTCTGTTACCCCGAAAGGACGGACATTTCAACATTGCCCATACCGGCCTTTTTGCCTCCGACGGCAACCCGTTCACGCTGTGGAAGGTGCTGGGCCAGATGGCGGCCGATGACCCCGCATTCCGGGAAGCGCTCCGCCTGCGCCTGGTGGGCCGCGTGGATAAGGAAATCCTGGAAGCAATTGACCGTGAGGGCCTTTCCGCCAATGTTGTGGCGCTGGGCCCCTGCAACCATGCGGAAGCTGTGCGGGAGCAGCGCGCCGCAGCGGTGCTCATCCTCCCGCTGCGTAACGACCCCCAATATCGGCCCATCCTCCCCGGCAAACTGTTCGAGTATCTGGCGGCCCGGCGGCCCGTGCTGGGTGTCGGCCAGAAGGACGGCGCCATGGCAAGGGTACTGGCCGATACAAAGGCTGGCGTCACGGCCGACTGGGAAGATGCCGCCGCCATGCGTTCCTTCCTGGAAACGGCTTGGAATCAGTTCCTTGACGGCAAAGTCCCGGCCACCAAAGGCAACATAGAAGCCTATACCCGCAGAAACCTCACCCATGCGCTGGCCCAACTCCTCCTTCAGGTGTCCCCGGACACGAAACAGGCCGATTCGGTGTCCGCGTGCCCTAAAAACACGGCTTCGGACACAGATTAGGGCATTTTGGTGTCCAAACACAACTTTGAAATAATAGAAGTAATGAAGATAGATTGGAAGAAAATAGCAGTAGCCGTTGGCATTGTGGCGTTGTTCCTGGTGCTCAGTTACGGCTTTGTGCCGCAGGTGCTGGACGGTAAGATAGTGAACCAGAGCGATATTTCAGGTTATGTGGGCATGTCGCACGAGATGACGGAGTGGAACCAGGCGCATCCGGACAATCCCACGTACTGGACAGACTCCATGTTTGGCGGAATGCCCACCACGGCCATCTCCACGCAGAACGGCGGAGACTATACGCAAGCGCTTTATAATCTGCTGTTTACCGGTAAGCGTCCGGCCACCTGGCTCTTTGTGGCGCTGCTGGGCGCCTTCCTGCTGTTCCTGGCGCTGGGGGTAAGCTGGCCCGTTGCCATCGGCGGCGCCGTTGCCGTTGCCTTCTGCAGCTACAACTTCCAGATCATCCAAGTAGGTCACAACACCAAGATGCAGGCCATCGCCCTCATGCCCTGGGTGCTGGCTGCGCTGGTGTATACGTACAAGTCAAAGAACTTCTGGAAGACCCTTCTGGGCGCCGCCCTTTTCGGCCTAACACTCAGTTTTCAGATCAAGGCCAATCACCAGCAAGTATCTTACTATCTGGCCATTATCGTTCTGCTTTATGCGCTGGTGGAATTCATCGGCGCCATTAAGAACAAGGCCTGGAAGCCGTTTTTGGTGGCATCGGCCCTGCTCCTTGTGGTGGGTAGCGTGGGAATTGCCACCAATGTGAACAAGCTGCTGCCGCTGGCCAAATACACTCCTTACACCATGCGCGGCGGCTCCGAACTGTCCAAAGACGGCGCCAACGGAAGCGGCCTGGATCTGGACTATGCAACGGCCTGGAGTTATGGCTGGGAAGAACTGCCCAACCTTATGATTCCCAACTTCAACGGCGGTTCCTCTTCCGGAGCGGTGGACCCGGATAAATCGGCCACGGTAAAGCTCCTGAAGCAGGCCGGACAGAAAAATGTGCGGGAAACCGCCAAGGCGCTGCCCCTTTACTGGGGGCCGCAGCCTTTCACCGCCGGCCCCATGTATATGGGTGCCATCACCATTTTCCTCTTTATACTGGGCCTGGGCCTGTACAAGGGACGCGAGAAATGGTGGCTCCTGGCGGCAACTATTCTGGCCATTCTTATGGCGGTGGGAAGCCATTTCATGGTCTTTACCAAGCTCTGCTTCAACGTTTTGCCTTTGTACAACAAATTCCGCACGGTGTCCATGGCGCTAATTGTGCTACAGGTCACACTGCCGGTGCTGGGCTTCCTTACGCTGGACAAGCTGGTGAAGGAGGAATATGACCTTAAGACCTTCCGCAAAAAGGGAATTATCGCTTTTGCGGTCACCGGCGGCTTCTGCTTCCTGTGCTGGCTGGCGCCAAGCCTGTTCGGCAGCTTCACCGGCGGATCCGATGCCCAGATGCAGGACGTGCTGGTGGACGCTTTGGTCCAGGACCGCATAGCCCTGTTCAAGGCCGATGCCATGCGCTCCCTGCTCCTTATCTTTGCCTGTGTGGGCCTTATCGTCTGGGCCCTTTCGCCCAAGGGACAGACGGCCCACGCCAAGGCTTTTGCCGGAGTGGGCCGCAGGTGGATTGCCGCCATCGGCATATGCTTGCTTGTTGTGATGGATATGTTCGCAACGGGAAAGCGATACCTTAATGCCAGTCATTTCACCACGCCCAAGGACTTCAATGCTCCCTTCGCGGAACGTCCCGTGGATCAGGTGATAAAGGCCGATAAAGACCCGCAGTACCGGGTGCTGGATCTCACTGTGAACGTGTTCAATTCTTCCATTCCGTCCTATCATCACAAGAGCGTTGGTGGTTATTCGCCGGCCAAGCTGCAGCGGTATCAGGACCTCATTGAGCATTATCTTACCGGAGAGATCAATGGGCTGTACAAGCAGCTGAATGCCGCCGAGGATTTGCAGGAAGTATCTGATTACATGGCGGTTTCAACGCCGGTTCTGAATGCCCTTAATACGCGTTACGTGGTGCTGGCGGAGGATTATCCCCCGCTGGTGAACGACGGCGCCTTCGGCCCGGCCTGGTTTGTGGATTCGGCCGTGGAGGCCGCTACGCCGGACGAGGAGATTGCCCTTTTGGGCGTCGTGGATCTTCGGCATCAGGCGGTGGTTACTACCCCTGTTGCGTTAAGCGACAACTCTGTCATTCTGAGCGACAGCGAAGAATCTGACACCATTGTCATGACCTCCTACGCCCCCAACGAGCTGCATTACCATTACAATGCAGCGGCAGACCGCCTGGCTGTGTTTAGTGAAATCTATTATCCGAATGGTTGGACCGCTACCGTAGACGGGCAGCCGCTGAACCTGCTGCGGGCCGACTGGACCCTCCGCGCCGCCCTGCTCCCCGCCGGAGAGCACGACATTGTGATGCATTTCCTGCCGGAAAGTTACCGCGTGGGTGCCCGCATCTCCACCATCACCTCCATCCTCCTGCTTCTGCTTTTGCTTTGTGGTCTGATTGTCAGCTACATAACAAAAACTCCCTGTGTCTGTAATCACAGGGAGAAAAACGTAAGTGACTGATAATCAAAAATAGTCTAAACAGCCTCTGCCAGTTTAGAAGCTAAATCCAGGAACGCTAAGGCGTCCGGGCGGGTGCCCAGGGCGGCGGGTTCGCCGTTGTCGCCGGCCTCGCGGATGCCCTGCACCAGCGGAATCTGTCCCAGGAGCGGAATATCCAGATCGGCTGCCATCCTGGAGCCGCCGTCCTTCCCAAAGAGGTAGTATTTCTCCTCCGGATGGGGCTCCGGGGTGAACCAGGCCATGTTTTCCACCAGGCCGTAGATCTTGCGGTTCACGGACGGGTTGCGGAACATATCGGCCCCTTTCCTTACATCGGCCAGGGCCACCTCCTGAGGGGTGGTCACAATTACGGCGCCGGAGAGCGGGATGTCGCTTACCAGGGAAATATGGATATCGCCGGTTCCCGGGGGCATGTCCACCAGCAGGAAGTCCAGCGGTCCCCACTGCGTTTGCAGAATAATCTGTTTGAGGGCGCTGCAGGCCATGGGACCGCGCCAGATAAGCGCCTGTCCGGCCTGGGCAAAATAGCCGATGGACATCCACTTCACATTGTATTTCTCAATGGGAACAAAGAGCTCGTGACCCTCTTCTCCCACCATTTCCGGCGTGTAGCCTTCGGTGCCTGTCATGAGGGGGACGGAGGGGCCGTAGACATCGGCATCGGCCAGTCCCACCTTGTATCCCAGACGTGCCAGAGCGATGGCCAGGTTCACTGCAACAGTGCTTTTTCCCACGCCGCCTTTGCCGGAAGCTATGCCGATGATGTGGCGCACCTCCCGAACCTGGTCCAGGTTCAGTTCATTCACGGTTTTTTTAGCAGGTTCTTTCACGATGGTTTTTACTTCCACCTCCGTTCCGCCGGGGGCGTTGCGGTAGATAGCGGCCTGGGCGGCACCCACCAGATAGTTCTTGAGCGGGTCCGGCCGCTTGGGGAAAGCCAGCGTTACAACTATCTTAGCTTCAGCTATTTCCACATCGGCCACCATACCAAGGGACACAATGTCCTTGTCTTCCCGGCCGGGATGCTGCACTTCCCGCAGCCACTGCAAAACCAATTCTTGAGTCATTTCATGGAATAATTTCCACAAAATTAGTCAAAATCCCCAGGATTTAAAACAATTGGACCCGGTAGCCGAAGGTGAGTTCAAAGGCCATGCGCTGTTCCGTGTAGAGGGACTGCGGCGCTTCAGGACCGGGGAAATACCAGGTTACGCCGGGCTGGACAAACAGTGCGCTGCGCTGGAACAGGCGGAGCTGCAGGCCCAGGGCAAGATCGGCCGACCAAAGGGCGTCCTTGCAGAGGGTTTTGTCTTCCGCAATGGTCTGTGTGTTGCCGCCGGAAAGCGGGGTTGTGGTTGTGCGGGCTCGGGTTGCCACGGCAAACTGGTACATGGGGCCGCCGGAGGCATAAACGCCCAGATACCTGCCTTCCCAGATGGAATACTGCAGGTGAAGCGGAATACCCAGATAATACTGGTCTGTACGGGTCTCATAGTGGTAGCTGCCCACTTCGGCCGCGGTGGTGGTGCGGAGCGGGGAAAGGACCAGACCCGTCTCCAGGGAGAAACGGAACGGGAGGCCGATGTTCACGCCAAGCGCCCAGCGGGGAAGGCGGGAGTAGCGGGTGTCGGTGGTGCTGGGCTTGTTCCGCCCCAGCATCCGGTAGTCCGGAGCATCCTGCGGCCCGGAGGATTTGGTGATGATGCCGGAAGGAAGGCCATACCCCTGAGTGGTGGCCGATGCATACTGCTGCACGCCGGAAGAGGCAAGGGTGGCCCGGAGGCGGAGGCGGGGAGGAGATTCCCGGTCGGAGCCGGGAATGACAGAGTCGGGGCCGGGAATGACGGAGTCGGGGCCGGGAATGACGGGGGTGTCGTCATGGCCGGGCGTGGTGCCGTGGGTGACGGTCGCCGGCGAATCGTCATGGCCGACCTGATCGGCCATCTCCGGCTCAGGTGATGAAGGTGTCCCATTTTCAGGGACATCTCCGTCATTTTGGCCAGTTTTTGCAGGAGGTGTCCCATTTTTAGGGACATCTCTGTCACTTTTAGGTGCAGGAGATTCCCGGTCGGAGCCGGGAATGACGGAGTCGGGGCCGGGAATGACGGGGATGCCGTCATGGCCGGGCGTGGTGCCGGGGGTGACGGTCGCCGGCGTATCGTCATGGCCGACCTGATCGGCCATCTCCTGTTCCGGAGCTGGAGTCACTTTGGCCAGGTCACCGGGGACGACGGTGACGGAAGGGGCCGGGGCGGAAGGCCGAAGGAACAGCAGAAGGGCTACGGCGGCAGCGGCAGCCAGGCCGCCGGTCACATACCATACAGCCGCGGGGATGCGGCGTTTGCGGGAAACCATCCCGGTCTGGACTGCGTCCCACAGCCCCTCCGGTGGCGCTTCCTGGTAGTCCTGCAGCAGGTCCGGAAGCCGGTCTGTCCAATTCTTATCCATTATTCTGTTCCTTTAGATAGTCCTTAATCTTTTTCGCAAGAGTAGCCCGGGCCCTGAAAAACTGGGAGGCGGAAGTATCGGCCTTGATTCCCAGCAGGGCGGCTATTTCCTTGTGGCTTTTCTTCTCAAAAACAAACAGGTTGAAGACGGTCCTGTAACCGTCCGGCAGGGAACGGATCATCTCCTGAATTACCCCCGGAGGGATGTCCGGCAGAGAAAAGCCCTCCTCTTCTTCCATGTCCGGAAGATCCTCTACATAAGTGAGCCGGCCGCTTTTTCGCAGCGCTTTCAGGGACTGGTTCACCACAATCCGGGAAGCCCAGGCTTTCAGGCTTCCGGCACCGCGGTATTCAAAACGGCCCATGTGGTCAATCATCAGAAGGAAAGACTCCTGCAGGGTGTCCTCCACATCGGCCTTGCTGGTAAGATAACGGGAACATACCGCAGTAAGATATCCGGCGTACCGGTTGTAGAAACACCGGATTCCGTCGGGGTCTTTACTGCGGACCAGTCTGGAGAGCTCCTGCTCGTCCGGGTTAATCTTCCCGGCCCTTAAAGAGGAACTTTTTTTCAGCAGGCTGTCCTGCACAGGTTGTCCACTTAACAGTTATATAATAGTGTTCTTCGTCAATATATTGGGAAAGGGGATTGATGTCAAAAAAAATAAGGGCATCTGTTTTTTCCAGAGGCTCATCGCCCTTGGCGTCGTGCCGGAGAGTCAGGACAAGGGGGTTTTCCTTATCCTCGGGCGTGAGGGTCAGGTGATGCCAGACATTGCTGTTCCCAAACCAGGCCGAATAGTGGATGGTGAGGAAACCGTCTTCCAGGGAGGTCATCCAATCGTCAATCACATCCAACCCGTCATCGTGAATGTTAATGTACGTGTTTGGGGGACCACCCACCATTAATCCGTCGTCTCCCAGTTCCACATTCTCATACCAGTCTATTTCTGCCCAGAAGATTCCGGAAATGGGCTTTTTGTCCAGGAGCCGGAACTGGCAATAAACCCTGCCAGATACAGAAAGACTGTTATTGATATCGGCAATGCAGAGGTTCTCGTTTACCTTTAAATAGGGGAATCCGTCGCTATAGTTACGGCCGGTTTGAAGGTAAAAAGCCGTTGCAATGGCCGTATAGGTCTTTCCTGTCTCATAGCCTGCCGGATAATCATAATGGGGCTGCTGCGGTTCGGGAAAATCGTCCATAGATTTGGAACAGGAGGCCAGTACTCCCGCCATGAGGCAAAGCGATATGAACAGACTCTTTTTCATTTTCCGTATATAAAACCCTGGTTTATCTCAATCTTGCTCGAATATAGGGATTTTTTGTTATTTTTGTCTTCCAAACTTTATAAAGCATGAAACGAATTTTAGCTATTGTCGCCGCCCTCGCCGTTTCGGTGAGCGCCATGGCCGATGAAGGGATGTGGCTGCTGCCGCTCCTGAACCAGATGAACAAGAAGGACCTCAAGGCCGCAGGATGCAAACTTACGCCGGAAGAGATTTACTCCATTAACAAGACTTCCCTCAAAGACGCCATCGTCCAGTTCGGCGGCGGCTGCACGGGAGAGATGATATCGGCCCAGGGTCTGGTGATAACCAATCACCACTGCGGCTACAGCAGTATCCAGAGCCTTTCCACCGATGAGCACAATTACCTGATGGACGGCTACTGGGCCAAGAATACGGGCGAGGAAATTCCCGCTCCGGGCCTCAGCGTCACCTTCCTCATCTCCATGGAGGATGTCACCGCCATTATGGAGAAGGCCGAGAATCAGCAGGCCAAGGCAAATGAGCTGGTGAAAGCCGCCAACGAAGCCAACCCTTACTGCCAGGCCGAGGTGGAGAGCTTCTACAACGAGAATGTATATTACCTCATTGTATACAAGACCTACCGCGACGTGCGCTTTGTGGCCGCTCCTCCGGCATCCATGGGCAAGTTCGGCGGAGAGACGGACAACTGGATGTGGCCCCGTCACACCTGCGACTTCTCCATGTTCCGCGTATATGCCGATAAGAACAATCAGCCCGCCGCCTACAGCCCGGACAACGTGCCCTACAAGCCCGTTCGTAGCCTCAAGATTGCTACGGGTGGCGTGAAGGAAGGCGATTATGCCATGATCATGGGCTACCCGGGCAGCACCCAGCGCTACCAGACGGCCACCCAGCTTAACCAGATGATTGCCACCCACCGCATCTCCATCGATGCCCGCACCGTGCGCCAGGACCTCATGTGGGAGGCCATGTGTGCAGATCCTTCCGTGCAGCTCAAGTACGCCAACAAGTACGCCGGCAGCGCCAACGGCTGGAAGAAGTGGCAGGGAGAAGAGCTGGCTTTCGCCAACCTGAACATCATCCCGCGCGAGGAGCAGAAAGAGGCCGACCTGAAGGCCTGGATCGAGGCCGACCCGGCCCGCAAGGCCCTCTACGGAGACCCCGTGGCCGATATTGACGCCTATGTGAAGAAGAACGCTGCCGACAACCAGGCCGTGACCCTGCTTTCGGAGACAGTGAACTCCATCGAAATCCTGGGCATGGCCGCCAACCTGATGAACGCCTATTCCCGCGGCCTGCAGCAGGGCCGGGACAGCGTGGCAGCCCTGGCATCGGCCAAGGAATCCATGCAGCGCCGCTACCGCGACTATGTGGAACCCCTGGACCGCAAGGAAGCCGTGGCCATGCTGGAATTCTACCGGAACCGGGCCAAGGCGGAGGACTATCCCAATGCCGATTTCGCCACCCTGGACATCCCTGCCTATGTGGATAATCTGTTCAATAACAGCGTCTACACTTCTTACGATAAGATGATGGCCGCATCGGCCGACGAGCTTACCAACGACCCGGCCATGGGCCTCTATACTTCCCTTATTATGGTGGTGATGAAGCACTATACCGCCCTGTACGGATCGGCCGAGGAAGAGGCTGCGTACAACACCGGACGCAAGCATTTTGCCGCCGCCCTCATGGAATGGCAGAAAGGCCAGGCCATGTACCCGGACGCCAACTTCACCATGCGACTCACTTACGGCCATGTGCTGCCCTATAGCCCCAAGGATGCACTTAAGTACCTGCACTATACCACCGCCAAGGGCCTGCTGGAGAAGGAAGATCCCACCAATCCGGAATTCATCCTGCCCGCCGGCGTAAAGTCCCTCATCCTGGCCGGTGACTATGGCCGTTGGGCCGATAAGGACGGCACCCTGCACACCTGCTTCCTCACCAACAACGACATCACCGGCGGCAACTCCGGTTCCCCTGTGCTGGACGCCAAGGGTAATCTCCTGGGCCTGGCCTTCGACGGCAACTGGGAGAGCATGAGCTCGGATGTAATGTTTGAGCCGGACCTCCAGCGCTGCATCTGCGTGGACATCCGCTACGTGCTGTGGATGATTGAGAAGTACGGCGGAGCCACCAACCTCATTAACGAGCTCACTTACGCCAAGTAAAGTATGGCCATAAAAGAAATGTCCGTTTGGAAATGGATACTGCTGTTTATAGCGGCCCTTTTCCTGTCTCTCCTGCTATATGGATTCTCTTCGCTCACAACCCTCATTTCCATAGATTGGCTCCGATGGGTGTGCACCCTGGTAGTTGCAGCCGCCATGCTGGGACTGTACAGCCTGTTTGTCCACTGGTTCGAGGGTCATTGGGCTAAGGACTTACCCCTTGGGAAGTGCCTGCCCCATACCGCAGCGGGCCTGGGAGTGGGCCTGGGCTACTTTGTGATTGTGGTGGCCATCATGATGGCCTTCGGCGTGTATAAGGTTGCTGGTACCGGCAACCAATGGATGGATATTGCAAGTTCCTTCTTCGTTTTCCTGCTGGTGGCCATCGGCGAGGAGGTAATCTTCCGGGGCGTTTTCTTCCGCTGGATAGACGAAAAATGGGGATTTGGAGTTGCCCTGGTGCTATCGGCCCTCATCTTCGGCCTGGTGCATATTTCCAACGACAACGCCACCTTGTGGTCTTCCCTGGCCATTGCCATTGAGGCGGGTCTGTTGCTGGGCGCTATCTATAAGTATTCCGGCACGCTGTGGGTGCCCATCGGCGTCCATTGGGCCTGGAACTTCTCCCAGGGCAATATTTTCGGCTTCAAGGTTTCCGGGACAGATGCCGGCTCCTCCCTGCTGTACAGCGATGTCTCCGGCAGCGAATGGCTCACCGGCGGTGCCTTCGGGGCAGAAGCTTCGGTGATAGCCGTGGTGGTGGGCGCCGCCGTATCGGCCTGGCTGGTCTGGAAGATCTGCAAGCGTGCCTAAAGCGCAGTTAATACCTTTTTTGGAACCGGGCCGATTGGAGGCCGGGTGCGACGAGGCCGGCCGCGGACCGCTGGCGGGGCCGGTATATGCCGCCGCCGTCATTTTACCGGCCGATTTCCGCCATCCGCTCCTGAACGACTCCAAGCAAATGACGGAAAAAGCCCGGGAAGAATTAAGGCCGATAATTGAGGCCGAAGCCATCGCCTGGTCCGTGGAAGCGGTTCAACCTGAGGAAATTGACAAGTTGAACATCCTCTGGGCTTCCGTTACGGGGATGCAGCGGGCCGTGCTGCGGCTGGACCCCGCACCGGCGTTCCTGCTGGTGGATGGCAACAAATTCCGTCCCTTCGGCCCGTACGGATTCAAGGATTACCAGACCGTGGTTCACGGAGACGCCACATACGCTTCTATAGCAGCCGCTTCCGTCCTGGCCAAGACTTACCGGGACGCTTTCATGCGGAAGCTTTCTGCCCAGTTCCCGGAATATGGCTGGGACCGCAACATGGGTTACCCCACCGCCGAACACATAGAAGCAATCCGGCGCCACGGCTATACACCATGGCACCGGAAATCTTTTCATGTAAAAGAATTAGAACCGTCCCTGTTCTAACGTTCTGCGCTGTGTTCTTTGGAATTGCGTGAAAAATGGCTATATTTGCAGACTGCCTTGAAAAACGCAAAAAATACTTAATATCCAATGAAAACTTACACTACCAAAAACATCCGCAACGTTGTCTTGATTGGTGCACCCCGCAGCGGTAAAACCACCCTGTCGGAAGCTATGCTCTTTGAGGGCAAAGTTATCGACCGCCGTGGCTCCGTAGAGGAAAAGAACACCGTGTCAGATAACACGGAATTCGAACAGACCAACCAGAAGTCCATCAACGCCACTCCGCTGTATGCAGAATTTGGCGGCTGCAAGATCAACTTCATCGACGCTCCCGGTTCCGACGATTTCTCCGGTGGCGCCCTTTCCGCCTTCAAGGTGGTTGAGGCTGCCGTCATGGTCATGAACGGTACCGCCGGTATCGAGGTGGGCACCACCCTCTTCGGCCGTTATGCCGATCAGTACGGTGTTCCCATGATCATTGCCGTGAACCAGATGGACCACGACAAGGCCAACTGGGAGGGCGTGCGCAACGCCATCAGCGAGGAATTCGGCAAGAAGGCCGTCCTGTGCCAGTTCCCGGTGAACCCCGGAGTGGGCCTGGAAGGCTTTGTGGATGTAATCACCATGAAGTTCTACAACAAGAAGAACGAGGAGCAGGACATCCCCGCCGCTTATGCCGACGAGGCCGAAGAGCTCCGCGCCGAACTCATGGAGAAGGCTGCCGAAGGTTCCGACGAACTTATGGAGAAGTTCTTCGAGACCATGGAGCTTAGCACCGACGAGATCCGTGAGGGTCTGCGTGCCGGTCTTGTGAAGGGAGAGACCATCCCCGTGTTCTGCACCGCCGCCAAGGAAAACATCGGCGTAAAGCGCCTCATGGAATTCATCGTGAACGTGGTTCCTTCTCCGGAAGGAAAGGAAGAGCCCACCGTGGACGGCGGCAGCCTCAAGTGCGACCCTGCAGGTCCCACCGCCCTGTTCATCTTCAAGACCAGCGTGGAGCAGCATCTGGGCGAGGTTTCCTACTTCAAGGTGATGAGCGGTACCCTCAACGAGGGTGCAGACCTGGTGAACCCGGAAACCGGCAACGGTGAGCGCCTGAGCGCCATCTACGCCGTGGCCGGCGCCAAGAAGGAGAAGGTTTCCAGCATCAGCGCCGGTGATATCGGCTGCGTGATGAAGCTCAAGGCCGGCAAGACGGACGTCACCCTGGCCCAGAGCGGTGTGGAGGCCATCAAGCACATGGTGTTCCCGGATGCCAAGTACCGCTGCGCCGTAAAGGCCGTGGATAAGAACGACGAGGCCAAGGTGGGCGATGCCCTCAACAAGGTGGCCGCCCAGGATCCCACCATCAATGTGGAATACTCCAAGGAACTGCGCCAGACCATCCTTTCCGGTATGGGTGAGCAGCACATCAACTATGTGAAGTGGAGAGTTACCAACGAATTCAAGCAGAACATCGAACTCTACGCTCCCAAGGTGCCGTACCGCGAGACCATCACCAAGATTGCAACGGCCCAGTACCGTCACAAGAAGCAGTCCGGCGGCGCCGGTCAGTTCGGTGAGGTGCATCTGCTGGTTTGCCCGTACGTGGAAGGCCAGGAAGCTCCCAAGAACTTCAAGATCGACGGCAAGGATGTAGTGTTCAACTTCAAGAGCCAGGATATCACGGACCTGGAGTGGGGTGGCAAGCTGGAATTCTACAACTGCGTTGTGGGTGGTTCCATCGACCTTTCCTTCATGCCCGCTATCCTCAAGGGTATTAAGTCCAAGATGGAAGAAGGCCCGCTCACCGGTTCCTACGCCCGCGACATCCGCGTGTATGTGTACGACGGTAAGATGCACCCGGTGGATTCCAAGGAAATCGCCTTCATCATCGCTGGCCGTAACGCCTTCAAGGAGGCCTTCCGCAATGCCGGTCCCAAGATCCTGGAGCCCATCTACAATGTAGATATCTTCACCCCCAACGAGTATGTGGGTCCTTGCATGAGCGACCTTAATACCCGTCGCGGTATGATCATGAACCAGGATATGGAGAAGGGCTTCACCGTGCTGCACGCCCGCGTGCCGCTGGCCGAGCTTTACCGCTACTCCACCATCCTCAGCTCCCTCACCGGCGGTTCCGCCACCTTCCAGATGAAGTTCGCGGAATACGTCCAGGTGCCGGCCGACGTCCAGACCAAGCTGCTGGCCGAATACGCCGCCCAGGAACAGGAAGAGGACTAAGCCTCATTCCGCACCCCATTACGGGTGCGAAACCCACACAAATTACCCCCGAGAGCCAATTTTTGGTTATCCCGGGGGTATTTTTATACCTTTTTACCCCCCGGAGTATAGCGTTTTTGGGATTCTTTTGTTACTTTTGTAACAATCAGCCACATTATCGCTATGAAACAAACCTATTTGGAACCTGACGTGCAGGTACTGTTCCTCTCCATGGAGAACAGAGTCCTCACCGCCAGCAATGAGGGATTCCCTGTGAATCCTGTGGATCCGGGATTTGCCCCGCCATTTTCCCCTTTTAACTTTTAATTGGAACGCGCTATGAAAAAGAATGCTTTATTTGCTTTGATGGCGGTTGTTCCGCTGATGGTGTTTTCCTGCGCCAAGGAAGTTTCAGTTGAAACTCCAGAAATGCCTCAGGAAGAGCGTCAAACCATGATTGACCCCTGGACGGCCATTGATCAGCGTCCTTATATTAATACCGTTATT
This sequence comes from uncultured Bacteroidales bacterium, assembly GCA_946185645.1. Classification (GTDB taxonomy): domain Bacteria; phylum Bacteroidota; class Bacteroidia; order Bacteroidales; family UBA932; genus Cryptobacteroides. The sequence continues at coordinate 46,103 of CAMHKD010000003.1, forward strand.
GGGGAGGAGTTTTCAATAAACGTTGGTTCGATAGAAACCAAATCAAGCTTAGATATGTCCGATCCTTCTTATGGTATAGTAAAATGGAAGGCGGGCGATCAGTTTGTAATGGCTACGTATGACACGTCAGGACCCTATTTAAGAACTGCAACATTTACATTATCTTCTTTGATTGGTGGTGGAGAGAAGGCGGAATTTACCACGTCTAATACTATGTCAGAAACACCTCTTCACAGCATTCATGTTCCTAATATTTCGACTGTAAAATTCGGTGTCAGTGATGATGTTCCGTTTTTTGGTATCAAAATTCCTGAAGAACAAACAGCCGTAGCGGGCGGGATTTCCGATGGGTTAACATACTCATATGCCGCGTCCACGAGCTTTACAAATGTAAAAAATGGGTCGGAAGATGTACACTTTAAGAGTATATTGGCTTTGGTTCGGTTTAAGATGTCCGGCTCAATCGTACCATCCGTAACGTCTGTCACATTGAGGGGGGCCTCGGCTATTGCAGGTGATTGTGTGTTAATACCCACTGCGGATGGAAAGCCGCAATTAACTTTCAATAAAAGTTTTACCGGAGATGTTTCTTCTTCAACGGTGACGCTTTCGGGAACATTTGCTGCTGATACTTACTACTATTTTGCCGTTGTTCCTGGCACGCAAAACAGCTTCTCTCTTGTTTTCTCGGGAGGGGGTGGTACCACTACAAAGATTGCATCCAAGACGGTGAATTTTGCCCGCGGACAGATTTCAGACCTGGGAACCATTGACTTAGGCGCAGCTTTCTCGGACACCGACGACAATTCTACCATCAAGTTTATGTCGGCCACGGCGAGTGCACCGAAGCCGGTTACCATTGCGGTTATTCCGGACGGCTTCACCCAGGCCGAAATGCGTTCGTATGAGATGCTGGCCAAATCGGCCATGAATACCCTCTTTAGCGTGGAGCCGTTCAAGAGCTATAAGGAGTATTTCAATGTGTATATCATGAAGGTGGCTTCTAATGAGTCTGGTGCGCGGATAACGGATGGTACTTCTGCCGAACAGAACAGAGACTGCTATTTCGGATCTGCCTGGGGAAAGGATAGTTATAGCAATATGGCGGCAGATGACGACAAAATATTCGACTTTGTAAAAGAGAATTGCCCGGATATTAAAATAGACCATTATCATACCATAGACGAGGTGCCTGTTCTGGTCATTATTAATGACTCTCGATATGGTGGTATTAACTGGACTTATACTACTGGCCGCGCCTATTGTATGGCTCCATACACCTTTAACGGTGGCCGGATTTCATGGGGCTATCCAGACTTGGAAGCTGTGAGCGATTCGGACCCGGCAGAGGGAGTACAAGCAACCCCTGCCGGAAGGTTAACCGAGGTGGGCAGTAATGTGGGCAATTGGCTGAATACCATGGTACACGAATTTGGTGGCCACTGTTTCTCCAGATTGGCTGACGAATACTGGTATGATACCGATGAGGGTGCGACTGACCATATTACCGGTTATGATTATGCGGTTCCATTTGGCCTTAATGTATCTGCTACTTTTGCTAATCCCGGTAGGGATGATACTTATAGTCAGGCAGGTTGGAAGCATTTATTGGATAATAAGGCCACTTTGGCTGCAACAAATCCACTCTACAACCGTATTGGTGTTTATCAGGGTGGCGATGTATCTATCTTGAATCGTTGGCGCAGTGAGCGAGTGAGTTGTATGATAGACAACCGTTTCTACTTCTCCACCTTCCAGCGGGAACTGATTGTGCGGCGCATTATGGCTTTGGCCGGTGTGGTCATTTCTGATGATGCGGCCTTCATGACTTCTTTCTGGGCAAAGGATGTTCCTATCGATCCGGTGAGGGATATTATCGCCAGCCCGGTGATGGGAGAAGATGATGGAATCCCGCCGCGCCCGATGCCAATGCTTCCGCCGCCCCGGATTGTGGAAGGCTCTCCTCGCCGGTAAGGCGTTGTGTCTGATTATCAATCGATTAAATAATTACCCTGCCGTCAGAGTACAGCAGGGTAATTCAGTAAAGAACTGAACATGAAGACTTTACTCAAAACCCTCACCTTGCTGGCGCTGCTCTCCTGCGCCTGTAGCCCGTATCACAAGGACTTCCTGGCGCGGAGGGAAGCGGATAATGGCGCCTTGAAGCCGTTCATGGTGCTGCCGGAGGGGATATCGGCCCGGGAAAGGGAGGCGCTGGAGTTCCTTTATGCGTACATGCCGGCGGCCGATGTTACGGACTACAGTCCGGAATTCTACCTGCAGAGCGTGCGGCAGAGCTTCCGGGCCCGTGAGGAGATGGGCTGGAAGGTGCCGGAGCGGGAGTTTCGCCACTTTGTACTGCCGCTTAGGGTGAACAACGAAAGCTTGGACAGCGCCCGGACGGTATTTTACCGGGAGTTGAAGCCTCGTGTGGAGGGCAAGACCATGCAGGAGGCCATCCTGGAGGTGAATCACTGGTGCCACGAGAAGGTGACCTACCAGCCTTCGGACGCGCGCACCATGTCGCCCCTGAACCTGGTCAAGAACACCTTGGGCCGATGCGGGGAGGAATCCACCTTCACCGTAACGGCGCTCCGAAGCGTGGGTATTCCCGCCCGGCAGGTGTATACCCCGCGCTGGGCGCATACGGACGACAACCACGCCTGGGTGGAGGCCTGGGCCGACGGGGAGTGGCACTTCCTGGGCGCCTGCGAACCGGAACCCGTGCTGGATCTGGGCTGGTTCAACGCCCCCGCCTCCCGCGCGATGCTCATGCATACCAAAGTCTTCGGCAAATACGATGGACCGGAAGAGGTGGTACTGGAAAGCCCCAACTACACGGAGGTGAACCTGATTGACAATTATGCCCGTACCGACCTGATCCATTTCCGGCTGTTGCTGCCCGACGGAACCCCCGCCAGTGGCGCCCGCGTGGACTTCTGCATCTACAATTATGCGGAATTCTACCCTGCCGTTACCAAGTATGCCGATGCCGACGGCCGCACCTTCCTGAGCGCCGGCCTGGGCGACATGCTGGTCTGGGCCTCCCTGGACGGAGCCTTCGGCTATGCGAAAGTCTCCTTTGGCCAGGACGCCGATGTGGGTATCACGTTAAACGGTCATTCTGGTTCAAACTGTCATTCTGAGCGTAGCGAAGAATCCCTTACCATAGTCCCTCCTCCGGAAACGGCTAACCTTCCGGAAGTTACGCCGGAACTTCGGGAAGAGAACAACCGCCGCTTCGCTTATGAGGATTCCCTCCGCCACGCCTACGAAGCCACTTTCCCGGCAGGGGACAAGGCCCGGGGCAACTGGCGCACCATCCAGGCTTTCCGCCAAAAAGAGAACCAGGAACGAGTGAACCAGGTGCTGACCGCCCTCAGCACCAAGGACCTCCAAGACATAACTCCGGAACTACTGGAGGATTATTATTCGGCCGAAAATTTCCTGGGTGCCCGGGTGGAGGACGAGTTCCTTACGCCTTTTTATGGCTTTTTCCGGGAGCATCCGCTGCCCGTGAGAACCCCGCAGGAACTGGTGCAGTGGGTACAGGAGAACATAACCATTGACGATAACCCCAGGGCCTGGAACATCCCCATGTCGCCCGCGGGTGTGTATCTGAGCCGGAAGGCAAGCCCCCGTTCCCGGGACATTTTCTTTGTATCGGCCGCCCGCGCCCTGGGTTTTGATATGCAGAAAGATCCCGTAACAGGAAAGGTTCCCTACCTGGACGGCGAGGTAGAAAAGGCTCCCAAGGGGACGCTGCGGCTCACTTATACGCCATCGGCCAGCCTGGACAATCCCAAGTACTACAGCCATTTCACCCTGTCCAAGCTGGAGGACGGAAGGCCGCGCCTCCTTACTTTTGACGAAGGGGAAGTGGATATGGGTGGCGGTGTGGACTGGGCGCACGTGTTCAAAGACGGCTACCCACTGGACGCCGGAGAATACTTGCTGGTATCCGGAAACCGCCTCTCGGACGGCTCTGTGCCCGTTTCCATGGCCATCTTCACGCTTCCGGCCGATGAAACCACCACCGTGGAACTAAGGATTGAGGAACCCTCGGACGGCGTGCCTGTCATCGGCTCGTTTGATGCCGAAACCCTTTTCCTGCCGGAAGGCGGCGCATCGGCATCCGTCCTGTCGGCCGTGGGCAGGGGCTTTTATGCCCTGGCGGTTCTGGAGCCCGGAAAGGAGCCCACGAACCATTTCCTGCGGGATTTGGCGGCAGCCAGGGAACAGTTGGAGAGCTGGAGCCGGCCCATCGTCCTGCTTTGCCCGGATCAGCCTTCCCTGGAGCGTCTGCAAAAGGAATTGAAGGAAGGCCGATACGGCAAGCTGCCCTCCACGGCACTCTTTGGCGTGGATGAGGGCGCCGTCCTTGAAGGCATCACTGCCGGAATGCAGCTGAAAAAGCCCGCACGCCTGCCGCTGGTAATCCTTGCCGATACCTTTAACCGCGTGTTCTTCTGCTCGGAAGGGTACAGCATCGGCCTTGGCGAGCGGATTGCGGCCCTGGTATTCCGTTTTTAACGGAAGAATCGCTTATACCTAAAAAAAATTCTGTAAATTTGTGGGACTGATAACCGGACCTGAGATGCAGAAATCTTTGCGCAGTATCCTAATGGGCTTTGCCCTTATGTTCTGCCTTGCCGCCTGTCGGCAAAACTGCCATTATACCGTTATCATCTCCCTGGACGGCAACCGCTGGGACTATCCGGACTACTACGAAATGCCCTTTTTCGACTCCCTGGCCACCGTGGGGGTGAAGGCGCGGATGGAACCGTCTTTCCCGTCCTCTACCTTTCCCAACCATTACACCATGGCAACGGGATTGGTTCCAGACCATAATGGACTGGTAAACAATAGTTTCTGGAATCCGGCCACCCAGCACGGCTATGCGTTAAGCGACCCTGAATCCCGCTACGACCCCAGATATTATCTGGGCGAACCCGTCTGGCAGACCGCCCAGAAACAAGGCGTGAAGTGCGGGGTAATCTATTGGGTGGGTTCCGACATCCCCATCGGCGGAATGTATCCCACCTATTACCGGAAATGGGACGACGAGCCGCACTGGACCTTCGAGGAGCGGGCCGATGAAATAGTCCGCCTGCTGAGCCTCCCGGAAAAGGACCGTCCCCGTCTGGTGATGGGCTACTTTGACGAGCCGGACCACCAGGGGCACGTCTATGGTCCTTTTGCTCCCGAAACTAAGGCCATGGCCGAAGAGATGGACGCCCTCATGCACAAACTCTATCTCCGCCTTAAAGCACTGCCCTATGGTGATAAGATCAACTTTATCGTGGCCGGAGACCATGGAATGACGGAAATCTCCCCGGAACGGTTTGTGGCCTGGTACGATGTGGTTCCGCAGGAGTGGGTGGAGCGGATGTCCGGATCCATTCCCACCAGTATTTGGGTAAAGGACGGTTATGTGGACAGCCTCTACAACAGGCTTGCTCCCATTGAGCACCTGAATGTCTGGCGGCACGGGGAAGTGCCGGATTATCTGAATTACGGAACGTCGGACCGGCTGGGGCAGCTGATCGTTTCCCCGGATTTGGGCTGGCAGTTCAATTTTGCCCCGTCCCGGAATAAAGGTACGCACGGTTTTGACTGTAAGGAAACCGATATGATGGTTGCCTTCCGGGCCGTTGGACCGGATTTCAAGAAAGGCTACGAAGCTCCTTTCACAGAAGGGGAACAGTCGGCCTTCCGCAATATTGACCTGTATCCTTTGCTCTGTAAGTTATTGGGAGTGAAGCCCGCCCCGGTGGACGGAAAACTGGAAAGAATCCAAAAAATCCTGAAATAATATGAAACTTGACGGAAGACGCGAAAGCACCAATGTAGAAGACCGCCGCGGAATGAGTGGCGGCAAAGCTGCCGGTCTGGGACTGGGCGGTATAGCTATTGTGGCCATTATCACCCTCCTGATGGGAGGCAACCTGGGCGATGTGTTCCAGAACGTCCAGAACAGTGGCGGACTGGGCTTTAACACGGAAAGCAACTATGAGTCCACGCCGGAGTACGAGGAACTGGCTACCTTCTCCAAACAGGTCCTGGCCCTCACGGAGGATGTCTGGGCTCCCTATTTCAAGCAGAACGGTCTGGGAACCTACCGCAACCCCACGCTGGTGCTGTATTCCGGCGCCACTGCAACGGCCTGCGGTACCGGCCAGGCGGCCATGGGTCCGTTCTACTGCTCCGGAGACGAGAAGCTGTACATAGACCTTAGCTTCTTTGCCACCATGAAGCAGCAGCTGGGTGCCGATGGAGACTTCGCCTATGCCTATGTGATTGCCCACGAGGTGGGTCACCACGTGCAGAACCTGCTGGGAACCCTGGGCGAAGCCCATCAGCAGATGGCCCGGATGAACAAGACGGACTCCAACCGCATGAGCGTGCGCATTGAGCTCCAGGCCGACTGCTATGCCGGTGTCTGGGCCCACTATATCGACGAAGTCCTGGACGACGACGACCTCATGGAGGCCATCAAGTGCGCCCAGGTAATCGGCGACGACTACCTGCAGAAGAAGTCCCAGGGCTATGCTGTGGAGGAATCCTTCACCCACGGTACCGCCGCCCAGCGTATGCGCTGGCTCAAGAAGGGCATGACCACCGGTGACCACCGCCAGGGAAATACCTTCTCTCTCAGCGACAGCCAGCTGTAGGGGCTATTTAATCGGCACAAAAAAACCGCCTGCTGGAATTCCGGCAGGCGATTTTGTTTTTAGCTGTTGCTATCTCTTAGAAGCGGAAGGAGATACCAGCGGTTACAGTGGGGCTGTAAGCAGCGTAACCAACCTGTGCGGTGAAGGCCATGCTGTCGCTGAAGGAGAAGTGCATACCCACGAACTCGTTGGAATAGAATCCACGATAGCTATAGTAGGTACCGAAGTCGTGATAGTAACCGGCGGCGAAACCAATGTGAACCTCAAATTTCTCCGAGAGATTGAGACCGTAGGTTACACGGGGAGCGGCGCTGAGGGTCTTCCAATACTTGTTGGCCTCGAAGCCCACCTGACCACCAACGGTGAAGTGACCTTTCCACCAGCTGTCTACCAGCACATAGTCGAATGCACCGATGCCACCGAAAGCGAGGCTGCCATACCAAGGGTCGATACCGCCGAGGACGGAGACGACCATGGTACCCTTGGACCACTGATCCTCGATAGCGTTAGCCTTTACGGCCATGCTCATGCCAATGATGGCAACTGCAAGAATAGCAATGATTTTTTTCATGATGAAGTTAGTTTTTAAATGGTTTGTACACTATTTAATTAATACCTTACTTGCGGAAAAACTTTGTAAAAGTAGGTATTTCTTTCTAAAAAACCAAATTTCACCATATTAAACCGCTCCAAAGTTGTATCTTTGGGAAAACTAACGATATGCGTAGATTATTCTTCTCCCTGCTGGGCCTTTTGGCTCTCCTGGCCTGCTCCCGTCATGCAGAACCGGCCACCGGCCGGAGCGAACCGGATTTGGGCTGGCTTTTCCTGGGCAAGGCCCCTTATACCCTTGTTACCAAGGTGAACGCTGCTCCCGGACCGGCCGATTTCCGCCTGGTAACTGACCTTTCTCTGATGGCTGATAAACCGGAAGTAATTCTTAACCAGCAGGTTACCATTGCACAGGACAGTACGCTCAAAATCAAGCTGGGTGCGCTGGAACCCGGTTTTTATGAAGTTCGGATAAGGGATTCCGTGCGCTTTAACATCGGCGTCCGGCCAGACAAAGTCCTTTCTCCTGCCGACGCGCAGCCGGACTTTGACGCCTTCTGGACGCAGACGCTCACGGAATTATCGGCCGTTCCCCTGGAGCCGGAATATACCCTGATGCCGGAGTACTCCAATGAACTCCGCACCTGCTATCAGGTCCGTTACGCCTCTTGGGGCGGCGCTGTGGCCGGTGGCATTGTCTCCATCCCCGTGGCCGAAGGGAAGTTCCCCGTGCACATCCAGTACATGGGTTATGGCGCAGAGCCGTATTACTTTGACCCTTCCGCCGCGCCGGAGTGCATAGATTTTTTGGTTAGCGTACGCGACCAGGGCATCTTCAAAAACGGCCAGGACCGCTGGATAGATCGGGGCCTGGGTTCTAAGGAAACATTCTATTACAGAGGCGCTTTTGCCGATGTGAAGCGCGCAGTGGACTTTGCCGCATCTTTGGAAAAGGCCGATCCGGAACGCCTGGTTGCTTCCGGTGAAAGCCAGGGCGGCGCCTTCACCTTCATATCGGCCGCATTGGACAGCCGCATCAAGGCCATTGCCCCCGCCGTACCCTTCCTGGGGGATTACAGGGACTACGCCCGCATTGTCTGGTGGCCCGTCCACGAGGTCCTGGACACGGCCGATGAGGAGGGGCTGGACCGGGAAGAACTCTTCACCATGCTCTCCTATTTTGACGTGAAGAATTTTGCCTCCCGTATCACATGTCCGGTGTATATGGCCTTCGGCCTTCAGGACCCCACCTGCCCGCCGCATACCAATTTCTCTATCTATAATAATCTGGGGACTCGGGATAAACGCTTTTTCTGCGTACCCACCTGCGGGCACGCCATGTGGCAGGAAAACTCTTGGAGTGAAGAAAGGGCGGCTTTTTTGACTAAATGGTTAAACTAAAAGACCCCATTGGTGTCTAAACTAAATGACTGAAGTTGTTAAAACCTTTTAGTTTTGCATAATATGAAAAAGATTTTCGTTTGGGCAGCGGCAGCCATGATGCTGTGCGCCGTCAATCTGCAGGCCCAGCCGGGCGGCTACCCCGGTGGTGGTTATCCCGGTGGCGGATACCCCGGCGGTAACGGACAGGCTCCTCAGTTCCAGATGCCGGAACAGGTGACCGACAGTGCGTACATTGCCAACAAGATCAATCAGTTGATTGACAACTACGACATCACCGTAGAGCAGGAAGAGCAGATCCGTCCCATCCTGGAAGGTCTGGTTTCCCGATTAAACATGAAGATGCCTTCCTTCGGGGATCAGAATGGAGAGCGTCCGGACTTCCAGAACATGACCGATGCAGAGCGCAGACAGATGATGACCCAGATGCAGGAGCGCATGCAGCAGATGGAAGAACTCCGGCAGGACCGCAACAAGGCCCAGAAGGAATTTGACAAGGCTTTGAAGGATATCCTTACAAAGGAACAGTACAAGGCCTACAGCAAGGACCGTAAGAAGGAAGACCGCGAGCGTCAGTCCCGTGAGCGCCAGTATCAGGGCGGTATGGGTGGTCCTGGCGGCGGATTCGGAGGTCCCGGCGGTATGGGTGGCCCTGGTGGCGGCTTTGGCGGCCCCGGCGGTGGCTTCGGCGGCCCTGGCGGATTCTGATTCCTTTCAGACTGAAACTGTTCGGCAACAAAAAGCGATTTTTTGTTGCCGAACTTCGTTTTTATGGCGTTTTATCGTATTAAAAAGCCGTTCCGACAAAATGTCCCGCATATGGGACATTTTGTCCTTGCGAAGGGTGGGACATTTTGTTTTGAATCATTATCTTTGTCATGCATAAACCACGCAAATAGCCAATACAGGTGTTTCTAAGCCACATTATATTAAGCTTAACCGCCCTTTTTGCCGCTGCCGTTTCTCCTAAACAGGCAGATTCCCTTTATACAGTGGAGAGGGCCATGGCCCATTATCAGACCGAGCCGGAACGTTCCCTGGAACTGATAGACTCGGCCCTTTTTGTGGGAAATATTACACCGGCGCGTGCTGTTTATCTCCGTGGCTGCATTTACCTTTTGGACGATATCAAGCGGAAAGACCTTCCGCTCATGATAGAACCCGTGCTGGAAGATCCCCAGACCCGGGCCAGGGATTTCCTTCTGTTAAAGGAGCTCCTGCATAATTATTATGTGCAGGCCGAAGTACTGCCGGAACGTTCCCGTCTTGCCCAGGAACTGGCTTCCATCTATCATGAGAAGGGAGACTTGGCCGATGAATTGCGCATGCGGGTGGACGAGGCCGATGTGCTTATCAGCCTGGGACAGCCGGAGGAAGGTGTTCCCATGCTGAATGAGGCCATAGAAGGACTTTCCGCCATTAAGACCAGGGATGCCCTGGACGGTTTCCTGGACGCCCATAAGGCCCTTATCCGTTATTATCAGGAAGGTAACAAGCCCACGGAGATGCTGGCTTCTGCTTCGGCCATGCTCAATGCCATCAATGACTATGAGGAGCACCCGGAAACCTACGGGGATTCGCCTTCGGATCGGCGGGACCAGTTCATTGACTTCAAGAAAGCGGCTGCTTTCTCTTATCTGGCGCTTGCGCATGCCATGAAGGGCAATATGGCCGAAGCCCGTCATTACGCACAGGAGTTTGAAACCACCAGTAGCAGCAAGGTGCTTTCCCGTCGCAGGGTCATCGCGTCGGCCTATCTGGCCATGGGCGACTATGACAGGATGCAGAAAGACCTGGATGCCTTCTGTGAGAGTTGGGGGGCCGATACCCTTCATGCCAACTATGCCGAAATACTGAAAATGCGGTCCGAATATGCCCGCCTCCGCGGCCAATATCGTGAAAGCCTTCAGTACCTGCATCGTCACAACCAGCTTCGGAAAGCCCTCCAAAGCCAGAAAGCCCGTACCGATGCGGCTCAGTACGCAACGCTCTACAAGGTGCAGGAGGAAGCCCTGGCCCGCAAGGATGCCGAAAAGAAAGTGGCCCGGCAAAGAGCCATCCTTACAATAGCCGGTGTCGGCCTGTTGGCCCTGCTTGCCCTCTTTGTTTTTGAGACCTATCGGCGCCGGGAAATGAAGAAGAAAAACCAGGTCCTGTCGGAACAGATTGCCCAGACCCTTATGTATAAGGAACGTGCGGCGGAAATCCTGGCGGCTTCGGAGGAAGCCAGACGGCACAGCCTGGAGTCCCTGGATGCTTCGGAGCTTTACGACTTCCTTTCCGAAGCCATCGTACAGGAGCGCATGTTCCTGGATCCGCGCTTCTCCAGGCAAGTGCTGATGGATAAGTACGGTGTCTCCAAGGAACGGGTGGGCGCCGCGTTCTCATCGGCCGGTACATCCCTTCCGGCCTTTGTGGCCGACTGCCGCCTGGACCTTGCCTGCAAGCTGCTTGTGGACACTCCGGATACCAACATTGAAGATATCGCCCAGGCCTCCGGTTTCACCTCCCGCCGCAGTTTTGCCCGAACCTTTGCCCAGAAATTTGCACTCAGCCCTTCCGAATACAGGGAGAGTAGAAACAGAACATAAAACCTAAATTTTACTACCTTATCATTAACTAACCATTAAATCTTATGCTAAAAAAACTGATGAAAGCAGTGTTTGTCTCTGTGATATTCACCGCTTTGTGCGGGGGAACACAAGCCCTCGCCCAGAATCGTACCGTCAGTGGCACCGTGGTTGACGTCGGCGGACAGCCGGTGATCGGCGCAGCAGTCACTGTGGTTGGCAACACGAAGATTGGTACGGCAACGGACCTGGACGGTGCTTTTAAGCTGAGCATCCCCGCAGGCGCCAACCTCTTCGTGGAAAGTATTGGTTACAAGAGCCAGACCATTACCGTCGGCAACCAGACCACCTTCAACATCGTTCTGGAAGAAGACACCGAGATGATTGAAGAAACGGTCGTGGTGGGTTACGGTGTCCAGCGGAAATCCGACTTAACGGGTTCCGTAGCATCGGTCCGTGAGACCGAACTGGCCAACCGTTCCACTTCGGATGCCGCAGCCGCCCTGCAGGGTAAGGCCGCCGGTGTGCAGGTGTTCAACGACTCCGGTGCACCTGGTGAAGGTTCTTCCATCCGCGTCCGCGGTATCTCCTCCAACAGCAGCTCCGGCCTGGGACCGCTCCTCATCGTGGACGGCCTTAAGGTGGACAAGATCGACTACCTGGATCCTTCCATGATTGAATCCATGGAAGTGCTGAAGGACGCTGCATCGGCCGCCATCTACGGCGCTCAGGCCGGTAACGGCGTTGTTCTCATCACCACCAAGAACGGTGCTAAGAACAAGGACAAGGACGGCAACGTTTTCTACAATTACAAGCTCACCCTCACCCAGCTGGGTCACCATGCACAGGTGCTGAACGCTGAACAGTACATTGACTGGCAGCAGCAGATCGGCAACCTCCCTTCAACCGAAGACCTCCTGGCCACCGGCGTTTGGGATGGCGTGACGGACACCAACTGGGCCGACGTCCTGTACGGGACCGGTATCACCCACAGCCACACCGTGGGCGCCCAGGGCGGTAACGACCGCGGTTCCTACTTCCTCTCCCTCAACTACCTGGATGAAGACGGTATGGCCCGTGGAAACACCGATACCTACAAGCGTTTCACCGCCCAGGTGAATGCCGACTACAAGATCAAGAAATGGTTCACCGTAGGTACCAATACTTCCATCGAGCGCCGTGAGCAGCAGAAGATCGGCGAGCACTCCGAGTATGCCGGCAGCAGCGCCGGTCTGCTGGGTACTCTCGTCATCGACCCGCTCACCCCGGTCTATTTTAAGTCTTACGACGACCTCAATCAGGGTATGAAGGACGCCATCGACAGCGGCAAGCAGAAAGTCTATGGTCCCGAAGATCACCCCGACTGGTATTATGCCGTATCCAAGATCCTGGAAGGTGACGGTATCAACCCGCTCATCTACCGTGACCGCAACCAGAAGAAGGAAGAAGGCTGGCAGATCCGCGGTACCGTGTATGCCAACATCACTCCTTTCAAGGGCTTCGTATTCACTTCCCGCCTGGGCTACCGCATCAAGCAGTCCTGGAGCAGCAACTACGAGGAACCCTACTATGCCAACGCCAAGTCCTATTCCAACGTTTACGAGATCAGCGCCACATCTTCGCAGAGCTACTACTATCAGTGGGAAAACTTCGCGAACTACAACGTGACCCTTGGAAAGAAGCATGCTATCGGCGCCATGGCCGGTATGTCCTATACTTACTCCGACAGCCGCAGCGTGGGTGCCAGCCTGAAGGGTGACGACCCGCTGAAGGGCTATGCCGAGAACTTCCGTTACCTCACCCAGGACAACGGTTCCGGTGAAAAGAGCATCAGCGGCGGCGCTCCCAGCAATTCCGCACAGATCTCCTACTTCGGCCGTCTCACCTACACCTTTGACAACCGTTACAGCCTGCAGACGAACTTCCGTGCCGATGCATTCGACTCCTCCAAGCTGTCCCCGAAGAACCGCTGGGGCTACTTCCCTTCAGTTTCTGCCGGTTGGACCGTGTCCAATGAGCATTTCATCAAGGATAACATCAGCCGTGACATCCTGAGCTTCCTGAAGTTCCGTGGCTCTTGGGGTATCAACGGTAACATCTCCGTGCTCTCCGGCTATCCTTATTCCACTTCCATTTCCTACAACAGCAGCCGTTATCAGTATGGTGACGACACCACCCTTTCCCTGGGTTCCAAGCCGGACGGCCTGGCCAATCCGGACCTTACTTGGGAAACCTCCGTGCAGACTGACGTAGGTATGGATCTGCGCCTCTTCAATAACCGCCTCACCCTGGGTGTGGACTGGTACAACAAGGACACCGAAGGCCTGCTGGTGAACATTTCTCCTGTGGCCGAGGTGGGTATCGGCAGCACCACCGTGAACGCCGGTTCCGTGAACAACACCGGTTGGGAATTCGAACTGGGCTGGCAGGACAACATCGGCGACTTCCACTACAGCCTCAATGGCAACCTGTCCACCCTTAAGAACCGGGTTACTTATCTGGAGCCTTCCGTGGGTCACCAGAAGGGTTCCAGCTTCGGTAACATGAAGTTCTCCACCTGGTTCGAGGAAGGCTACCCTGTATGGTACTTCCGCGGTTACCAGTATGCCGGTATCAACGAAGAGGACGGCAAGGCCCTGTATTATACCGCTCCGGACGAGAACGGTGTGGTTTCTACCACCACCGCTCCCGTGGATGCCGATATGGGCTACATGGGTAGCGCTCTCCCGCCCCTCAGCTTCGGTCTCACACTGCATATGGACTGGAAGGGTATTGACTTCACCGCCTTTGGTACCGGTGCCGCCGGACATCAGCTGATGCCTTGCGTATACCGTGTGGACCACAGCCAGATCAACGCTCTTCAGTATTTCTATGAGGAATGCGGCAAGAGCCTGCCTAAGCTTGAAAAGGTTTGGGACCAGAAGGAATTCTGGAGCTCCTCCGCCGTTGTCTTTAAGGGCGACTACTTCAAGATCAAGCAGATCCAGCTGGGTTACACCCTGCCTAAGAAGCTTACGAAGAAGATCCTGATTGACAGCCTGCGCCTCTATGTCTCCATGGACGACTGGTTTGTGTTCACCAAGTATCCCGGCTTCGACCCGGAGACTGCTTCCACTGGTTCTTCCCAAGGTATGGGTCTGGATAAGGGCTCTTACCCGAATGCGAAGAAACTCCTCTTTGGCGTAAATGTTTCCTTCTAAAACATGACAGCTATGAAAAAGAATATCATATTTGGAATTGCCGGTGCTCTTGCACTGTTCTCCTTCACGGCTTGCAATCCGGATCTGTTGGATATCCCTCAGAAGGGCGTTATCGCTTATGAGGATTTCTACCAGACCGATGACGACGCTCAGAGTGCCCTTACTGCACTGTATGCCGAATTTGTGAGCATCTTCAACGCCCAGGGCAGTAACAACCCGGCCTGGAATGTTGTTGTGAATGCTACCGGTGACGAGCTCTATTGGGGCGGCGGTAAGAAAAACGGTAGTAGCTCCGGTGGTCAGGAAATGAATGAATTCCGCAACACCTACGACAGCACCATCCCCCACATCAGGGTGGTTTATAAGGGACTGTACTCCATTATCTACAAGGCCAACCTGGTCCTGGACAATTTCTACGGTGAGAATGGAGAGCTCTGCGACTCTCCCGTGAAGAAGAAATGTGTGGCCGAGGCCCGCGTACTCCGCGCATGGGCACACTTCACCGCAGCCTGCTACTGGGGCACCCCGCCTCTGGTGGAGCATGTGCTGGCCGGTGACGCCCGTCCCACCAACTGCGACCATCAGGTCCTCATGGACTGGTGCATCAGTGAGTTCAAGCTGGCCCTGGAAGAAGGTCTGGATTCCCGTAACGGAAAGAACGACAAGGCCGGTGCCTACAAGGTTACTTCTGGCGCTTGCCTGGCCTTCCTGGGTAAGGCTCAGGTCTTCAACAAGGACTGGGCCGGTGCCAAGTCCAGCCTCAAGCAGGTGATTGACTCCGGCAACTATGCCCTGGCTCCCACCTCCGACCTCCTTAACCTCTTCCACAAGGCCGGTGACGGCAACGAGGAGAAGATCCTGGAAGGAAACCACGTGTATAACGAGGCCTTCGGCAAGTACGGCGACGGCAAGTTCCACTATCAGCGCAACCAGGCCCTGTTCTTCCGTAACATCAAGAAGTATCCTTCGGTGCTCCTGCAGGCCGGTGACGGCTGGGGCAACAATGTGAGCCCCACCAAGAAGTTCATGGACGCCATTATGGCCCATGAGCCCAATTCGGCCCGCCGCAAGGCATGGTTCGCTTCCTACGAGGAGTTCCTCACCGAGTACGAGTATCCCCTGGATGCTTCCGAAGTGAGTGTTCCGGACGAGAATGGCACCAAGACCAAGAAGAAATTCAAGGCCGATAAGGACATGACCAAGGAAGAGAAGCTCATGGACTTCCGCCGCGGCCTCAACTGCGAGAAGTACGACGAGACTTATGCCAACTACGGTTATTACTTCATGAAGCTGGTTCCTTGGAACGGCGACCTGATTCCCAATAACAAGACCGTTACCGAGGAAAACCGTATCGTCATGCGTTACGCGGAGGTACTTCTGCTCTATGCCGAGGCCTGCGCCATGACCAATGACAACGATGGTCTGAAGTACCTGAATATGGTGGCCGAACGTGCCGGCGCTCCTACTTATGACGCCCTTACCCTTGATAACGTGAAGCAAGAGAAGTGGTTTGAGATGTGCTGGGAAGGCACCCGTTTCCTGGATCTGGTCCGTTGGGGTGACGCCGCCAAGGAACTGGCCTTCAGAAGCCACGAGGAAACTCCTTACCTGGGCGACGAATACTATGTCAAGGGCTCCATGGGTAAGAAGACCACCGGCAAGCCGCACAAGGCCCGCGTCTCTTGGATCGATGACGGTTGGGCTGCTTCCGGCGGTGGTTTCCAGGCCGGCAAGCATGAGCTCTATCCGTTCCCGTTCGACGTGGTTCAGCTCAATCCCTGGAATGAAGAAAAAGGCGAAGGCCTCAAACAGAATCCCGGTTGGGAATAGAACCTGAGCTTGGTTAATTAAGTTTAAAGGCAGGGGCCGGCCCGTGAGGGTCGGCCCTTTGCGTTGTTATGGTTTTTTTCTTACTTTTGTAATGGAAAAACCACAAAACCAATGATACTTAAAAATCTTATCCCTGCCCTGGCGGCGCTTGCCCTCTGTTTCAGTGCAAAAGCGCAGCAGCCGGATCCCAATTTCTTCATTTACCTATGCTTCGGCCAGTCCAATATGGAAGCGGGCGCCCGTCCGGCTCCGCAGGACGAAGGTTTCAACGACCCCCGGTTCCAGTTCATGGCGGCCGTGGACATGCCCCGTTACGGGCGTGAAAGGAACAATTGGTACACCGCCGTTCCGCCCATCTGCCGGGAGACCAACAACATGGGCCCTGTGGATTTCTTCGGCCGCAAGATGATTGAAGAGCTGCCCACCCGTTACAAAGTGGGTGTGATTAACGTGTCCGTTGCCGGTGCCAAACTGGAGCTATGGGACAAGGATGCGTGTGCCGATTATCTGGCCATGGAAGCGGCCGATCCATCCCGTGGCTGGCTGGTGAACATGGCCAAGGAATACGGCATGAATCCCTACCAGCGGCTCATGGAGACCGCCCGCGAGGCGCAGAAATACGGCGTTATCAAAGGCATGCTCCTGCACCAGGGAGAATCCAATCCGGACGATCCTGAGTGGCCAGGTCGCGTAAAGAAGATTCACGATGATCTCTGTGCCGACCTGGGCCTGAATCCGGAGGAAATTCCGCTCCTGGCCGGCGAACTCAAGTATGCCGAGCAGGACGGCATCTGCTCCGCCTTCAATGAGGTGGTGCTGCCGCATCTGCCGGAAGTGATGCCTAACGGCTATGTGATATCGGCCCTGGGCTGCGAGAGCACGGGGGACCAGTTCCACTTCAGCACGGAAGGCATGCGCCTGATGGGGTACCGCATGGCCTGGAAGATGCTGGAGCTGCAGGGTTTCAGGGATGTGGAGAAGCGCACCCTCACCCTGCATCCGGACAAGCTGGGCATTGAGATTAGTCCCACCCTTTCCGGCATTTTCTTCGAGGATATCAACCAGAGCGTAGACGGCGGTATCTGCGCCCAGCTCATCCAGAACAACTCTTTCCAGGCCTATAATGTGCCGGACGCTCCGGGTGCCAACGAGTTCTCCCAGAGCGACACCACCTTCTTCGGCTGGACGGTTATCTGCAAGGAAGGAGCCAAGGGTACAGCCCGCGCTGTGGCCGATAAGCCGCTGGTCCCGGGGCTCAAGCGCTACTACGACTTTGACCCCAACGACAAGTACAATGACGACCTCCGTTACGCCCAGTACAGCGTACGCTTCGACATCCAGAACCCCGGAGAAGGCTTCGGCATTGCAGCCAACGGATACGGCATTTCCGAATATCGGCGCGGCCCGGACGCCTTGTACTCCAACAACACGCAGGTGGCCTCCATCCCCGCCAAGGAAGGTGTGAGCTATGACCTGGGTCTGTACCTGCAGGGCAAGAAATACAAGGGCACCATTTCCGTGTATCTGGAAGATGCCCAGGGGCAGCCCAACTCCAACGTTATCACCATTTCCAAGCTGGGGAAGAAGTGGCAGCAGTATACCGGCGTCCTTAAGGCCGAACGCACCGTGGACAGCCGCCTGGCCATCGTGGCCGACAAGAAGGGCACCTTCTGGCTGGACTTCGTAACCCTGGTTCCGGAGGCATCGGAGCTGTGGAAGGACGGTAAGTACGGTCCTTTCCGTAAGGATCTCCTGGAGGCCCTGGAAGACCTCCATCCCACTTTCATGCGTTTCCCGGGCGGCTGCGCCAGTGAGGGTACCAACTACTTCGGCCAGGTGTTCTGGAAGAACTCCATCGGCCCGCGGGAAGAACGCATTGGCTTCCGCAACCACTGGGCCTACTGGACCTCGCAGTACATTGGCTTCTACGAGTATCTGTGCATGGCTGAGGGCCTGGGTGCCACGCCGCTGCCCGTCCTTAACAACGGCGTCACCTGCCAGTTTGCGGGCCATCAGTACATTGCCCCGCTGGATACGCAGGCCGACAGGGACCGCTTCTACAGCATCTTTGTGAAGGATGCCCTGGATTTCATTGAGTTCTGCAACGGAGATGTTACCACCGAATGGGGCGCCAAGCGTGCCCAGATGGGCCATCCTGCACCCTTCAACCTCAAATACCTGGGTATCGGCAACGAAAACCAGGGCCCGGAATTCTGGGAGCGCTTTGACATCATGTACAAGGCCATCAAGGCCCAACATCCGGAAATTACCATCGTCTCCACCGCCGGTGCGGCCGATGCAGGACGGGAGTTCAACAACAACATGGCGGAGATAGATGCCAAGTATCCGGACACCATCGTGGACGAGCACTATTACAAGGGCGACGACTGGTTCTACTCCAACCGGGACCGCTACAACCCCGGCAAGGAGCGTGGCGCCGAGGGTCACACCTACGACCGCAGCAAGCCCACGCGCGTCTTCGTGGGTGAATTCGCCAACAACCGCGCCAACAACGCCTATTCATCGGCCATGGCCGAAGCCGCGTACTGGACCAGCCTGGAGCGCAATTCGGATATGGTGGTGATGGCTGCCTACGCCCCGCTCTTCTGCAAGAAAGGCTTCAACAAGTGGGACGCCAACCTCATCTGGTTCGACAACCGCGGCATGTGGCGCTCCTGCAACTACTATTACCAGAAGCTCTTCTCCGTGGCCGGCAACCGCGCCTTCGAGATGTCGGAAGCCATGGACGGGGACCAGGCCGATGACACTTTCTACTCCTCTCCCACCATCAACACGGAGACCGGGGAAATCTTTATAAAGATGGTAAATGCCGAAGACGAGAACAAGGTCTTCACGGTAAATATCGGCAATTCTGTGCGCTACGAGGCCTCTTTGGAGTTCGTTTCTTCGCACGACACTTCCGTTAAGAACCAGGGCGCGCAGAACTACTATTCCAGCCATCCGGACTATGCGGCTCCCGCCACCGCCGGTCCCCGCGCCGGAGAACGTCCTGCGCTGGTGAACATGGCCTTCCGCTTTGGCCGTCGGGTTAAGTACAACGACGTTGTGGTGCCGCACACCAAGGCCATCGGCCCCGTCCAAGGCAGCTTCGACTTCCTCCTTCCGGAGAACGCCATCGCTGTTCTGCGGCTCACTCCTGTGAAATAACCGTTAGTTGGCGGCCGGGCGGGGACCTGCCTGACCGCGCATGCGGTTCACTGCTTCAAACTGGCCGGGCCTTACGCTGTCCAGCCAGTTTTCGTTTGTGCGGGGTTTGGGAGACTTTTCCACCGCATGCACTTTAATATTCTGGCCTTCCAGGACAATCCGGTCCAGGAAGGAATCCATCTCGTTCCAGAACCATTTGAGCGGCAATAGCGCCATTACATGGTCCCCGCCAAAGTACTCGTAGAGCATATACGGGACATCCATGGTGTAGAGCTGCATGCTTATGTAGTTGGGGCCAAAACCATGGCGGGCGGGGCCGTTTTCCACGTCAAAGGTAACAGTGGGATCCGTGGAGCCGTGGAAGAAGCACATGGGGCAAGGTTTGCGGTCCCAGCGGAGCTCCGTGTCCGTTTCTCCGGTCAGATACACTGCACCGGCCATGGGCACCACACCAGCGTAGTTGAAATCGGCAGGGAGGTTGTCCTTTGCCAGCTTATGCCCGGAGCAGATGTAGTACTCGGCATTCATGCTGTTGATGGCACCGGCGCTGCTGCCGCTGATGACAATCTTTTCCGGATCAATGTTGTACTCATCGGCATGTTTGATGAGCCAGGTGGTGGCTGCGTAGAGGTCCTCCACGCCGATGTCGATGGAATACTGGAAAGCATTATAACCCTCCGGAGGCGTGATGAGCGGTTTCCCGTCCCTGCCGCGGGCCGATCCCAGCCGGTAGTCTATGGCTACGCACACCCAGCCTTTCTCACAAAGGTGGTCGTACAGGGGGTTGCAGAGGGCGTCAATCCTGGAACCCATGGCCCAGGCGCCGCCGAAGGAATAGATGAACACCGGACGCTTTTCGGCCGTCTGGTCCTTGAACTGATAGATGTCCATGAGAATGGGCTTGCCGTCGCGGACAACAAATTCTATGGTGGACCTGTCGGCCTTGGACACTATCTCCTGCTGCATCCAGGGCTGGGCTGCCGCAGTGAGGGAGAAGGCCAGGAAAAGCGCTGTAAAAATGAGTGCGTTTTTCATGTTAATGTGGTTTTAGATAGTCTATTTCTCCAACCGGTTGGCTTTTCCCGGAGTGGGCTGCTCCGAGAGGCGGAAGTCCTCGCAGAGGGAGTCCGTGTCGGCGCCGTCCGGGAAACGGATCAGACTGCGGGTCTGGGCTTTGGCCAGTTCCGGATTGCGGGCAAGCATCCAGGCCGGTACGGGGCCCGGGGCCACGGCCTGGCAGCCGCCTCCACGCTGATCGCCTTCCAATACGGCCAGTTCCGGACTGGTAATGGTACCGTTAGCGCTGGAATTGCTCTGTTGGGAACCGTAAACGATGGCGTCAAAAATGGTCTCCGTGGCCGGATCCACCAAAGCAACAGAACCGGCATGGGCCGATGGAGCATAGCTCAGATACAGGCCCGGCGTGGGCGTCCAGCCTGTGCCCAGGGGCTGCAGGGCATCCCCGCTGGTGTGTGCAAACTGTGTGGCCGGAGTGAAGGAAATGCCCGTTCCGGGACAGGAGACATCCACTCCCTTAGCATGGTCCAACTTCAGCGGTTTTTCCAGTTCCACCAGGCCCGGTTCGTGCGGACGTTCCCGTTCCCCAAACTGGCGAACGTAAGGTTCGGCCACCACCAAGACCTGTTTCACCGTTACCTTTTCCATCCTGTCACCGGTATTAACCGTGAGTTCGGAGCCCGGTTCCAGATTGGAAGTTCCCACAACGGAGAGCTGCGTGTCTCCGGCTTTCGCCGCTTCGGCCAGGGTGCTTTGCGTGGCGGGCGTACCCACGGCCGTAATGGTTACCTCTTCATAGTTCCCGCCCAAGTCGATGCCCATCTTCTCTCCCACGGCAAATCCTGCAACAGAAGCGGCCGGAAGCGTAGTTGCGCCAGCCGGGAAGCTGAGCTTGGGCCCCGTGGAAATGGGACTGAAAACGGTTGTTGCCGGGGCTGAAGGCGCTGCGGGATCCACCTCCAAAAGGAGATGGGAACCGGCCGCCAGCTTGGTCCCTTCCGGGAAGGTGAGCGCCGTTACCGGAGCCCAACCGCTGCGGCGGACCTGCACTTCCAGTCCGGAAAGATCCACTTCCTTGATAAATGCATTATAGAGCTCCACAAACGGCTCCGAAAGGCCGATTTCGTTAATCTTTATGGGTTCTGAATTGCGGACCCATGTACAGACGGAAGCCTCTCCGCCCTCCCAGCTGGCAATTACGGACAATTCTCCGGAAGAGCGCACGGAAGAAGACGTTACAGTATAAAGCACGGTCTTCTTCTCGCCGGGCTCCAGCTTGTGCGGAAAATCTCCTTCCCTGCGAAGTCCCCAGCCCATAGGCATACTGATGTTGAAAGAAATCCCCGTCATGGGTTCCTTAGTGCTGTTCTCAAGGAATACAATCAGCGGCTTGCTCTCTACAGGCTGGAAGCTTGTAATGCGGGACAGGGCAAGCGGATAGGGAGCATAATGGGCCGATGCAATATTGGCCTGCACGGCATCGATGGTCTCGTCGGAAGGATAGCCCACCGTCATCACGCCTTCGTAAAAGGTTCCTGCAGAGCCGTTTCCATTATCTCCTCCGTTACCCAGAAGCATACCGCCTTTCTTGTGCATGGGATAGTAGGCATCGCTGTCCGGTGAGCCGGGACGGACGCCGCTGTAGTAGGTCACAACCCCATCCAGGGTGGCATCGCCGCCCCGAAGGTCCCACTGATTACCGCCGCCGCCGTTCACATAAACGGAAACAAAGCGCCAGCCGTCAATGGACGGGACGTCGTTCTCTTTGGCGTTGTAGCCGGAGAAGAGGCCGGCTTCCATATCGGCCATGATCCAGGGGCCTTCGCCATTTCCGCGTCCCCAGGCTGTTGAGGTGCCGTAATAGGTGGTTTCCATGGTGCCCGTTCCCACGGCGCGTCCGTTGGTGGAGGAATTACCGTAGTCGAAGCAGCAGCCGCTGTCATAATGCGTTCCGTCAATCACGTAATAGATGCCTTCCGGCTCGTCGTCAACAGCCAGGCCACGCGCATTGTTGCAGCGGTAACCCATGCCCGGCATAATGTATACGCCATACACCTTGTGGCCGTTCAGGAGGGCAGGGGCCATGTCGGCCAGGGCGGGATTGTTGAATCCGCCTTTGTCGGGGCCCTGGAAGGTTCCGGGCGGCGCCGGCAGGAGGTCGTTGCCCAGTCCGGACTGGTCATAGATGATGGAAATCCGGCCGATGGTGCCTTCGCAGAAATGGTCCTGGGCGGCAGCATCGGCATAACCTTCCGCTGTGGGGAAAATGTCCAGCTTCTTTCCGTCAAAATCCCTGACCACCTGATACAGAGGTCCTTTGTAGCGGGAGTTCAACAAGCGCGTGGTGCTGTGGGCTGCCACGCATGGCGTACCGCCCTGCCGGTAAATATCGCAGGGGCCTTCTGTCTTTTGGGAAGTGCAGCCGATGGCCAGTATGGCCGATGCCGCCAGAATCAATGTGGTCAGATCTCTTTTCATAACAGTACAAAAATACACTATTTCCCGGTATTTTTATCTGAATTATAACTATATTTAGGGCAGAAAAATATCTAATAACCACAATACCATGAAAAAAATCCTTTTTGGAGTATTGACCGGCCTCGTGCTTCTGGGGGCGGCCTTTGCATGCAAGCAGCTTGCCGTGCTCCAGCGCCCGGAAGGGCCGTGCGACGTGTATGAACGCGGCGGAGCACCCTGCGTGGCGGCCCACAGCACCACCCGTGCCCTGTATGCTTCCTACAACGGTCCCCTGTACCAGATTATGCGCCAGTCCGACGGCAAGACCTTGGATATCGGCGTAGTGAAAGCAACCTCCACGGACCCCGGCGGATATGCCGATGCGGCGGCGCAGGATGCCTTCTGCAAGGACACCTACTGCTGGATTACGGTGCTTTACGACCAGTCCGGCAAGGGGAACCATCTGTATCAGGCCCCGCGCGGCGGTTTCAGCGGCCCGGCTATGGGCGGCTACAACAATGTACCCGTGGCCGACTGGGCGCCGGTGAACGTGATGGGTCACAAAGTCTATGGCATCTTCATCGCTCCGGGTATGGGCCTGCGGCTGAACGACCCCACCGGTACGGCCGTGGACGACCAGGCCGAGGGCCAGTACTGGGTGTTCAGCGGCCAGCATTACAATTCCGGCTGCTGCTTCGACTACGGTAATGCCGAGACGGACAGCCGCGACGACGGTGACGGCACCATGGAAACCACTTACTTCGGCAATTCCCGGGGCTGGTATTATGGCGAAGGCGATGGACCGTGGATTATGACCGACCAGGAGAACAACCTGGTGGGCTGCGTGAATCCGGACCCCAACGACAAATACTGCCGCGGCCTGAACAGCGTGGACTGGCGTTTTGTTACGGCCATGGCCGACGGCGAGCCGCACCACTGGCGCTCGATGGGCGGCGACGCCCAGGAGGGAGAGCTGAAAATCTACTACGACGGCGGCCGCATCCAGAACCCGCGCAGCAGCTATGACCCTATGCGCAAGCAGGGCGCCATCCTGCTGGGCAACGGCGGCGACAACTCCAACGGCTCTGCCGGTACCTTCTATGAAGGTGCCATGACCGCCGCCGGCACCTTCCCCACCCAGGAAGTGAATCAGGCCGTCCAGGCCAACGTGGTGGCTGCGCGTTACCGCGTGACGGCCGTGGAGGTATTCCCGTCCCTGAACGACGGCCGTCCCTCCAATGTCCAAACCTTTACCCCCGGCAGTACCGCCAAGACCGTGGTCCGCTTTGTGAATACCACGGACGCCCCCATCGAAGGCCTCACACTGGCCCTTCAGGCACCCAAGGGATGGAAGGCATCGGCCGCCCAACCCGTTCCCTACGCGGTAGAGCCCGGACAGATGGTAGTGGCCGAATTTGACGTCACTTCCGGCAGCGCCTCCTTCAACGGAGACCTGGAAGCCGTGGCTTCCTGGAAAGGTAACAAGGAGACCGGCCGATTGAAGGTGCGTTGCACCGAAGCCGTGAAAATTAACGAATTCAGCATCACCGACGGCTTCATCGAGCTTTACAACGCTTCCGATAAGGAGGTGGACCTTTCCGGATGGACCGTGCGCCAGCACGCCGCCAATATTCCCGCTTTCTCGGACATCAAGATCCCGTCCGGGACTTCCCTGGCTCCCAAGGCCTATTATCTGCTGGGTATGGCCGGCTCGGGCCTGGCCGTAGAGGCGGCCAAGGGGGATGCCACCATCTACGTGCGCAGCGTAGAAGGCATCAAAGCCGGTGACGAGATTGTCATCGGCGGTGAAAAACGTACCGTGAAAGCGGTGAACGCTCCCGCCCCTGCCCCGGCCGCCCCGATGGCCGGTCCCTTCGGCCGCGGAATGCAGCCCGCCGGCAGGCCCACCACTGTGTGGCAGCCCCTTCCGGGTGGCCACGGGATAGAGATTCCGGTTGGTTCCACCAATATCCCCGTCACTTCCGCGGCGCATTTCCAGGTGGGCCAGAAGATGGCCATCGGCTATGGGACGGAGCGTCCCGCCGTTTCCCGTTCGCTGGAGAAATACGAGGTGGTAACCGTTACCGCCGTGGGCAAGGCGGGCACCCAGGGCTATCTTTCCATGGATGCCAAGCCCGGCGACACCAACATCAAGGTTTCCTCCGTGCAGAATATCTCCGTGGGCGACAAGATCCGCCTGGATATTGCCAGCGAAGGCCACGGCATTGAAACCGTTACGGTTACCAGGGTGGGTACTGCATCGGCCCGCAACACCCTCAACGGCCCGCTGGGGCCGGACGAGGATGCTGGAACCGGCCTGGACATTGCCGAACCGCTGCAGTTCGCCCACGCTTCCAATATGCCTTACAGCGTGAACGGAACGGGCATCAGCTTTGAACCGGCCACCCAGTACCCGCACTACAGCAACGAACCGGTACTGGCGCTCTGCTTCAGCATCGAGCTGGACAGCCCGCTTTCGGCCGCCCACCCCATTGACGAGGCCGTTTTGGCCGGTACGGGCGGTTATCGCGGCGCGGTTCCCGCCAACCAGCTCTTCGGCGGTCCCGCGCTCTCCGACGGCGGCGGCAACATCACCCTCCGGGACGCGAAGGGGAACGTGGCCGACGCCCTCAACTTCGGCCTGCTCACGGATCCCTGGCTCTCCGAAGGCTACCAGGCCGATTCCGGTGCCGACGAGAACGGCAACTTTGCCCCCACGCCCGTAGCACCCCGCCGCTTCACCCTGCCCGGCTCGCTGCCGATGCAGCCGGCCGCCATGAGCACCGGCCGCTTCCCGGACGGTGCCGACAAGGACGACAACAAGACGGACTTCGCGGCCCAGCGGGTGTTCAACCTGGGCCTTGACGCCGCCGCGGGCGATATCAACGTGAAAGTCACTTCCGTGGCCGGTCTCCGGGAAGGCGCACCCATCGTGGTGGGCCGCGGTGCCGACGCCGAAGTGCTCACCGTGGCCAAACTGGGTACCGCCGGCGCCACCAGCCTGCACGCCGTGGCCGCTGCCGGAAGCAAGACGCTGGTTGTGGCCAACGCCCAGCCTTTCACCGAAGGCCAGGAGATCCTGGTGGGCGGCGAACCGGCCATTGTGAAGGAAGTCCAGTACCCCCGTGGCTGGTGGGTTCCCCGCCGGCCGGACGACAACAAGCTGATACTCAGTGCGCCCCTGAAGAAGAGCCACCGGGTGGGCGAAGCCGTTTCCGGAACGGGCGTCACCCTGTCGGCCCCGCTGAAGGCCGCCCACGCGGCCGGCAGCCCCGCCGCCACCGGACAGCCCACCCCGGGCGCAGCCAATCAGTATTAAGCCGTGCCCCTTCAAAAGTTTAAGCCCTGGCTGTTGACGCTGTGTACAGCCTGCCTGCTACTCGCCGGATGGATGTTCTGGCATTCTCTCTCCGGCGGGCCGATGGCGGGCTGCGGCGCAGGCAGCGGGTGTGAGAGGGTGATGAACAGTCCCTGGGGCTATGTCCTGGGGCTTATTCCAGTGAGCCTGCCGGCAGGGGTAGTGTACCTGCTGATGATCCTGTGTATTGCATTCTTGGGCACGGACGCCTCCCTGGACCGCTTTCTGTGGCCGATGATGCTGTTTCTTAGCGGTTGCATCGTGGGGGCGGCGCTGTGGTTCTGCTGGCTGCAGATAGGGGTGCTGTACACTTTTTGCAAATACTGCACGGGCCTCCATCTCTTGGGCTGCGCCGCAGCCGGCATCATCCTTTTCTGTCATCCTGAGCGAAGCGAAGGATCCCGCCTATGGCCGTGGCTCCTGGCCGGCCTGGCAGCCGCCGCAGTCTTTGCCGTAGTGCAGCTGTACACCCGGCCGGTGGTCTATGACACCGGCCGCACAGAAGCGGAGTTACCGGCCTTTGAAGAGGGGGAAGTCCCTGTCATTCTGAGCGACAGCGAAGAATCTCTCACCCTCCTGTTCGATTTCCAGTGCTCCCACTGCCGCCGCCTGCACCGGCTTCTGCCGGAACTGCAGGGGCAGTATCGCATTCTTTTGGCTCCCGTTCCGCTGAGCAACGCCTGCAATCCCTACATCCCCGCTTCCGGCATAGACCGCTTCCAGGGCTCCTGCCAGCTAACCCGTCTGGCCATGGCCGTCTGGTATGCCTGCCCGGAGGAGGCATCGGCCTACTGGGATTTCCTGCTGGAGGGTGCCACTCCCGCCGAAGCGGAAAACCGTGCCCTTGCGCTCCTGGGAGACGGTTTTGCGAAGGCCCTGGCCAATCCCCGCATAGAGGCATACCTTAAGAAAGTGGAGGAACTCTTCGGCCGCACATCTACCCAGGGCAGCAGCGCCGTGCCCCGCTTCATCAAAGGCCGGCACTGGCTGGTCCCCGAAGCGGAAACCGTCGGGGAACTCCTGAACATCCTGGACCAATTGAGTATTACCGGGAAATAGTGTATTTTTGTGTTATGATGAAAAAGATACTGACCACATTCCTTCTGGCGGTTTTGTCCGTGCTCGCTTTTGCACAGGGTCCGTCGTCGGCCCATCCTTCCTGGCTCAAGGACGCCGTGTTTTACCAGATTTACCCCTCCTCCTATCAGGACAGTGACGGGAACGGCATCGGGGATATCCCCGGCATCATTTCCCGGCTGGACTACATCCGCTCCATCGGTGTATCGGCCATCTGGCTCAATCCGGTGTATGTTTCCGGCTGGACGGACGGCGGATACGATATCATCGATTTCTATAAGGTGGATCCGCGTTTCGGCAATAACGGGGACCTTATCGAGCTGGTCCGCCAGGCCCATGCACGGGGTATCAAGATTGTGATGGACCTGGTGGCCGGCCACTCCTCGGACCAGTGCGAATGGTTCCTGCAGTCGCGCGAGGGGGCCGACCTGCGCTATTCGGACTACTATATCTGGCCCTCCTTCAAGCCGGAAGGCGGCGGAGCGCCCACCCCGGGCGGCTCGCTGGACGACGCAGTGCGGAACAACGCCGCAGCGTCCCTCCTGAGCAAATTCGTGGCTACGGACGCTCCGCGCGGCCCCTACTACATCAAGAACTTCTTTGACACCCAGCCGGCCCTGAACTTCGGCTTTGCCCATCCGGATCCCGCCCATCCCTGGGAACAGGCGGTGGACGCCCCCGGGCCGATGGCCATGCGCCGGGAACTCAAGAATATCATGTCCTTCTGGATGGACAAGGGCGTGGACGGTTTCCGCGTGGATATGGCGGCCAGCCTGGTGAAGAATGACCCCGACAAGGCCGCCACCATCAAGCTCTGGAACCAGGATCTGATGCCGTGGTTCGAAAAGGAATATCCGGAAGGGGTGCTCATTGCCGAATGGTTCAATCCGGCCCAGAGCGTTGCCGGGGCGGGTTTCGATCTGGATTTCTTCTGCCACGACGGGCAGTACAACTATTCCACGCTCTTCTTCTATGGCCGGCGCGGATTCGGCCCCAACGCTGTCCAGGCTACGCCGTACTTTGACAAGGCCGGGCAAGGAGAACTGAAGACTTGGTACGACCTTTATACCTATCAGTACAATGCCGTCCAGGGGAAGGGCTATGTGT
This sequence comes from uncultured Bacteroidales bacterium, assembly GCA_946185645.1. Taxonomy (GTDB): domain Bacteria; phylum Bacteroidota; class Bacteroidia; order Bacteroidales; family UBA932; genus Cryptobacteroides. Next base: position 74,514 of record CAMHKD010000003.1, read on the forward strand.
GTATGCCCTCCGGCAACCACGACTTCAACCGCTACTGTACGGAAGGCCGCACCACGCCGGAAGAGCTCAAGGTGGCCATGACTTTCTTCCTCACCATGCCGGGCGTGCCGTTCATCTACTATGGCGACGAAATCGGCCTTAAGCAGAACCCCAAGGCCCCTTCCACGGACGGTTCCGGCTTCCGGGCCGGCTGCCGCATCCCCATGCTTTGGGACGGTACGGCCAACGGCGGTTTCTCCACCGCCCCTATCGAAAAGATCTACATCCCGCAGGATCCGAACCCCAACAGGATGACTGTAGAAAAGGCCGAGGCCGATCCTAACTCCCTGCTGCATTACGTACGCGGCCTCCTGGAACTCCGTAAGGAGGTTCCCGCGCTGGGGGCCGATGCCTCCTGGAAACTGGTCAGCAGCCTGGACCAGCCCTATCCCATGGTGTATGAACGCGAATGGAAGGGCGAACGTTGCTGGGTGGTGCTGAACCCCTCCGGCAAACAGGTGAGCGTAACCCTGCCTGCAGAGCCTTCCAGGCCGGAGCTCATCGGCGGGAGTTATAAGAAATGCACGTACAAGCAGACAAGGAAAGGTGATGTTATCCAGCTTTCTCCGGTCTCTGCAGCCATCCTGAAGTTCTAACTATGAAAAAGTCCGTTGTTTCCTCGCTGGTGCCGGTGATGTTCGCGTTCTTCGTGATGGGGTTCGTGGACATGGTGGGCACCGCAACCAATTATGTAAAGGCCGATTTCGCCCTTTCCGACACCATGGCCAATTTCCTGCCGTCCATGGTATTCCTGTGGTTCTTCTTCCTGTCCGTGCCCACGGGGCTGCTGATGAACCGGATCGGCAAGCGGAAGACCGTTCTGCTTAGCCTGGCGGTCACGGCCCTGGCGCTGATCCTGCCCATGTTTGCGTACAACTATCCCGTGCTGCTGGCGTCCTTCTGCCTCCTGGGTATCGGCAATACGCTCATGCAGGTGTCGCTGAACCCGCTGGCCTCCTGCATCGTGAGCGGCGAAAAGTTCGCCAGCACGCTCACCTTCGGCCAGTTCATCAAGGCCATAGCGTCCTTTATCGCACCCATCATTGCCAGCTGGGCATCGCTCCATTTTGGCAACTGGCGTTTGCTGTATCCCGTTTTCCTGGCGTTCGCGGTCACTGCCACGGCCTATCTGTGGTTCACCCGGATCGAGGAGGAAATACCCAAAGACAAGTCCTCCGGCTTCATCCAGTGCCTCAAACTCCTGGGCGACGGCACCGTGTTGCTTCTTTTCCTGGGCATCGTGGCGCATGTGGGCATAGATGTGGGCGTGAATACCTGCGCCCCCAAGATTATCATGGAACGTCTTGCCCTGCCGCTGGAAAAGGCCGGTATTGCCACCAGCATCTATTTCCTTTTCCGTACGCTGGGCTGCCTGTCCGGCTCCTTCATCCTGGCCAAGTTCTCCCTGAAGAAGTTCTTTGCGGTGAGCGTCGCCTGCATGGTGCTGGCCATGATCGGCCTGTTTGTGTGCAAGAGCCTCATCGGCATCTACGTGGCCATCGCGCTGGTGGGCTTTGGCAATTCCAACATCTTCTCCATGGTATTCTCCCGTGCGCTTTACTACCTGCCGGAGCGGGGCAACGAGATGTCCGGCCTCATGATCATGGGCCTTATCGGCGGAACCGTTTTCCCGCTGCTCATGGGCGTGCTTTCCGACGCAATGGGCACCCAGACCGGCTCTGTGATTGTTATCAGCATAGGCGTGGCGTACCTGGTATACCTGGCCGCAAAATTCCTTAAAAAGGCATGAGTAAGAAAGTAATTGTGGGGATTGGTGAAATCCTCTGGGACATGCTCCCTTCCGGAAAGGCCCTGGGCGGCGCTCCGGCCAATTTTGCATACCACGCCAAGCGCTTGGGAATGGAGGCTCTGGCTGTGAGCGCCATCGGCCATGATGCCTTGGGCGAAGAAATCGTAGACACCCTGGCGGCCCATGCCCTGCCCTATCATCTGGACCGGGTAGACCACCCCACCGGCACCGTGCAGGTGACATTGGACGCAAAGGGCGTTCCGCAGTACGAAATTAAAAAGGGCGTGGCCTGGGACAATATTCCCTATTCAAAAGAATTGGCGGCCATTGCCGCCGAGTGCCGGGCCGTCTGTTTCGGTTCCCTGGCCCAGCGCAGCATGGTTTCCCGAAAAACCATCGCCTGGTTCCTGGATGCCGTTCCAGCCGCTTGCCTGAAGGTGTTTGACATCAACCTGCGCCAGAATTACTATGGGAAAACGGTCTTGCAGGAGTCTCTCCGCCGCTGTGACTTCCTCAAGATCAATGATGAGGAAATCCGCATCGTGGCCGATCTGTTCGGCCTGGAAGGGGACGATACGGCCGTCTGCCGTGCACTCATTAAGCGTTACAGGCTGCAACTGGTCATTCTCACCAAAGGCGCTGCCGGCAGTGAAGTGATTACTGCCACCGAAGTGATTCCGCAGGCTGCCGGTAAGTGTAAAGTGGTGGATACCGTGGGTGCCGGAGATGCCTTCACCGCCGCTTTCGTGGTGGCCTACCTGCGCGGCGAAACTTTGGCCGATGCCCAGCGTCTGGCCAGCGAAACCGCTGCCTATGTCTGCTCCTGCAAAGGGGCCATGCCGCTTTGATTATAAAACACTATTGCTACTACGCACTAAGGGCGTAGAATAGAAGGGACTGATACTGAACGTTTTAACATAAATTGCCTGGGTAGAATGCCCAGGCAAAATTTGTTAAATGCTTGACAGAGCGGCGTTTACATTCAACGCCTTCCTTTTTCCATTCAAAACTCTTCAAAAGCGAGTCGCTAGTTCACCAGGAAGATCTTCTGCAGGCCGTTGTAGGTGCATTTCACGGTGGCGCGGCCTTCCACGATGGGGCTTATCTCAATCTTTACGGCCGGGTTGGAAGCCTTCACTTCCAGCTTGGAGCCGTCCTTCAGCGGGCCGTAGACCTGGTAGCGGATCTGGTCCGTGAGACCGTTGAGGTTGGTGAAGCGGATGGGCGTGGTGGGCGTTACCAGCTTCTTGCCGTCGGCAAAGAATTCCAGCTGAGGCACTTCCGGCTTTACGCAAGGCGTTCCGGGCTTGGAGAAGCCGATACCGTTAAGGTCGAACAGGCCCTCCGGGCGCATCTGCACCGGCGGACGCATATTGGCAAAGCGGGGATTCACCGGGCGCTGGGGGATATCGGCACCCTCGGCCACCAGGAAGATGGCGTGCTTGCCGGCAAGGCCTTCCACGGCGGGAACGGGTACCTGCAGGTGCAGCATCTGCCCGCGCGGGCTGTCCGGGACCTCCACCACGGCAATTTCCTTACCGTTCCAGGTGCTGTTGGCGTACGGGCCGTCCAGCATCACATGGATCTTGAAGGCGCCGTGTCCGCCGGGCGTGAGATACAGGTCCAGCTGTGTGCCGTCGCCCTTGAGGGTGCCGCCAAAGGCCTTGAGGCCCTTCTGACCCTGGGCCAGGCCGCCGAAGCCAAAGTACTTGAAGCCCACCACGCCGCCGTTGGTAATACCGGCCACGTCCATGTTGTTGTTCCAAACGTCAAAGTTGTCCTGCATCCAGTTCTGGTCGCTCAGATAGCAGGCGTAACCGGCCGAATAATAGGCATAAGGCGGCAGGCCATAGACCTGGAAGCCTTCGCTGGTCACTTCCGCGCCGGTGTAAACGTTGCCGTCGGCAGCGGCTGCCACCCACTTCTCATCGGCGGCATAGGGGTCGTAGGCGGTGATGCGCACCTGTCCGCCATCGGCCACCTTCTTCTTGTCCCATTCAATCTTCACGGGTGCCACCATGGGCTGCCGGGCATTGCCGAAGCCGCGCGGAGGCCGATGGTAGAATACATACCACTGTCCATTGATCTCCTGCAGGGAACCGTGGGTGTTGTGGGCCGAGTTGGAGGTGGTGAGGGCGCTGCCGTCCTCATTGGGCACTACGCCGCGGGAGTCCACCAGAACGCCGCCGGAGCGCCAGGGACCCAGGGGAGAGTCTCCGTAGGCATAGCGCAGGGCCGAATTGGTAGATTCCAGACCGTAGTCCGGGCCGCTGTAGCCGGAGAACACCATTACGTACTTGTTGCCCACCTGGCGGATGCTGGAGGCCTCAAAGAAGTTGAACTCTCCGGGATTCTGGCCCTTGTACAGGGAAGGATACTCCGTCCCTTCCGGATCCCGCACCTCTCCGTAGCGGGAGCTGGCCGGGAGGAAGTAGTCGTGCACCTGGGTGCCGGGGCGGATGGAATACATAGTGTTCTGGTCCAGTTCAATGGCCGTAGAGTGCTGGAAGCCATAAAATGCGTATGCCCGGAAGCCGATCTTATAGTCCGGGTCCTTCTTGTTGGTAACGGGCTCGATGAACACGGAAGGGTCAAAGTCTATGACGGAGCCGGGCAGGCAGCCCCGGCCGTCCTCCGTGGCGTTGATGGGTACGAAGGGGCCGTCGGGCCTGTCGCTCTTGCACACCATGGCAATGCGTCCGCGCCCGCGGGAGTGGGGATACAGATAGTAAGTCTTCTTGCCCGTATCCCGGTCCTTCACTTCCACCAGGTCCGGAGCATACATCACGTCCCACTGGCCATCTACGAACCAGGTGAAGATGGGGCCTTCATCCCGCCACTGGCTCAGGTCCTCCACCGGGGCCGACCACATGCGGATATCGGCACCGCAGTAGGCGGTATAGGTTACGTCGTGCGAGCCGATGATATAGGCACGGAACTTTCCGGGATTGTCCGGGTCTTCAAACACGCGCGGCTCTCCGTCGGGAACGTGCTCCCACAGGGGCAGGTAAGGGTTTTGGGCCGCCAGCGTAAGGCTTGCCAGCAGGGCCGATGCAAACAGGAAAAGACGTTTCATATAGCGGTGGATTAAATGGTCACTTCAATGGATTTGAGGTCGGTGTCCCTGGAGGAGCCGCCGTAAAGGAGCTGATAGCGGCCGGGCTTGATGGAGAGCTCGTCAATGGACTCGTCGTAGAATTCGAAGGCTTCGCTGCCCAGCTGAACGGTAACCTGGGTGGTCTTTCCGGCCGGGATATTCACGCGGGAGAAGCCCTTCAGGGACTTGATGGGGGCGCCCGGATCGTCCAGGGCCTTCACGTACACCTGCACCACCTCGTCGCCGTCGCGGGAACCGGTATTGGTCACGGGAACGGTGAGCTTCATAGCGGCGGGCTTTCCGCTCACAGAGGCATCTCCGTAGCTGAAGCTGGTGTAGCTGAGGCCGAAGCCGAACGGATAGAGCGGCTCACCCTTGAAGTAGCGGTACGTGCGGTTCTCCATGGAGTAATCGTTGAAGTCCGGAAGCTGCTCCGTGGAGGCATAGAAGGTGACCGGCAGGCGTCCGGCAGGGTTGTAGTCGCCAAAGAGGACATCGGCCACGGCAAGGCCGCAGGCCTGTCCGCCGTACCATGCCTGCACCAGGGCGTCGTACTTGTCTTCCACGCCGCCAAAGGCAATGGCGGAGCCGGAAACGTTAACCAGCACCACCGGCTTGCCGGTAGCGTCCATGGCGGCAAGCAGCTGCTGCTGGATTTCCGGCAGCTCGATGTAGGTGCGGTCGTGGCCTTCACCTTCCTCGTTGGAAGAAATGCCGCTCACCATCACAATCACGTCGGCATCCTTGACACGGGCGGCAACACCTTCCAGATCCACAGGCAGGCGGCTGTACAGGTCGAAGGAGAAGGAGGCAGACTGGGCTTCCGGCTGGGAAAGCTCAATCTGGATGTCGTAGGTCTTGCCTTCTTCCACCGGGAAGGTGGTGGGGGCAAAGCCGCGGAAGAAGCCGCCGAAGCCGCCGAAACGGCCGCGGGGAGCTTCTTTCTGCTCGGCAATGGCCTCCCCGTTCACAACCAGCTTGTAGATGCTGCTGCCGCGTACGGAATAGATCATGTCGCCGGTATAATCGGCCGTAAAGGAGCCGTTGTAGCGGGCGCTGAAGCCGGTGAGGTTGAGCCCTTCCGTCCAGGCGCAGTCTTCGTGGGCCAGGGCGGGGGAGGTGGTGTTGAGGCTGAGGGGCTGATCGTAATCTACGGAAGCTACAACGTCACCGCTGCAGTCCAGGGTGTTGTAGTAGTCTGCATGCAGGCCCTTACCTTCGTTCATCCGGGCAAAATAGCGGGTGGTGATGGAGGGATCCACCAGGTCGCAGGCGCGCTCGTAAATGATCTTGGCGCCGGGGGCGGCATCGCGGATGGCACCCAGGATGGTCTTGGTGTTGGCGGCGGTGGGATAACCGTTGTAGTTGCCCAGGATTACGCGGGCGTCATCGGCATTGGGACCCACCACGGCAATGGTGATGCCGTCCTTCTTGAGCGGCAGCACGTTGTCCTGGTTCTTCAGGAGCACGATGGCTTCCCGGGCGGCCTTGGCGGCCAGGGCGGTGTGGGCGGCGCTGCTCAGCTGCTCTTCACCCAGCTTGGCCCAGGGGAGCTTTTCGGCCGGGTCGAACATACCCAGCTTGAAGCGGGCTTCCAGGATGCGGCGCAGGTTCACGTCAATCTGGGCTTCGGTGATGAGGCCCTTCTCAATGGCTTCGGTGAGGGATTTGAAACTGGTGCCGCATTCCACGTCCGTGCCGGAAAGGACGGCATCGGCCGATGCGCTGGCGGCGTCCGGATGGGTACCGTGCTGGCGGGTGTTGTAGAAGTCGCCGATGGCGCCGCAGTCCGACATAACCAGGCCGCTGAAGCCCCACTTGTTGCGGAGGATGTCCGTGAGGAGCCTGTCGCTGCCGCAGCAGGGATCTCCCTCATAGCGTTGGTATGCGCACATCACTTCCTGCACATTGCCGTCCTTCACTATCTTGCGGAAGGCGGGGAGGTAGGTCTCCCAGAGGTCCCGCATGGAGACGGTCACGTCAAAACGGTGCCGATCGGCCTCCGGGCCGCTGTGCACGGCAAAATGCTTGGCGCAGGAGTGCAGCTTGAAGTATTTCTTGTCCGTGCCCTGCATGGCCAGCACGGTCTGGGTGCCCATGACGGCGTTGAGGAACGGGTCCTCGCCGGGGGTCTCCTGACCGCGTCCCCAGCGGGGATCCCGGAAGATGTTCACGTTGGGGCACCAGAAAGTGAGACCGTTGTGCCAGATGTTGCCGTTGGGCTCCGTTACGCCCATCTTGTTGTGGTCCGTAGTGTTCCAGACGGCACGCGCCTCGTCCGACACGGCGGTGTAGATCTCATACTGCTGGGGAGCGTCGAAGGTGGCGCCCAGGGCAATCACCTGCGGGAAAACGGTTACGTCGTCGTAGCAGATGCCGTGGCAGGCCTCGTTCCACCAGTTGTAGGCGGGGATGCCCAGCCGGTCCAC
>CAMHKD010000004.1:0-79522 GCA_946185645.1 uncultured Bacteroidales bacterium
TTCCCGCAGGAAACCAGCATCATGGCGCAGGCGATAAGCGTCAGGGTAATGAATGTCTTTTTCATTTGTCGGTTCGTATCTAAGTGTTAAACTAATAATCTGTCGGGTCTTTTGTCATTGGTCCTTCCCAGGTAACAGTCACTTCATTTCCATCGTCATCGATGCCGGTCGCTTTCAGCTTACAGTGGTCGTCTTCAGTGACCGTAAGCTCCAGTTTGCCTTGTTTTAAGATGGATTCGCCACCCTCGTCGCGGATAAACACTCCGCCCCAGGTATATCCGCCTTCCAGAATATGTTCGTTGGAAAAAGTGGTGATCGTATAGGTGCCTGTCTCAAACTCAGCGGCAAAGTTGAAGTCGGCATAGACTTTCCGGTAAGGGTCCTCACGGATTTCTATGGCCTTGCGGTAGTTCCCCCAATAGCATTTTGAGACCGTGGCGGTTTTGTCACCTCTCTTGACGGTGCCGCCGGCTTTGTCGCTTTGGGGCTCTTGTGCTACGGTTGCCTCTGTGAATTCACTCCCAGGGGTCGCAGTGTTGTTGTTCTGTGCTTGCCCGTTGCCGCATGTTGCAAGAGCCAGGGTTACAAGAGTCAGTAATGTGATCTTCATGATAATGAATGTTTATTGAGTTTTTATTTCGATATTTCCGTCAGTCTGTCAAGGCTCATGATCAGGCCTTCGTATGTGGGCTCGGCAGAAAAGGAGGTTACCTCGAAGGCTTTGCCTTCAATGTATGCCGAGCCATCTTTCTTTGACAGGCCATATTTGTAATATGGCAAGCCGTTCTCCTTGTCCACCCACTCAATGACCTTGGTGTACAGTTCTGTGCCAACAACATCCTCTGTTTTCTCCTGGGTAAGCACATAAGCGGGACGGCCAAAGACAGTCGTGTCCTTTACAGAAACTCCTTTCCCGTTCTTCTTAAGCCTCTCGCCGAAGATGGTATTGCTCATCGAACTCTTCAGGTAATCATAGATAGCCTCGTCAACGCTGTCAAATTCCGATTTCTCGCTCTTCTTGACATAAGTACCTGCTCCTTCATTTACAACGTATCCAGTCCGCGTAGAACCCGTACAAACAAAGAGGTTCGTGGTCTGACTGCCCTCCATCTTGAATATGAGGACGTTTCCTTTACGGGCATAAATCCTGCTCATGGAGGCGCCGGACACATACATTTTCTCGGTCAGGGAGAAATCCTTCTCATACCATTTCTTGGCATCTGCTTTCGGCTTTTCCGTCTTGGCTACGGGGGCCTCCGCCCGAGCGGATTCCGTCACCGCTACTGCATCCTGAGCGACATCCTGATTAGTGGTCTTTTTTGGGGGATTGTTGCCGCAGGAAACGGCGGCAATCATTGCCACGCTAAGGGCAATCAGCTTAATCCTTTTCATGATAACATATGATATAATATTTGTTCTCAATTACAATAACCCCAACTTCATTGCCTGACGGATAACAGCACTGGATGTGGAGGCCTTGAACTTGGCGCGCAAGCGCATCCTGTACCACTTGATAGTTTGTTCCGTTAAGCCCAATTCCTCTGCCATTTCGGAACATAGCTTTCCTTCAGCCATTAACGCCAGGACTTTCTGTTCCTGGACCGTCAGTTTTACTTCGTTTTCGGAGGCATCCATTTTCCCATTGCTTTACAGGAGTCAAAGTTCGCCAAACCCTTCCACAAAAACACTATACGAAAGTTTAGACTTGCAGGCCATTTGCCCGTTTTTCGCCCCATTTCTCGGTAAAATGCCCCGTTTTTGCTAATTTTGTCGTATGAAGAGACTGGCAATTATCCTTACAATTATACTCCTTTCCAATGCGGTGGCAAAGGGACAATACGCCGACCATAGAGACCACCAATTGGACTCCCTGGAGTCTGTCGTTGCACCGTGGACAGCAGAGAAAGTAGCGCGGGCCTCATACGAAGAGAAGGATATGCTGTCCGATGCATACAACGATTTGATGTGGGGCTATAGTCAGATCAATCCTTCCCGTTCCCTGTACTTCGCCAGGAAAGCCTTCGACCTGTGCCTTCAGGAACAATGGCTTAACCAAGCTTTCCAGGCTGCCAAGATGATCGGCCAGCACCATGGGGCCGCCGGGCAGATTGACAGCGCCAAAGTAGCGTTTGCTAAGGCTCTCTCCATTGCTGACAGGATGGCCTTGAAAGAGCCCCTCCCCGGCAAGCCGAACGGATATAAGGATGAGACTATTGATGATGCCTACTCCAGCCTGTATGGCGCCTTGGGCAACATGTACTCCAGCCTGGACTCCATTCCGCAGGCGATGGAGTACTATCACAAGGCAGGGGAACTCTTCGAGAAAAACGGCTGGTTGGAGAGCTGTTCCGTACTATACCACAATATGGGAGATACCTGGCTGGATGCCGGTAATCTGAAGGAAGCGGAGGCCTGCTACAATAAGGCATTGCGCTATGGCCAGGAGACCGAAGACCCACTGATGATTGCCAACGCCAAAGCTGGACTGGGAGCACTGTATCTGGAGAAAGGAAAGACCAGAAAAGCCTTGAAATACCTTCAAGAAGCAGATCATTACTTCTCCGCAAACGAAGAGCAGGAATACCGCAGCCGCATCTACACGCTTGACCTGACCGGCAAAGTCTACGACGTCCAGCGCAGGTTGCTTACATGGATGGTGGCGGGCGGCATCCTCATCATCATCCTTCTCCTGGGACTACTTTTTGTTCTTTTGCGAGCCAAGCGCCTCCGCAGGCAGAAAGAAGGTGCCGATGTTGTAATCAGTGAAGTCCTGGCCTCTCTGCCGCAGGAGCAGGATACGGAGAAACAAGCCGTTGCATCTAAAACGACTGTATCCAAATCAGCGCCCGAACTCACTGAACGAGAAGCTGAAATCCTTCCTCTGCTGGCCGATGGCCTCTCAAGTAAAGTAATCGCAGACCGACTCTGTCTCACCGAGCAGACCATCAAATGGTATCGGATGCGACTTCTCGAGAAGTTCAATGTTCCCAACACCGCCAGCGTTATTTCTAAAGCCAAAGAACAAGGGTTATTGTAGCATATTTCGATTCCCGAAGAAATAGTCGCCAAAACGGTAGTAATCTATTGTAACACACTACATTACACTTAAATATACTTTATTCCCAGCACCACCAAGAACGCCTCTACAGTATGCTGTAGGGGCTTTTTTGTACCCAAAATTGTACCCGCACCTCCAAAAATGCCCCGAATTCTTTACTTGAATCCAGGGCGATGCATTGATGTCAGCCTTTTATGAGATGACCTTACAAAGATATGCAAAAATCCCGAATCTTCAACCGCTTTGAAAAGATAGAGCCAGACCACAAAGGGGTACGGGGGTATTGATGCCTCCCCTCACTCAAAAAGGAGGTGCGACTCCATATTTTTTTGATGAAAAAAGCACCGGAAGCAATGGCGCCCCCGATGCTTGAAGATGGCATACTACCGACATTATAAAAGCCTTGTGCAATGAATAGCACATCTGCCGGATTCTCTTTTTTACAGACAATTAAAAGATGTACCCGACTGCAAGTTTCAAAGCATTTGCATTAACATTGACTACATCCACAATCCGCTGGATATTGAAGCCGACCTCTGCCTTAAAATGGCCAGCCTTAATGCCTACGCCCGGAGTGAGATACAATCCCCCGAAACCATCAAGCCCTTCTGTCAAACCGATGCCATAGCCGATATCGAAGGTGAGGTAGGGCGCGACCTTTTCATTAACGGGAAGATACCCTTTCATATTAAGATAGATAGGCATTGCAAGTTCTCCCATATCCGGCTTGCCTTGTTTCTCCCAATACTCTGCATAAAGGCCACGATACCAATCCAGCCCTAGGCCAAGACCCGTGGAAAAGTACTCGCCTATCTTAACACCTTGAATTGTGTAGAGATTAACTCTGTTTTTTGCATAGGAGCCAACGCCAATAGAATATCCAGCATTGATTTCTCCGTGATATTTAACACGGATTTGTGCAGAAGCCGGGACAATGACCATCACGGCTATAAAAGCGAGAATAAGGTTTCTTTTCATACTTATAGGGTGTTATTAGTTAGTGCGGTTATAAGTGTCCCAAAGAACATCTTTCGTCTCTTTCCATTTGAATGTATTAGCATCCACATATTGGAAGTCCTTAACATATGCCAAAGAGATACTTTGTTTATCATCATACATCGTCAGAGTTTTTGCATCTGTGGAAACACGATAATATCTCTTATATGAAGTTCCGTCATAATAAGTAATGGTGATTTCCCCTTGGAGTTCCCTTGTACTTCCATCTTTCTTGAAAATAGCCTCTACGGGCTTGGTGTAATGTTGGCCAAAGGAGACCGTGGTGGTGATGCCATAGAATTCGTATTTGAAAGATCCATGCATAATGGCAAACACTTGCTCTTGGGCTTCTGTGTAATACTTCTCTTCTTGGACTTCCGGATCTGTCTTACTACAAGCCGACAAGGAAAAAAGCGCTAACGCAATGAGCGATAATAAGGTTAGTTTCCGTTTCATTACAGTATGGTTTTAATGGACAGATATACAAAAAAAGCGTGCACCGCCTTTGCACGCCATCGGGGCTGCGACACCCCACCGTTAATGCTAAGCAGTACACGCCGTGTACGCCTGCACCTTATAACGGTTTATGCCTTAAAAATCAAGTGTCGCAGTTCGATGGCTAAGGCAATATGTATCGCAAATATAGAGAAAAACAGATGAAATTCAAAACGACTGACACCGAATTGACAATATCATCCGTAAATCTTAATAGTGCTCCCGCAATCTACTGATACTTTACATACAAGAGGGTGTCTGCCCAAGTGCTACCTGAACAGAAAGTTTTGCGGGTAAAGTTCCTGGATCCGTTTGCCGTCGGTGACAAATTCTTGGCGGCGGGGAGGTTCCGTCTCCGGGTAAGTCCCAGCCAGACGGACCCGTCCTTCAAGGTGGAGACGATCCAGTTCCATTACCTTGTTGATGTGCGCATTACGGAGTGATGTACCGATCCCCCCTTCTGTCGGGCATAGCATTTGTACTATGCCCTTGCCGGATTGTGTAAACACTGTATATGACCTTTCCGGAACGCATACGGCTTACATGGAACTACGGCAAACCCATGTTTCTGGTGGGCGGTATCTATAATGCTTTCTGCGCATTTCTTCTGGCAAAAGGGTTCTCCTACTCCTTCTTTGTGGATGCTTTCATCCTGAAGGTTTTCCTTATCGCAGTCACGCTCTTTCTGGTAAAGCAGTTCCGGGACCGGGACGCTATTTTCTTCTACATCAACCTGGGGCTTTCCCGCCGGAAACTGCTTATCAGCGTGATTCTGGCCGATTTCCTGGTGCTGGCCGTCCTCCTAACAATAGTCTTGCTGGTTCATGGATAAACACAGACTCATAGTGGACAGCGTTGTGGTCCGTTTTGGGCAAAAAACGGTCCTGAGCGGCGGTTATATCACCTCCGAGACCGGCATGGTGACGGGCCTGCTGGGCCGGAACGGCGCCGGGAAATCCTGCATGTTCCGCGCCTTGATGGGCGGACTCAAGGCCGATAATGTAATGGTGAGCATAGACGAAAAGCCCGTGAACCGGCAGCTTATCGGCCGATCCATCAAATACCTCCCCCAGGGACGGCTGATCCCGGAAGCGATGACGCTGGAGCGAGCCTTTAAGCTGTATGGCCTGAATTTCTGGTCCTTCGTGAACCGCGTTCCCAGGTTCTCCCGTTATCACGATGTTCCCCTGTATGAGCTTTCCGGAGGAGAGGCACGCCTGGCGGAACTGTACCTGGTCCTGCTAAGCGAAGCACCGTTCTACATTCTGGATGAGCCGTTTACGCAGGTGGATCCCGTAAATATCGACGAGGTGAAGACGCTTATCCGGGAGCGCAGCAAGGACCATGGCATCATTATCACGGACCACAACTATGACGCCATTTCTTCCATTGCCGATAATCTGTTTGTGATTGCCGATGGCTATACCAGTCCCGTACATAGCCGGGAAGACCTGGTGAGGTATGGTTACCTTAGCCAGTAAAACTATTGCTCCTGATTTTGCGGCTGCTTTACCGCCGTATCCACGTTCTTACCGTAGACCACAAAGCGCTGGAAGAGGAATTCCGTGATTCCGTTCACCAGGATGTTGATGACGGTCACTACATACTCGTTCCAGTGAAGGTCCTCGGCCAGATAGTCTCCGCCCCAGGTGGAAACGGGTGTAAATACCAGATAATAAAGAAATACCAGACCCAGAGCCCGGGGAATGTTGGCAGTGGAGCGGAAGGTGAATTTGCGGTTGATTCCAAAGTTCCAGATAACGGACAGCGTTAGGGCAATGAGGTAGCATGGCCAGTAACGCCAGGTGGTTACCTCGTTAAGCAGGGCGAAGCTGCCCATTTCCACCAGCGCCGCGGTGCTGGACAGGAGAAAGAATCTGATGGCTCTCCGGAATTCGTTCATGGCATTCTAAAAAACTGTGCAAAGTTAATCAGATTTTTAAAAATGTGTAACGGCCTGGTATGCCAGGCGCTCGTCACCGGAGAGGAGATAGATGATGCCGCAGTAGGAAAAACCGTATTTGAGGATGTTGTGTTGCATGATTCTGTTGTCCCGATGCGTGTCTATGCGGATATTCCCGTCCCATCGTGGACCCTGTTCCAGGCCGGACCATCTCACTGGTCATCCGCAGAGACTATATTCACGAGGCTAAATTGAATGCTGTAGTGGAAGCCGTCAGGTACATGATTCCCGGTGTCCTGCTGGATCATGTTATCCTGAAAGGACCTCTGGTGCTGTAAAAAAGGTGACGGTTACCAATTTGCGTATAAGACTAAAATGCTGTATTTTTGTAGTTAGGTTGATAATTCACGTTAACATTTTTAATATCAAGATATAATGGATCCCACCAATCCCCTTCACCTGATTCTGACCATCATAGCGGCACTGGCCCTGCTGGCGCTCATCATCGGCATTATCGTCTTTTTGGTAAAGCCCAGCAGCCGGCGGGACCGCTTTCGCCTGGCCGTTCCCCTGCATCTAGTTTCCCGCAAGAATAAGAAAAACCATGTTTTCCTGGGCATCAGCGAGTATTCCCGCCTGCTCGCAGCCCAAATCATACAGGAGTGGAAAAAAGAGAAGAATAAGAAAGACCAGGGCCGCATCCTGTTTGTGGATTTGGCCTATACCTTCTCCCCCACGGCGGAACAGCAGCTGAAGGAACTGCTTGGCAGTAAACGCGTTATGGTGCTTAATGGCTCGCTCAGGGCCCTGGACGTGCCATCCCTGGCCCAGTCTATCGGCCTGGATGGGTTGCAGCCCTGGCTGGAGAATGCCCGCACCAGCCTGTACCTGTTCTCCGACAAACTGCCCGAGAATGCGCGGCTCCTTTCCCTGGCAACGGACGACAGCTCCATCCGTGCCAAAGTCTTCTACTATGCTTCGGTCCCGGACGGGTACGACTCACTGGTGGCTTCTACCGGCATCCGTGTGCGTATGCTCAACCCGCACCAGATGTCCTTCATGCACCTGAAGCTGGACTGCCCGGACCAGATGCCGCACAATTTTGTCCGTAAGGCCCTGGACAAGGAAGGAAACCCGCTGGGATACGTGGAAGACGGCTTGCACGCCCTGGTGGTGGGATTCGGCAATACCGGCCAGGAAGCCGTACGTTTCCTGGTGGAATACGGCAGTTTCGTGGGCAAGGATTATCTTCGGGCGCCCATGTCCATCCGGGTGTATGACCCCCAGCTCCAGCGGAAACTGGGTTCCTTCCTGCAATCGGCCCCGGCCCTGAAAGGAGATCCCGCCTTCCAGTGGAACGCGGACTGCGCCGGCTCCGCAGGCTTCTGGGAAGCCTTTGAACGGGATGCCGATACCAATTATATCGTAATTGCCATAGACGATGGCTCCAAGAATCTCCAGCTGGGCGTATCCCTGCTGCAGGCTGCCGCCCGGGCGGGCCGGGACGTGAGCAAGATGCTCATCCTGATACGCGACTGGAAAGACACCCGCAAATCCCGTGAGATCATGGCCTATTACAATGCCGCCTACTGCCCGGAAGGTGTGCAGGTTTTGCGCAGCTTCGGGAGTACCCGGGAAATCTGGACTCCGGACGTGATTTCGGGCCGGCGCCTGAAGGATACCGCCAAACTCTTCTACGAGAACCAGAAGGCCATAGGCGTCAGCGAAGACTGGGATGCCCGCAGGGAGCGCCTTTCCAAACCCGGAGCCGGCCAGCTCCAGAACCAGCAGGAACTGCGTCGCCGGCAAGCCATGGACATCTCCCGCGCCCTGTATGCCCCCACGCTGCTCTCTTTTGCCCCGGCTGCCGGGGATCCCGATGCGGCCCGGATGGAATATCTGCTGGCCCAGGAGCACCTGCACTGGAAAAACGCCCTGGAACTGATTGGCTATACGGACGGCCCGCTGGACGAGCTTAACAAGAAACACCCCGGCCTGGTCCCCTACCCGGATATCACGGACGAGCGCAACCGCAGCATGGGTGAACTGGCCGTAAAAAGCATGCTGGCTCTCAGGGAGAAATAACTCTTACAGGAGGGCCTGATAGGCCAGGCGCTCGTCGCCGGAGAGGAGATAGATGATGCCGCAGTAGGAAAAACCGTATTTGAGGATGTTGTGTTGCATGATTCTGTTGTCCCGATGCGTGTCTATGCGGATATTCCCGTCCCGGGAGAAGCACCAGTCCATGATGGCCCGGAATACGCCGTGGACCTCCGGATAACTGCCGATGCGGTGTACCACATGATAAGGTGAACGGTCCTCCAGCCAGGCACCATCATAGATTATTGCATAGGTGGGCTCCGGTGAGGCAATATAGGCGAAATAGCCCACAATGCGCTCCCCTTCCAAGACCACATAACCATTCCCCAGGCCGATATCCTGCAGCACCACTTCCTCCGAAGGATAGCCATTGATCCACTGATTCTTATTCCCGGAAGCGCGCATGATGCCGATGGCTGCATCGAGGACCGCCATAATGGGTTTAAGATTCTCTTTCCGGGCCGGTTCCACCCGGAGCACGGCCGCCAGCGCGGCATCCCGGAGGTTGCGGGCGGCCACTTCCGGCGTTATAGCTTCTACCATCGGAAGCGAACGGGGTGAAACTTCTATAAGGCGTTCAAAACCCGCTTCCAGCAGCGCAGGACGCGCTTCTATACGCCCGGAAAGCAGGGCTACCGGAATGTCCTTGGCGTGACGGAGCACCCCCAGCGGGACCTTCCCCATCAGCGTCTGAGCGTCCGACTTCCCTTCCCCGGTTATAATAAGGCTGGCGCCATCAATTATTTCGTCAAAGCGGACCAGCTCCAGGACACGCTCAATACCGGAAACACGGCGGGCATTGAACCATGCCATAAATGCGCCTCCCAGACCTCCTGCAGCACCGGCTCCGGGAAGGCGGCACACATCCACTCCGGTTTCCCGTAGCATCTTGTCGGCCAGTTTCGTGAGTCTTTCCTCCAGCACTTCCACATCGGCCTTTGAAGCGCCTTTCTGGGGCGCAAATACGCGTGCGGCGCCATCCGGGCCGATGAAGGGATTCTCCACGTCGCAGAGGAGTTCAAAGGTGCATCCCCGTAGCGCTTCGCGAAGTCCGGGGACCTGCATCATGCCTTCTCCGCCGTCACAAGTGGCCGATCCGCCCAGGCCCACCAGGAAATGCCTGACTCCGGAAAGGCGGGCCGCCAGAAGCAGCTCTCCAACGCCGTATGTGCTTGCTTTCAGAGGATTCCGTTCTTCGGGAGACAGCAGCCTTAGCCCGCAGGCTTCGGCCACTTCTATCACCGCCGTTTCACCGGAAAGGCCGATTCGGGCGGTCACAGTGCGGCCCAGCGGGTCCTGCACATCGGCCTTCATAATCCGGCCTCCAAGGGTCGGGAGAAGCACATCCAGCGTGCCCTCTCCCCCATCGGCAAGCGGCATTTCCAGCACCTCCCAGTCCGGGTGCGTCTTTCGCAGGGAATCGGCCACGACGGCCGCCACCTCCTTGGCAGGAAGGCAGCCTTTGAAAGAATCCGGAGCGACAATGACTTTCATTTCTTGGCAAATATAAAGGAAAAACGGAGAAAAATTAGTAAGTTTGCAAAAATACAACACTGAAACCATGATCAAACGTTTATTTGCCTCCCTGCTGCTAGCAGCCCTGTGTCTTGGCCTCAGCGCCCAGGAAGAGGCCGTACGGCTTCTCGCAGAAAATCCGTACCGTGCCTCCAACAACATGCACTATTATGAGTTCAATCCCATCCAGGACACGCCTGCGCCCAAAGGATTCAAGCCTTTCTACATATCCCATTACGGCCGCCACGGCTCCCGTTATGAGCAGAATTCCACCTTTGCGCGTGCCGCCCAGCAGGGTTTCTTCCATCTGGATTCCCTGGGACTGCTCACCCAGAAAGGCAAGCAGATCTGGAAAGATGTGGAACGTGTGGTAGAGGCCCACAAGGGCATGGAAGGCTCCCTTACCCCGCGTGGCGCCCGCGAGCATCAGCAGCTGGCCACCCGCATGGCCCAGCGTTTCAAACCCGTCTTCAAGAACAAGAACCGTCAGGAAGTGAACAGCTTCTCCAGCACCAACTTCCGCTGCATCGTGAGTATGTGCAACTTCTCCTATAAGCTCAAGGAACTCTTCCCCAAGCAGGAGATCAAATTCACCAGTGCAGAGCGTTTCATGTCCTATATCAACCCCAGCCTTAACGTCCCCAGGCCCGGTGAGACTCCCCGCGAGCGTCCGGCCTTCGACATGAATGCATACCGCCGCATGCAGCAACAGCAGGGTCCCCAGGCCTGGAAACCGGCCGAAGGGGAACCCGGATACGATTTCTCCCGTTTCCTCCGTCCCCTGTTCACGGATTATGACGCAGCCCTCAGGGAACTGGGCAATCCGGAGAACTTCGTGAAGGCCATCTTTACCGCCGGCAGCCATGTCCAGCTCATAGATGAGCTCAGTGACATCCACATCCTGGAAGAGGACTTCACCCCGGAGGAACTGGCCTACTTCTGGGCCAGCGGAAACGACTCCATCTACCGCATGTGGGCCGGTTCCGTGGAAAACGGAGAGGTAATCCGTTATGCCATCCGTCCCCTCCTGATGGACTTTGTGGAAAAAGCCGATGCCGCCCTTAAACCGGACAGCCACCGCGCTGCAGACCTCCGTTTCGGCCACGACACCTCCGTGCTTCCGCTGTTTGCCCTGCTGGGCGTGGACGACCCGCAGGGGCGCCGTTTCCCTTATAAGGAAGCCCACCTGCACGGCTGGTACGCCTTCTTCCAGGTGCCCATGGCCACCAACTGCCAGATGATCTTCTACCGCAACAAGAAGGACGAGGTATTGGTGAAGGTGCTTTACAATGAGAAGGAAGTGCTTTTGCCCGGCCTCAAGCCCGTTTCCGGACCGTACTACAATTGGTCGGAACTGCGCGCCCACTTCATCTCTCTGTGTGACAAGGCCGCAGAGCCTTGGCGTCGTCCGGTACCCCCGCCTCCGGGTGGCCCCCGTCCGCCTATGCCCGCCCGTCAGTAAAATCTGACACATTGACTGATAAAAAAGAGGTTGTAACTAATTTGTTACAACCTCTAACTTTTTTGTTATATTTCCTTTAAACCAGCTTCTTGATATAGGAGCGGCGCCGTTTCTTGCATTCCGGATTAAAGTCCCGGAACTGGCCCTGGTTCTTCAGGTTGGTTTCCAGGATGGCATTGGATTCGGCCCATACAACGCCCCTTTTGTGGTACTTGGTGAACATATCCATGAACAGCAGCGCATTGATGCCGGAATTCTGATAGTCCGGATGTACGCCTACCAGCAGCATCTCGGCACCTTCCTCGTGCTTGATCATGAGGGACTTGATAAGGTGCCACCAGCCGAAGGGAAACAGTTTTCCCCGGCTCTTCTGCAGGGCCCGGGCAATGGAAGGCATGGTGATGCCGAAGGCCACCAGGTCCCCTTTCTCGTTCTCCACCATGGAAAGGTAATTGAGATCCAGGATGCTTAAGTAGAAGCCCAGGTACTTGTCGGCCATATGGTCCGGCAGGACGGTGAAGTTGTAAAGGTCCTTATAGCAATCGTTGATGCACTTGAACACCTTGTGACCGTAGTCTTCCTTCCGGATGATTTTGCGGGTAAGCGGCCGAAGGTGCACGTTGGCCCGCTGGGAGATGATCTTGAACATGCGGTCCCAACGCTCCGGGCACTCTTCCGGGATGGTTACCTTGTATTCTATCCAATCGGCATCTTTCTCAAAGCCCATGGCGGCCATGTGGTCGTTGTAATACGGGAAATTGTAGATGAGCGCCATGGTGCTTAGAACATCAAAACCGTCCACCAGCATGCCCTCCGGGTCAAAATCCGTGAATCCCAGCGGGCCCACGATGGATTCCATGCCGTATGACCGGCCGAATTCTTCCACCTTGTCCATAAGGGCCTGGGACACTTCCCTGTCGTCAATAAAGTCTATCCAGCCGAAGCGGACCTCTTTATGATTCCACTGTTCGTTGGCCTTGTGGTTCACGATGGCGGCCACACGTCCCACCAGTTCCCCGTCCTTATAGGCCAGATACAGTTTGGAGTCGCAGAATTCCTGCGCAGCGCCCTTCTTCTGGTCCAGGGTATCCATCTGGTCAAAAACCAGCGGTGGAACGTAATACGGGTTGTCTTTATACAGTTTCTCCGGGAAATTGACAAAGGTTCTTAGTTGGTGACGTGTGGTCACTTCCTTGATTTCTACGGACATGGTATTCTCAGGTTGGCTTTAATATCACTGCAAAGTTACATTTTTTTTCTTAATCCCGTTAAAATGTTGTTACTTTGTAAAGACATGGCAACAACTCCTTACATACAGGTTATAGTGCCGCTCCGTCTGGAGTGGGAACCCTATTATGTGCTGGAAGGGGCCGCTGTGGGAGACCGGGTGCAGGTTGTTTTGGCCCACCGGGAATACGTGGGTGTGGTAAGTGCGGTAAATGTGGTCCCGGAAACGGCTCCGGAGCGCATCCAGGAGGCCAGACCTACGGATCTGACGCCGGTCCATCCCCGGGAGATTGCCTTCTGGAGGGCTATTGCAAGCTATTATCTCTGTTCTGTAGGGGAAGTATACAAAGCTGCCTATCCGGCGTTTAAACCGGGCAGGAAGCCCAAGGAGCGTGCCGATGAGGAGAAGCCTCAGGAACTGGTCCTGTCCCCGGAACAGGAAAAAGCAGTTGAGGAGGTCCGGAAAGGCTTCCGGGCCGGAAAGACCGTGCTGCTGCAGGGAACCGGTAAAACGGAAGTATATCTGCAGCTTGCGCGCGAGACCCTTTCCCAGGGCCGGAGCGTACTGTACCTGGTTCCGGAAATCAGCCTTTCCAAGCACCTGCAGGACAGGATTGCCAGCCATTTCCCCAAGGCACTGTTCTATCATAGCGGCCGTACCATTGCCCAGCGGAGGAACGTGGCCGATGCCATCCGGGAAGGCAAGGCGGAGCTGGTGCTGGGAACCCGGTCGGCCCTCTTCCTGCCGCACCGGAATCTGGGACTAATTATCCTGGACGACGAGCAGGATATGTCCTATAAGCAGGATTCTCCCGCTCCGCGTTACCAGGCCCGGGAAAGCGCCATTTTGCTCTCCGGAATCCATCAGGCACGGGTGTTGCTCGGCAGCTCAACGCCTTCTTTGGAATCATTATATAATGCAGAAACAGGGAAATTTATAAAAGTTGATTTAAAGAATTGCTCTCAATCTGATGGGGCCGATATCCTGCTGGTGAATACGGCGGCCGAAGTGCGGAAAAAGGGCATGACCGGTAGCTTCTCCTTTAAACTGCTGGAGCAAATGCGTGCCTGCCTGGATGCGGGAGAAAAAGTGCTACTGGTATGCCGGTCCAAAGCCTCCATTCCGGAGTGTACGGAAGAGCTTGAGGGCCTCTTTGGCAGCGTTCCCAAAGGCATTGTCCTGGCCACGCCGGCAAGCGCAAAAGGACAGCCTGTAGGGGCTTTCGGCCTTACTGCTATCCTTCAGGCCGATAGCCTGCTGGCAAAAGAGGATTTCCGCTGCGACGAACGGGCCATCCAGGTGCTCCGTCAGCTGCGGGAGCGCTGCAAGGGTGACGGCTGTTTTGTAATCCAGACCTGGGAGGCCGCCCATCCGGTTTTCAAGGAATTCACCCGGGATCATACGCAGCAGCTTCTTGCAGAACGCAAGCAGTTCGGCTATCCCCCCTATTCCCGCCTTATAAACATCCAGATTAAGGACAATAATGAGAAACGGGGCCCTTATATGGCCCGGGAACTGGAATCGGCCTTAAAGCAGGTAGTTCCTTCCCCGGCCCGCAGCGAGAACCTCATCCGCATCCTCCTGCCCCGGGACAAATCTCTCCTTCCCAGGAAACAGGCCCTGTATTCCACTGTAACTGCCTTTGAGAAAGCACGTAAGTACAGCGGACACATCATAATTGATGTGGACCCGGTCTGATTAGACCGGGTCAGTTTCACTTACGTTACCCCCTCCCGAAACCCCTCCCCTCGGGGGAGGGACTTTTGTAGAACAATGTGGAACTTTCGTTTTTTTTACTTACATTTGTAAGCTAAAAAGAACTATATGGGCAAAATCATTGCTATAGCCAACCAGAAGGGCGGTGTGGGTAAAACCACCACGGCCATCAACCTGGCGGCCTCGCTGGCCGTCCTGGAAAAGAACGTCCTCATCATAGACGCAGATCCGCAGGCCAATACCACCTCCGGCCTCAATTTCGACCCGGAGAACGGGGAAAAACGCACGCTGTATGAGATTCTCATCGGCAAGATATCGGCCTCGGACGCCCTTATCCAGACGGAACTGCCCAAGCTGCACATGATTCCCTCCCATATCAACCTGGTGGGTGCGGAGATAGAGATGCTGGACTGGCCGGACCGGGAAAGCGTGCTCAAGAAGGCCCTTGCGCCCATCCGGGACAACTACGACTATATTATCATAGACTGCTCCCCTTCCCTGGGCCTCATCACCGTGAACTGCCTCACTGCCGCAGATTCCGTGATGATTCCCGTGCAGCCGGAATTCTTTGCCCTGGAAGGCCTTGCCAAGCTCATCCAGACCATCCGCCTGGTGCAGAGCGGCATTAACCCGGATCTCACCATAGAAGGCTTTGTGGTTACCATGTTCGACGGCCGCACCAAGGTGCACAGCCAGGTGGTAATGCAGCTCCGGGAGCACTTCAAGGATATGGTTTTCAATACCATCATCCAGCGCAGCATCCGCCTCTCGGAGGCTCCTTCATACGGTAAGCCCATCATCCTGTACGATGTGATGAACAACGGCACCTCCAATTATCTGAACCTGGCCAAGGAAGTCCTTGACAAAAATGAACAACCCGTAAACAATGGCTAAAACACAGTATGGCCTGGGCAAGGGGCTGGGAGCCCTCCTGGGCGGAGAAGACCTGTCGCAACTGCGCAAACCCGTGGGATACATCAACAAGGAGGTGGTCCCCAAGGAAGGAACGCCGCAAAACTTATCTGACGTGCTCCGCATTCCCGTGGACATGATTGAGCCCAACCCGTACCAGCCCCGTATGAATTTCGACAACGAGGCACTGCAGGAACTTGCCGAATCTATCCGCACCTTCGGCCTTATCCAGCCCATTACGGTGCGCCGGAAAGGAGACGGGAAGTATCAGATTATCAGCGGTGAACGCCGATACAGGGCATCCATCCAGGCCGGCATGGACATGATTCCGGCCTATATCCGGGACGCATCCGAGCAGGGCATGCTGGAGATGGCCATAGTGGAGAACATCCAGCGGGAGAATCTGGATCCCATCGAGGTGGCCATGAGTTATCAGCGCCTCATGGAGGAATGCCGCCTTACGCAGGAACAGATGGCCGACAGGGTGGGCAAGAAACGTGCTTCCGTTGCCAACCAGCTCCGCCTCCTGAAGCTGCCCGCCAAGGTGCAGCACGATTTGAAGGTGGGCCTGGTATCCGTGGGGCACGCCAAGGTGCTCCTGGGCGTGGAAGACCCTGCCACGCAGGAGATGCTGTGCGACATGATCGTCCGCGGCGGCCTCTCTGTCCGTCAGTTGGAGGAAAAGGTGCGGAACCTCTCCAAAAAGCCCAAGGCCAGCGAAGAACCCGCAGAGCCTCAGGAGCTTCCGGAACTCTATTATCGGCTGCTGGAGAACGTGGGACGCTATTTTGGGGACAACATTTCCCTCAAACGCAGCGCCGGCGGAAAGGGCACCCTTACCATCAAATTCGACTCCGACCAGCAGGTGCAGGAGTATCTTAACGCTTTTGGGGAAAGATGAAATTTCGCGCCATCATAGCGCTTGCCGCCGTCGCGCTGTTTGCTATGCCGCTCCGGGCCCAGTACCGGGACGACCAGTTCAAGCGTGACGCCTTCTCGCAGAATTATGCCGATACCTTAACGGCCGATGCGGACAGCTCCAAGCTCTTCAGCTTCAAGGAGTTCTTCGGCGGCCTTTCGCATAAGCGGAAAGCTTCCATCCAGAATCTGACCATCGGCTCTGCCGTCCTGGTTGGCGGTTATCAGATCTATAACAAGGATTACTGGAAACTTCCCATCATTTATGGTGGGATCGGCGCCGGCGTAGGCTTCGGCATTCATTTCAATAACCAGTTCCAGGCTACCGGAGACACAAAATACCAGACTTACAGTACGCTGTGCTTTGCCGGTGCGGCGCTGTCCTACTGGGGCTCCCTCATGGACGGCGTAACCTTCTATAAGGACGACAAGCGCCGTCCCAGTCCGGCCAAGGCTACGGTGTATTCGCTCCTGCTGCCCGGCCTGGGCCAGATTTACAATGGAGAAGCCTGGAAGGTACCCCTGTACTGGGGTCTCATTGCCGGCGGCATCTATTTCTGGACAGACAACAATGTGCAGTACAAACGCTGGAAGTGGACGCACAACATGGCCACCACCACGGAAGAAGGCGTGGAACGTCCGCCCCAGACCGGTGAAGCGGCCAAGCACTACAGGGATATCTACCGCCGATACAGGGACTATTCCATCCTGTTCACTGCGCTGTTCTACCTTATTCAGGTCATTGACGCCAACGTGTTTGCCTATATGACGGACTTTGAGGTAAACGACGACTTATCCCTGCACATGGAACCGTCCATTCAAACCATCCAATATGCATCCACACCAGCTGTAGGAATGACGCTTGGTTTTAGATTTTGATTAAGCAAATGATTGAACGACTGATACTTACGACCGCACTTGGACTGCTAGCCGCCGGGACGCTCATTGCCGCTCCGGACGGCCGTAAAACCCGTAAGCAGCTGGAGGCGGAAAACAAGCAGATGCAGGAGCGGATAGAAAAGCTGGAGGCGGAGGTGCAGGCCTATCGCCAGGAAGCCCAGGAACGCGAAGAGATTGAGGAGATGCTCTCCGGGGAGAACGAGAACAAGGCCTCCTTCGGCATGGAGGAGTACGACGCCCCCGACGCTTCCACGGACAGCCTTCTGGGCCGATGGTATATGCATCGGCAAAGAAATACATCCCGCGAGGAGAACTATGACATGGATTCCGTGGTGTTTACCACCGACGTGCCGGATTCCGTGCTCATGGGCCGCCTGGAGAGGATGAACGCCTTCATCTCCCTCCCCTACAACGAGACGGTGAAGAACTACATGGTCATGTATTCGGAGAAGATGCCCAAGAAGATGGCCGAAATGATGGGCCTCTCCCAGTACTACTTCCCCATCTTTGAGGAAACCTTCCGCAAATACGACCTTCCGCTGGAGCTCAAGTATATGGCCATCATTGAAAGCGCCCTGAACCCCCGTGCGGAATCCCGTGCCGGCGCCAAGGGCACCTGGCAGTTCATGTACCGCACCGCCATCAACTACGGCCTCAAGATAGATTCCTACGTGGACGAGCGTATGGACCCGTTTTTATCGGCCGATGCCGCCGCGCACTATCTGCAGGACGCGTACCGCATCTTCGGGGACTGGTCGCTGGCCATTTCCTCCTACAACTGCGGCTCCGGCAACGTGAACAAGGCCATCAAGCGGGCCGGCGGAAAACGGGATTTCTGGTCCATCTATGAGTATCTGCCCCGCGAAACCCGCGGTTACGTACCCGCCATGGTGGGCGCCATGTACGCCTTCACCTATGCCAAGGAATATGGCTTGCAGGCCGATCCGGTGGCCCTTCCCGTATACGTGGACACCTTCCATGTGAACAGGAACCTGCACATGCGCCAGATAAGCGAAGTGCTGGGCATTCCGCTGGACGACGTACGGGACCTGAACCCGCAGTACCACAAGGACATCCTGCCTGGCGCTACGGAGGATGTGGTGCTCCGCCTTCCCTTCGACTACACCGCCGCCTTCCTGGACCAGCAGGACACCATTGCCAAATACAAGGCCGATGTCCTCTTCTCGGAGAAGGTTGCCGATGGTCGCGAAGTGGTGTCCGGCTCCCGCCGTCCCACCTCTTCCGGCAGTAGCGGCTCCTGGGTGTATTATACCGTGAAATCCGGCGACAACCTGGGCAAGATTGCCAGGAAATACCACACCACGGTGAAGCAGCTAAAGAGCTGGAACAATATGAAAAGCGACTTCCTGTCCATCGGGAAACGCCTGAAAGTTGGAAAGAAATAATCAATTTAACCACATACAGATATGAAACGACTTGTATTACTTATGACCGCCCTTATGCTCATCGGCTCCACGGCCGATGCACAGGGCATTCTGGGCCGCCTGGAACGGCGTGCCCGTAATGCGGCCGAAAGAAAGATCGGCGACAAGATTGAACAGGAGGTAGAGGACGCCATAGATGGGAAAAACCGTGAAAGCGATAGGGATAAAGGCAAGAAGGAAGACTCCAAGAAGAAGAAGGACAACAAGTCCAAGGGCGACACTTGGACCTGCCCGGAATGCGGCACGGAAGGCAACACCGGTAAGTTCTGCAACGAGTGCGGTGCCAAGAAGCCGGCCGAAGACGACGGTACCTGGACCTGCCCGGAATGCGGCACGGAAGGCAATACCGGTAAGTTCTGCGAAGAATGCGGCGCCAAAAAACCGGGCGGCGACGAAGCGGCTTCATCGGCCAAACCTGCAGCCCAGAAACCGGCCGAAACGGCCTATGCCAAGAGCGACTTTGTTCCCGGCGACGAAATCTTCTTTGACGACGACTTTGCCAATGAACAGCTGGGCGAATTCCCCAGCCGCTGGGATCTGCTGGACGGTTACGCGGAAATTGTGAGTATAGCCGGCCGCAAGTGCATAGGCTTCACCGACGACGGTAACGGAGAAATTTGGCCGCTCATGGAAAAACAGAAGGATTTCCTGCCCGATGTATTCACACTGGAATTTGATACTTACATCAATGGCAAGGATGAGTTGGACGAAAATGAAGTGGGAGCACAGGACTTGTATGTCATTTTCAAGTCCAGCAAGAGGCCCGGTGAAGTGGGGCGCATGCAGTTCTGGTGGCGCTCCGGCGACGGTGGCTGCCGTATCCATTGGCAAGCCCTTAATCCTTCCAGCGACAATTGGGTGGACGGTGAAAAAGATATGTATGTGGGCTACGATGGTTCACATGAATCCCTGATCAAATTGGCTTCATGGAACCATTTTGCCATTTCCTTCAACAAGCGCGCATACAAGATTTATGTGAACGGAACCCGTGTTGCCAGCGTTCCCAACATGATGGCCCCCACCTGGGTGGAATTCCATCACCAGGGCGATTATAAGTACTCCTCCATCTCCAACGTACGGCTTGCACAGGGCGCCGTTCCGCTTTATGACCGCCTCACCAACACCGGTAAGATTGTCACCTATGCCATCACCTTTGATGTGGGCAAAGCCACACTGAAACCGGAAGCCGATGTGGAACTCAACCGCATCAAGGGCATCATGGACCAGGATCCTTCCATCAAGTTCGAGGTCCAGGGCCACTGCGACAACACAGGCAGCGCTTCCGTTAACGACAAACTCTCCCAGGAGCGTGCCGAAGCCATCGTCGCCCGCCTGGTTCAGTTCGGCATCGCTAAGGACCGCCTCACCGCCGTAGGTAAGGGCTCCCGCGAACCCATTGCCGACAACTCCACGGACGAAGGCCGCGCCAAAAACCGCCGCGTAGAGTTTGTGAAGCAGTAATCTCCCCCGCCCGGCCCCGCCCGGGCACGAAAAAGGCCCCAAAACGTTCCAGCATGCCGTTTTTTACGCGGTCCGGGAACACTTTGGGGCCTTTTTCGTACCTTGACGCTTATTTCGCCTGCGGAAACAAACATGCCACCTCCTTTGCCGGCATGTTAAGGATCTGTATGATTTGTCTATTGGAGGAACGGAGTCTTAGTTTCATCATTTTGGCCGCCTCCATACGGGTTATACTGTCCAGATCACGCAACTTGGTACCGGGAAACCAGCCGCATACTATCTGGAACACTTCTTCATTGGGAATCTGGATATTTTCACCCAGTTTGGCAGCTATTTCAACATCTGCTTCCCCATGTTTAGTTAGCATAGTGAAATATTTGTTGGCACTGTTGAACAAACGCTCAGTCTTTTTGTAATCCACAAAACTTGCCCTCAGCAACATCCCGTCCAATACACGGAAATGGCTTGGTAAATCCACATCGTGAGAATGGCAGATGGCTTTTTTGGCACGTATCCCCAGACTGCCATACTCTACCCCTTCCTTCATCATCCAAAGGTTTCCGTTAAAGTACAAGTTTGCCGATCCCCATGGATAGCCTGACGGCATGCTGTCCAAACGTGCCATATAGGCATTTCGGTCTGTATACGCCGCACGGTTCCTAAAAGCTTGCAAGCTGGTGGTTTCCTCAATTGTTATATTCCAATCTTTCAGGGATTTATGCCCTATAGATGTTTGATATCTGCTATTCAGAGTCTGTAATTCATCCTTGAAACTATACGCCTGCGTGAGCGTTCCCTCTCCCAAAACATGATGGTGATTGTTCATCTGGACATCGTCCAGGACAACGAAACCGGAACGGCCTGAGGCTATACCGACAAAGTTTGTTCCTGCTACAAATTCTTCTTTATTTGTGTAAAGAAGCCAGTCCAAATCCTCGGTAGTAATAAAATAATATGGACCACCTTCTGCAAAGAAGCGCTCACACTCCCGCTTGCGCTCCCAGAAATCGTTTCTTTCTTTTGACATAATGTTTGATAAATACAGTCCGGGAACGAATAATGCCACATTTTGTTCCCAGACAGGGATAAAACTGGGTTCCGGGAACGATAATGGCCCTAAAACGTTCCCGGAGATCATTTATCTTTCCAGTTGTAGCTGGAGGTGAAGAGCTGGGGTGGCGGTTTGACCGGTACGGAAGGTGCAGGCGGCGCGGAGGTAGAGTTTGAGGGTGAACCAGCGGGGGAAGCGGTGTTTCCAGTTTCCAACCAGAGAGGCCGCCAGACCCTGACCGTTGTAGGCCGGGACGGAGAAGGAACCCGGGGCATCGCGTTCGTAGCAGTAAATGCGTGCGTCCCAATGATTTATGAGAAAGCCTGTAAGGCGTAAATAGCCGGACAGGCTTTCTGCTTTGTAACCGCCTTCCAGATAGGCCAGGAAGCCGGGCTGACGGCAATAAACGAACTCCGAACGGCCGGTTGCCGACCAGGGGCCGTGGCCAAAAAGAAGATCCAGTCGGACATCCGAACGGGCCGGTTCATAATTACGATACCGCTCAGTAAAACGGAAGACCAAAGCCCAGCGGGAGCCCGCCTGCCAACGGGCCTGCAGGTATGACCGTAACTGGAAGCGTCCGGGTTCTCCGTCGGCAGGTTTGGGGAGAAGGGCTGTATCGACCGTCAAAGATGCCGAAAACGCTTGTACGCTACTGCCAAAGCCTGATTTTCCGGAAAGCATCACTCGTTTATCAGTTGCAAAAGATGCACCTAAAGCCAGAGCGTATTCCCCATTCTTTTTCCCGGAAAAATGGCTGGGTAGGATTCGTGTTTGCAGAGCCAGGCGCACTGCATCGGACGGTTTCCAGGAGGAGGCCAGCTTCCCGCCCAAAGAGCGGTTTCTCCAAGCCATTTCTCCCGCCAAGTCCATGCCTTTCCAATTCCATTGACCATCCAGGGAAAAGCACGGACCACCTTTCTCTAAAAGTGCCGTAAAACCACCTTGGAACGATCTCCAGAGGCCTTCGGCATGTAACCCCAGCGTACCTGCGGCATCGGCAAACAACGCGCCCTGGAAGGCCCCGCGGGCGTATTCCCAGGCACCGCCCCGGTGCAAACTCTCGTGTGAGAAAGACCAGGCGGGGCGAAGACCGGTGGACCGTCGGATAAACGCATCCGGGGTGGACAGGCTTTCCATGGCAAAGCCGCTCCAGTGTGCCGCCCCCTGCCCGAAGCGTGCATTGTAATCTCCCAGCAAAAGCCGATGATGCCCGAGCTGGATATCGGCATGGAAAGTACCATCCTTTCCCCGCCACGCAGCACCGGCCTGATAGCGGTCTCCGGAGGATTTGTATTTGGCGCCCCAGTTTTTCTCCGTAACCCTCACCAGCAGCTGGCGTTTCTGCCGGGAAAGCGTATCTACAGAACCCGGAAGCGCCTCTGAATCAAGCAAAAGGAACGGCCTTAACGCCACCACGGCCTCCCGGTTAAAACCGTCCACCAGCGCCAGTTCCTCCCAGGATAGGATGTCCCCGTGATTGCGCCTGTAATCTTCCAGCGACGCAATCTGATAGGCCGATAAGAGTTCCCTGGCACGCCTGGAAGGTTTGTTCACCTTTATCGGCCTTCCCCGCAGATTCTCCAGCCTGTCCACTACCGTTGCATCCAATTCTTCCTCCGTAGAAGCGCCGCTAAGATACAAAGCAGCCCGGATAACATCCCCTTCCTGGGCCCGAAGGCTCACTGCCAACAGTTCGCAGAGAACAACTATGATCACACTTTTTTTCATGCCGTTTTTCCTACAAGTTACGGCCTTTGAACATGTCCTGTTCATAACAAAACATGTTTCGAACGATTTTTTGCGTGTTTTTTATTATTTTTGTTGAATCAATATGGAAATCATGGAAAAAAAGATCACCCTTCACGACAAATCTTTTCGGCCTTTCATTCCCTACAAGGAGATAGAGAAGGCCATTGACGCCGTTGCGGAGAAACTGAACAGGGACTATGCCGATACTCCTGAGGCCGATGCCCCCGTTCTCCTCTGTACGCTAAACGGCGCCGTGATGTTTGCGGCGGAACTGCTTAAACGGCTTTCCTTCCCCTGCATTTTCAAGGCCGCCAAGATGTCGTCCTACGTAGGGACCAACTCCACGGGCGTTGTACAGGGAGATCTTGCCGCCGGTTTCAACTATGAAGGCAAGCGGGTAATAGTGATTGAAGACATTGTGGATACGGGTAACACTATTGTGGCCATTACCAAGCAGTTGAGCGTACTGGGCGCCCGGGAGGTAAAGATTTGCACACTGCTTGTAAAGCCGGACGTATATGACAAGGACGTGAAGCTGGACTATGTGGCCATGCGCATTCCCAACCGCTTCATAGTGGGCTTCGGCCTGGACTACGACGACCTGGGCCGAAACAGCAAGGATATTTATGTTTTAGACGACTGATATGAAATACTACATCCTTTTCGGGCCTCCCGGTGCTGGTAAAGGCACCCAGGCCGGCGCCATGGTGGAGCGCTACAATCTTTGCCACCTTTCTACCGGTGAACTCCTCCGCAGCGAGATAGCCGCCGGAAGCCCGCTGGGCCTTCAGGCCAAAGCCCTCATCGAGGCCGGCAACCTGGTTCCGGACGAGGTGGTGGAAGGCATGATCGAGGCCAAATTCAAGAGCGTGGAAGGCGTAAACGGCTTCCTGCTGGACGGTTTTCCTCGCACTATAGCTCAGGCCGAAGCGTTAGACAAAATGCTGGCCAAAACCGATGAGGAAGTGACCGCCTGCGTATCCCTCATGATCCCGGACGAGCTTATCCAGGAGCGCATCGCACACCGCGCCCAAATTGAAGGCCGGGCCGATGATGCCAAGACGGAAGTGGTTGAGAACCGCATCCGCACGTATCACGCCAAGACGGAACCGCTCATTGACTTCTATAAGGAAGCCGGCAAGTACCGTGAGATTGATGGCGTGGGCACCATCCCGGAGGTGCAGGAACGGATCTTCAACAGTATGGACGGAGATTAACTCCACTCCAGGCACGAAACAGGCCTCAAAGTGTTCCCGGACCGCGTAAAAAACGGTATACTGGAACGTTTTGGGGCCTTTATCGTTCCCAGACCGCTCGATTGGCAGGTGGAGCAAAGCACCTGACCTTTTTTTTCTGCACAAATATTCTTATATTTGTGAGTTTAAAACGAGGTACTAAACACTAATGCACAGAATATTCCTGCCCATTTATCATTTCTTCAAGGAACGGAAGGCGTTGATGTACATCCTGATGATTGCCAGCGCGCTGGTGTTCGTCTGGTTTGGCCTGCACATTCACCTGGAAGAGGACATTATCAAGCTCCTCCCCCGTTCCTCCATTGATAACGAACTGGCTTTCAGCGAAATAGAACTCAAAGACAAGGTATTCATCCAGGTTACGTCCCGGGATCCGGAGCATCCGGTACCCGCCAGTGAACTGGGTGCCGCCGTGGAAGAATTCTGTGACATCCTGGAGCAGAAGGATTCCACCGGCATGTACATAGCCAGCATCCTTTCCTCCCTGGATACGGACCTGGCCTTCTCGGCCATGGATTTCGGCCTTAGCCATCTTCCCTCTTTCGTGGACACCTCCTGGTACCGGGACATTGAGAAACTCCTGGAAAAAGAGTCCATAGACAAGGTCATGGCGGAGAACTACAACATCGTAATGAACGATGAAACCGGCCTGGACTCCCAGCTGGTGGCCATGGACCCCATCGGCCTCAGGAATATCGTCATCAGCAGGTTCATGGGCGAGGAAGGCTCCGTGGCCGGCTTTGCCATGGAGGGCGGACACCTCTTCTGCCCGGACAAAACCGTGGCCCTGGCGTTCCTCTCCCCCAGTTTCGACCCCATGGATACCGGCCGGGCCGGGCGGATGGTGCGGATGATTGACCGCGCCAAAAAGGAATACGAAGAGGCCCATCCCAACGTCAAGCTCTTTATCCATGGCAATCCTCAGGGTAGCGCCTCCAATTCAACCACCATCAAGAAGGACGTTGCCTGGACCGTAGGGCTTTCCCTGCTGTTCATCCTCATCATTATCCTGTTCAGCTTCCACAGTTTAACCTTTGTTTGGCAGCAGATAATGCCCATTGCGTACGGCACGGCCTTCTCCCTGGCCTGCATGTACTGGATTAAGGGATACATGTCCCTTATGGCCCTGGGTCTGGGTGCCATCGTGCTGGGCGTAGCCATCAGCTACTGCCTGCACGTGCTCATCCACTATTACTACGTGGGAGATGTGGAAGAAATGCTACGGGACGAATCAACGCCTGTTTTCCTGGGCTGCATTACCACCGTGGGCGCTTTCATGGGCCTGCTGTTCACGGAAAGCGATCTTCTTAGGGACTTCGGCCTGTTTGCCACCTTCGCCCTCATCGGCAACACCTTCTTTGCGCTGGTGTTCCTGCCCCACTTCCTGGATCCCAAGCAAATCAAGTTCAAGCGGAATCACGGTTTCCCGCTGGTGGAACGCATCAACAGCCTTCCTTGGGACCGCAAACCCTGGTTTGTGATTATCCTGCTGATTCTCATTATAATTGGTGTAGTCTTCAGCCCTCGGGTCAAGTTTGACAACGATCTGCGCAACCTGGATTATGACAATCCGGACCTTGTGGAGAGCATGAATCTGTACAGCGAAAAGAATACGGACGGAGACGACCATTTCTTCTTTGCGGCCTGGGCAGAAGATAATCTGGACAAGGCCCTTGAGTATAATGACGGCCTTTACCAGTCTTTGGAAAAACTTAAAGAAAGCGGCATCGTAAAGGGCTACAGCCCCGTTTCCTTCCTGCTCTTCCGTTCCCAGGCCAGCCAGGAGGAACGTATCCGGGCCTGGAAGGAGTTCTGGACTCCGGAGAAAGTGGAGAGGCTCAAAACCCTGGTGAACCGGTCGGCTATGCAGCACGATCTTCTTCCCTACATGTTCGAGCCTTTCTTCAATCTGCTTACGGCAGAATATGAGCCCGGAGACCTGTACGCATCCGGCATCGTTCCCCCGGGACTCATGTCCAATTACATTGAACATCAGGAAAGCGGCCGATACATGGTCTTTACGGACGTTTCATACACCCTGGAAGACCGGGAAGAGGCGCTGGCGGCCATAACTTCCATAGACCATGTGATTATCCTGGATCCTTTCTATTATTGCCGGGATATGGTGGAAATTGTCCACGACGACTTCTCCACTACCCTGTGGATTTCCAGCCTGTTCGTCCTCATCGTCCTGCTCATCTCCTTCCGGAACATCTGGATTGCCCTGCTGGCCTTCCTTCCCATGTTCATCAGCTGGTACGTGATGCAGGGCTACATGGCCATCTTCGACCTGGAGTTCAATCTCATCAATATTGTCATTTCCACGTTCATTTACGGCATTGGCGTGGACTACAGCATCTTTGTGATGGAAGGCCTGCTGCGGGAGGTGCGGGAAGGAGAA
The DNA here is from genome assembly GCA_946185645.1 of uncultured Bacteroidales bacterium. Lineage (GTDB taxonomy): Bacteria > Bacteroidota > Bacteroidia > Bacteroidales > UBA932 > Cryptobacteroides. The sequence goes on from CAMHKD010000004.1 coordinate 26,570, forward strand.
GACCGTACGCTCAAGTACCACAAGGTGGCCATTTTCTTCTCGGCCCTGGTGCTTGCCATCGTTACCTTCTCGCTCATTTTCGCTAAGCACACGTCCATCCATTCCATCGGCCTTATCACACTGATCGGCATGGCGTCCACCATACTTATTACCTACTCCCTGCAGCCCTACGTGTTCCGGCTGCTGTGCAAGCTGCCTTACTTCCGCCGCAGCTTCAAGATTAAAGACTAAAGCATGAACCTGACGGCCGACCTATACCTGAGCCTTATCCGCGGCGGCGCTGCCAATCTTTCACAGAACCGCCACACCATAAACGACTTAAACGTCTTCCCCATTCCCGATGGAGACACCGGGGACAATATGTACATGACCATAGAGGCGGGCACCCGCGCCAGTGGGAACCGCCTGGACCAGATGGCCGCCGCCGTCTCCCAGGGCATGCTCCTGGGCGCCCGCGGCAACTCCGGCGTTATCCTTTCCCGCATCTTCGCCGGCATGGCCAAATCCTTTGAAGGGCTCAAAGAGGCCGATGCCAACGCCTTTAATGCCGCCATGCGCTCAGGCGTGGACGCTGCATACCATGCGGTGTCCCAGCCCGTGGAAGGCACCATTCTCACCGTCCTGCGCGAAGGCGTGGCCGCGGCCGACGGATCTTCCTCCCTGGAAGAGTACATGGATCTGATGATTGCGGGCATGGATCTTTCCCTCCAGCATACCCCGGACCTTCTGGACGTACTCAAGAAGGCCGGCGTGGTGGACAGCGGCGGCGCAGGCCTCATCTGCATCTGGGAAGGCATGCGTGCAGCCCTGCATGGAGAAAGCCCCCTGGCCGAAGAAACGGCCGCTCCGCAGGCCCAGCATGTAGATTTCAGCGCATTCACGGAAGACTCCGAGCTGGAATTCGGCTATTGCACGGAATTCCTCCTCCGGCTCCAGCGCTCCAAAGTGGATCTGGAGAGCTTTGACGAGAGCGTGATATCGGCCTGGCTGGCCCAGAAGGGAGATTCCCTGGTCTTCTTCCGGGACGGTAGCATCATCAAAGTGCACGTGCACACCAAGGATCCCGGAGAAATCCTTTCCAAGTGCCGCGAGTGGGGCGAATTCCTCACCATCAAGGTGGAGAACATGACCCTGCAGCACCATGAGAACCACATGGAGGAGCGTTTCAAACGCAGCCGCAAGCCGCTTGGTATTGTGACGGTGGCCGCCGGGAAGGGCCTTACGGACGCCTTCCGGGAGATGGGTGCCGATGAAGTAATAGAGGGCGGCCAGACCATGAATCCCCCGGTGGAACGTTTCCTGGAGGCCTTCGACCATACATCGGCCGATACCATCCTGGTGTTCCCCAACAACAGCAACATCCTCCTCACGGCCCGTCAGGCCGCGGAGCTGTACAAAGATTCCGACATCCGCGTAATCCCCACCAAAACCTTGGGCGAGGGCTATTACGCCATGGCCAACATGCCGGCCGATGTCTCCGTGGATGAGATGGTGCAGGGCCTTACGGAAGCTGCTGCATCGGTAACCACCGGCCTTGTCTCCCAGGCCATCCGGGACACGGACGCCGGTCGGAAAGGAGATTACCTGGGCTTCAGCGGGAAGGAAATCCTCTGTGGCTCTCCCGAACGCAGCAAAACCGCCTTCTGCCTTGCAGAGAAGCTGGATGCCGCCTCCCACGATATAGTCCTGATCCTTGCCGGGGCCGATGCCCCCCAGGAGGAAGCGGAAGCCCTCCGGCAGCAGTTGGAGGAGGCATGTCCCCTCTCCGAATGCATCCTTTTGCAGGGCGGACAACCCATTTACGACTATATCCTTGTGCTTTGCTAATAATTTAAACTTACAGATATGCTTAAGATCTACACTGACACCGACACCGACTTCAATCCTGCATTGGCGGCCGAGTATGGCTACAAGCTCATCTCCATGCCCTACAGCATTGACGCAAAGACCGTGTATCCCTACGAGGATTTTGAGACCTTTGACGCCCATGCCTTCTATGACACCCTGCGTGGCGGCGTGCTGCCCACCACCAGTGCCATCTCCAAGGAGCGTTATATCAATTACTTTGAAGAAGATTTCAAGGAGGGCAACGACATCCTGTATGTGCACTTCTCCCGCGCCATGACCAACACCTTCGACGTAATGGACCAGGCTGTGGCAGAGCTCAAGGCCAAGTACCCCGGCACCCGCTTCGAAGAAATTGACACCAAGGGCATTACCACCATAAGCTACGCTATCGTGCGGGAAGTGGGAGACCTCATCAAGGCCGGCAAGACGCTGGACGAGGTGCTGGAATGGGCCAAAACGGAAGTGGACCATTTCGCCATGTACTTCTTTGCCGATGACCTCAAGTTCTTCCGTCGCAGCGGTCGCGTGAGCGGGCTTGCCGCCGCCATGGGCACCCTCATCGGCGTACGTCCCATCATCCACATGAGCCAGGAAGGCAAGATGGTTTCCGTAGGCACGGAAAAGGGCCGTCTGAACGCCATGACCCGCCTTATCAGTATCATTGCCGAGCTGGGAGATGACATCTCCGGACATCGGATCTGCATCGGCCATTCGGACGCACCGCACATCGCCCATGAGGTGGGTAAGATGATAGAGAACAAGTTCGGTCCGCAGAACATCGAATACGTGGACGTGAACCCCACCGCCGGCAGCCACTGCGGCCCCAACGGCGTTGGCGTATGCTTCCATGCCATACATCGTTGACACGATGTATCAGGATTGCCTTACCCCTCAGTCACTTCGTGACAGCTCCCGGTGGGAGCGCCACCCCCACCGCCCCCTCGCCGGGGGCCCTGTCGGCCTAAGGCCTCCGAAAACATGAAAAACAATGATTGAAGTAAAAGAAGTTAGCACCAGGAAGCAGCAGAAGCAGTTTCTGAACTTTGCGCTTGACCTGTACAAAGGCAATCCGTACTTTGTGCCGCCGCTGTATGCCGATGAGAAGAAAATGTTCGGCAAGGACTACGTGTACAACGGCAGCTGTCACTGGACCTGCTTTATGGCCTACAAAGACGGCGTTCCCGCCGGAAGGATCCAGTGCATCATCCAGAAGGACGCCAATGCCAAGAACGGGGAAAAGCGCTGCCGATTCTGCCGTTTTGATGCCATAGACGACCTGGAAGTTTCCAGGGCGTTGTTTGAGGCGGCCGAGAACTGGGCCCGGTCCAACGGGATGGATACCGTTGTGGGTCCGCTCAATTTCTCGGATCTGGAGCGTGAGGGCATGCTGGTGGATGGCTTTGAAGAGCCCGTCACTTTTGAGGAAAGCTATAATTTCCCCTACTACAAGGAACATGTAGAGGCCCTGGGCTATGTGAAGGAAATTGACTGGACCGCCAGCCGCCTGTACGGTGCAGAAAGTACGGAGGCCCTGGAAGAACTTGAAGAACTGGTAAACTTTATCTTCAGGCGCTACAAACTGCATTACGGTACGGCCAAAAACGGTCCCCAGCTTCTAAAAAAATATGCCGACGGCATCTTTGACCTCATTGACAAGTCCTATGAAGGCCTGTACGGCACCGTTCCTTTCACGGAAGGTATGCGCAAGCTGGTTTTGGAGAATTTCGCCATGGTCATCAATCCCAAGCATACGGCTGTGATCCTGGACGAAAACGATAAGATCGTGTGCTTCGGCCTCTCCTTCCCTGGCCTGGCTCCGGCTCTGGTGGGAACCCGCGGAAAATACACGCCGCTCACCCTCATCAAACTGCTTTACTACATCAAGAACCCCAACGTTTTGGATCTTTGCCTGGTGGGCGTAGACCCGGAATACCTTAACCGGGGCGTCTCCGGAGCCCTTTCCCTGGCCATCATGAAGATGCTCCGGGACAATCCCAGACTCAAGTGGGCCGATACCAATCTGAACCTGGAAGACAATTATGCCATCCAAAACCAGTGGCGCCGGTTCAAGCGTGAAGAGTGCAAGCGCTATCGTGCTTATGTAAAAACCTTATGATTAAGATATTACTAGACTGTTTCGGCGGAGACCATTGCCCTCAGGCACCGGTAGAAGCTGCCATTAATGCCCTGGAGAAGAACCCGGACCTGTATCTCATGCTCACCGGAGACGAAGAAACGCTACGGAAAGAGCTGGAAGGCCGTTCTTACCCTAAAGACCGGCTGGAGATAGTGCACGCTCCGGAAGTGATTGGCTGCGACGAAAGGCCGACGGATGTGGTGCGCCTAAAGCGCAATTCTTCCATGATGAAGGCCATAATCCTGCTCCGTGACAGGGACGACATTGCAGGCATGGTATCCACAGGATCCACCGGAGCCCTGGTAACCGGTGCCCTGGTGCGCCTGGGCCGCATTCCTGGCGTCATCCGTCCGGCTTTCTGCCCCATCCTTCCCACCATGGACGGCGGTCTGGTGGGCATCTGCGACAGCGGTGCCAACATGATGGTAACCCCCGCCCACCTTCGGCAGTTTGCCATCATGTCCAGCCTGTACATGGCCAGTGTGTACGGTGTTAAGAATCCCCGCACAGCGCTCCTGAACGTAGGTAAGGAGGCCGAAAAAGGCGACGAAACCCGCCAGGAAGCCTACAAACTGCTGCAGGAAACCCCTTCCGTGAACTTTGTGGGCAATATGGAAAGCAGGGATTTCCTGTCCGGCAATTACGATGTGGTGGTGGCCGACGGTTTCTCCGGCAACGTGTTGGTAAAGACCACGGAAGGCACCGCTCTGGAACTCCTGAAAAAACTCAAGAAGGACATTTATTCCAGCACCCTGTACAAGCTGGGCGCCCTCCTTATGAAGAAAATGTTTGCCGAAGAGAAGGAGTTTATGAATTACCAGAATTACGGCGGCAGCGTGCTCCTGGGCACCTCCAAAGTGGTGGTAAAGGGCCACGGCTCCTCCAAAGCCGTAGCGGTAGAAAAATGCATAGAACAGGCCTACAGAATGGAAACATCCGGTCTGTCCTCACAGATAGAAAGTGAAATTGCAAAATATGAACATTATGAGGAATAAGGTAAATGTTGCCGGGGACAAAGAAAATGCCGATGCCCCCGGCAACACTTACCTTATTCAACAAAAATAAACAATATGTTTGAACGTGTACAAACCATTCTGGCGAAGCAGCTTCGCCTGGCACCGGAAAAGATCACTCCCGAATCCCGTATCATGAAGGATCTGGGGGCCGATTCGCTGGACATCCTCCAGCTCCTGATGCGCATTGAAGACCAGTACGGCATTGTTATCCCGGACCAGGCGCTGGCCAAGTTCGAGACTGTGGCCGACGTGGTGGCCTATCTGGAAAAACAGGAAAGCAACTTATAATTAATAACATATGGTCCAGGTCTATTGCAAGAACACCAAGGAAACCAAGCGTTTCCCGGAAGGGACATCGCTGGTGCAGGTGCTCAACGAGTTCGAATTCGAGCGTCCCTACCCCATTGTATCGGCCAAGGTGAACAATGTGTCGCAGGGTCTCAAATTCAAGGTCTATCAGAACAAGGACATTGAATTCATCGATGTCCGGGAATCCAGCGGCATGCGGGTATACTACCGTTCCCTGTGTTTCCTGCTGTTCAAAGCCGCCTCCGACGTGTTCCCCGGCAGCAAGCTATACATGGAGCATCCCATCTCCAACGGCTATTTCTGCCACCTTAGAAAGGCCGACGGTAGCGAGCTCACGGAGGCCGATGTAGCTCTGCTTAAGGAGAAGATGCAGGAGCTGGTGGATAAGGACATGCCCTTCCACCGCTACGACGTGCAGACGGACCGGGCCATCAAGGAATTCCACAAAGCCGGCTTCGAGGACAAGGTACGTCTGCTGCAGACCAGCGGAGAGGCCTATACGGACTATTACACGCTGGGAGACACCTCGGACTATTATTACGGCAAGCTGGTCCCTTCAACGGGTTATCTCACCGTATGGGGCCTGCTCCCCTATCATGATGGCTTACTGCTCCAGGCACCCTCCCGGGAAGATCCCACCCATGTGGCTCCTTTTGTGGACCAACCCAAGACCTTCGAGATGTTCAAGGAGAACCTCCGCTGGAACATCATCATGGGCCTAAGCACCGTGGGAGACGTGAACGAGGCTTTCCTGAACGGCCGGGCCAGCGAGCTTATCCAAATAGCGGAAGCGCTTCAGGAAAAGAAGATTGTGCAGATTGCCGAAGAGATTGACCGCCGCTACCGGAGCGATAATCCGCTCAAGGTAGTGCTCATCACCGGTCCTTCGTCTTCCGGTAAGACCACCTTCTGCAAGCGCCTTTCCATCCAGCTCAAGGCCTGTGGCCTCAAGCCCATGTCCATGAGCACGGACGACTATTTTGTGAACCGGGTGGAAACGCCCAAATTCCCGGACGGCAGTTACGACTTTGACAATTTTGACACCGTGGACCACGCCCTAATGGAGGAGGACATCATGAAACTCATTGCGGGGGAAGAGGTTTCGGTGCCGGAATACAACTTTGTGACAGGGCTCAGGGAGTACAACGGCAAAAAACTGCAGCTGGGAGACGGCAGGATCCTGCTCATAGAAGGCATCCATGCCCTTAATCCGGGCCTTACGTCCAGGATTCCGGAATCGGCCAAATTCAAGGTGTTTATCAATACCCTCACGGGCACCCTCCTGGACGACCACAACTGGATCCCTACAAGCGACAACCGCCTCCTCCGTCGCATTGTCCGGGATTATAACAAAGGCGCTTTCACGGCCCGCGAATCCATTTCCCACTGGCAGAATGTGCTGGATGCGGAGCAAAAGTGGATCTATCCCTTCCAGGAGACGGCCGATGTCATGTTCAACAGCGCCTATCTCATTGAATTCGCCGTTCTAAAGAACCATGCGGAGCCCATTCTCCGTACCGTACCGCAGAACTGCCCGGAATATTCCGAAGCCCACAGGCTCCTGAAGTTCATCCATTACTTCACCCCTGTCCCGGATAAAGAAATTCCCGCAACATCGCTGCTACGGGAATTCATCGGCGGTTTTTAATCTTTGCGAAGCAACGGCGTCGCATAGATCTTCAAGAGTATCTCGCGGACTTCCGCGGGATATTCTTTTATGAGCTCCAGGTGCTTCTTAAAGGCCTTGAATTCGGCTTCCGTGTAGCTGTGGGAGCGTTTTCCGGCCAGCATATCGGCCGCAATGTAGGCGTTGGGATAGAGCCTGTAGGCCGGCAGGATGCGGCTGTCCACCAGGGATGCCACTTCTTTGTTGAATACGGCCGAAGGCAGACCTCTAAGCGGTTCCAGATCCTCCTGCGTGATGGGTTCGCACACGGTAAGATGCACCCGGCCTTTGAACTGCTGGATGCCTGTAAGGATGCTGTGAAGATCCTCGCCGGGCTTCTTGATATAAGGCTGTCCGGAGGAACGGGCATACAGCTCCAGTGCCTTCAAAATGTCGCAAGGCTCCCATTCGTAGGAGATGCACAGCGGAACGATGTTAAGATCGGCCAGAGCCTTTACCTTGTCCGATCCGCCGGAAAGGCCGAACATCTTGATGATGCCCTGGTCCGTGGCGTCGAAACCGTCCTTGGTGCGCCCGTTACGCTGGGCAATCCAAACGGATTCCTTCTTTTCCAGGATGGTATGGCGGATATAGTCCGAAAGATACCTGGACTTGACCAGGAAATCCCGGGGCGAGGAAACCGTGGTGGGCCGCTCTACACGGAACATCTTGTTGCTCTTGCCGATATCGATGATAAGCTGTCCCTGCATGAGGTTGGCGCCGAAGGTGATCTCCGCCGTGCGCCGTCCATAGCGGTCCAGCAGGATATCAAAGAAGGCGGCATCCAGCACGATATCCCGGTGGTTGGACACATAGAGGTAATTTTTGGAGGGGTCCAGCCGCTCCACGCCTTCGGCCGTAAGACCGTTGGTAGTCTTGCTGATGATGGCGTTCACAGCTCCCCACATGAAACGGTGCTGGAATTCATCCACGGTTCGGCAACTACCCAGTACGGCGGCAATTTCCTGCACCGTATGGCCCTGGAAGGCATATTCGCACACCAGGGGGAAGTATTTGTCGGCCACAATCCGCTGCATGGCGGCGGGAATCTCGGCGTCTACGTAAGGTCGGATATCGTCAAACATGTTTAGCGCGATTATCAATGAATTTTACGGGTTTACGGGATTTGGCGGGGTAATTGATCTTGGCAATTTCCTCCGGAGGCAGGATCTCGATGCGCGGGGCCACTCGGATACGGGAACGGAAACGGTCCTTGAGGTCCTTGACGGCGTCGAATTCGGGTTCGTATTTCAGGCCAAGCTTCACCACCACGTCGTCCGTTCCGGCGTCGCTGTCCTGCACCACAACCACGTAGTTTTCCACGTAGGGCGTATTGTCCAGCACGTCGTTCACTGCCGGCGGATAAAGGGTGGTTCCCTTGAGCTTGATCATATTGTTCTTTCGGCCCACAAGCGGGGTAAGCCGATAACTGTATCGGCCGCACTGGCACTGTCCGGTAATCTTGGCTGCCATATCGCCCGTGCGGAAGCGCAGCAGGGGCATGCCTTCCACCCCCAGGGTGGTAACCACCACCTCCCCCACTTCCCCGTCGGGCACCGGCAGGTTGTCCTCGCCGATGATTTCCACAATGATGAGTTCCGGGTGCACGTGTCCACCGCAACCGTACGGACATTCGGAGAAAGTGGCGCCCATTTCCGTAGAGGAATAGGTGGCGAACAGCTCCACATCCCACTTCTCTTTGATCCGGCGCCCCAGCAGGTTAAGCTGGAAGTCCTGGTCCCGCAGGCCCTCTCCGATGCCGATGATGCGCTTTACGGAGGATTGTTTGTAATTGATATCATGTTCCTCGGCATACTGGATGAGGCGCAGGATGAAGGAAGGCACGCACATGATGGTGTCCGGTTTCAGGCGCTGGATGGTGTCCCACTGCAGTTCCGGAATGCCGTTTCCCACGCGGATCACGCTGGCACCCAACTCCCGGATACCCAGGAAGTACGCTAAACCTGCCATGAAGCGCTTATCCAGCGTGGTCATGAGCTGGACGATGCTTCCGGGCTTTACCCCCGCGCATGCAAAACTCTTCTTTTCATTATAGGCCAGCCGCTGCAGGTCCTTTTCCGTACAGCCGAAGGTCACCGGATCTCCCAGCGTCCCGGAGGTGGTCACATAGTCCACAATCTTCTCCCTGGGACAGCACAGGAACTCCTCGTTGAACAGCTGCAGGTCTTTCTTTTCCGTGAAGGGGATCTTCTGCAGGTCCTCTATGGTCTTTATCTTCCTGATATCAATATGATACTTCTCAAACATGCGCTGGTAGTACTTGGAATGTTCTTTCAAGTATACCAGGGCCTCTTTCAACAACCCTTCCTGAAAAGCCTTGATCTCTTCCGGTTTTTGAAATTCAATATCCATTATCATTTAACCATTTAATAAACAGTGACTGCCACTGTCCGGTTTCTTCATTCTGTTTTGCCTTATCAGCGCCAAATCCATGGCCGCCGGTGGAATATTGCGTGTAAAGGTGCGGCACATCGCCGGCCGTAAGGGCGCTGTCCAGCAGCACCGAATTGCGGTAGTCCACAATAGGGTCGTCCACGCAGTTAAGCAGGAAAACCGGCGGCGTATCGGCCTTCACGTGCTTTTCCAGCGAGAGCGAATCCCGCATTTCCTGCTTAAGGACCGTCCACTCACCCAGCAGGCCCAGCCTGGAACGCTTATGCACCAGCGGGGCATTCTGCGTGACAGCCGGGTAAATGGGTGCCACAAAATCCGGCCGCAGGGACACTTCCGGTTCAATCCCGTACCGGGCCAGAAAGTTGGTCCCAAAGAACTCGGCCGATAACATAACCAGATGTCCTCCAGCCGAAAATCCCATGGCACCCACAGGTCCGCTATACCGTTCCCGAACAAGCTGGATGGCCCGCTGCAGATCTTCAATCATGTCCGGATACCGATGCCCACGTACAAAGGTACGATACTTAGCCGCAAATTCAAATTTTCCGGCCACCCTATACTGCAGTACATACGCAGCAATCCCCTCTCCGGCAAGCCACTGACCCACCTTGGTACCCTCTGCATCCACATCCAGCCAGTGATAGCTACCGCCGGGACAAACCACCACAGCCGCCCTGGGCTCCCCTTGCGGCAAATACTCCGTAAGCGTAACCTTCCGGTCCCTGCATCCCGTCCCCTCCCATATCTTCTCCTGGGCCCGGGCAGCGAAGCCAATGAATAATAATATGATTAACAAATACTTATTCATTGATATACTTCAAATTATCTGGTAGCTGGCAGCGGGTGGCTGTCAGGTATTTGTCTTCGTCCGGTTCGTAGGCTGTTATCTGGATTTCCGGATGGGCCAGGGCTGCCAGTAGGGCGTATACGCCGCAGCCCGCATTGCGGAGTTCCAGCGTAGGGCCAGTCAGGGCGTCAATTTCTTCATACACGGCCTTTCGTAGCACCTGGCGGCATTCCTTGCGGGCGTCGTGACCCTTGTACAGGTACTGGTATTTCACGTACGGAGCGCAGTAAGAGGCCGTTTCACGGGTCTTGCGGATATCGGCATACCAATCGTTGTAGAAGTGGCGCGTTTCCTTGGTTACTGTGGCAATATCGGCCTCTTCCGGGATACGGAAGCGCTGGCCAACCTCCAGGGAAAGCCCTGCTCGACGCAGCATGAAATCATGTTTGGGAAGGGCGAAGCCGAAGCCGTGGATGCAAAGCGGCAGCACGTCCAGGCCCAGCTCCTTGGCCGCCAGGAACGGTCCCCTGTGGAAGCGCTGGACGGTAAGGCTGTCCATGCTGCGCGTGCCTTCCACAAAGGCCACTATGGAATAACCCCGTTCCACCAGGCCCTTTATGTGCTCGCTGCTCTTGTCCAGGCCCCAGGAAGTGGGATAATACTCCGCATTCCGCACCACAGCGCGGTATAGCGGGAAATTCCAGGCCCAGTCGTTGGTGAGGAACACCAGCTTGGGATTCAGTGCCAGGATGGGCAGCACGTCCAGATGGCTCTGATGGTTGCAGATATAGACGGCCGGCTTGGAGAAGTCCTCCCCGTGCGGATTGTACAGCTTGTAATGACCGCCGGGGATGCAACGCACGGCCCAGCCGGACAGGGTGCTGAGGAGCTTATGGAATTTGAGGCGCTTGCGCTCGCTCTTGCCAAAGAGGAAATAGATTCCCGCCCAGGCCGATAAGAGCGTCATGGACAGCGCCATAATGACAATGATGAATCCTGTTGCAATAAGGCGCAGAATGCCGATGGGCGCCTGCCTGGGTTCTCCCTTCTTGCTGGTGAGCCAGCGGTATACCAGCGGCGGCAGGTAATAAGCCATGAGCACCACCGTGAACATGCCGATCACCGTAACCAGACCCAGGGAACGCATGGCGGGATGCCTGGCAACCACCAGGGCGCCTATGCCGATGAACATGATAAGAGCGCTGAGCATGACCGCATTCTTGTACGAATGCAGGATTTTCTTGCCCGTAGCGCGCTCATACATAAGTCCTTCCGTGATAAAGATGGAATAGTCGTCCCCCTGGCCGAAGATAAAGGTGGCCAGTACGATGTTCACTATATTGAATTGCAAACCAGTGAGCCCCATGATTCCCTGGATCCAGATCCAGCTCACCGCCAGCGGCAGGAAGCATAGGATACTCAGTTCCAGCGAGCCGAAGCTGATCCAAAGGAAAATGAACACAATGAGCGAGCACAGCAGGCCCACCGTATTGAAATCTTCTTGCAGGGATTCAACCAGCATGGCAGCGGCACTGCTTTCCGGTTCCAAGTCTATGGGCTGGAAATACGCTCTTTCCTGCGACTGCCAGTCCTTATCCAGCGCATCGAAGAAAGGCTGGAAGGCATGAGCGGTAAAGCCTTCGGCCAGACCGGCCTCTATAAGCTGGTCCGAAACGCCCTCGTGGGCCTTCCAGAAGGCATTCCAACGCTCAATGCGTTCCGCCTGTTCATCGGCCGAAGGGACGGGGAAAACGGAAGCGTCCGGACGGAGGCTTTCCAGCACGGCAAAGCCGTCTTCCTGCTCCCCTGTCATATAGTTGATGTGATGCAGGTCTGCGTCAAAGCCCACCTTGGTGCTCTGCCACCAGAGGAAGGCCGTGAGTACCAGGAAGGCGGCAAAGAAGGCCCTGCGGGCGGTTTTTCCGGCATGGATGTGCCGATCCAGGTCCAGTTTGATGGCGTTCTGCGGCTTCCGGGCGGCGGGCACAAAGACCGGCAGGAACACCAGCACAAAGAGGATGGTGCCCACCAGCATCATGGCGCCGATAAAGCCGAAATCATGCAGAGCATCGGCCTTCAGAAGCAACAGACTCAGGAAAGCACCCACAGTGGTGATGTTCCCTACAAGCAGCGGATTCACCTGCTCCGCCAGCGCCTTCCGCTTGTCCGGCTGATACTTGAGATGATCTACATAATGCAGCGGATAATTCACCGCAATGCCGATGATGGTACAGCCGATGCCCAGCACAATAAGGCTCACGCTGCTCTTGAACAGGGCGATGATGCCCAGGGCAAAGAGTGCTCCGGCAGCAATGGAAATGAGGATCCACAGCACATCGGCAACACGCTTATAGCTGAACCAAAGGACAATGCAAATAAGGATAGCGGCTAACGCCAGAGCAAGGATGGAGTCTTTCTTGATGCGTCCGGCGTTCTCTACGGCCACTTCCGGGCCGCCAGTGGATGTAATGTCAATTTCCGGGAAATCGGCCGCAGTCTGAGCCTTAACCTGCACCAGCAGCTGCACCAGTTCCGCATTCTTGCCCGTTTCGCTGCCGCCATACGGCGAATCAAACAGGACAATGCCCGTTTCACCATCCTCCGTAAAGAGGCACCCGTCTTCCATGCGGCTACCCTTGTTAAGGCCCTGGAAGCGTTGCATTACGGGACTGTACAGCCGCAGCGGATCGGCCCGCATATAGCGCTCCTGGATGGCGGAGCTGCCGTAAAGCGCTTCCTTATCCTGCTTCAGGGCCTCTTCTACGTAGCCCGGGACGGCCAGGAGTGAATCCATGCGCGCATAGTCCGCCTCCTGAAGGAAATACGGCCAGTTGCCGCTTAGGAAAGAGAAAACCTCCAGCACCTGGCTGTTCTCTGCCTGGGCCGATACCGGGATGTCCGGACAGGCCTCGTTCCAATTGACCTCGAAGGCATACATAGCGTCCAGCCGCTGATCAAGATCACCGCCACGGAACAAAACGGCCATACGCTGCTGTCCGTCAACGTTTTGGAGCTGTTCCCGCTGCTGGGCCGGCAGAAAGGCCGATATGTCTTCCTGATACCGGAGCCTTAAAGCACTAAAGGCGCTAAGGGCCAGGATAACAAGCAGAATAAGAGCCGCCACCCGTTTATGGGCGGTAAGCCAGTCGTATATTTGAAGAATAAAATTCTTCACGTTTCCTCGTAGATAGTTTACAAATCTACGAATTTTTCCGGAAAAGAGAGATGAATATGCGGAAAAGTGTTCTTGGATAGCCATAGAAAATGGCTACGAACAGCAGAAGCGTGTTAAGTATGGAGATGCGGGTAAAGTCCTTTCCCGGCCGGAAATGCGTTACCCTGTCCTCCGGATATTCCACCTGCACCGGCACAGGAACCAGTTTCAGGCCCTTCCATGCACTGAAAACCAGCAGCGTGAGTTCCGCCTCATAGCGGGCGCTCAAAAGCCCTAAAGACGGCAAACTCTTAAGCGGATAAAGCCGATAACCAGTCTGCGTGTCCGGCAGCTTGATCCAGGTATAAAGCGTAAACCAGAAATTGGAAAACTTATTGGCAAAACTGCTCCCGCCATCCTTCCCTCTGATGCTCCGGCTACCCACAACCAGCGTCTTCTCCCCTTTCTGAGCCATTAGCAGCGGAACATCCTCCGGATGGTGCTGCCCATCGGCATCCAGGGTAACCACATACTGGTATCCCAGCCTCTGAGCCTCCTGGAAGCCCGTTTTCAACGCTTTTCCCTTGCCCTGATTCACTTGATGAGTAATCACATACAAGGTGGAAGGTGAGGTGATTCCCGTAGCATCGGCGTAATTTTTCGCGGAGGAAATCACCTTACCTTCCACCCTATCTGTATTGTTAATTTTGGAGAGAGAGGTGATTCCCGTAGCATCAATGCTTGTGATATCTGTGGAGAGAGAGGTGATTCCCGTAGCATCGGCATAATTTTTCGCGGAGGGAATTACCTCTCTCTCCATCATTTTCTTAAGTAATGCAGCAGTACCATCCGTGCTGCCGTCATCCACCACAAGCACCGGTAAACCCTGTTGCATCGCCCGCTGCACCACATCGGCCAGCGTTCCGGCGTTGTTGTACGTTGGAATGAGGATCAGGGTATCTACCTTAGCCATAGGCTCATTTTGCTGCAAAGGGTTTCGTCCTCCAGGAAGACGTTTACATCGACCTTGTCCGGCTCCGGGAAAGTCCAGCTGAAACGAAGAAGCGTGCCGGCCGATGAAGGCAGTACCGGCTCCACGAATTTGATGTCTTTGGCACCGGAAAGCGTACGTCCTATTAGCTCCAGCGCCATCTGCACGATGGTTACGCCGGGGGTGATGGGATAGCCGGGAAAATGGGCTGCATACACCGGAGAATCCGGCAGCAGACGCACCACCGCGGAACCTTCCTCCCGCGAAACTACCTCATACAGAACCCCTTCCAGCATCATAGCTCAAACAAGCTCTGGGGCAGGCCCACATCGGCCTGTACCTTGGTGAAAGTGATACTTGTCCAGTCCCCGTCCAAACCGCTCAGCAGCACGGAATGCACCTCCAGCGTCTTGGGATCCACCTTGAGCACAATCTGGCTGAAAACTTGCGCCAGGTCCCGCCGGCGGGGCTTCAGGATCACACTAAGCTCTTCCCCTTCCAGGGAAGAAACGGTGAAATCCTTCTCCGAAGGAAGACGGAAACGGCGGTTGTTCTGCGGGATATCGCCATTGAAGACAGTTACCCGGGAAACGGGCTTCTGCACCTCCCAGTGCACCTTATCGGGCGCCTGCAGGGCCACAAAACCCGTGCTGGTGAGATTCTCCTCGAGCAGCTGGGTATGACGCACTTGCTTAAATTCGGCCCGGAGGGTATTCTTCAGATTGGCCTCCCGGATACGCTGCAGCAGATCACTCTCCTGCGCCGATGCGGTAAGGCCGATAAACAGGCAGATATATAACAGCAACTTTCTCATTTGGCAATAAAGAAACAGCCCGCCATGATGAGGACGACGCCCAGCCACTGGTTCCAGTCCACAGTCTCATGAAAGACGAACATGGCAGCCAGCAGGCCGAAAACATACCCCATGCAGGAAAGCGGATACGCAATACCAAAGGGATAGTGCTTGAGGATATAGCCCCAGAGCACCAGGGCGATGATTCCGGAGATTCCGCTTAGTGCCAGCCAGCCATTGGCAATCACGCTCTTGAAGAACGGCCAGGTCCAGCTGAACGGCAGGATATTGACCGCAGCCAGCTTGAACAGGACCTGCGCCCCGCTCAGAAAGATGGACTGGATGGCAACCAGAAGGAATAACTTAATCATACGCGGTCTTTTTAGGATTCCAAAAGCGTGCCAAGTAGGGCCTCATACGTCCCCATCGCCCCCTCCGGCGAGGCAGTAAGCACAACGGAAATAGCCTTGTCAGTGGACCCTACGGGCGGGAAATCTTCGTCGAACCAGCCCACCAGGGCCGTATCAATATCTCCCAGGGAAATCTGCATCCAGGCGTCCTGCAAGGCACTCTGGAAGGAATTTCCTTTATGGGAAAAGGTGGCATTATACCCATGGCAGCCCAGCTGGATGGCAATGAGCGAGCCGATGGTATTGTGCGTGCTCTGCATGAAGTTGGTGGGCCGCGGCGTAGCGTCCCCACCCTGCTTCAGCGCCCCCAGGAAGGCCTCCGACTGGATCATGCTGCCAAAATCCGTCCCCGTAACAATGGCGTCCGGCATTTCCAGACCGGCCTCATCCAAGGCCTTGCGGGAAGTCCAGACAGCCCGCTTAAGCAGACGCCCCATCCTACGTGCCTCCAGCGGCGAAAACAGCTGCCGGAAGTCCGGATCCTCGGTGCCCAGAGAGGCAATGGCGCGGATATATACGGGACGAAGGCTCATACGCGGGACAAAATTATGGAACTATCGTTTCCTCCAAAACCAAAGGCATTGGAAAGGATATGCCGAGGAGATTCTTCGCTGCGCTCAGAATGACAATACGGAACAATGCAGTTGGGATCGGCCTCACGCCAATTGAGTTCCGGCGGAAGGAAGCCGTTCTGAAGGGCCAGGAGGCAGAAAACCGCCTCAATGGAACCCGAAGCACTGGTGGTATGGCCGGTGAACGGCTTGGTGGAAGAAACGGGCGGAAGCTTGTCCCCGAAGATGCGGCGGAGAGCCGTGCTTTCCGATGCATCGTTATTGGGCGTTCCCGTCCCGTGCGCATTCACGTAATCAATATCGGACGGCTTGAGGCCTGCCCTGTTGAGCGCCTGGGACATGGCCAGGAAGGCCCCTTCCCCGTTCTCGGAGGACGCAGTCTGGTGGAAAGCGTCGCAGGCATTACCCCAACCGCTGAGGACTGCCAGTGGCTTTGCGCCGCGCTCCAGGGCCGATTCTTCCGTCTCCAGCACCAGGAAAGCGGCGCCTTCGCCCAGGTTCAGGCCGGCACGGGATGCATCGAACGGACGGCACCACTCCCGGTCCAAAATCATGAGAGAGTTGAAGCCGTTAAGATGGTAATCCGACAGGCTTTCCGCTCCGCCGGCAACAACCCTTTGGGCTAGGCCGCAACGGATGAGATTTGCCGCATAAATGAAAGCATTGGCGGCCGATGAACAAGCCGTGGACAGCGTTGTGGCATGAGAAAAGCCCAGGAACTGAGCCGCCAGGTCCGTAGAAGCCCCGCAGCTATGCCAAGGCGAATACGCCGGATAAAGCTTCTCCGACAGATCCATGCCTCCCACTGTAGTCCCACTGACAAGCATCAAAGAATCCGGAAGGGTTATACCTTCCACTATTTTAGCTTGTTCTAATGCCTCTTGCAATGCCAGGATAGAAAGGAGCGTGGTACGGGGCCAGGTCTCCGGAGCGCCTGTGCGGGCCGACAGCTCGGCATTAGACAGCGGCGCCTCGCCCACGGGGAAATCCCGCAGGCTGGTTTCCAGGTACTTCACCGGGCCAATACCGGAGCGTTTTTCGCGCAGTGCCGACAGGGTATCGGCCTGGCCGCACCCGATGGCGCTCACAACGCCCGCACCCGTTATGACTATCCTTCCAGGCACTTATTTGGTCCGGTTGGCTGCCACATAATCGGCCATTACGGCCATGCTCTGGAACACCTTCTTGCCATCGGCCGGAGTGGCCAGGCGGATGCCGTAATTCTTCTCCAGCAACACGATGAGTTCCAGTACATCGATGGAATCCAGGCCCAGGCCTTCGTCGCCGAAGAGCGGGGCATCGTTGTTAATGTCATCGGGGGTCATGCCTTCCAGATTGAGGGCATCGATCACCTTCAGTTTCAATTCGTTAATCAGGTTTTCCATATCTTATTCGTTTTTGTTTTCCTTGCAATGGCAATGGTGTTCTTCACCCTCGCCGTGATGGCATTCGCCATGCCCCTCGCCATGCCCCTCGCCATGACAGCAATGATGCTCTTCGCCTTCCTCCTGATGGTGACCACAGCAATGGTGCGCCTCCCCTTCCTCATGATGGTGGCAGCATCCGCCTCCATGACCACCGCCATGGCAGCAGTGGTGTTCCTCCTCCGGCGGCACAAGGTCCCGCCAGTCTATGAGCCAGCCCCGGGCTGTCCACTTATCGTCCGACGGGCAGTCTATCCAGGCCGCCAGCACGGATCTTGTCATCCTGTCCTGAAACGCCAGAACTATCTGGTCCAGAATCTGTTCCGGGTCAAAGTCCTCCAGCACGAAGGCCGATGTCTCCCCGGCATACTTGTTCCGGATGGCAATCTCCCCCGTCACCGTATTGGGCAGGGTATATACAAACAGCGCCGGTGAAGGGAAATCCTTCATGGACTCTGCATAATTCTTGTCATCGGCCAGGGACCCGCTGCGGCTGAAAACCAGCACTGCACGGTCCTCCCGCGGCACAAAGCGGTCCGGATCCTCCTTCACCAGCATCTCCGCCACCAGGAAGCCCAGCTTGCAGGCCGTATCCATCTTGAAGAACTTTGGGTAATCCCCCACCTGCTCCCTATAGAGCTGAGTCAGGTCCGTTCCCGCAGGTATCTCTATGGTTCTCATGTCTTACCTCCTTTTCTAAGCAGGATTGCGCCGTTAACGCCGCCAAATCCCGACAGCAACTTGATAATGGAATTCCCCCTTGCAGGCTGCTCTGCGGCCGATACCTTCACCGGCCGACTCACTCCCAGCGTCTCAAAGCCCCTCGTGGGCAGCACAATCCCCTCTTCCAGCGCCAGCATACTCATAATAGTCTCCAGAATGCCCGCAGCACCCATCGTATGCCCAAAAGTGCCCTTCAGCGCACATACCGGCACTTCCGACAGTCCAGCCCTATCCAGCGCTATGGATTCCATCTCGTCGTTATACAGTGTGGACGTCCCATGCACACTCACAAATCCCAGATCCTCCTCATCCACCAACGGCAACAGGTACCTCAGCGCATTGAAACTCCCCTCGCCCGTCCGCGACGGCCCGGAGATATGATTGGCATCATTCCGAATAACGCCGTCGAGTAGTTGCCAAGCGGAGGCGGAGCATACCTCCGGCCCCATTGAAAGCACTACTGCTGCAGCAGCTTCGCCAAGGTTCAGGCCTTTGCGGTTGGCATCGAACGGCTTGCAGGCCTCGTCGGACAACGCCTTCAGCGACTGGAAACCCGTTACAATGAACTTGGACTGCACCTCTGCCCCTACTACCAGCACATGGTCGTACAGACCCGTCAGCAGCAGTCTGCGGCCTTCCACCATCCCCGCCAGGCCCGAAATGCACGCATTGGACACCACCAGCGGCTTTGTTACCATACCCAGCCCATCGGCCAGTTTCCTTGCCGATGCAGCCAGCGTCACATCCTCCGTTCCCAACGCCTCAATCTCCCCCTTAACGGAGCAGAGCACCAGCGCCGTACGCGGTGAAGAGGCATCTACCCCCGCATCGGCCAAGGCAGCCTTTGCCGCCTTCAGGCAGATGGCCTGGAACAGCGAGCCTTCCACCCCCTCCCGCGGGAACAGCGATGCAAATACGGGCTCCTCGCAGCCGAAGGCGTCCCGGTGCAAGCGGAGGGCAGTTTTCCCTTCCCGCACCGCCTGGAACACTTCCTGCGGCGTATTTCCCAGCGGAGTACAGACCCCGCAGCCCGTTATATAGACATTACTAGTCATTGTTCAATGCAGTTTTAAGCGTGGCCGAAGCCAGCAGCTCATTGCCGGAGCAAACCTCTATATCGGCCAGCGAAATACCAAAGATCTCCTGCTTCAGGAACACCTTGGTGTGCAATTCCTCCCCCAGTGCGGGCAAGCGGTTTAGCACAAACTTCTTTATCTGGCCGATGAAGCCGATGCTCACCGGCTTATGCAGGATATATACCGTTACATAACCCACCCTGGCGGCACTGGCCTGAGCCATGTGCTCCATAATACCGGCGGCGCTCAAATGGCCGTCCTCTACCAGCATGGTATCCTCCCGCACGGTGAAGGACACTTCCGTGACCTCCTCCGAATAGCTCTCCAAATGGTCCACAAAGCGGAACGGAGGCTGCTGGGGCAGGATGCTGCCGATGGGTATGCTGCGGAAATCCATTATTTCCAAAAGTCATAAAAATTAAACCACTGGTCCGGATAGGCCTTTGCCACCCGTTCCAGCACGGCCGCATAGTCTTCGGCCAGGGCCTGTACCTTCTCATCGGCACTGCCGCCTTCCTTCACCCTCAGTTCCTCTACGATGGCGCGGAAAACCTTGGAGGATTCCTTCACCACGAACACCGCAAAAGGCGTTGCTCCGCGGCGTACTGCCAGCGTGAACGGGCCTGCCGGGAAAGCGGCTTCCTCGCCGAAAAACCGGCAGCGGACCGCCTTGGAGGAGCCCAGCGTCCTGTCGGCCGGCATGGACACAATCTCATTGTCCGCCAGCGCCGCATTGAGCACAAAAATGTGCGACAGGTCCTCCTTAACGGGCACCATCTCTATGTTGCAGTCTCCGAAGAGACGCATGCGGTTCTGCATCACCGTTACCGCCTCGCCGGAATACACCAGCGTCTTCATGGGCTTGGGCGTCCGGAGCATATAGCCCGAAATCTCGTAATTACCCACGTGAGAGGCCAGCAGCATAAAAGGCGTTTCTTCCGGCTTGAGGGCGTTATACAGGGTAATGTGGTCCCCCGTCATGGCAAACTCCCTTCCGGCATATACGGCAAAGCGGTCCATCACGGCCTTTCCCATGTTAAACATGTTCAGGAACACGTGCCAGGCCGATTTAACCCTTCCCCAGCCCATCCGCCTGCGGAAAAAGCGGTACGAAGCCTTCCGCCCCCTGCCATCCACGATGACATAGACCGGAATGGCCGTGGCCATGATCCCATACATGGCCCTTAGGGGCATCCAGCGGAAAAGCCAAATGAGCGCCCTGTGCATCCAGGGCGTTCCGTCAGTGGCTCCTTTCCAGGGCTTATGGGAGAGTTCAGCCAACCCGCTGGGCTATAAACTGGCAGAACTGGTCCAGGGTAAGAAGCTCCTTGAAGTCTTCCGGCTTCATCTTGAAACCGAACTCCTGCTCCACCAGGACCACCACGTCCACAACCTCCAGCGAGTCAATGCCCATGTCTTCCTTGAGACGGGCTTGGCCGTAAATCTTATCCTCGTCTATTTCAAGTTCTTCCACCAGGAAGGCCTTTACTTTTTCTTCAATCTGTTCTATGCTCATAATCAATTACTTTTTACAAACTACTATGCTGTGACCCTGACCCAGGCCGTCGTGGATAGTATCAACTTTCAGGCCGGCCTCATGGATGAGGCGGATCATGTCGTCCGAATGGTACATCTTGGAATTGCCGTTGGCCATTACCGTGAAATACAGGCTGGTCATGGTGAGGCAGAGGGCAGCCGGCTCAAAGCGCTGGCGGTCCCAGAAGGTTTCCATGATGAAGAGGCGGGTATTGCCGTCCATCACCTTGGCAGCGCGCTTGAGGATGCTGAGAATCTGCGGCTCGCTGAAGCAGTCCAGGAACTGGCTCATCCAGATGGCGTCCGGATGCAGGTCCTGCGGGAATTCATTGGTATCTTCCAGCATGTTGGTGCCAAAACCGTGAATGCGCACGGCGTTGGGATCATCGGCCGTGGCTTTTTTCATGAGGCCGATCTGCTGCGGCAGGTCCACGATGGTAACTTCCACGTCCTTGTCATAGGCCACGCAGCGCTGGGCGAATCGGCCTGTATTGCCGCCTACGTCCATCAATTTGCGGGGTTTGCGCTCGAAGACGATGGGAAGGGCCAAGTCGAAGGAATGGTCGCTGTAAAAGTGGTCAAAACCAAACCAGCTCTTCTGCACCTGCTCCGGCAGGGAGGACAGACCCTCGTAGATGGTGGGCCAGGAGCCAAAGTGCTCCAGCCCGGCCGGACGGCCTTCTTTAAGGGATTCCTCCAGCTTGAAGAAGCCTTCGTAATTAACATCGTGGTTAAAGTCCAGGTTCACGCGGGTGGCAGGGTCGTTAAGAAGGAACCAGCCGGTTTTGGTGATGGAGTAGCGGTCCGTTTCCGTGTCAATGATAACGGTGCCCACGCTTAGAGAGGCCTCCATAAGCACTTTTGCGGCATATTCCGAAAGGCCTGCGGCATCGGCAATTTCCTGCAGGGTCATTTCCTTGTCCCGCAGGCGCTCAAGGATGCCGAATTTGACCATTAACCGGCTCACCTGGAACACCATGGGCCCCCAGGCGATGAATTCCGCCAGGCGCTGGGCCTCCCGGGCGTTCAGTTTGTCCCGGGTATATACTTTCTCAAGATCTGGAAAGAGATTCATATACTGATAAAAATATTATGCAAAGATAGTGTTTCTCGTGTTTTTTTCCTAATTTTGCATAACCTGTCATTCTGAGCAAAGCGAAGAATCTACATTTTTCTATATAAATCTATTCTAAAAATGGAAAAGGGACCTATTTCTCAATTCATCACGCATCATTACCGTCATTTCAACTCCGCAGCCCTCGTGGATGCCGCTAAGGCCTATGAGGACCTGCTTGCCAAGGGTGGAAAGATGTTCCTGGCCATGGCCGGTGCCATGAGTACCGCAGAGCTGGGCCTCTCCCTGGCCGAAATGATCCGTCAGGACAAAATCGCCTTCGTTTGCTGCAGCGCCAACAACCTGGAGGAAGACATTATGAACCTGGTGGCCCACAGCCACTATTACCGCGTGCCGGGTTACCGGGACCTCACTCCCCAGCAGGAGCAGGAACTCCTGGACAACCACTACAACCGCGTAACGGACACCTGCATCCCGGAAGAGGAAGCATTCCGTCGTCTGGAGAAGCACCTGGTAGAGGTTTGGGACAAGGCCAAGGCCGAAGGAAAGAGGTACCTCCCCTACGAGTTCATCTATCAGATGATCCGCAGCGGCGTGCTCAAGCAGTATTATGAGATCGACCCCAAGGACAGCTGGGTTGTAGCTGCCTGCGAAAAGAATATCCCCATCATCTGCCCCGCCTGGGAAGACTGCACCACCGGTAATATCTTCACCGCCCACGTAATCCGCGGTGAGTATGATCCGCATATGGTAATCCAGGGCGTTGAGGTTATGATGTTCCTGGTGGACTGGTACAAGAAGAACGCCCCCGGCGTTGGCTTCTTCCAGATTGGCGGCGGCACCGCCGGAGACTTCCCCATCTGCTGCGTTCCCATGATGGAACAGGACCTGGGTTGGGAAGGCACTCCCCTGTGGGCATACTTCTGCCAGATCTCGGACTCCACCACCAGCTACGGCTCGTATTCCGGCGCAGTCCCCAACGAAAAGATCACCTGGGGCAAGCTGGCTCCGGACACCCCCCGCTTCATCGTAGAAAGCGACGCCACCATAGTGGCCCCGCTCATCTTCGCGTACGTCCTGGGCTGGTAAAAAGCATTTTCTTTACAAAAAGGGTCTGCTCGAGTGAGCAGGCCCTTTTTGCGTTCAATTTATGCTTAACAACTATTTTTTGGTCTTGATGGAGGCAATGCCGGACTTGCTGGTCTCTATGTCCTCGCAGTCCAGGTTGCGGGCGTCAATGCCGCCTACACCGGCCACGGTGAACGAAGCCCTGTCGGCCTTTCCGGACACCTTGGCGTCACCTGCGCCGTTCACTGCGAGACTCAGCTCCTGCACTTCCATGCTGTTGATATCAATGTCGCCAGCGCCATTCACGGCAATGGAGAGAGCGGGCACCTTTACACCGGTGAAATCGAAGTCTCCTGCACCGTTAATCTCAATCTTCATGTCTTCGGCACTGCTGTAACCGTTCTTCAGGTCCACATCCCCTGCACCGTTCACCACCAGGGCTTTCATCACAGGCAGGCCGATGGTGAGATTATACTTTTCGGCCATGATGTTCACATTCTCCTTGGTGCCCAGCACAAGCGTGTTGTCTTCTACATGATAATCAAGATGCTCAAACACTTCCTCATTGGCTTCCACGCTCACGAGGAAACTGTTCTGCTGGATGAGATTGATGTCGCAACCGCCGTTGAGCGTGATGTTGTCGAAATCGGCCAGATCAAAAGTCTTGGTCACAACGGGTCCTTTGCAACGGACATTCTTGCCGTTACCATTCACACGAACTACGCAGCCGGTGGCAATAAGCAGCGCAATAATACCTGCAATAATCAACATTCTATTCATAGTTTTTTAGTTTTAATCATTTGTTAAATACACTTGCATCCAGGCCCAGGAGCTCAAGACGCTTGCGGATGGCGGGGACGTCCTTCTCCAGGAACTCCCTGCGCTGCACATCCAGGATCTGGTCCTTTGCGTCGGAGGTCACGAAATAGCCGATGCCGCGCTTGTTGTAGATTATGCCGTCGGCGGTGAGTTTCTCGTAAGTACGCATCACCGTGTTGGGATTCACGCCGATGTCGGCGCCGAACTCCCTGACGGAGGGAATGCGGTCTTCCCCGTTCAGTTCACCGGACAGGATGCGGTCGCATACCGAATCGGCAATCTGGAGGAAAATGGGTTTGTCAGCGTTAAAATCCATGGTATTAGTGTTTTATGGTTTTAATTCTATAATAGATTCCCACGGCTTCACCCACAGCTAACAATACAGTCCACACACTCACCCAGCGGAAGGTTTTGGCCATGAAATCCGCGGCCTGGCTGTCTTCCAGGTAAACCAGGTTCTCCGACCAGGCAGGTACGGTGGCTGCGGCCACGATGCTCATCACGATGGAGAGCAGGAAGAGGATGCCGATACCGCCCAGGATCTTATAGCGCTTGAAGCAGATGCCGCAGAGCAGGAAATACAGGAAGTTGGCGATTAAGCCGAAAATCCAGATCCAAATAACGGTGCCCATGGAGAGATGGACCAGCGAACTGCCGGAAGCCCCCGCCAATTCGTCCATCAGACCCTGGAATCCGTTCACACCCATGCCCAGGATGGAATTGCCAACGGTGGGATCCACGAGGGCCAGGATGCTGTCAATGGCAAAAAAGGCCACAAAGAACAGAACCGGAATCACAATGAGGGTAATGAGCATCATGGAGATGAATTTCTCCAAAGTGGATGCGGGAACCATGAGCCAGGCCGATCCCTTCTGAGGGTCCGTAAGGTGGCCGTAAGTGCGGGTCTGGTACAGTTCCAGCACCGTGAAGGCAATCACGAAAACGGTGCAGCGGGCTGCAATTCCGGGACCGGTCCAGCTGCCGGTGAAAACCAGGGCCAGGAGCACCCAAATTACATACAGGAGCAGTCCCATTCCGCCAATAAACAGGGCCGGCTTGGAGTGGTTCCGCCACATTTGCTTGAGATCGTACTTGAAATAGTTCCAGAAACGACTGAAATTGAATACTTCGCTTTTCATCTCTGCCAGGGTTTATTGGTTGAACATGGTTTTCATGAGGTCCTTGTGCTGGTGTACGGCATTGAAGAGGGCCTCCAGATTCACCTTGGATTCCTTGCCGGCGCTGTTGGGATACACCTGGATGGCGCCGCCGGGAGTGAATTCGCGGTAAAGGGCATCGGCCTTCACCTCGCTGCCGTAGTCGAAGAAGACCTTGGAGGAGATCTCCTCCAGGGAGGCGTTAAGAAGCACATCCTGCTTGTCCAGGATGATGATGGGATCAATAACGTTCTCCAGGTCACGGACTTGATGGGTGGAGATGATAATGGCCGATTCCTCGGAAGTGTACTTGGTAACGGCCTTGCGGAACTGGGCCTTGGAGGGAATGTCCAGGCCGTTGGTGGGTTCGTCCATGTAATAGTTGCGGGCGTTGCAGGCCAGGGCGAAGGCGATCCAGGTCTTCTTAAGCTGACCGGCGCTCATGGCATCCATCCGCTGGTCCAGGCTAACCTCGAATTCCTGGAGGATGTTGCAGAACTTGTTAAGGTCGAAATTCGGCCAGAGGTCGCCGTTTTCGCGGGCGAAGTCCACAGCCTTGGCGTGCACGGGGGCAACTTCGTCGGGAAGGTAGAACTGTTCGGCGAGCAGGGAGGGCTCGCGTTTGAAAGGGTCACGGCCATCAACATCAATACTCCCCTTCTGGGGTTTCTTGAGGCCGCAAAGGAGCGTGAGAAGGGTGGTCTTACCCACGCCGTTCTCTCCCAGGAGGCCGTAGATGCTGCCGCCCTTGACTTCCAGGGAAATGTCCTTGAGGACCTCCGTGGAGCCATAACTGAAGCTTAAATTCTTAACCGAAATCATATTGTTTTGCGTGTATTAGTTTATTAGTACACCGCAAAGGTAGTAAGAAAAATTTAATCTGCAAATTTTTTTTACGATTTTTAACATTTTAGTATAAAAAAAGTCTTTAGAGGCCCACGGCTTGAAGAAAATTATTTTTTGGGACGGTGCCCAAAAAACCAATTTCCTTCAAGCCATCGCGAACCTAACGCACAAAAAACATTCGTTTGCAAAAGGCCAACGGCATCGGAAAAGCCAATTTCCCGAAGCCATCGTGAACCTAACGCACAAAAACTAACCGAGGGGATAAAAGAGATCTTCGTAGCGGCTGTTCCAGCTGCGGTCGTAATGCTTGCGGACTGTGCGGGCGCTGGCGAAGAGATTGAAATTGTCCCAGGCTTCCAGGAAGAGGACGGCGAAGTCCGTGCGGCCGTGCAGGGCCAGGGCGAAGAGGGTGTATACCGCTGTTATATATACGCATGCGCGTTCACGGTCGTCGGCCTGAGGAGTGGCGGGAGTGGCCAGGGTGAGGCGCTGGGACTGGGCGAAGGCCAGGTCGGCAATGGCATCGGCCAGGAGGGATTCCTCTGAGGGGGTGTACAGCTGGATGCAGTAGCGCTCCCCTGCGTGACTGCGGGCCGATACCTCCTTTTCCAATACGGGCATGGGATCCGGGAGGGTGCTTTCGAAGTAGCGGGCGAAGTTGGCCTGGCCCCGTAAAAAATTGAGGGCCAGCACACAATAGTCCCGCACGGAGGCTTCTATCACCATGGAATAAGGGGCCTTCTCGTCTATGCGGGCCAATATTTCCTGCACCGTTGCCATAACAAAGTGTAAATATACAAAAAATCATTAAATTTGCGCAAAACACACTGTCATGAAGATTGTCTTTTTAGATGCCATTTCCATGGGAGACGTATCCCTGGAGGAGATTGCCGCCCTGGGAGAACTCACCTGCTACCCTTCTTCTACGGCCGAGGAGGCGCGCGAGCGCGTAAAGGATGCCGATGTTGCCCTGCTGAATAAAGTGGTGGTGGACCAGGCCTTCCTGGATGCGGCGCCCCGGCTTAAACTGGTTTGCGAGGCGGGAACCGGCATTAACAACATAGATGTACGCCTGTGCGAGGAGTGCGGAGTGGCAGTACGCAACGTAGCGGCCTATTCTACGGATTCCGTGGCCCAAATTGCCTGGATGCACATCCTGAACCTTAGCAGCCGGGCCTTCCATTATCAGGAATTCGTGCGCAGCGGGGCGTACAGCAAGAATCCGGTGCACGTAGACTATGCCCATCCTTTCACGGAGCTTGCCGGCAAAACGCTGGGCATCGTGGGCATGGGAGCCATCGGCCAAAAGGTGGCATCCATCGGCAAAGCCTTTGGGATGGACGTTATCTATTTCTCCACTTCCGGCACATCGCATTGCAAGGATTACCCGTCTGTGAGTCTTCAGGAACTGCTTGAACGGTCGGACGTTATCTCCATTCATGCTCCTTACAATGAGCGTACGGCGGGGCTCATCGGCTATGAGCAGTTCAAGCAGATGAAACCCACCGCCATCCTGGTGAATACCGGACGCGGCGGTATTGCCGTAGAGGCCGATCTGGCCCGAGCCCTGGACGAAGGCCTTATCGCAGGAGCCGGACTGGATGTTTATGTAAAGGAACCCCTCCCTTCCGACAGTCCCCTTATGCATCTGCAGCATCCGGAAAGGCTGCTCTTCAGCCCGCACATAGCCTGGTACTCCCGGGAAGCCCGTGCCCGCCTGGCGCACGAAATGGCAGAAAACATCAAAAAAGGCTGGTAAAGTGAAGGAGATGTCCCAAAAACCGGGACATCTCCTTCAAAAAACGTCAAAAATGATGGAGATGTCCCATTTTTAGGGACATCTCCATCGTTTAACTAAGCGTTCAGGCGCACTTCCAGGCGCTTGCGGATTTCCTGGAGGAACTGCAAGGAGGTGAGGCCCTTGGGGGTAATGCCCTCGGAAAGATTCACCAGGTCCTTGGTCTCCAGGCCCTCGTTCAGGGTATCGAAGCAGGCAGCCTCCAGCTGGTTGGCGTAGTTCACCAATTCAGGAAGGTTGTCCAGTTCTCCCCTCTTGCGGAAAGCACCGCTCCAGGCAAAGATGGTGGCCATGGGGTTGGTGGAAGTCTCTTCTCCCTTCAGGTACTTGTAATAGTGACGGGTAACGGTGCCGTGGGCGGCCTCATACTCATACTTGCCGTCCGGGGAAACCAGCACGGAAGTCATCATGGCAAGGGAGCCAAAGGCGGTGGACACCATATCGGACATCACGTCGCCGTCGTAGTTCTTGCAGGCCCAGATGAAACCGCCTTCGGAACGCATTACGCGGGCCACAGCGTCGTCAATGAGGGTGTAGAAGTACTCGATACCGGCCTTCTCGAAGGCTTCCTTATAATCGGCCTCGAAGATCTCCTCGAAGATGGCCTTGAAGCGGCCGTCGTACTTCTTGGAGATGGTGTCCTTGGTGGCGAACCACAGGTTCTCCTTCACGTCCAGGGCATATTTGAAGCAGGCGTGTGCAAAGCTGCGGATGGAAGCATCCGTGTTGTGCATACCCTCGATGACGCCGGGGCCGGCGAACTCATGGATTACTTCCTCAATACGCTCACCGGAGGCACCCTCGAAAACGAGCTTGGCCACACCGGGCTCGGTGGTCTGGATTTCCACGTCGCGGTACACGTCGCCATAGGCGTGACGGGCGATGGTGATGGGCTTCTTCCAGAACTTCACGGCCGGATGGATGCTAGGGATGGTGATGGGTGTGCGGAACACGGTGCCGTCCAGCATGGCACGGATGGTGCCGTTGGGGCTCTTCCACATCTGGTGCAGGTTGTACTCGCTCATTCTCTGCACGTTGGGGGTGATGGTGGCGCACTTGACGGCCACGCCCAGGCGCTTGGTGGCGTTGGCGGAGTCGATGGTTACCTGGTCGGAGGTCTTGTCGCGGTACGGGAGGCCCAGGTCGTAATACTCGGTCTTCAGGTCCACGAACGGGAGGATGAGTTCATCCTTGATCATTTTCCAGAGGATTCTGGTCATTTCGTCGCCGTCCATCTCGACGAGCGGCGTGGTCATTTGAATCTTTTTCATATTATTTAATGATTGTCATTTCGAGCGAAGTCGAGAAATCTATTTCCTATTTTTGTAATAATTCATCAGACAGCCGTCGGCCAGGATCTGGCGCTCATCGGCAGTGAGGTTCTGGAAATAAAGGTGGATGGGCGTGGAGCGGCCGTCGCGGGTAATTACGCGGGCATCAATTTCCTCCTTGCCGCCCAGGATGGCCTCGCGGATGCCGGGCACGAACACATAGTCCCCCACCTCGTACTCAAACGGCGTATCCTTGCCGATGGTGAACGGGACGATACCCCAGTTGATGCAGTTGCTGCGGTAGCGCTTGGTGGCGTATTCGTAGCAGATGTTGGCGTCGCCGCCCAGCACCTTCTGGCAGGAAGCGGCCTGCTCACGGGCGCTGCCGTCACCGGGCTTGTTGGCGAAGACGCAGGAGCCGAAGGAAGTATTATCGGCCGATGTCCCTGCCACCGCCAGGGCCTTCTTCAGGTCCTCGGTGAGCTGTCCGGCGCGACGGTTGCGGTCATCCTCCTGGATGCGCTTGCTGCGGCCCACATATTCCGGCACGCGGCGGCTCAGGGCGAATTCGCTGAGCTTCAGCGGGTTGGAACGGTAACTGGAGGTCTCTCCGGAAGGAATGAGTTCGTCGGTGGTGGTCACCGGATCGTGAATCACGGCAGCCAGCTCCAGCAGCATGTTCTCCTGCATGGCGGGCATCACCGGCCAGTCCTTGATGTTGGGACCGTAACGGAGCGGCTCCTCGGGCATGGCCTTGCCAAAACCCTGATAGATGCGCTTCTCGTAAATGCGGCCGTCAAACTGATAGGGCTTGTGCGTATCTTCGTATTCGATATCCGTGGCAGCAGTGATGCAGCCGCCGTTGGCAGCGGTTGCGGCAATGCTGCGGGCGTCCATCAGCGCCACCATGGAAATCTGTCCCTGACCGGGCTTGGAGCCTTCCCGGTTGGGGAAATTACGGGTGGTGTGGCGGATGGAAAGGCCGTTGTTGGACGGCACGTCACCTGCGCCGAAGCAAGGTCCGCAGAAGGCGGGCTTAATGACCACACCGGCCTCCAGCAGCTCTTCGGCAATGTGATTGCGCGTAGTTGCCAGATACACGGGCGTGCTCTGCGGATAAGCGCTCATGGTAAAGTAATCGTTGCCGATGGATTTGCCCTTGAGGATGGTGGCAGCCTCGCTCAGGTTATCATAAGTACCACCCGAGCAGCCAGCGATGATGCCCTGATCGGCATACACCTTGCCGCCGCGGATCTTGGACATAAGATCCGGATGCACCTTCTCTCCAAAACGCTTCTTGGTGTCTTCCTCAATGGCCTTGAGCACCTTCTCCGGATTCTCCTGCAACTCATGGATAGAAACCGCGTTGGACGGATGGTACGGCAGCGCAATCATGCTCTCCTGCTTGCTCAGGTCGATGGTGATCATGGCATCGTAATACGTCACCTTGCCCGGCTCCAGCTTCTTGTAAGCCTCCGGCCGATTGTGCATCTCGAAGTACTTTTTCACCTCCTCGTCCGTAATCCAAATACTTGACAGACAAGTGGTTTCGGTGGTCATCACATCAATGCCGTTACGGAAATCTATCGGCAGATTGGCAACGCCGGGACCTGCGAACTCCAGCACCTTGTTCTTCACAAAGCCGCTCTCGAACACAGCCTTCACCAGGGAGATGGCTACATCGTGCGGGCCGATGCCCCTTCTGGGCTTGCCCTCCAGCCACACCAGCACCACCTCGGGCGCGTTGATGTCCCAGGTGTTGCAGAGCAGCTGCTTCACCAGCTCGCCGCCGCCTTCACCCACGCCCATATTGCCCAGCGAACCGTAGCGGGTGTGGGAGTCCGACCCCAGGATCATGTTGCCGCAAGCCGTAAGGGCCTCGCGCGCATACTGATGGATAACCGCCTGATTGGCAGGCACATAGATACCACCGTACTTCTTGGCGGCAGACAGGCCGAATACATGGTCGTCCTCATTGATGGTGCCACCCACGGCGCACAGCGAATTGTGGCAGTTGGTCATGGCATACGGCAGCGGAAACTTCTCCAGTCCGCTGGCGCGGGCCGTCTGAATGATACCCACATACGTAATGTCATGGGAAACCATTGCGTCAAAGCGGATGTTCAGGTTCTTGCCTTTGGAACCGTTCACATCGTGCTTCCGCAGAATCTGATAGGTAATGGTGTTCTCGCGGGCCTCGTCCTTGCCGATAGGGCCCTCCGAAGCGATGGTCTTGCCATCGAGGAGATAAACTCCATTAGGGTTAAGTGTTATCATACTATGATTGAATCTATAAATATCGTCAAAGCCAACATGTCCGCCGCCCCGCCGGGGGAAATGCCCTCCGCGGCATATCGGGCGCACAGATCTTTCAGTTTCTCTTCCGACCAGTTTTCAAGCAGCGATGCGGCCTCCCCCTTCACCGCCTCCGCCCTTTCAGGCCCCACCCGCTTCACCATGCAGGTATCGTCCAGCGTGGACATAATCCGCAGCAACGTCGCCTGCCGGTACTTTTCCGGAGCATCGGCCGTTTGCAGGGGGGAAGAAGTCTTTTCCGGAGCATCGGCATTATTTTTCGCGGAGGAAAAGACTTCTTTCCCCCGCAATGCGCGATAATACGGCAGCCAATCTTCAAAAAGTTCCTTGTAACCCGTGGCAGCAATCCGCCGGGCGCCCATGAACGTGGAATGGAACTGATTGTCTGTCAATTGTTTACAAAAAACAGCCTGGGCAATTTCAACTAGACGTTTTTGCATAAGTTCCTCAGCAGCAGGCGATTCCATTTCACGGCCTGCGGCGTTCAGTGCCAGCCCCAAACAAAAGATGGCACCCCGGTGCGTATTCACCCCGCCCGTTGCCGCCATCATGGCCTTTTCTGCATCCATGCCCAGCTGACGGAGCTCATCGGCCGATTTCGCCTTCGCCATCTTAGGGAAGAAAGGCCTTATGGCCGATATCCCCTTGAGCATCAGCGCATAATCCATATCCTTATGCGCCCCTGAGGACTCAGGACATACCAGCCCCGGCTTCATCGGCGTATCCAATTCCAGCCGCAGCGCCCTTTCCGCAAGTTGCCCCAGCAAATACGGCCACGTACTCTCCGGACACATGCTGGCCGCCTCCCGGAAACTCCCCTCCTCCAGTGCCTTACGCACCTTCGATGCCGAAATGGCATCTGCGTGCGTTAGGTTCGCGATGGCTTCGGGAAATTGGTTTTTTTGGCACCGTCCAAAAAAATAATTTTCCGATGCCGCCGGCCCGGCAGATGCCATTTCTAAGCGAGGTATTATAACCGCATTGGGTATTAGAGTGTTATATTGGGCTGTAAGAGCGTCAAGTGGTTCAGAACCAACAAAACGCACAGAGGCGTCAAGCGCCGGAGCAATCCACCGGCTATAAAGGTCCAGGTCAAGAAGCATCTGCGTCTCTGCTGCATCAGACTTTTCTTTCAAAAAATACGTGGGGAAAGTAGCAGCTGAAATGATATAGTCAGATCCTTCTAGAACAGTAACGCTTGAAGAATTAGGGATGGAGGTGTGCTCCGCCGTAGCATCGGCATAATTTTTTGCGGAGGCGGAGCATAACTCCGTCCCCTTTTCCGATGCTAATCTAATCATTTCCAGGCGTTCTGAGTAAGGAAATAACGACAGATCTTCTTTTACCGGAATGATGTACAGGTTATCAACTTGTTCCGAAGCCTTGTCTATGAGGTACTTATGGCCCAGCGTTAACGGATTGGAGTTCATTACAATGACACCGTTTTTCCCTGGCCTTCTGAAGCCCTTCAGATATTCGCAGTACCGCTCCAGCCCCTTTCCATTCTCCATCAGCACCGCCTTTGGCGCCTGCGCCAGCAGCCTGAATCCCAGGCTTTCGAAAATGGCCTGGTTCTCCGGCTTGGTGAACACCTTCAGGTTATGGATTCCACTGGCCGATGCATCGGCAATAAGCCTTGATACCAACGGTGCCACCAGACCCTCCGAACGGGCCTCCTGTGCCACTGCAACGCATTTTATGATGTCCTTGTAAAGACCGGCGCCGGCCAGAATCTTGCCATCGGCCTGAACCGTCAGATAACGGTCCAGCTTCTCCATACGCAAACCATTGGAGGCCAAGAACTGCTCCAATTGCGTGTAGAAAAAAGGAGAGCTCAAAGGCAACTCCTGTATGTCCCAGTTTCCGTATGTTTGCATTCTTCTTGCAAGCTTTCCAATACTCCCGGTTCCGCCTGCTGTGGAATCGCACTGCGAAGGTAATAATTTATTACCGATTTACCAATATTATATTATAATTTTTAAATAGGAATTTACCATCTCCTCGATTTTTGCAAGCAATTCTTCCTGCGTATGCGTATGCGCCCGCATGCAATACCGCACCTCGTTCCCGCAAAGCAGGCACCGCCTGGGCTCCAGACCGATGTCCTCGCGACTTATGGCTTCTGTAGGGATGGAGGTATGCTCCGCCGTAGCATCGGCATAATTTTTCGCGGAGGCGGAGCATATCTCCGTCCCCTTTTCCGATGCCATAAACCCAGGAGATGCCCGATCAGGTCGGGCATGACGAAGTACATCTATGTCCATCAGGCGGCCCAGCGGGTGGGTGTCTTCCAGGCTGCAAGTTCGGCGCTTGGCTTCCAGTGGATCAAGCGACACCAGGAAATAGCCCTCATAACCGGTTTCCAGATCCAGAAGCTCCTCATATTCAGGCACAAAGGCCTCCCTGACAGCTTCCACTCCGGCCCGGGCAATGGCCAATGACAGCTGATTCCGTTTCACGCTGCCCGGCAGCTGCACCGTGAGGCACAACAGGACACGGCCAGGGTGCGCATCCAGCAGCTGGCGCTGGTGCGCTGCCCTACGGTCCCGGCTCTCCAGAAGTTGTTCAAGGGTAATCAATGGGCGTTGAATGGAAATAATTGGTTATCAGTAAAATAAGTAAAAATGCCCAGACAAAACGACCAGGCATTTTTACATAAAACATTATAATTCAAGCGTTTCCATTCTACGCTTGGATATTCATAATCTTGTCCAGTACGGAGCCGTCCCGGTTCATCACGATGCCCACCACCTTGTCTCCGAACGGAAGCGGATCCGGCGTGCCGATGATGGAAGATGCCTTATCGGCCAGTGCCTTGATATCCACTACGTTAAGTCCGGCGGAGAGCAGGCGCTCCTTGATCTCCGGACGGGCCGGATTCACGGCAATTCCGTACTCCGTTACCACCACGTCCACCGAAGATCCAGGCGTGATCAAAGTGGTCACCTTGGGCACTACGCAGGGGATGCGGCCTCGCAGCAACGGGCACACGATGATGCTGAGAGCACTGTCCGCCGCCGTATCCTGGTGACCGCCAATGGCTCCACGGATGATGCCATCCGAACCCACCAGCACATTCACATTGAACTGGGTGTCCACCTCCAGCGCAGAAAGGATCACAATATCCAGCGCATGCGTTGCGGAGCCTAGATGCTGGCCGGAAGCATACTCCACTGCCGATACCTCCTGGTGCGAAGGATCGTTCTTGATGGATTCCGCCGCAACCTTGTCAAACGACTGAACGTCAATGAGTTTGCCGATGAGTCCTTCTTCGTGTAGCTTTACCATGTGAGCCGTGATACCGCCTAGCGCGAAGGAAGCCTTGATGCCCCGGTTGATCATTTCCTCCCGGATATACTTGACGGCCGCCAGCGAAGCGCCGCCCGTTCCAGTCTGGATGGAAAATCCGTCCACAAACAGGCCGGAATTGATAATAACCTTAGCAGCTTGCTTGGCCAGCAGGATATCGCGCGGATTCTTGGAATCCCGGATGGCACCGGCGGCAATCTTGGAGCTGTCCCCCACCGAATCCACCACCACAACCGATTCCACATCGGCCGCATGGATGGACATGGGCATGTTGGGATAAGGCACCAAATCGTCTGTAATTACCACAACATGAGCAGCATAGCGGGCATCCGGCAGGGCATAGCCCAGGGAACCGCAGATGCTCTTGGCATTCTCGCTGCGGGAATAGCCGCAGGCATTGCCCAACTCATCGGCCGATGAGGCGCCCAGGAAAGCCACGTCAATCTTGAGCTCACCATTGGCGATGGCACTGCCACGGCCACCGTGGGAACGGAACACCACCGGTTCCTTCATGAGGCCGTGGGAGATGGCATCGGCCAGGGCTCCGCGCAGTCCGGAAGTGGAAATGCCGGTAATTACGCCGTTCTTAATATGCTCAATAAGAGGAGCATGCACGTCGGAAAGGCTGGAAGCGGCCAGTTTGAGGTCCTTGAAACCCATCTGAGCCAGCTTGTCCACTACCATGTTTACCACCTTGTCTCCTCCGCGGAAATGATGGTGGAAAGAGATGGTCATACCATCCCGCAGACCACTGCGCCGGATGGCTTCTTCCAGGGTAACTAACTTGGTGTTTCTCATAGCATTTCCTCCTCACTGATTACACCGGCTGCAACGGCCAGGGCAATGGTACGCTCTGCCCGCAGCACCACCGGACGGTCCACCATCTTGCCGTTCACGGCAATTACACCGGAGCCCTTTGCCTGGGCTTCCTTGATGGCAGCCACCACGGCGCGGGCCTTGGTGATTTCCTTCTCCGTGGGCGTAAATACTTCATTTACAACCTCTATCTGACGAGGGTTAATGATGGACTTGCCGTCAAAGCCCAGCGTCTTGATAAGTTCCACTTCCTTGCGGAAAGTCTCCATATCGTCCAGGTTGGAGTATACCGTGTCGAAGCAGGCGATGCCGGCGGCACGGGCCGCCACCACAATCTGCTCCCGGGCCAGCAGGAGTTCCGCGCCGCCCGGAGTGCGGTTGGTCTTGAGGTTGGCCGAATAGTCCTCGGCCCCCAGGGCGATGCCCATCATGCGCTTGGAGGCGGTGGCAATGGCGTATGCGTTAACCACGCCCAGAGCGCTCTCAATGGCGGCCATGATCTGCGTCTCCCCCACCCGGCCGATTTCGGTTTCCACTTTGAGGATCTCGGCCTCAAGTTCCTTCACTTCATCGGCCGTTTCCGTCTTGGGCATGCGGATTACATCCACACCGGCCTTTACAACGGCTTCCACGTCCTTCTTGCCGTAAGGAGTGTTGAGCGGGTTGATGCGAACCACCATTTCCGTTTTGCCGTAATCTATTGATTTCAAGGCGTTATGCACCAGCAGACGGGCGGCGTCCTTCTCCGCCATGGTAACGGAGTCTTCCAGGTCCAGCATTATGCTGTCCGGGCCGTAGATATGGGCATCGGCCATCATTCCGGGATTGTTGCCCGGAACGAACATCATGGTTCTCCTTAGTCTTTCCATACGTCCTTTCCTGTTGCCCGGACGGCGGCAGCGGTGACCCGCGCCCGGATGGTACAATCCAGCGCACCCTTGTCCACGGCCTCTACGTGCGCGTCCTTAATGCCCAGGCCTTCAAGCGTTTCCGTGATAACGGCCTTGATTTGCCGCCCAAACTGAGCAGCAACGGAGCTCTGCAGCTCCACATCCAGCCCCTCTCCGGGGCCAATCTTGATCATAATGTCGCCGGACTCCAATGTTCCGGCTACAGCTTCTTTCATAGCTATATTATTTTAATAATTTGAAATTCCCGATCAGGTCGGGCATGACGTTTTCTTCTTTGAAATTCCCGATCAGGTCGGGCATGACGTATTCTTCGTCATTCCCGGCTTGACCGGGAATCTTATTTCTGATGTGCGGGACGGAGGAGGTCCAGCACTACTTTTACGGGGTTGAAGGTTTCAATGGGGACTTCCACGAAGAGGGTGTTCCAGTCGCTCATGGCGCCGTTCCAGAGGCCCGGGAGCTCCAGGGCCTTCAGCTCGCGACCTTCGAAGCTCTTGGAGCTTATGAAGCCGGCTTCCGGATCCACATACTTGAGGAGGTCAAAGTGGTTGCCCTTATAGTCCAGGAGGCAGCAGACCAGGTCCACGGGGTTGAAGTGCGTGGCGCGGGACATGGCGGCCATGGCGCCGGCGTCTTCCTTGTTGATCTGGACACTTTCCAGGATCTGGAGGCTGGTGCAACCGTCCTTGCCGGCAATCACGTACGGACCGCCGCCGGGTTCTCCCTCGTTGCGAACCATACCGCAGACGCGGATGGGTCGATTGAGCTTAGCGCGGAGCATTTCCACCCTTTCGGCCTCGCTGCGGGCCAGGGGCATCTGGACGCAGAGGGTCTTGTCCAGGAAGTTCTCTATCTCATTGCAAAGCTGCACGGTGGGTGCCTGGTCCAGCTGTTTGAGGTAGCCGAAAATGCGGTCCCTGAGCTGGAGGGCAACGCCCATGAGCACCTGCTTGTATTCTGCCGTGACGGGCAGGAGCTTCTCATGTGCGACGTTGTCTATGTTCTTGATACTCACCAGTTCATCTTCCACCTTGTTGAGGTTGTGGATGAGGGCGCCGTGCCCGGCCGGACGGAAGAGGAGGCTGCCGTCGGCTTTGCGGAAAGGCTTGTTATCCGGGTCCACTGCCAGCGTGTCCGTGGCCTTGTCCTGGAAGGTGAACTTGATGTTGTATTTGACGCCATAACGCTTCTCATAGGCCTCTTTCACCGCGCCGATGGCCTCTTTAAAGAGAGCCTGGTGCTCCGGGGAGATGGTTACGGTGAGGTTGCAGGTTCCATCGGCATTGCGCATGTATTCCTGCGCCTCTACCAGGTGCTCCGCAATGGCCGTACGAACCTCTGCGGGATAGCGGTGGAATTTGAGGACGCCCTTGGGTTTGGCTCCGTAGGCCAGACCGTCTTCCTTCAGGAGTAGGCGGAGGGCTTTAAGCCGATAGGCCGCGCTGTCTTCCGGCTCCCCAAAGAGTTCCGGCGTGTAGAAGGCAAAATCCTTGATGCGGGCAGCCAGTTTGGCGCCGGGAGCATCGGCCGGAAGGTCTTCCCCGCCCTCAAGTTTGGCCAGGCCGCCGAACATGTCCTTGAACATGCGGGAAGCGGCGCCGGAGGCCGGCACGAACTTGCTTTTACCGTGGATATCGGCCTTCTTATAATACGCCACAGCCTCTTTGACGGCTGCAGGGTCCATTACCTTGATGCCGCGTTCCGGCGTGGCGGGACCAACGATCTTCATCCAGGGGAAACCGTTGCGGAAACAGTCCACCTGACGCGATACCTCGCGCGGATCTGCGCCGCGTTCCTGGATCTGCTGAATGTCTTTCTGATTGAACATAGTTATGTGGTTAGTCAATATAAAATTCCCTTCTGTAATTGTATTCGCTCCGGAGCTTTTCAAAGCTGTCCGGATGGGAGCGGAACAGGAAATCGTCCGTAAAAATGGGGTAATTGTACTGCAGGATGGCGGCAATTTCCCCCTGCGACTTGCCGCGGAGGTCTATCTTGGTGGGCCTTAGCGCCTCATCGTCCGTTACAGGAGCAAAATGATACAGTTCCTTTATGCCGAAATGACGCGCAACGGCCTGCACCGCCCGGGCCGTACCGTTCTGCTTTCCCTGGTACGAATAGCCGGCAATGTGCGGGGTGGCCACATCGCAAACATCTATGAGGTTGGGATTTACGAACGGTTCGTTGCACCAGGTGTCCAGGATTACGGCACCCAGCTTGGGACGGGCGTGCAGCAGCGCCGCCTCGTCCACCACTTCCCCGCGAGAAGCGTTGATGAAGATGGCGCCGGGACGGATTTTCTCAAAGAATTCAACGCCCGCCATGCCGCGCGTGGTCTCGTCCAGCGGGACATGCATGGTAACCACCTGGGACTCCTTAAGGAGCTGATCCAGATCCACAAACGCTTCCGGACCTTCCGCCTCTGCGCGCGGAGGGTCGTTTAAGAGCACGCGGAAGCCCAGGCTCCGGGCCATCTTTTCCACAAGCTTTCCCACATTGCCCACGCCGATGATGCCGATGGTGGCATCCTCCAGCTTGATGGAACGCCGGGAAGCCGTGCCGTACAGGGCCGAAAAGACATAGTCCATTACCCCGCCGGCATTGCAGCCTTCCGCATTCTTCACCTCAATTCCGTGATTCCTGCACCATTCCAGGTCTATGTGATCCGTGCCGATAGTGGCGCTGGCAATCATCTCCACGCGGGAACCGGCGAGGGTTTCCTCGTTGCACTTGGTGCGGGTGCGGATGATGATGGCATCGGCATCCTTCATGGCCTCCCTGTCTATGGCGCGGCCGTCCATATAGACAACCTCTGCATAAGGCTCCAGGACGCCTTTGAGGAACGGAATATTAGTGTCTGCGACGATTTTCATACCCTGTGGTAATCTATTCCACAAATATAGCGAAAATCGCGGACTTTTCCACTATTTGAGGATTAATTCCCGGATGAAATTCACCGTGCGGTTATCGGCCGTGAAAAGCTTGTCCTCGGAAAGCCAGGCATTCATCTTTTCCACCAGAGAGTCTTTCTGGAAATACAGCTGGTTCCGGATTACGGAAGAATTGAGCGTAATATAGAGTTTGCCGTCCCGGAAGAAGCGTTTGAGCGTGAAGGGACCGGCGCCGGAGCAGGCGTCCCAGGCCTCAAAAATGCGCTGCATATTGAGCCCGGCGGCCAATTTCATGGATTTAATGTACTGCTGGACAAGCTCCTCCATGGAGAGGGCTTGCTTGCGGTGGATGCGAATAGGAGACTGATCCTCACTCATGGCTTCTCCACGCGGGTGAATACGCCCCCGGCAGCGTTGAAATACGCCCTGTCCTCCGTAAGACGGTCCACAATGGCGTGGATGCGCACTGGATCTGTATCGGTAATGAAAATTTGGCCGAAATCCGAGCCGGCCACAAGGCCGATAAGATTGCCGATCCTATCCAGGTCCAGCTTGTCAAAAACATCGTCCAGGAGCAGTAGCGGGGCAAAGCCGTAACTGCGCTTCATAATCTCGTACTGGGCGAATTTGAGGGCCACCAGGAAGGACTTCTGCTGTCCTTGGGAACCGGCACGGCGGATGGGATGGCCATCCATGGTAAAAAGGAAATCGTCCCGCTGAACGCCGCAGGAGGTGTAGCGGAGGACAAGGTCCTTCTCCCGACGGGCGGCAAATAGCTCCGTGAGAGGGCCTTCCGAGAGGTCTGAGCGGTATTCCACGCCCACCTTCTCTCCTCCGCCGGAAATGAGCCGGTAGTACTCTCCCACCAGCGGATTCAGATCCTTTGCCAGGCGCTTCCGGGCCTCATAAATGGTACCCGCGGCCGATTCCATCTGACGGTCAAAGACCGTAAGGAGATCCCAGTCCTGGAGGCCGTCCTTTAGGAGTTTGTTCCGCTGGCCCAGAAGGCGCGTATACGCCTGGGCGGCAGCCAGATACTCCCGGTCCATCTGGGAAAGGACGGCGTTGGAAAGGCGGCGGCGTTCCTCCCCGGACTCACTCACCAGCGCACCGTCCGAAGGAGTGATCATAACCACAGGCAAAAGGCCGATATGCTCCGCCAGACGGGGACAGGGTTTTTCGTCCCGCACCAGCTTCTTTCCATCGGCCCCCACCTTGAGGGAAAAACGGGATTCCAGGCCGTTCTCCATGGCATAAGAGCCACCAACGGTGAAGCCTTCCGTGCCGTACCGCCAGTTGCTGCGGTCCGGGGCCGGGAAGGCGCTCTTGGTCATGGAAAGGTAATAGATGGCGTCCAGCAGATTGGTCTTCCCCGCCCCGTTGCTGCCGCTGATACAGTTCACATTGGGGCTGAAGGAGACTTCCTGGAACTGGATGTTCCGGAAATCCTGGACAACTATTTTTTTGAGGATGGGCATGGCTCACGCGTTTCAATTGCAAATATACATTTTTTTTGCTAAATTTGCGGGCTGAAATCAACTATAGCAAATAGATAAAACGTAATTATATCATGGCAAAGAAAACCAAAGAAGAGGAAATCCGCCAGCAGAACGTAGCGGAGGCGGTTTCCAAGACGGAACAGTTCTTCAAGGAGAACGGAAAGATCATTTACGGCTGCGTGCTGGCCGTGCTCATCATCGCCCTGGCCATCCTGGCCTACAACCGCTTCATCCTGCAGCCCAAGAAGGCACAGGCCCAGGACCAGATGGTCCGCGCGGAGCAGTGGTTCGAGTCCGGTGAGTATGAGCTCGCCCTCAAGGGTGACGGCAACGACCTGGGCTTTGAGGACATCATCGACCAGTTCGGCGCCAAGGGCGGCCAGTCCGTATACATGTACGCCGGCGTAGCCAAGCTCCACCTGGGAGAATATGAAGAGGCTATCAGCTTCCTCAAGAA
Source organism: uncultured Bacteroidales bacterium (assembly GCA_946185645.1). Lineage (GTDB taxonomy): Bacteria > Bacteroidota > Bacteroidia > Bacteroidales > UBA932 > Cryptobacteroides. Next base: position 67,660 of record CAMHKD010000004.1, read on the forward strand.
GTACAAGGGTGAGGATCCCATCCTCCTGGCCCGCGCACGGAGCTGCATCGGCGATGCCTATGTGGGTCTGGAAGACTATGCCACCGCCCTCAACTGGTATGACAAGGCCGTCAAGACCACGGACAACGTGTTTGCCGCCGCATACCTCCTCAAGGCCGGCATCGTGGCCGAGGAAATGGGCAACAAGGACAAAGCCCTCGCCTACTACAAGGAAGTCAAGGACAAGTGGCCCAACGCCCCGGAAGCTGCCGAGATTGACAAGTACATCAGCCGTATAGAAGCCGAATAATATGGGAAGAGCATTTGAATTCCGCAAGGAGCGCAAGATGAAGCGTTGGGGCCACATGGCCAAAACCTTCACCAAACTGGGCAAGGAAATCACCATCGCCGTAAAGCAGGGCGGTGCCGAAGTAACCGGTAACCCCCGCCTGCGCGCCCTCATCGCAGAGGCCAAGGCAGAACAGATGCCCAAGGAAAACATCGAGCGTGCCATCAAGAAGGCCACCGAGGCCAAGACCGGTGACTTCAAGGAGATCGTCTACGAAGGCTTCGGCCCCTTCGGCATTGCATATCTTGTAGAGGCCGCAACGGACAACAACACCCGTACCGTTGCCAACGTGCGCAGCTACTTCACCAAGTGCGGCGGTTCCCTCCAGACCAGCGGTTCCGTGGCCTTTATGTTCGACCACAAGTGCGTTTTCCGCATCAAGGAAGATCCGGCAAAGCCCATCGACCTGGAAGAGCTGGAGCTTGAGCTCATTGACTTCGGCGCAGAGGAAGTATTCCGCCAGGAAGTGGAAGACGAGGACGAGAATGTGACCGTGGAAATCTCCATCTACGGAGACTACACCGCCTACGGACAAATCCAGAAGTACATCGAAGAGAAAGGTTACGAACTGGTTTCCGGCGGTTTTGAGCAAATCCCCAACGTGGACCTCAAGGAGGTTACTCCGGAGCAGCGTGCCACCCTGGAGAAGCTCACCGGCATGCTGGAGGACGACGAGGACGTGACCAACGTGTACACCACCATGGCTCCGGAAACGGAGTAGTCCCTGCAAGCTACATCATTGCAGCCGGGCCTCCGTGCCCGGCTGTATTGTACTATGAAAAGACTTCTCCCCTTACTGTTAGTTATTCTTACCTTATCTTCCTGCGGTGTAATCCGCCACAGGAGTTCGGAGTCGTATCTTCCCGGGCCGGCCATCCGCGAAGGGTATACCCCTCAGGGGCTGGTGGAAGAGGTTCAGTACCCCTCCAGCGTCCCAGGGCCCACTTTCCGGCGGATGATTGTCTATCTCCCTGCCGATTATTACGGAAGCGACAGGCGTTATCCCGTCTTCTACCTCCTGCACGGGGCCAGGGGCTATGAAACCTCCTGGATCCGCAAGGGAAAGGTTTACCAGAGCACGGACAGCCTGTTCCGCGCCGGTCTGGCGGAGCCTTGCATTGTGGTAATGCCCAACGTGAACCAGTACAACAACGACAAGGATTACGAGGGAGGCCGATTCAAGGACGCCTGGGAGTCCATCTGGGAAGTGGACGGAACCGTGGAATATGCCTTTGTCCAGGACGTCGTAGGCATGGTGGACAGCCTGTACCGCACCGTTCCGGATGCCGCCCACCGCGCCGTTGCGGGCCTTTCTGTGGGCGGTTACCAGAGCATTTTCCTGGGAGCCAACCATCCGGAAATCTTCGGCTACATTGGCGCCTTCTCCCCTTACACCTGGTGCATGGGTATTGACAAGGGCTATAAGAAACAGTTCTATGGGCACCTTTACAAGCGGCTGGCCGAACAGTATGCCACTTATCCCCCTCTGGGCTTTTATCTGTATGCCGGAAGGAAAGACATCATGCGGCCCTCTACGGCGCGCATCCATTATAAGATGGAGCGCCGGGGCTGGGAACACGAATACAAGCTGTATCCTGGTGGCCACGACTGGCCCAACGGCTGGATAGAAGAGTACCAGGACATGCTCAAGAAAGTTTTTAGGAATGAAGATCCTGTTTGTAATCAATAATTTATATCTCAAGGGAAACGGGCTGGATGCATCGGCCCGCAGAACCATCCATTATCTGCGGGAAGCCGGACAAGACGTGCGTGTACTTTCCGGCCCCAACAAGGACGCTGCGGAGCCCCAGCCGGATTTTCCCCTGAATGAATACCGTTTCCCCTTTTTCCAAGGCATAATCGAGTCCCAGGGATTCAGCTACGCCTCCAGCGATGAAAAAGTGATAGAGGAGGCCGTACGTTGGGCCGATGTGGTGCATCTGGAAGAAGCTTTCGTCCTGGAAATCAAGACCTTGAAGATAGCCAAGAAGCTGGGGAAGCCCGTTACGGCCACCTACCACCTTCATCCGGAGAACATCACCAACTCCCTGGGCCTGCTGCGCTACTCCAAAGTGGTGAACCGATCCATCCTGCGGACCTTCCGGAATCTGGTATACAATCACTGCGACTACATCCAGTGCCCCACGGAAAACGTGAAGGACCGCTTGCGCCGCTACCACATCCAGTCCAACCTGGAGGTGATTTCCAACGGTGTAATTCCGGACGAATGCCGACGGGAGACCGAACCGCCGGCCGATTACAACGATCACGACCGCCCCTTCAAGGTGGTCTATATCGGCCGACTTTCAAAGGAAAAAGACCAGCCCACGCTGCTGGAAGCCATGCGATACAGCGCATTCGCCAAGCGCATCCAGCTCATCTTTGCCGGCAACGGCCCTTGCGCACGGTGCTATAAGAAAAAGGCCCGCAAGCTGTATGAGGAAGGGATTGTGCGCTATGAGCCGCAGTTTGTCTTCCTGGACAGGGAGGGCCTAAGGAAACTATCGGCCGATGCCGATCTCTGCGCCCACTGCGCCACCGTGGAAGTGGAAGGCCTTTCCGTGATGGAGGCCATGCAGCAGGGCACCGTCCCCGTCATTGCCGAAGGCCGATACAGCGGCACCTCCCAGTTCTCCCTGGACTGGCGCAGCCGCTTCCCGGAGAAAAACCCGGAAGCCCTGGCACACCGCATTGATTATTGGCTTTCCCATCCCAAAGAGCGCTGGGAAACCGGTCACCGCTATGCACAAGAAATGGAAAAGTACGACATCCGCCGCTCCGTGGAGCAACTTATCGCACTTTTCCAAAAAGCCATTGACGGACGCTAGCGAGCCGTCAGGACGTAGCCGCCGCCCGGTGCCAGATGCACCTTGATCTTACCGGAAGATAGGTCAATTCCCGTTACACGCTTGTAATCCCTTGCAGCGCGGTGGGCATTGGCGCCGTCCTGGAAGGCAATTCCACCCTTTACGGCAGCAGGTAGGGTTATTTCTATATCCCTGGCCTCCCAGCCGTTAAGTGCGCCGATATACCAGGTATCGCCCTTCCGGCGGGCCATCACCACATACTCCCCTATCTTGCCGTCCAGGGCGATGGTCTCGTCCCACACCGTAGGGATCTTGGCGATGAATTCCGTGCACTCGGGCTCCTGCAGGTAGTTGGAAGGAGAATCGCACAGCATAGTGAGCGGCGCGTCAAAGACCACATATTCCGCCAACTGGTGGCAACGGGTTCCCTGGGACATGGGTTCGCTGTTAACGGCGCGGAAATTGGCCCGGGTGGCGTTGCGCATGGCGCCCTGGGTATAATCGGCCGGACCGGCCACCAGGCGCACGAAGGGGATGGTTACGTCGTAAGTGACTTCATCGGCACGCTGGTTCCATTTGAGGTTTTCCAGGCCGTACACGCCTTCGAAATTGATCACGTTGGGATAGGTCCGATGCAGGCCCGTGGGCTTGAAGGCGCCATGGAAATCGCACATCATGCCGTATCTGGCGGCCGTCTCCGCGGCACGACGGTAGAACTGCACCATAAGCTGGTCGTCATAGTCCATAAAGTCTATCTTCCAGCCCTTGATGCCCATGGCCGAATACTTGGCGCAGACGGCTTCCATATCTTCCATAAACGGATAGCAGCCAGCCCAAAGGATAAGGCCCACACCTTTCTCTTTGGCATAATTGCACAGCAGGTCCAGGTCTATCTCCGGTACCACGTCCAGCAGGCTCTTCCCGCGGATGCTCCAGCCTTCATCCAGGATCACGTACTCGATGCCCTTGGAGGCGGCAAAATCTATATAATACTTATAGGTTTCATTGTTGGTGCCGGCCTCGAAGTCCACTCCGTAAAGGTTCCAGTCGTTCCACCAGTCCCAGGCCACCTTGCCGGGCTTTACCCAGGACCAGTCCCTGCTCTGGTCGGCAGGCGTTGCAAGCCGGTATACGAAGTCGCTCTGGGCCAGCTGGCGGTCTTCGGCAGCCACGATGATGCCCCGCCAGGGCAGCTGTTTCGTATCCTGGGCAATTACATCGGCCCGTTTGTGGACGATGCGCTGCAGCTTGTTGTAGCCGTCCCGGTCCGTTACCGTGGGCACTTCGGCAAAGATGCCGTAAAGGTTGGGGGTGCCGCCGTCATTGCCCAGGAACATGCCGGGATAGTCCAAAAGGTCGCTCTCTACCAGGCACACGCGGATGCCGTCGGCGGCCTCGATGGTGATAGGCAGGAATACCAGGTGTTCCCGGTCCCACTCGCTTAGTTTGTGGTGCTGGTACGGAGCCTCAAAGGAGGTATAGAACTGGGAACCCTCGTTGTCTCCGTTGCCGGTATAGGGCACGTAGGCCATCCAGTCATCGGCAAAACGGAAGGTGGCCTTCTCGCTCTTTACCGTAATGGGTTTCTGGGGCTCGAAGCGGTACGCGGCTCCGTCATCATAGGCCCGGAACACCAGGTCCCAGCCTTTGGCCTTGAGCCTGAGTTCGTTGCAGACGTCTTTTACTTCACTACGCTTGAAGATGGGCGTCTGGAAGCTTTGGTTGCGGGCGCTCTTTACCGCCTTGCCGAACTTGGTGCCGGGGCCCATCAGGGTGCCGTCCTCCAGGGTGAGGCCGATTTCTGAAGGAGTAATGAGCACCGTACCGTTATAACTCACGCTGTATGTTAGCGTGGCGCCGTCCCGGACGCTAATCTTGAGGCGTCCGTCCGGAGAAAGGAGGGTATAATCTTTGGCGGCAGCCGAAAAAGCGGCCAATAATGCAAAAAGGGCAAGGATCTTTTTCATACCAGATTCATTTTCTACAAATTTGCGAATTGTTCCGCAAAAAATCAAACGTTCCGTTGGAGAAAAAGCGCAGAATTTTTATATTTGTTCCACTAATCCTAAATTCTTTTATTATGAAGAAGTACATTGCTGAATGCGTAGGCACCTTCGTTCTCACCTTCCTGGGCTGCGGAACCGCCATGTTCCTGGGCTGTAACACGCCCGCCGGCGTAGTGGGAACCGCTATTGCCTTCGGTCTGGCCGTAGTTGCCATGGCGTACACCATCGGCGGCATCAGCGGCTGCCACATCAATCCTGCCATTACCCTGGGCGTTGCCCTCTCCGGCCGCATGAGCTGGAAGGACGCCTGTGGCTACTGGGTGGGCCAGGTTATCGGCGGTATCATCGCCGGTGCCGTGCTCCTGCTCCTCACCAAGGTGGTCAGCGCTCCGGATCTCACCGGTGCCCTGGGCTCCAACGGTGTTGCCAATGCAGGTGGCGTGGGCGGTGCCTTCCTGGTGGAAGTAATCGCCACCTTCCTCTTTGTGCTGGTGGTCCTGGGGACTACGGATGGTAAGGTGGGTGCCGGTAACTTCGCCGGTCTGGCCATCGGCCTCTCCCTCATCCTCATCCACCTGGTTTGCATCAACCTCACAGGCACTTCCGTGAACCCTGCCCGTTCCATTGGCCCGGCCCTGTTCGCCTGCGGCGATGCCCTCAAGAACGTTTGGGTGTTCATCTGCGCCCCGCTCGTGGGTGGTGCCCTCAGTGCCCTTGTCTGGAAAGGCATGGCTCCCAAGCCGGAGAAGTAAGTTCTACTTCTAATGCAAAAAAAAAGCGACTCAATCGAGCCGCTTTTTTTTATTACAGATTCCCTACCGCTATCATGTTGTGTACGGTCTTGAGGAAGTTGGACACCCGGCGGGTGTACTCCTCGGGATACTTGGCATAGGAATTGGCGTGGACGGCACCGGGGGCCACCCAGTACTCCTTGTAGCCCTGTTTCTTGGCGTTGTAGTTCTCCCAGAGGTGTTCGAACGGGACAAAGTCGTCGGCGTCTCCGTGGATGAACAGCATAGGCTTCTCACACTTGGCCAGGGCCTTGCGGCAATCGGCCTCCGGGAAGGACCAGCCGAATTCGCGCTTGGTAACGATGCTGGCGCTGGTGAGGATTACCTTGGGCAGCAGCGGGCTCATGTCCTTGAGGTTCTTGGTGAACTGGCCGCGGACCGAGCTGTAGCCGCAGTCTTCCACGAAGCACTTCACGTAGTCCGGCAGCTGCTCGCCGCTGGTCATCATAACGGTGGCGGCGCCCATAGACACGCCGTGCAGGACCATAAAGTTGTCCTTGAACAGGTCGTGGGCCACATCTATCCACTTCATCACATCCAGGCGGTCCTTCCAGCCCATCTGGATCTCGTCACCCTCGGAATAACCGTGGTACTGCAGGTCCGGGAAGAGGACATTGTAGTTGAGCTGGTCCCGGTACATACGCACCAGGTAGAGGAACACATAGTGGTTGTCCCCGTAGCCGTGCACCACGATGGCGGTGCCGTTGGACTCGGCGGGATTGGCGGCCGGCACGGAGCAGGCGTGCAGCTTAAGGCCTTCGTCATTGGTGATCCAGTGGTCCTTGAGGATGCCCTGGGTCTTGAGGTTGTCATACCAGGCGGTACTGCCAGGCAGCAGGGAATCGGCCTTGTGGCGCGTACGCTCGATATCGGCCTCTCCGTGCACCTTGGGGGTAAGGGCATAATGGGCCATGAACTTGCCGGCCAGGCAGCTGTTCAGGGAAAGGGCCATCACGAGGATGGCGGCGGCATGGAATAGCTTCTTCATAGGGCTTAGAACTGATAGTTAATGCCGATACCCAGCCACAGACCGGCATCCAGCTGAGAAGGACGCAGGCACTTGGCCAGCTCTACGGAAACGATGAAGTTCTGGTTCATGGCAATCTTGAGACCGCCACCAGCGCTGCAGATGATCTGACCCTTCTCCTGGCTGGCGTCATAGATCTTGTTCAAAGGCATATAAGTGGCCACATTGAGTTGCTGTGCAGCTGCGAATTCGGCCGAGCGGAAAGGCTTGGTGATGATACCTGCATCGAAGAACGGGTTCACAGCAATGTAGAAGAACTGGTTGAAGAGCTTGAAGTTAACAAGCTTTATGCGCAGTTCCGTGTTAATCCAGGCCATGCCTTCCGTAAGGATACGGTTCTCACGCAGACCACGGATGGTGTTGGAGGAGCCGAAACCTTCCGAAATCATGTTGCGCTGGACCAGCAGCGGCACGTTCTGGATCATGTACAGGGGCGTTTCGCCCAGAATGGTCTGCTGCCAGGCCAGACGGTATGCGAACACGGGATCCCCGGCCGGAATGTGGATGGGGATGTCAATGTATTGACGGAAGTACACACAGGCCTTGAGGTAGCGGTGCTGCAGCACGTTGCCGTTGAGGTAGGCCTCGGCCCAGATGCCATGGTTGGGGGCGGCTTCCATGTCACGGGTATCGAACACCAGGCCGGCATTCAGTTCCAGGGCCATGCCGCCATTGGCTTCATCGGCCTTAATAATACCCAGCTTCTGGTAATCCTGGTACAGGGTGTTCTCCTTGTTGTAATAATACTTGGTGTCACCGGCGCCTTCGTGCTTGTAGCCGTTATCCCGCATGTCTCCCAGTTTCCAGTTCCAGAAGTTCACACCTGCGGCCCAGTTGAGGTGGTCCGTGATGTGGCCCTGGACATTGGCCAGGATGCGCAGCATATCGCGACTCATGCCGAAGTAGTTGATATCGGTGGTCTTGTTGGTCCAATAGTCGTAAGGATTGTCCAGATTGGCCAGCGAAGCAGGTCCGTTGAAGCCCCAGAAGCTGTACAGCGGGTCTCTCACATACGTTGCGGATGCATTGATGCGCATGCCCGGCACCAGATACTTGGAGTCATAAGCCAGATAAAAACGCATACGGTGGCTGTGCGTGAAGTAAGAGCCTTCCCAGCTGATCTTGTGGAGGGGATCCGGGTAAGTGGAGCCGTCGCCATAATAATAGACGTCACCAAAAAGGCCTGCCTGGAAGCCGTTATCCACAGAATAAGTGGCCGTGGGCAGTACGCCGAAGCTCCAGCCGGTCTTGACTTCCTTCTCTTTTTCCTCCTGGGCGAAGGCCGATAAAGCCGTAACCGCCAACAGAAGAATGGCTAAAAATTTTTTCATTATAATTAGGTTGTTAGTAAGTATTTAAAAAACAAAAATAGTTATTTTAATCGTTGTCTGCAACCGGCGGCGTCAGCGGAAGGACAAACACAAAACGGGCACCTTCCGTATTGTTTGTATCCAGGAACACCCGGCCACCCATCCTTCCGGCAATTTCCCGGCAAATACTAAGGCCCAGGCCCGTTCCCTGCACAAAATCGTTGAGCTTGGTAAAACGGTCGAAGATGGCATCGGCCTTGTCGGCGGGAACGCCGGGGCCGGTGTCTTCCACGAAGAAAGCCACCTCTCCGGGATATTCTTCCAGCGAATAGCCCAGGCGGATTTCTCCGCTGGAGGTATGCTTGCAGGCGTTGGTGAGGAGGTTGATAAGGATTTGCTGCACGCGCCGGGGATCGGTGCGGAAGGAGAAAGTTCCATCCTGGGCGGGAACATACTTCATGCTCACGCCGGGCTGCAGGCGGTGTTCGGCACTGGAAATTGCCTCATGGCACATGAAACTGCACTCCCCTTCTTCGTATATGATCCGGTAATTGCCGCTGTCCATGGCCGATGCGTTGAGGATATCGTCCAGCAGCATGGTAAGCATCTTGGTGTTGTTCACAATATGGCTGGAGAACTCCTCCTTCTCTTCCGGCGGGAAACTGCCGTCCGGGAGAGAAAGCAGCTGGGAGAAGCCCACAATGGCATTGAGCGGGGTACGTACTTCATGGCTCATATTCTGCACAAAGCGGGTTTTGGCCTCGTTGGCCAGGCGGACTTTTTCGTTGGCCTCCATCAGATCGGCAATCATTTTTTCGTCCTTTTTGCGGGTCTTGTGCAGGTTCCTGATATACAGCAGCAGGGCCACCAGGACAACCAGGGACAGAACAACTACCAGAACCGCCACCACTATGGAAATCCGTTCCACCTGACGGGATTTGTCGGCCAGATCGGCCGTAAGGAGGTCGTTCTTGAGCTGAGCGTCCATCTCGGCCAGATTCAGCCGCGAACGTCTGGCATAGGACCGGCGGAGACCCAAGACTATGCATTTGTTCAGGTAATTGGAAAGCCGATAATCATCGGTCTTTTCGGCCATGACGGCACAGAACTGGATGAGGGAGACATTGATGGAGTAATAGTACTGCCGGTTCTCCCATCCTTTTCCGGAGAGGATGTAATCCACCCCGGTAAACAGCATCTGTGCCTTGTCATTGAGGATTATTGCCATGTAAGGATTGGAGAGCGACTGGTCCCGCAGCTTCCTGTACAGGGGCAGGTCCATATCCAGGGCGGCAAGTTTGGTTTGAGCGAAGAGGCACCGGGCCGAATCCTGGGGCGTAGACCTTAATTCCAGGGCTTTCTGCACATAAAATCGTACGGAATCGTGATCCGGCGGAAAAGTTTCCGAATAGTCCAGGTAATGATAGCAGATATCCTGCGAGCGGATAATAGGATCGGATGTTATCTCATGCTCCTTAACGACATAGGCCAGATTGCGGCGGGCGGCCTCAAAGTCTTCCTGGGCCGTGTATAGGGATGCCAGCTCCTTGGCTGCCTGCCACTGCCCGTATTCGTTCCCTTCGGCCTGGGCCACATCCTGCATTTCCCGCACCAGCTCCATGGCCTTCAGCTGCATCCGGTTGTTGTAGAAGTAGTTCTTGGTGATTGAGTAGGAATAATAGAAATACTGGCTCAGCTCCGTTTCCCGGGCCACGCGTTTGAGGTCTTCATGAGCTGCCAGGACCTTGTCCCCCCGGGCCATGGCCTCCTGCAGGCGGGCCGTAGTATCGGCCGCCGGGGTTTCCCAGGGCTGACGGGTTATATCGCGATGCCGATTAATGTAGTAGAAAACCTTCCCGCGCCTGTCCTCTTTCTGGACGGCAACCCGGTACAACTGCTCATTGACTTCCTGGAAACCTGGCTTACCCACCAGCGTGCTGCCCTCCTGATACAGGCGGTAACACTCCTCGTCCATATCGTAAGGGATGGACTGCCCGCCCGTCTGAGACTGTGCCCATGCCCCAAAGGACAAGGACATCCCCAGCAGTGCAATCAGTAAAGGAATGGATTTATAGCCCACAGGTTCTATCTAATTATTTATCTCCCGCTGAGCCAGTTCCGCATCTATCTGCTCATAGACGGAGTTGTTGGACTTGTACTCCGGAACTATCTCCTTCATCTTGCGGACGGTGTTCATATCGTTGAAGAGCTTGGAGATTTCCACCAGCTCGTCAATTTCCTTCTCCACTTCCTCATAATCGTATTCCCGAACCTGGGCGATACGGATCTTCTCGTGGAAGGTGGGCTTGGTGCCCTCCATCTCGTTGAGCACTTCCTCGTACAGCTTTTCGCCGTCCCGGAGGCCTGTGTACTTGATTTCCACGTTCTTGGCACCGGAGAGGGCTATCATGCGCTTGGCCAGATCGGCAATTTTCACGGGCTGGCCCATGTCGAAGACGAAGATTTCACCGCCGTTTCCCTTGGTACCGGCTTCCAGCACCAGTTTACAGGCTTCCGGAATGAGCATGAAGAAGCGCACAATCCTTTCGTCCGTAACCGTGACGGGGCCGCCGTTTTTGATCTGCTCCCGGAAGAGCGGAATCACGGAGCCGTTGCTGCCCAACACATTGCCGAAGCGGGTGGTCACGAACTGGGTGTATTCCGGACGGCTGCTGTTGCCACGGAGTCCCACACGCTTTTTCCTGCTCTCCAGGGCCTCCAGCTTGAGTTTTCTATCCAGGCTCTGCACGTAGATTTCGCAGATACGCTTGCTGCAACCCATCACGTTGGTGGGGTTCACGGCCTTGTCCGTGGAGATCATCACAAACTTCTTGGCACCGTACTTAACACTTAAATCGGCAATGATCTTGGTGCCATACACGTTGTTCATGACGGCCTCCGTGGGGTTATCCTCCATCATGGGCACATGCTTGTATGCAGCGGCGTGGAAGACATAATCCGGCAGAAAGGAGCTGAACATGTATTCCATCCTGGTACGGCGGCTGATGCTGGCCACAACCACCTGGCAGGGCACATCCGGGTAATCTTTGGCCATCATGAGGCGCACATCGTGCTGCGGGGTTTCGGCCTGGTCTATGAGCATCATGCTGGCGGGTTTCATCTTGGCCACCTGCCGCACGATTTCCATGCCGATGGAACCGGCCGATCCGGTGATGAGCACCCGCTTTCCGGTGAGCTGCTCCTCTACGGACTTCATGTCCACGCGGATTTCCTGACGCGGGAGGAGGTCTTCCACGCTCACTTCCTTAATCTGGATGTTGTCAATGTCTCCGTCCTGGATTTCTCCGTCTTTCACGCTGGCCTCCGTAGCCTCGTGCGACATGAAGATCTTACAGCCGTTCTCTATGAAGATATCCTGGATCTTCTGGTTGGCCCGGAACTCTTTCACTCTTAGAGGGCTAACCAGCACGGCCTCAATACCTTCCTTCTTGATGACGGCGGCAATATCGTCTTCCAGCGTATATACCCTCACGCCCATGAGGCGCATGTCCTGAATCTTGTGGGAATGGGTGATAAAGCCTTTGAGTTCAAACTTGACCGGCGTCTGCGTACGGATATATTTGGCCAGGCCCA
>CAMHKD010000005.1:0-72882 GCA_946185645.1 uncultured Bacteroidales bacterium
CCATCCGAGTTAATTCTCTGTATTTCAGTCAGTTAAGCCCCTAATATTCTTCCTCGTTCCACATGAAGTCATCCTTGGTGGGGTAGTCCGGCCAGATGTCTTCGATGGATTCGTAGATTTCCGTATCATCGTCCAGCTCTTCCAGATTCTCGATCACCTCGTCGGGAGCGCAGGTGCGGGTTGCGTAGTCGATGAGTTCCTCTTTGGTAGCCGGCCACGGAGCATCGTCCAGGGAGCTGGCAAGTTCGAGTGTCCAATACATAATCTATAGTGTTCTAATTGTTAATAATCTTGTTAATAATCAAGCTTTTATCTTGACTTTTAACGGAGCGTCCTCCGTTTGGGGCTGCAAAGATAGAAAAAAAAACGATAGAATGATTTTTTTTCGTTAATTTTGCACACAATTATTAATGCGGCATCTCTACAAAGAACAGACCATGGCATACAGAAAGATTGAAGAATACGACGAAAACACCACCCGGGAGCTTGCGGGGCACATCAAGGCCATCCTTAAGCTGCTGGGAGAGGATACGGACCGGGAAGGCCTGCAGAAGACTCCGGAACGCGTGGCCAAGGCCATGCAGTTCCTCACTCAGGGCTATTTCCAGGACGGAGAGGTGATTGTTAAGAGCGCCCTCTTCGAGGAGCCGTACGATCATATGGTCATTGTGAAGGACATTGAACTGTTCTCCCTGTGCGAGCATCACATGTTGCCCTTCATCGGCAAAGCGCATGTGGCGTATATCCCGGACGGTAAAATCACGGGCCTCAGCAAAGTGGCCCGCGTGGTAGAGACTTATGCCCGCCGCCTGCAGGTGCAGGAGCGCCTCACGGAACAGATCCGGGACTGCATCCAGGAATCCCTGAAGCCGCTGGGCGTTGCCGTGGTCATCGAAGCCATGCACACCTGCATGTCCATGCGCGGCGTGCAGAAGTCCAACGCCATCACCACCACATCGGCCTTCTCCGGCGCCTTCCTCAGAGACGCCAGGACAAGGAACGAATTCTTACAGCTTATTGGCCGATAAGGCCGTTAAAGCTCCGGACCCAGCTTAACAGATTTACCGGCGGCCAAAGTGAAGTCTTTGGTCTGGCCGGCATAGCGTACCGTAAACGGATGGCCCAGCAGGGATTTGATCTCGCAGGAGGTCATCTTTCCGTCGGCCCAGCTGATGCTAACTTCATAGCCGCCCCGGGCCCTGAGGCCGCTCACGGAGCCGTCTTTCCAGCTTACAGGCAGCGCGGGCAGGATGGAAATCTCGCCTGCATGGCTCTGCAGCAGGCTTTCTGCCATGGCTGCCGTGAGGCCGAAGTTGATGTCCGACTGGTTGGAACCGGAGAAATGCAGGTTGTTGCCAAAGCCGCTGGGGCCAAAACGGCGTCGGCCGGGAGGGGTCATGAAGATCTTCCGGAGAATCTCATCCGTCTTCTCTCCGTTCTCCAGACGGGCCCACTGGCAGATGTCAATGGCGCTGTTCCAGAAAACCGTAACCGGACGCGGCTCCAGCCAGGTTTCCACGGCCTTGGCCAGTTCCGGCGTTCCCCTGAGGGTGATGGAATTGCCAGGATACAGGCCGAAGGTGCCGGACCAGTTGTGGTTCTCCCGTCCGCGGGTCCAATCCTCAATCCAGCCTTGCAGCATGCCGTTTTCGCCAATCATGTAAGGCGGAATCCTCTCCAGGACATCGGCCAGCTTTTCGCTGAAGTCACTGTCCACGCCCAGGAGTTTGGATGCTTCAATGAGGTGCGGGAAGAGGTCACGGATTAAGGCGTTGTCCATGGTGGTGGAAGGTGCCAGGAACATCTCTTCCGGATTGCCGTCAATGAAATAGCCCTGTTCCGGGGACATGGAGAAGGGGATGGTGAGGTATCCGTAGTTGGGATTCTCCTCCAGTATGTCCAGGAGGAACTCTGCGGCCCCCTTCATGATGGGATAATACTTCCGGAGGAAGTCCAGGTCTTCCGTGAACAGATAGTGCTCCCAGACGTGCTGGCAGAGCCATACGCCGCTCATCGGCCACATGCCGTAGCGGGCGGCGTCCACGGGTGCGGTACCTCTCCAGAGGTCCGTATTGTGGTGGGACACCCAGCCGTCGGCATCGTAATAAAGCCGGGCCGTCTCCGCGCCGTTCTCCGCCAGGTCTTCCAGCAGGTGGAACAGGGGAGCGGTGCATTCGGAGAGATTGGCCACCTCGGAGGGCCAGTAGTTCATTTCCGTGTTAACGTTGAGGGTATATTTGCTGCCCCAGTTGGGAAGGAGGTCCTGGCTCCATCGGCCCTGGAGGTTGCTGGGCTCGCTGCCTTCCCGGCTGCTGGAAACCGTGATATAGCGGCCGAACTGGAAGAGCTTGGCCTGCAGGTCCGAATCCGGCTCTCCCTGCTTGAGGGCTGCAACGCGCACATTGGTGGGCTTGGCATTCTCCGCGCCGTCTCCCACGGTGAGGTGCACCCGGCTCATGAGGCCGGAGAAATCCTTCAGGTGCGTGGCTTTGAGCTGCTTATAATTCTTACCCTTCACATCGGCCAGAATCCTTTCGCAGCGGGCCGATGGATCTCCGCTGATGTCCTTGTAATTCACAAAGTCCGTGGCTATGGTGAGCACGAACGTTACGGAGTTGGCGCCGCTAACCACCAGGCTGGAATCCGTGGCCTCCAGCTTTCCCTTCTCCGGAAGGGCCACCACATCCGTCTGGAAGCTCATTCCGTCGCCTTCCACCTTGGCAATGAGGTCGAAGATGCGGGTGGGGAGATAGCTCCAGGTGCCGTTCATGGTGAGGCGGTTCCCCTGGGCGGCAATCTTCCGCCGGAAGGGGCTCTGAAGCCTGGCTTCCACATTCACGCTGCCGGGTTTGTCGGCCGATACCTTCATTACCATCACATGGTCCGGATAGGACATGAACACCTCGCGGGTCATCTTTACGCCGTCCTGGGTATAGTGCACCGTCACTATGCCCGTTTCCATGTCCAGTTCCCGGTAGTAGTCCTTAACTTCTTCTCCTTTCTGGAAATCCAGCAGCAGGTCTCCCACCGGCACGTAGGTCTGCTGGTTGGCGGGCTTCCCGTAGAAATGCTCATCCACCAGTTTCTCCGCCTCCTTGTACTTTTTCTCATACATGAGCTGCTTGATCTGGTCATAGTAGTTGTGGGCCTCCGGATCGTTGTAGTCGTGCGGACGGCCGGACCAGAAAGTGGATTCGTTGAGCGCAATCCGCTCATTCTCAACCCTTCCAAATACATTGCCGCCCATGTAGCCGTTGCCGATGAAAAGGCCGTCCAGCCACACTTCGCCGGCGGGTTCATCGTACCACAGGACCATCTCCCGGCTGGAGGGAGTGGCGGATTGGGAACAGGAAACTAATGCCGTCAGAATGAGGCAAAGGAGAAACGGAATCTTTTTCATGGATTATTATTTAATCTGCTTTTTGAGCCGTCCGATAGCATGTTCAAGGCTTTCGGACGGTTCAATTATATTGTAGTCCTCCCAGAAATCCGGATCCAGGAACTCTGTGGCCTTGTCGTTCATTATGTCGCTTGTCCGGAAGATATCCTTGCGGTCAATGGGCGTGGCCGGTTCCCGCAAGTCTGTGATAACCAGTTCATTCACTGCGGTGTAATTGGTCTGGAAGAGACGTCTTCTCCAGTCGCAGCCAAAGCGCATGGTGGAGCGGAAATAGCCCAGGCGGAATTTGCCGTCCTCTCCTTTCCGGTAGGTGACCAGCAGAGAGACTTCCCGGGGCGTAAAGCGCAGGGTGAGGGGCTTTCTAACCAGCATCATACGGGTGGCCTTGGCCTTGTCACTTACGTCCAGGGACAGTTCTATCCGGGTGAAGGAAAGCCATTCCGTGTCTATGTAAAGCGTACCGGAATACATGGCATATTCATGGTCCTGGGCTCTGACGGGATGGATGCTTATCACGAACTGAGGCCTGTCCTCAATGTAGGTGGGCGTTTCCATCTCGAAGTAATAATTGTCCATGTCCCTCTCGTTGAGGAGCAGGTCCCGGTTCTTAACCAGGTCGAAGGTCATGGCCAGCGTGGGACCGCCCTGCACCTTGATGCTGAGGGTATCCCGCTTCCGCTGGCTAAGGAGCACGCGGCTCTTTTCCAGCGCCGTCCTATCGGCCGCCAGGCTTCCCTTGTAAGAATTCTTATACATGCGCGCCACAGCCTCCGAAATGTACGTGTAGCGCGAACCCTTGCGGATGGTCTCCCGGTAGAAGCACTCCAGCAGCTCCGGCTTGGAACTGTAGTTCTCCGGAATCTTGTAGATGGCCGAGCGGACCACCTCCAGCGGATCGGCCGATATGATCATGGCTTCAGCCAGTTGGAGCGTCTCCGGGGTCATTCTCACCTTCATATCTCCGTCCCCAACGCGCTGATAGACGGTTTTATAGCCCACATAGGAAAAGACCAGGGTACCGATGCGGCTATCGCTCTTGATAACAAAATCTCCGTCTGCATTGGTAACGGTTGCATAATGCCGTTCCGGGATGGACACGTGGACGGACTCCAGCACCTTTCCGGAAAGGGCATCTACCACGTTGCCCCGGACGGTGTATCCCAGCCGGACGGAATCCGTCTGGGCATAAAGGCCGAAAGTCCCAAGGAGGAGCCCTGCGAGGACGGCCAGGAACCTGTTAATATTGAGCGCTTTCATGGCAGTTGTTTTAATCTCTTCAAAGATAAGGTTTTTCATTATTATTGTCAAGTACCTCTGCCAATTTGTCAGCAGGAAAGGCCCTGGCTTATAATTTGACTGAATTCCCGGCGGAAAAGAAATAAAACAATATATACTATGGCAAAGCAAACTAAAGGTCAGATTGGTGTAACCACCGAGAACATCTTCCCGGTCATCAAGCAGTTTTTGTACAGCGACCATGAGATTTTCCTTAGGGAACTGGTGGCCAACGCCGTGGATGCAACGCAGAAAATGAAGGCCCTGGCGGCCTCCGGAGACTGCAAGGAAGAGCTGGGGGACCTGCAGGTGCACCTGGAACTGGACCCCAAGGAGAAGACCCTCAAGGTCATCGATAACGGTATCGGCATGACGGCCGATGAGGTGGACAAGTACATCAACCAGATTGCCTTCTCCAGCGCCGGAGAGTTCCTGGAGAAGTACAAGGACCAGATCCAGAATATCATCGGCCACTTCGGCCTGGGCTTTTACAGCGCCTTCATGGTGGCAAAGAAGGTTACCATCGAGACCCTTTCCTGGAAGGAGGGCTCAAAGGCCGTGAAATGGAGCTGCGACGGCTCCCCGGCCTATGAGATGGAAGAGATTGAAAAGGCCGACAGGGGCACCGTGATAACCCTGTACCTGGATGACGATTCGGCCGAGTATGCAGAGAAGTCCCGCATCGAGGGCCTCCTCCAGAAATACTGCAAGTTCATGCCCGTTCCCATTGTCTTCGGCAAGGAGCAGGAATGGAAGGACGGCAAGTACGTGGATACGGATAAGGACAAGATTATCAACGCCGTGGAACCGCTCTGGACCAAGGCGCCCAGCGAGCTCAAGGAAGAGGATTACCTCAATTTCTACCGCACGCTGTACCCCATGAACGAGGAGCCGCTGTTCTACATCCATCTGAACGTGGATTACCCCTTCAACCTCACCGGTATCCTATATTTCCCCAAGCTCAAGGACCGCGTGGCCATTGAGCGGAACAAGATTTCCCTGTACTGCAACCAGATGTTTGTGACGGACCATGTGGACAACATCGTGCCGGATTTCATGACGCTGCTGCACGGTGTAATCGACTCCCCGGACATCCCGCTTAACGTTAGCCGTTCCTATCTGCAGAGCGACGCAGCCGTAAAGAAGATCTCCACCTACATCACCAAGAAGGTGGCCGACCGTCTGGAAGGTATCTTCAAGGACGAGCGTGCCCAGCTGGAGGCCAAGTGGGACAATCTGAAGCTCTTCATAGAATACGGCATGCTCTCCGACGAGAAGTTCTGCGAGCGGGCGCTCAAGTTCGCCCTCTTCAAGAATACGGACGGCAAGTACTTCTCCTTCGACGAGTACAAATCGGCCGTGGAGAGCGCTCAAACGGATAAAGACAAGAAGCTGGTATACCTCTATGCCACCAACGTGGAGGACCAGTACGCGTACATTGAAGCGGCCAAGAACAAGGGCTACGACGTGCTCCTGATGGACTGCGAGCTGGACAGCCACTATGTGAACCTGCTGGAGCAGAAACTCACGGACACCCGTTTTGCCCGCGTGGATTCGGACGCCGTGGAGAACCTTATCCCCAAGGAGGACAAGGTGAAGCCGGAGATGAAGGAAGACGAGCGTTACGATTTGGAGAACCTCTTCAAGGCCGTGCTGCCGGAGGGCAACGACTATTTCGTGCAGGGGGACAACCTGGGCGAAAACGCAGCTCCCATCCTCATCACCCAGAACGAGTTCATGCGCCGTTACCGGGAAATGAGCGCGCTGGGCGGCGGAATGAACTTCTACGGCTCCCTGCCGGAAAGTTACAACATCACCGTGAATATGGAGAACCCGCTGGTAGCCAAGATATGGGCCGCCAAACTTTCCGACGTGAAGCCGCAGGGCGAGCTGCCGGCCGAAGCCCCTTCGGATGCTACCGACGAGGAGAAAACCAAGGCCCGCGAAGCCCGGGAAGCCGTCCGCAAGGCCCATCGGGCCGATGTGGAAGCCTTTGCCGCCGGCAACGAGATGCTGCACCAGATTGTGGACCTGGCCCTGCTGGCCAATGGCATGCTCAAGGGAAAGGCCCTCTCCGAGTTCATCTCCCGGAGCCAGAAAGTGGTTTCGGATGCCTATCTGAAATAGTTGTATATCTCAACTATTTGTCGTAACTTAGTGCCGAATTGAAAGTCGGCCATGGGCAAAAAGTTGAAAATCAAAAACAGAAGCCTGGTGGAGGCGGTGGTTTTCCTCACCGTCCTCCTCCTTTGCTGCTGGGCTCTGGGCAGCCGGATGGGCAGCGAGAACCTCCTCAAGACCATTATGAACACCGCGCACGACCTGCTGCTCAATACGGTGTTCTTCCTCATGGGCATTACCGTCATCACGGGCGCCCTGTCCAAGCTCTTCGTGGAGTTCGGCGTGGTAACGCTGCTGGAAAAACTCCTCCGGCCCCTCATGAAGCCGCTGTATAATCTGCCCGGCGTGGCGGCCCTGGGCGGCGTGATGACGTTCCTGTCGGACAACCCCGCCATCATCGCCCTCAGCAAGGACCGCACTTTTGCTTCCTATTTCAGGAAATACCAACTTTATTCCCTTACCAACTTCGGCACGGCTTTCGGCATGGGCTTCGTGGTCATCATCACCATGATGAGCTACGGCCAGACGGGCGGCGCGCTGGTGGGCCTGGTGGGCGCCATCTGCGGCTCCGTCATCTCCACCCGCCTCATGCAGCGTTCCCTCCTTAAGACCTGGCCGCAGCTGGATGTGCCCGTAGCAGCGGAAATGCCTGTGGAAGAAGAGATTAAGGAAGAAGATAAGGAGCAGAAGGACGGCATTTTCATGCGTTTTCTCAACGCCATCCTGGATGGCGGCAAGAACGGTGTAGAGCTGGGTCTGCAAATTATTCCGGGCGTTCTCATCATCACCACCATCGTGATCCTGCTCACCTTCGGCCCGGGTCCGGAAGGCTATACCGGCGCCTCTTCGCAGGGCGTTCCGGTGCTTCCCTGGCTGGCCGGCAAGGTGCACTGGCTGTTTGAATGGCTCTTCGGCTTCAGCAGCATGGAACTCATCGCCTTCCCCATGACAGCCCTCGGTGCCGTGGGCGCTGCGCTGGGCCTTCTGCCCACCTTTAACGCCGCCGGCATCCTGGACGGCAACGCCGTGGCCGTCTTCACCGCCATCGGCATGTGCTGGAGCGGCTTCCTCTCCACCCACACCGCCATGTTCGACTCCCTGGGCTTCCGCAAGGGCATTTCCAAGGCCCTGGGCGCTCACGCCATAGCGGGCCTCTGCGCCGGCATCATCGCGCACTTCCTGTATCTGCTGATAAGCCTCATTTAATTTTCGGCCGATCGGCCCCCACTTCTACCGTCTTAGTCACGTTTTTGCCCCAAAACGTGACCAAGATTGTCGTTACTGACGAGCTAAGTCAAGAAAACGGCCCAAAACATGACCAAGATTGCGAGAAAATGAAAAAACCGTCCGGAAAGGACGGTTTTTTCATTAATAGCAAAACGCCGGCTAGCTCACATCGGCACGGGCCATGGCGTCCTTGTAGTACTTCTGGTCCACGAACACATCTTCCTTGTACGGGTTGATGTGGCGCTTCTTGGACACGGCGATGATGTAGCAGATGGCGATGACGTTGGTAACGAGCGCCAGGGCGCTGATGACGGTCATCATGGTGGGATTGGCGGCCACTACGGAAGGATCCACGGTAGTGCCCACGGTGGCAGCTTCTCCGCCGGCAACCTCATAGAGCTTGCTGATGGTGTCCACACCCTCGGGATAGAGTACGGGAAGGGTGGCCCAGGAGAACCACTGCTGGCCGTTCTTGAAGGTTTCCTGGAACAGGGGGAATACCTGGGCGAACATGCACCAGATGGCCAGGGTGTTGGCGCGGTTCTGGATCCAGCCGCCGCGGTTCCACAGCAGGGCGGCCACGGTGGGGGCGAGCAGAAGGGCGATACCGCAGTACCAGCTGTGCGTAGGCAGGCAGTTGTAGGTATAGGCGAAGTTCCAGATGTCGTAGATGAGGATGTAGACCCAAGTCATATCGGCCCAGATCATGTCCTTCTTGTCCTTGGACGGATACACGTTCCACCAGGCGGTCATACAGAAGATGTTCACGATACCGGCAACGCCGTTCATCACATTGTGCCAGCCGCCGTACTGCCATACGCCTTCGGAGGTGAGCCACCACTTGTTCCATCCCATCACGGCCGACTCGAAGTCGGACACGCAGGCGATGAGGATGTTGATGCCCACGATCACGAAGGGGAAGGGCTTGAACCAGTGCTTGGCGCCGATACCCCATTTGTACTTGATCATCATGAAGCCGATACACCCGGCCGTCGCGGCATACAGTTTGGCGTAGTGGAACCAGCCCTGCATGTATACATGCGTCTGGTTCTCCAGTGCCCACTGGGAACCGTTACGTACGCCCAGCCAGATGGCCAGGAAGTAGACGGTGAGGGCCAGCGGAATGGCCAGGAAGGTGATGATGCCGCCCAGCTTGGTCCTGCGGGCGAATTCATTGAGGAGGATGAGGCCCAGCAGGACCACGATCAGCATTCCCCATTGGGAGAGGGCATTTGCCCCATAAACTTGGAAAAACATGGTTTAGTGTTATTTAGTGAATAATTTGGGTTCTTTCACATAGGCGTAGATGGCCCATACCAGCGTGATGATGATGCTCATGGGCAGGCCCACGGTGAGCATTTCCCGGAGCATCACCGCTCCGCCGCCCGTCTCTCCCAGGGCGGTAAAGAACGGAAACTTCCAGGTGAGTTCTCCGTTAATGACATGGTCTACGATGAGCATCACGGTGCCACCCCAGAGCATGAGCTCCAGGGATGCAAGGTTACGGCCGATGAAACCGTCCTTTTTGCCCCACTTGCGAAGGGCGCTGGTGGCAATAGCCTGAACCAGGGGTACAACAAAACAAGCCATAATTATACTTCTATTTCTTTGATTTCTACTTCATTCCCTTTTAGCAGATACGTATTTTCGCTCTTGCAGTGGGGACAAATCTTCCCATATTGCACGGTAGGGTATTCCGCTCCGCAGTCCTCGCAGTAGGTAACGGCCGGCAGGATGTTGCATTTGAGCTCGCAGCCCTTAAGCAGTTCCTCCTTATCGGCCGCCCACCGCCAGCAGTCCGTAAGGTACTCCGGCACAATGGTGGACACCTCTCCGATATTCATCACCACGGCATTGACATGCTCCACACCATGCTCCTGGGCCGCTTCCTTAACGTCCCGGATGATATAGAACACTATCCCTAATTCGTGCATAAGAGATTTCTCCACTCGCTTCGCTCGGTCGAAATGACAAGGTTGTATTGTCATGTTGTATTGTCATTTCGAGCGAAGTCGAGAAATCTATTTTTTCTTAAATAATATTTTACCTGTACGTTTTATCATGTACGGTAGGATGCCGCCGAATTTGTCTTCCGAGGTGCGCATTACGGAGGCTTCCGGATGCACGCGGTGCAGGTGGATGGCGTCGAAGCCGCACTTGGTGGTGCAGATGCCGCAGCCTATGCAGCGGTTTTCGTCCACTACGGACGCGCCGCAGCTTAGGCAGCGGGCCGTTTCCTTCTTCACCTGTTCCTCCGTTAGCGTGCCGTGGTACTCGTCAAAGGCGTTTTTCACCGGAACTACGCCCGGGTCTTGACGGGAACCGTTGTCGTACTGTTCCACCAGGATATCCTCCTTGTTCAGCTCTATGAAGTCCCTCCGGTTGCGGCCGATGGTCATGTGACCGTGCTGCACATAGCGGTGCAGGCTTTCGGCCGCCTCCTTGCCGGCTGCTATGGCGTCAATGGCGAACTTGGGGCCGGTGAACACGTCGCCGCCCACGAAGATGTCCGGCTCCGCCGTCTGGTAGGTGAGCTTATCGGCAATGGGATACACCCCGCGGAAGAATTCCACCTTGGTGTCCTTGAGGAGGTCTTTGAGCAGAACCGTCTGGCCGATGGCGAAGATGACCATATCGGCATCCAGCGTGATGAGCTCACTCTCGTCGTACTCCGGCGCAAACTTGTGCTCCGCGTTGAAGACAGAGGTGCACTTCTTGAAGACAATGCCCTTAACCTTCTTGTCTCCAAGCACTTCCTTGGGACCCCAGCCGGGGTTCAGGACCACGCCGTCCTCCCGGGCTTCGGCGCGCTCTTCCAGGGAGGCGGGCATGATGTCCTCCGTTTCCAGGGACAGCATGGTCACCTCCGAGGCGCCGCTCCGCTTGGCTACGCGCGCAGCGTCAATGGCCACGTTGCCGCCGCCAACCACAACCACCTTGCCCTTCACCTTCACCTTGCCGCAGTTGGCCTGGTGCAGGAAATCTATGGCCGTGGTAGTGCCTTCCAGCGTTTCTCCCGGGATGCCCGGCAGGCGTCCGCCCTGGCAGCCGATGGCCACATAGAAGCCCTTGTAGCCCATCTCGCGAAGGGCTGCGATGGTAACGTCCTTACCCACTTCCACGCCGGTGCGGATTTCTACGCCGATCTCCTTCATTATGTCAATCTCGGCCTTGATCACGTCCTTGTCCAGCTTGTAGGAAGGAATGCCGTAGCGGAGCATGCCGCCCGGCTCTTCGTTACGCTCGAATACGGTGGGCTTGTAACCCATAGTGGCCAGGTAATACGCGCAGGAAAGGCCGGCAGGACCGCCGCCGATGATGGCAATCTTCTCCTCCCAGTGGTCCTGGACGTTGGAGCAGATGTTCACCTCCGGCACAAAGCGGGTTTCCGCGTGGAGGTCCTTTTCGGCAATGAATTTCTTTACGGCGTCAATGGCAACGGCGCGGTCTATGGTGCCGCGCGTGCAGGCGTCCTCGCAGCGGCGGTTGCAGATGCGTCCGCATACGGCGGGGAAGGGGTTCTCCCGCTTGATGAGCTCCAGCGCCTCCGTGTATTTGCCCTCGGCGGCCTTCTTCAAGTAGCCCTGGACGGCGATGTGGGCCGGGCAGGCGGTCTTGCAGGGGGAGGTACCGGTGGGGTAACAGTTGATGCGGTTGCGGTCCCGGTAATCCTCGTTCCATTTGTGCTTGCCCCACTTGGCGGCATCCGGCAGTTCCTGTTTGGGATATTCCTGCGGGCCGTGTTTGGTGCAGAGCTTCTGGCCCAGCTTGACGGCGCCGGCGGGGCAGTATTCCACGCAGCGGCCGCAGGCCACGCAGTTCTTGGGATCCACCTCGGCCACATAGGCGCTGCGGCTCATGTTGGGCGTATTGAACAGCTGGCTGGTGCGCAGGGCGTTGCAAATCTTGACATTGCAGTTGCAGATGGCGAAGATCTTGCCCTCGCCGTCAATGTTGGTCACCTGGTGCACAAAGCCATGGTCCTCGGCCTTCTTGAGGATGGCCATGGCCTCCTCGTAGGTGATGTCGTGGCCGCGGCCGGTCTCCCGGAGGTAGTCCGCCATGTCGCCCACGCCGATGCACCAGTCGCGGTAGTCGTCGGCGCAGCCCTCGTCCAGCTTCTTGCGGCCGTAGCGGCAGGAGCAGATGCCCACGCCGATGTGGCCTTCGTATTTCTTGAGCCAATAGCTTATGTGCTCGATATCAACGGACTGGTTCTCCATGGAGATGGCTTTCTCCACGGGAATCACGTGCATGCCGATGCCGCTGCCGCCCATGGGCACCATGGGGGTGATCTTCTCCAGCGGGAGGAAAGTCATGCGCTCAAAGAACATGGCCAGCTCCGGATGACGGTCCATGAGCTCCGTGTTCATGTTGGTGTATTCCGCGCTGCCGGGAACGAACATCGGCACCCAGTAGATGCGGTCTTCCCGGTTGTAGGTGGTGCCGGGGACGGGGCCGTCCTTGGTGTATTTGTCACCGTAGTCGTACTCCAGCATGCCGAAATAGGAGAGCTTGTCCAGCAGCTCGTCAAAGGCCTGCTCCGTGGAGGCATAGTGCTTCTGACGGTTCATCTCGTGCAGTTGGGCATAGCTGTGGTGCTTGCGAACCTTGAAGAAATTGCCGGGCAGCATGTCCAGCAGGAGGTCCAGCGAGGCTTCCCGGGTGATGGGATCCATCTCGTCTTCAAAGATGCACGCAAGACCCCAGTATTCCGGGGCATTGCTATCCATCTTGATCTTGCCCGGAACGCGGTCCGTTACGTGGCGGACAAATTTCAACAGCTTGGGATTCGGGTTCTTGTCCCCTTTGTGCTTGGGGACAAACTTGGTGGACATCTCAGGCATAATAGTATGTGGTTAGTTAGTGTTATTTTTCTGTTTTCCAGGCGCTTACTTCCTTAAGCAGCCAGGCGGCGAAGGCGTCCACTCCTTCGCCTGTCTTGGCGCAGATGGGTATCACCTGCGCCTTGGGGTTTCTCATATGCACGTACTCCCTGCACTTCTCCATATCAAAATCAAAGTAGGGGAGTACATCTATTTTGTTCACCAGCACAAGGTCGCAGACGGAGAACATCAGCGGGTACTTGAGCGGTTTGTCGTGGCCTTCCGGCACGGAAAGGATCATGGCGTTGCGGCAGGCGCCCGTGTCGAATTCGGCCGGGCATACCAGGTTCCCAACATTCTCCAGGATCACCAGGTCCAGCTGGTCCAGGGCCACGTTGTCCAGGCCCTGGCGCGTCATTTCTGCATCCAGGTGGCACATGCCGCCCGTATGGAGCTGGATGGAGGGAACCCCCGTGGCTTCCTTGATCTTGACGGCGTCCACATTGGAGTCTATATCGGCCTCCATCACGGCCACGCGGAGCTTGTCCTTGATGCGGTTAAGGGTTTGGATGAGCGTGGTAGTCTTTCCGCTGCCGGGGGAGGACATAAGGTTAAGGAGGTAGACTCCCTTGCCTTTGAGCTCCCGGCGTAAGTCGGCAGCGTCTTTGTCGTTATTGGCAAAGACGCTCTTTTTTATTTCAATTACTTTAATGGGATCCATGCTGGTGGTTGTCGGATCCCTTGAGGATTTCCTTCACCTTTGCCAGATTGCCTTCCGCGTCTCCGGCGGGAACGGCGTACCAGCGGACGGTCCAGTCTACGGATGCACCGGGCTCCAGGGTGGTATAAGCGCCCTGCTCCTCAATTTCCACAAAGGTCTTGCCGGGGTTGGCGTATACCTGGATCTCTGCCTCCGCCGGAGCGGCCTGTCCTTCCTGCAGATCCTGGAACTTCTTAATAAACAGGACATTGCCATTGTTGAAGGCCAGCCAGCCCTTGCCGTCGGCGTTAATCTTGCGGTTCTCCTTGTCCTCGTCCATCTCATAGGTGGCGATGCCATCCTTGAAAGTGAAGGTAAGGCCCTTCATGTTGTTGGCGGGTTCCACTGCATCGGCCTCAAAGAAGAGGGTACCGCCGTTGGGTACGCGGGAAATTTCCCAGGGAGCCACCTGGCGGGTTTCGCCGGACTCGTTGATGATGCTGTAGGTGATTACCATGGCACCGTCGTGCTGGCAAACGTGAATAACCTTGCGGATGCGGTAGCCGAAGCGTTCCGACTTTTCACCGGTTAGCACCAGCTTGCCGTCCTTGAGTTCCGCGGCAAAGGGCTTGGTGTCATATTCCGGCACCGGGGGCCAGTTCCACTGGGCCTGCGGGCTGGTCCAGAAGGTGCTGCCGAAAGAGTTGGGGAAGCGGCCCTGGTTAAGGACTTCCTGGTCTTTGTACTTGAAGGAGAGGATCTTGCCTCCGCGGGAAGCATCCACCACCAGGGTCATGTCTCCGCTGGTTACGCAGTACTGGTTGTTCTCCATTTCCTTGATTTCCTGGGCCTTGGCCACAAGGCATCCTCCGACCACTGCCAGAAGGACAAAGAAGATACGAAGCTTGTTCATGGTTATTGTTTTGTTATTATATCCATATATGTTACAAATATAGTAAAAACTTTCCAACATTGGGCATAACATCCGTTTATTCTGTGGAGTCCCAATCGAGGGAGAATCACTACCTTTGCCGAAGCGAAAAGACTTCTTTAACGAAGTATCCTATAGATAGTTGGTTATTTGATTGTGGACAGTTCCCGGACGCCGTGAGGTCTCCGGGAATCTTTTTTTACAAAAAATCCCGGGAATCCTTTGCGAATTCAAAAAAAGTATATACCTTTGCAGTCCACAATCGGGGTATTAGCTCAGTTGGTAGAGCGTTTGAATGGCATTCAAAAGGTCAGGAGTTCGATTCTCCTATGCTCCACAAAAGGCGCTGATTTTCAGCGCCTTTATTGTTTTACGCAGAAATCTACGCATAAAACGATATCAATTCTTTACATAAGAGTTAAGAATTTAGTACCATTTTAGTACCCACCTCTCATTTAAAAAAAAGACTCGCCTATTTAAGCATTGTAAAGAGGCTCGGCGAGTTCTAGCGTTGCAAAGATAGTCATCATTTTTCTTAGGAACAACACTTGTGAAAGTAATTTTTAAATATTACTTTTGTAAAAAGATGAATGATGAATCAAATATATTTCGAAGCAAAAGGAGAAGCGCTTCTTGAAAGGATTGGGATGAGCAAAAGTGAGTTTGCGAGGCGGATGGGTATCCGTAAGCAAAACGTAAAGGCTCTATTTAAAACCAAGAACCTTGAAACTATTTATAAAGCTTCCGAGGTGCTGGGGGTTCCGTTTATAATGCTGGTTGGATACATTGAAGAACCGGACCCAATCCCTCTTGATGCTCAATTTGTTGATGACGGCATTACTCATGATGACATTGTTATTTCAGAAGAGGACATCCCTACGGGCAATTCGACAGAAGACAGACGGAGGAGGCAAGGTATTATTTATTCGTTCTATGAAAATTGGAAACTCAAGAATCCGGATCAGAAAAAGTACAACATCGCCTTAAAAGAAGACATTAATATCCGTTCAGTCTCTCTTGATGAAACGGCCGGGCAAGCATCTATTACATATCTTTCTACCCTAGCTGTACTTCAACTCGACGCAATTCTGACTAACGCCTGGCTTGTCAAGGATGTTCCATCCAAGCAGAATAGTAAGAACCAACGTTCTTTTGAACGTATGCTTATAATGGAATATATCTGTACCGGAGTCGGCAGAGTCAAAATGACTGTTGGAGTTAGAAGGAAAGACAAGATGAAGGTACAGTATTGTATTACGGCCATCGAAGCAAAGAAAACAAAACAGGAGGCCTGATGACCTCCTGCTAAATTTGCCCCAAGACTACGTGGCGGAATTACTTCTAGAGCGAGGGCCTCGCGGGCGGGGACTTTTGCGCGACTCGATTACCCATCCGTATCACGGTGTTACTGTCTCGTTGCAAAGTTAATGACTATTATTTTTAACCACAAAATGAAACAATATAAATATCCTGACGCTAAACAGATAATTGTCTCTGGTGATATCCATGGAGACTTCAAGACACTTGTTTTTAAACTTTGCATACAATACGGATGTACGGACACATTGCTTATCGTTGCAGGAGATTGTGGCTTTGGCTTCGATAAACCTGGCTATTACGATCAGGTTTATAATTCTGTTGCCGATAGACTTCGCAAGGCAAACAATTGGATAGTTTTTGTACGAGGGAATCATGATAATCCAGCTTATTATGCCGAAGAAAGGATTAATCATGCTCGTTGGAGAACTGTTCCAGACTATAGCATTATTTCTGTCTGTGAACATAATATTCTATGCATAGGGGGTGCGACCAGCATTGATCGATATCAAAGGATTAAAGAAAATGCCCGGAATCACGTCAAGGATGTGTCGTATTATTGGCCGGATGAAGCGCCTGAGTATAAACCGGCAGAATTAGAGGCAATTCCGGGTACCATCAGGATTGACACGGTTATTACGCATACAGCTCCATCATTCTGCGAGCTAAACTCTCACATCGGCTTACAATCATGGGCAGAAAGGGACTCGGAATTAATCAAGGATGTCGCTTCCGAGCGAACTGTCATGGACCAAATCTTTCAGAGTATCAAGAGCCAAGGTCATCCTCTGCAGAAATGGTTTTATGGCCATTTCCATCAATCATGGAACGGTTTCGTTGATAAAACACACTTTTCGATGCTTGATATAATGGAATTTAAAGAAGTATAAGCAGTTAAGCTATCTTTTACTCTTATGTTTAACCTGTTGGAGCAAGCTCCTCTGATCCCCCAGTCGCTTCGCGACAGCCCCCAAGGGCAGGGACCCTTGGACCACTTTGCCGCGAATCCACACGGAACGCACAGAATGCAGGTTTCCTGGATTGGCGGCAGGGAAAACTGCCAATGTGCACAAAAGCGTTGCCACCAATACACGCAGAGTCCTCTCAAGTGAGCTTTTTGTGGATTGGCGGCAAAGACGAATGATTTTTCGGGAAAAAGTAGATGAATTTTTCGGGGAAAAGTGTACTTATCGGTCTAAATAACCACCAGGGAGTCCGGGGTGTTTTCCAGGTCTTCTTGCAGTTCTTTGAAGAAGCGCTTCAGGCTTTCTGCGGCGTTGGAGATGAGGCTGTCCAGGTCCACTCCCACTTTTTCGCCGTCCTTGTTCACGGGATTCCATTTGACGGTGGTGTATTCGCCGGTGGAGGTGTCGAAGATCTGGTAGGTGCCCACATGGCCGGTGCGGCGGAATTCATATCGGCCGATTTGCCGATGGTTGTTACTCAGTTTCTGGGAGATGACCTCCTCAATGGTGGTCTCCGTATCATTGTCAAAGTGAATGGACGACAATTCGCCGGTAGCAGTGTCCAGCTTAAGAGAGTATCCCGGGTACAGGAGTTTGATGTTCTTGTATCGGCCCACCTGTGCGAAGGCGGGAAGTGCCAGCACAAGGGCCAGCAGGATAACAGCAATCTTTTTCATGCCCCCGTTCCCAGCAACTATCGCGCCACAGATTTTATTAAATATTCCCCAGATAGACGGTTCGGATTCCCAGGGACTGGGCGATGCTGCGGGCGGAGAGGAGGGTGTCCTTGGGGGTGGGGGAGGCGGAGGTGAACATGTAGCGGGGGAAGAAGCGGCTGAAGTGCAGGGGGACGTTCTGGAGGCCGTTATCGGCCATCCAGGTGCACAGCGCGCGGATTTGCTCTTCCGAGTCGTTGAGGCCGGTGACCAGGAGATTGGTGATTTCCACGTGGACGCCGGCGTTTATCATGGACAGGATGTTTTCCAGGACGGGGGCCAGGCGGGCGCCGCAGTATCGGCGGTAGAAATCGTCGTCCAGGGCCTTGATGTCAATGTTGGCGGCATCCAGGAACGGGAGCAGCTCCCCAAGCGGCTCTTTCTCCACATATCCGGCCGATACGAGGATGTTCTTAAGGCCTTTCCCGCGCGCAAGGACGGCGATATCGTACATGTATTCCCACCAGGTGAAGGGTTCCGTATAGGTGTAGGCAATGGAAGGAAGGCCGTGCTTGAGACACAGGTCCACCATCTCTTCCGGAGAAACTTGATACCTTTCGCTCTCCTCCGGACCCACCTGGGAAATGTCGCTGTTTTGGCACCATCGGCAGGAAAGATTGCAGCCCGTGCAGCTGAGAGACAGGCACTTGGTGCCCGGCAGGAAGTTATTCAGCGGCTTTTTCTCCACCGGGTCGATGGCCAGGGCGCAGGGCATGCCATAGGAAAGGGCGTAGAGCTTTCCGCCTTGGCATTCGCGGCTTCGGCAAATACCCCGGCCTCCCTCTTTGATGCGGCAGTGATGGGGACAGAGCCGGCATTGGACGCCCTCTTCCGCTGCAGTATAAAACCGGGCCTCCGTCATAGCTCGGACTCTTTAACCACTTCTGTCTGATACGTATAGAGGTCGGCGTCCTTCCAGCCGTCCCAGCCGATGCCGGCCTTGTCGCGGGCGCAGTGGCCCAGGAACTGGTCCCTGTCCCAGCCGGTTTCTTCGGCCACCTGCGGAAGGAAGGTGCCGTGGTGTCGGCCTTTGATGATATAGATGCCGTCGCGGCCCAGCTTGAACTCGTCTATGGAGTCAATCTTCTTGAGGGGCGAGAGGACGGACACTTCAATGTCAATCTGAGAGGCCTCGTTCCGGGAAAGCGACGAGAAACGGGGGTCGTCGAAGGCCGCACTTTGGGCCATGTCCCGGATGGTTTCGGCAAGGGTATCGTCGGACGTGAAACGGCCGATACAACCCCGCAGGCGGCCGTTCAAATGCAGCGTCACGAAAACGCCGTAGCCGCTCTCCTTGAGAATACCAACAGGACGGGCATCGCCGTCAAACGGCAGGTGCAGCGCGGAATAAATGGCCGACCGGGCCGTGGCAATCATGGCTGCCTTCTCCTCCTGGGAAAAGCTGAAAAGATGGTCCCCAGGCACGTCGGCGGCCTTTTCCTTGCGAGTGAAGACGATGGAATTGTAGCCCACAACCCTGTCCTTGTCTCCATAGACAGAGTCTCCGGAATTGCGGTACATCACGTGCTCGGCCTGGAAATAGCCCGGACCTTGTGCGTCCATCATGGAAAGCAACGTGGCAATGGCGTTGGCGCCGCAGGCAGCTGTGTCCTCGCCGGCATAGTCCATCTTATTCACCTGCCGGAGGGCATCCAGGAACTCTTCCAGGCCGCCGGTGGTGATGGCTTCGGCCATAAAGAGGTCCGACTTCTTGGCGTCTTCGTAAGAAGGATAGTGGGAGAAGTCGGAGCTGATAATGAAGAGGTTCTCCTCATTGTAATACGGCTCCAGCGCCTCGGCCAGCTTTTCCAGAACGTCCAGGCGCTGGCTGCCGATAACAATGGGCACGATGGGCGGAACCTCCTTGAAGAGGCTCTGCAGGAAGGGCAGCTGGACCTCCAGGCAATGCTCCCGGTCGTGGGCATCGGCCCGGAAGATGAAGGCACCGTCCCCATTGGAAATGAGCTCCTTGCCAACTTCGATGTCAACGGGAACCTGCCCCAGCGGCGTTTCCGCATACGGGAACTGCGTCTGTACGCTGGCGGAGTTGAAGCCCACCCGGTGGCTGGGCCCCAGGAGGAAGATCCGCTTGTAGGCGTGACCCCGGGGGATGCGGTTAAAGGCCGATGCCGCCACCTCTCCGCTGTAAACATATCCGGCGTGCGGCACAATTACGGCCTGCGGGGCGGGCCCATCGGCCACAGGATGCAGCCAGGGGCCGATCATCGACTGAATTTCCCTGGCCGATGCGGGATAGAAAGAACCGGCGACGGCGGGCTTCCTCACTTTCTGAGCTTCTGGATAACGGGACATAGGAGCAGGGTTTATGATGGCCGTAAATGCGGCGAAAAGGATGGCGATATGGAGTGGAATCGGCAAGGCTATTTCACATAGGCCCGCAGGATGCGGACATCCTGGAGGGGACGGTCATTCTCGTCCGTGTCCACCTGCTGGATGAGATCCACCACATCCAGGCCGGAAATTACCTCGCCGAAGACGGTGTACTGGCCGTCCAGGTGGGGTGTGCCGCCGACGGTCTTGTACACCTCGCGCATCTCGGATGTGAACTTCACCTTTCCGCCGGTAATCTGGTCCAGGCGTTCCTGTATATAGTCCAGCCTTTCGTCGGTGCAGACGCTGCCCCAAACGATATAGAACTGCATGGCCGAGCTGCGCTGCTCCGGGTTCACGTCATCGCTCTCGCGGGCCGCCGCCAATGCTCCACGCCGATGGAAGATGCCTTCCTCCAGCCGGAACTCGGCAGGAATAGTATAGGGCCGATCACCTTCGCCCAGGAGGGCGCCCGGTTCGGCATTTCTGGAGTCCGGATCTCCGCCCTGGATCATGAAGTCCTTGATGACGCGATGGAAAAGGAGCGAATCGTAGGCGCCTTCCTTAACAAGCGAAAGGAAGTTGTCACGGTGCAGGGGAGTGGCATTGTACAGTTTAAGTTCTATGGTTCCTTTGGTGGTCTCAAACACCACACGGGTTCCCTCCTGCTTAGCGCAGGAAACCAGGCACAGTGCGCCGACGAGCGGCAGCAGCCGAATCAACAGTTTTTTCATAAGCAAAAAAGAATACTCTACTACTTTGGTCCCAAAGTTACTTAATGTCCACGAAACTGCCAAAAATATATGCTCCTGCTTTCTCCGTCCACGAAAACGGGCCCTGCGGTGGACGAGAGGCCGAAATAACGCGGTTCATCCACGGAAACGGGTATTTTTGTGGACGGGAGGTGGATTATTGGAGCAGAATTGCTATATTCGCATTCCGAAATGAAGTAGTGTATTTTTATGGAAGCAATGGACATAGTATACGTAGCCCCCACGGTCACTGTTGTGGAAGTGCGGAGCGAGGGTATTATCTGTGAGAGCCTGGGCAGTCGGAACCCTTATATTCCGACTGATGAGAATCCCTTTGGGAATTGATGTGGAACTTTAGCGAAGACAAGAAGATGAAAAGACAGATATTAATTTCCATGTCGGCCCTGTGCATGCTTGCCGCCTGCACCCCTGCCCAGAAGCCGGAAATCCAGGAGCAGCCCACTGAAAACGTAATCCATTTCACCGCCACCCTTGCGCCCAAGGGCGAAAACCCGCAGTCCAAAGCCATTACCACTGGCATGGAAGGCGGGAAGGAGGTGCTCAACGTAGCATGGGCAGTGGGCGAAAAGATAGCCGTCTACTACCAGACTTCCGTTGACCCCGATACGGCGACGGCCACCGTGCAGAGCGTCACCAACGGTGTAGCCACCATCACTGCCAACCTCACTGGCGCCATCGACGGCGGCAGTGTCAGTCTCGTTTATCCCGCTTCGCTCCACAACGGAAAGGGCGGTATCAACGAGACGGCACTGCTTAATCAAAACGGAAACTTGACGGGCGCCAACGGCGTTAGCACGAAGTTCGACGCAGCCATTGGCACGAGCACGATTACCCTCATAGACGGCTGGAATGCATCGGTCAGCGACATGGTCACAATGACTAATCAGGTCTGCATCTGCAAGTTCCATTTCGATATCGTTGAGAGCTACGGTGCGGGCGGTCCCACGCGTAACTTCAG
This sequence comes from uncultured Bacteroidales bacterium, assembly GCA_946185645.1. Lineage (GTDB taxonomy): Bacteria > Bacteroidota > Bacteroidia > Bacteroidales > UBA932 > Cryptobacteroides. The sequence continues at coordinate 21,541 of CAMHKD010000005.1, forward strand.
CACTCCCGTAATTATCAACGACGGCAACGGCCACGAGTACACCATTACTTCAGATAGGACAGATGGCGGACCTCGCGGCTTTAACAGCACCGACGACATTTACGTGGCCCTGCTCCCCGTCAGCAACAGCACCGTGACATTCAGCACGACCTATAGCCCGAACAGCTACTCGTATACATCGACGGGGACGTTTCTTGAGGCAGGCAAATTCTACCGTAACCTCAGCATCCAGCTTGTCAAGGGCGGATATGTATATAATAATCCCATTCGTTTGAATTTAACTGGCAGTGTTACCAGCACTTTCGTCATCCCAGACGGCGGTGCACTTATGTTGGACGATGCAACTATCAATGTCACCGACGATGGCCCCGGCATCCAGTGCGAGGGCAATGCTATCATTATCCTCAAGGGCACGAATAGCGTTACAGCCAAAAAACAACCTGCCATTAAGGCTGGGCCTATGGGAACGACGCTCACCATTCAGGGAACAGGCACTATCACTGCCACGGGAGGCACTGATTCCGCTGGCATTGGTATCGGTCATGATGATACGTGCGGCGCTATAACCATAACCGGTGGCATTGTCACTGCCAATGGTGGGTCGAAGAGCGCTGGCATCGGTAGCGGATACGGTGCCGGTCATGGTGGTTGTGGCGACATCACCATCTCAGGCGGAACGATAACAGCCAAGGGCGAAAAATATTCGGCTGGCATCGGTAGCGGTGGGTATAATTCCTGCGGCATCATCACCATCTCAGGCGGAACGATAACAGCTACGGGCGGCAGCTATGCAGCGGGCATCGGCAGTGGCGAACGGGCTTCATGCTGCAACATTACCATTAATGGCGGCACCGTTAGGGCCAATTCTGGGGGTCATAGCGCTGGCATCGGCAGCGGCCGTTATGCTTCCTGTGGCAATATCACCATCAGTAATACTGTAACCAGAGTGAACGCAATAAAGGGAGCCAATTCTTGCAGCATCGGCGCGGGTGAGGACGGTTCCTGCGGCACCGTTACCATCGGTGGCACGATATATTTCGACGGAACGAACTTCCTGAACGACGGCGATATCTATCTGACAAATAACATAAATTATAGGCCGTAACTCTACCCCTCCTCAATAACCTTGCGGTAGGGACCAATCATGCCTTCGGTGAATTTGCCGCCGGCTTTGGCGCGTAGCTTTTTGCTCCGCATCAGCCAGCCCACCAGGTACATCTTCCAGGACGTCTTCCACTGCTTTTGGGGGAAGTCGTACTGGCCGTGGGACTGGAAGAACTTGTGGTCGGCCCGCATGAGGCCGCGCATCATGTAGATGAGGTCCCGGAAGATCTTCATGCCGCCCACGCCCAGGAAGTTCTGCGGCGGGGTGTAGCGGGTTTCCATGGCGTAGGATAGCGTAGCAGAAAGCTGGCCGATGTTGGCCTCCATGTCCCCCTCAGAGGTGGCCACTCCGGCCAAAAAATTCCCTCCCACCTGCGCCCGGGCTTCCAGCAGGAGGCGCAGATTCTCCTCCTTGGAATACTCTCCCTCCACCAGGTAGCCGAAGGGCGTTCCCATGGTCACTGTTCGGTGGCCGTTGCAGAACTGGCGGTCGTCGTACATCTTGAACAGGGAGCCCATGGAGTGGTCCTGGATGCGGAAGGCGTAGAGGATGGCGTCGTGCCGATGGATGGTGTTCCTGAGGAAATCGTCAAAGCCGTCCTTGTAGGCGCACTTCCCGGTGGCGGCGCAGCTAAAGCAGCTAAGACAGCCACCCTGGAAGGGGAATTCCCGGATATTGATCACATCGCACTGGTAGGGAAAAACTTCCACAAACCGGTCCACCATGGCCTTCAGAGAGGTATCTTCCGGCTCCAGGTCGGCCACAATCACGGCCTTCTTCTCTCCGGATTTGGCAGGGGCATCGGCCTCTCCCGTCTGCCAGAGCACAAAGTCCATCCAGTCCTTCGCCTGCTTCCTGCCGGTCTCCTTGAGGATGTCTTCCATATCGGCCGATAAGCCTTCCATCACCCGCAGGCCCATGTCGGCGCAATTGTCCTTGATAAAGCGGTGGGCGGTTATGTCGTAAAAGTGCTTGGAGGTGGAGACCTGCGTGGCCCATTTCCCGGAGAAATCCTCCCCGGAGGTCTTCATCAGCTCAATGAAACGGTGGAGCTGATAAGGCACCAGGAAGGTATAGACCGGGTAGCAGAAAAGGAGCATATCGGCCTTCCGGAGGGCCTCCAGGGCGGGGGAGAAGTCCTTCTCCAGGGCCTTGATGCGGGCTCCGGGATAAATGTAGTCAAACTGCAGCTGCGGGAACTGCTTTTCCAGGTACAGACAGGTGTGAAGGGTGATGGAATCCTTTCCCTTGGGACTTCCAACTATAACAAGTATTCTCATAGCTTGTCAAAGATAACAATAATAATTAAATTTGTCCCCGGACTATTGAATACAAAACACAGATACTATGAAAAAGATCCTTTTAACTCTTGTGGTGCTTGGTTGCAGCGCTCTGCTTGCCCAGGCGCAGCCGGGCGGCATGGGCGGATTCCAGATGCCCAAGATTGACGTTACCTTCAATCCTTACGTGGAGGCTCCCGCGGGCTTCGACCAGGAGCGGGCCAACATTCCGCACGGCACCCTGGAAACGGTAGAGTATTTCTCCACCACCACGGACACCATCCGCAAGGCCACGGTGTACCTTCCGCCCAAGTTCGATGCGGCCAAGAAATACCCCGTGCTGTACCTCCTCCACGGCATCGGCGGAGACGAGCGGGAGTGGCTCCAGGGCGTTCCCAACGTGATTCTGGATAATCTTTATGCCGATGGAAAGGCTGCCGAAATGATCATCGTGATGCCCAACGGACGCGCCCAGAAGGACGACCGTCCCATCGGCAACGTGTATGCCGGTTCCGCGGCTTTCGCCAACTTTGAGCACGACCTGCTGGACAACCTCATCCCCTTCATCGAGGGCAAGTATAACGTGTATGCCGATAAGATGCACCGCGCCGTAGCCGGCCTGTCCATGGGCGGCGGCCAGTCCCTCAACTTCGGCCTGGGTCACATGGATGTCTTTGCCTTTGTGGGCGGCTTCTCATCGGCCCCCAACACGGGCATGCCGGAGGCTCTTATCCCGGATGTGGAGAAGACCAAGGCGGAAAACAAGCTCCTTTGGATGGTCTGCGGCAGTGCCGACGGGCTCATGTACAACAGTTCCCGTCTCAAGGCTTTCTGCGACGAACATGGCGTACCGTGCACCCTCATAGAGTACCCGGAAGGAAAGCACGATTTTGTTGTGTGGAAATACGGCCTCTACAACTTTGCACAGCTTATTTTCAAATAGCAGCTATTCAAACACCACCGGGATGGTATAGGTGATGCGGACGGTGCTGCCGTCGGAAACGGCGGCCTTCCATTTGGGAGAACTTTTCACCACGCGTTCCGCCTCGGCGTTAAGGGCGGGGGAGACTCCCTTGGTCACCTGAACTTCCTGGACGCGGCCGTTACGGCCCACTACAAATCGGACCATTACAGTGCCCTTGCCGCCATCGGCAGGGGCTTTTATTTGACTCTGGACCCATTTCTTGAAGGCTTCCAGGCCTTCGTTTCCTTCCTTGCCGCGGAAGACGGGTTTCTTGTCCAGGCGGTCGTAGAAAGATAGGTTATGATCCGGTCCGTCGGCCTTGGAGACCAGGCGGCCGTCCTTCATTTCCAGGGTGGTGCCGTCGTAGATGGTGAAGCGGCCCAGGACGGCAACGGTGTCTCCTTTCACAATGTCCATGTGGGTGAAACTGCGGCCGGGATTAGCGGGGTCCTGGATGCCGTACACCAAGAGGGTTCCGGTGTTGTCCTTGAGGTAAAAACTGCCTCTGGTGGTGCTGCGGACGCGGTCCACCACGCCGCGGACTATGTAGCTGGTGGTGTCGTTGCGGGAAAGCTTGAGGAACTCCCGGACGGTGAGTTCGCGGGGCTGGGGCTGGGCCTGGGCCTGGGCCTGGGCCTGGGCCTGGGCTTGGGTGCTGGCTAAGATTATGGCGAGGCCGATGAGGCGGAGGGAGAGTGTCTTCATGGGGCTATTCCTTTAACTTTCACAAAAGTACAAAAAGAATTTGGAATAGCATCAAACGGCAACCCTATGCCCTTCGGGCCGGTATGTGTGGGGGTCCAAACAAGTCCCCTCCCGAGGAGGGGATTTAGAGGAGGGGTAACGTAAAGCACTTCTGGGCACGAAGTGCCCTCCCATTCACGAAGACATGGGCGTCTACGCCGCCCGAAGGGCATAGGGTATGCCAAAAATGATGGTCAGTGCACCTAACGTCCCAATTTCTGGGACGATAGCTTCAAAATAGGCCGATTTTGCACCTAACGTCCCAATTTCTGGGACGATAGGCGCACTAAAGACACATTCAGACTGGCCGAAGTGACGGAGATGTCCCTGATTATGGGACATCTCATGCAAAAATGGCCGAAAATGACGGAGATGTCCCGAAAACAAGGACATCTCCATCACTTTGCTAGCTTGTACGTCATGCCCGGCCCCGACCGGGCATCTCCAACCGGAATAACGCAAAAAAGTAGGGAGAAAACGCAAAAAAGTAGGGAGAAAACGCAAAAAAGTGGGGAGAAAAAGCAAAAAAGTAGGGAGAAAATCCTCTTGCTGCTCCAAGCCCACCCCGAATATTCCGCAAAGAGACTTTCCGAAGAGATTGGTGTCACGGAGAAGGCCATTGAGAAACAATTGGCCAAATTGAAAGCCGATGGCCGTATCAAGAGAAACGGCCCGGACAAGGGCGGACGATGGGAAGTAATTATGTAGCACCGTCATGCCCGCCCCATAACCGTCATGCCCGCCCTTTAACCGTCATGCCCGGCCTTTAACCGTCATGCCCGGCCCCGACCGGGCATCTCCTGCACCACATGCCGCTCTACTACTTTGCCGTCTTCGTACACCAGGAAGACGGCTTTTTCTTTGCTGCCGGAGCTGCCGCCGGAACCGTCGTCAGAGCTGCGGCCGAACCATCGGCCGGGATGGCCAAGACAAGCCTTTTTAGCGGCTTTCAGGGCCGATTCGGCATTGGGATGGGAAATCCTTCGGCCGGTGTCCACGGGCTTCTTTACGGGCCGTCCGGGGAGCCAAGCCGGGCGACTGTAGCGCGGTGACCAGACATAGTCCGGCACCTCGGTGATGGGCGGGATTGTAGGCAGGGGAGCGTTCATGGCCGATGTTTTTTCTGCCTCCAAAGCTACAACCTCAAAGTGCCATACCGTTGCCCAAGCGAAAAAAACCTGCAAGGCTTGCAACCATTACAATGTCCGCAAAAAGATGGAATATATTTGTGCCGCGAAACATAAACAATAACCATCATGAACATCTACAACGTTATCATTCTGGACGAGAGCGGGAGCATGTCGTCCATCTACAAGGAAACCATCACCAGCATGAACGAGGTCCTGAGCGGCATTCGGAAGAACCAGGAGGAGCATCCGGACCAGCACCACTTTGTGACCATCGTAACCTTTGAAGGGGAGGGAATCCGGGGCATCAAGACGCGCAGGGACCGGGTGCCCATCGGCTCTGTGGCCGATTTCACGCAGAAGGACTATCGGCCCGGCGGCTGCACGCCTCTGTACGACGCCATGGGCAAGACGCTCAACGAGCTGGAAGGCCTTATTCGCGAGGAAGACCGCGTAATGGCAACGGTAATCACCGACGGAATGGAGAACTCGTCAACGGAGTACTCCGGAAAGACCATTAAAACCCTGGTGGACCGGCTGAGAAGCAAGGGCTGGATGCTGGCCTATATCGGCGCCAACCAGGACGCCGTTGAGGTGGCCCGGGACCTGCACATTTCCAACGCGCTCAATTACGACGCCACGCCGGAAGGTACGGTATTCCTGTCCTGCAAGCTGAAAAAGGCACAGAGAAAGGCGGTTGAAATGTTCAGCATTGAATCGGACGATTGCACTTTAGGCCGATACAATAAGCTGTTCGAGGACGACGAGGAGGACAGGAAGAACAGGAAAAACTAATCCACGTACTTCCAGATCACATAGTCACGGTCAATGGCAATCTTATAGGGCTCGCCGCTTTTCCCTTCAATCCAGTAGAACCGCGCCACGTCTTCGCCAATCTCGTTTTTGAAGGCCGATTTGACCCTGGAAATGCTCACATTGATTCGGTTGCCGAAGGGGTCCACGTGACCCAGGATACTGGCCCGGATGGCATCTTTGTCATCCCGGCCAGTTATTCCCATATACAGGTGCATCAGCTCTTCAATATGGTCTCCCACTTCCTTGATACGGACGCCCTCCGGATGTTTCAAGTAGAAGAAGTACACCATCCGGGTCAAAGCGTCCATCTTGATTTCCTTGGGCTTGCCGGTTTCCTTATCCGTAAAATCCGTGAGGAAGATTTTCCCCTGGGGCGTTATCTCCATGTGGCTCAGCTTTACCTTGTAGCCGATTATCACCTTTAGCTCTTCATACGTAAGATTATGCTCCCGAAGGAACCGCTGGAAACTGTCTAGGATTTCGTTGGCCCTGTCATCCAGTTCCTCCTCATACGCACCAGTAATGGAGAAATCAAGGTCGGTGCCAGTTTCGGGACATTCAGGGATGTATTCTATCGGTTCCAGCCGACGTTCCATCATGTTGGATAAGTGCTCGATGCCCCGAGGTTTAACCTTAGCTTCTACGTTGTCATAGAACCGCTCCATCAAGTCACGGATGGCATTGCCGATATCCGTTCCAGGGACGGAGAGATCTTTGAAATATGTATACCGGCCCACTTTGTAGAGGAAACCATAATGGGGGCCGATGCCCGCCAGATCCCTGATCTGCCGATAAATGGCCTCTGCATCCGGCACTTCAAAGCCCGGGAACAGGTATTCCGCCACCTCCGGCCTTATACCCGACAGCACCTCCGGCAGGAAGATGAATTTGTACCCAGCCCTCTTGAACCCATACTTCACCTCCTCCCAGAACCCCTCATGCGGTACGGGAATAGGCCTTTCCGGATCCTCTATCAGCAGGACCGTCTTGGCCCCAAGGTAGGGGATTGTGGCTTTGATTATATTGTCTTTGCGGAACATAGCTAATCCGATCTTTGTACAAAGATAATTATAATTTCGTCATGCCCGGCCCCTAACCGTCATGCCCGGCCCCTAACCGTCATGCCCGGCCCCTACCCGTCATGCCCGGCCCCGACCGGGCATCTCCCGCAATACCCGTCATGCCCGACCCTAACCGTCATGCCCGACACCGACCGGGCATCTCCTGCAATACTCGTCATGCCCGGCCCTAACCGTCATGCCCGGCCACGACCGGGCATCTCCTGCAACCCTCGTCATGCCCGGCCCCGACCGGGCATCTCCCGCCTCTATATGCCCTACGGCAACCCTATGCCCTTCGATGCGGTACGGGCCTCCGGCCCTATCCCTCCCACGCGTCTGCGACTGACGTCGCATCCGGTGGGCCCCTCCCGTTCACGAAGACACGGGCGTCTACGCCGCCCGAAGGGCATAGGGTTTGCCGAAAAAGATGGTAAGTGCACGTATCGTCCCATTTTCTGGGACGATACATTCAAAAACGGCCGATTTTGCACCTAACGTCCCTGTTTTTGGGACGATAAGTACACTATCGGGACAGAGCGACACAGTCAGATTGGTCAGAAGTGATGGAGATGTCCCATTTTTCGGGACATCTCCTGCAAAAAAGGCCGAAAACGACGGAGATGTCCCTGTTTTTGGGACATCTCCCACACATAGGCTATGCAGGCGCCTTTTTCCGCGTGCCGTCAATACTGGGTTATTGAGTATTCGGTCTTGTACGCGAGCTGGAGCAAGTCTGCAGGACTGGAAAATGGCAAATGCCGTCCCGGTGGAGTACTCCGGGATCGAACAAATAGGGAGGTTTTGCGATGACAGAAGGGGTTACCGGAGAGGGGATTCTCCTCTATTATCCTGTGGTAACGAACAATTACGGTTCATATATGCCATTCCTGAATGCACACACATAGTACTTAGACTTCTTGTCCTTCGATGTAGTACCTATATCGTTCCGATAGATGAATGCGTATGTGGAATTATGCTCATTTGCAGTCCAAAATGTATGTTCGCCAAACCAATCGAAATCCTTATCGTTTTGTCTGGCCATTTCCTCATCTCCTGGTAAATACCACTCCATCTTGTTAGCTGGATCATGATTCATTTCAATACAGTATGCAAAAGCCGGGTATTGCTTATAATGATCCTTGCCATTTGTCGTTTTTTCAAGATTGTAGATATACTTTGTCGCCTCTAATCCGGAAAAACCATTAGGGAGCTTTTGCCCCTCGTCATCATATAAAGAAGCATCACCAGTACACCACTGCATTGATGAACCCGAAATAGGTTTTCTAGCTTGAGAAACGCAGATTGTTCCAATTCTATCGACCCCAATTTTAACCAAAATGGTGTCAAAGCGATGCCCATTTAAAACATCAGGATTAATAGATACATCGAAGGTTATTCTGTCCTTTGTGAGGGTAAGGTTCTTAATCCATGGGGCTCCACTCTTTAGAGATACTTTAGCGCCTTCAGATTGAACGTCACGAGCGAGCTTTACTTCCTCTGACGTGGCGTGATAAGAGAGGCTAATATTCGGTATCGACGGTAGCTGCACCACTATACTCTGTTCGCCTCCATTTGAGATTGACGGGTCTTTAGAACAACCACAAAATACAACGGTAATAAATAGAAAACAATACTTAATGCATTTCATAGCTAAATACACTTAGAATTGTACCCCAAAGTGCAGAGCAAGTGATGGCGCTACACCCTTTATGGTTCTGTCGCTAGACTTGACCTTGTCTGATATATGGAAATAAGTATAATGGTGCTGCTGCACGTTGGCCCCCAGCCCAATAAACCATGTGGTTTTAGGGGACTTAAAATCGACACCGATTACAGGCTCTACAAATAACGCTTCGAGATTTTTGTTCGGATTCTTTCCCAAGTCAAATGTATAGCCGATATCTCCAACAATAAAAGGTGCTATATCGCCCTTTGTAAAATTATACTTAACGTGTGCAAATATTGGGAAAAGGAACTTATTATCACGGCTTTCATAATTCCCAAGTGTGTTATCTTCAGAGAAATAATAAAGAGTTTCGGCATAACGGAAACCCACACCAAGACCAACAGATAATTGCGTACCAAACCGAAATCCATTGATAACTGAAACACCTACATTGTACTTTGATAGATTCGAAACACCTATTGCGCCAACACCCTCGACCGTAAGTTCATAACCAGAGTTTTGGGCAAATACACCACTAATGGAGAGGATGGAAGAAAGAAGTAGTATAAATAATCTCTGTTTCATTGCATTTATCTAAAAACAGTAATCGAGAGAGCGCGATTACTCCCGTAAAAAGAAGTCTTCTCTACGAGCAGATTATGGTTCGCTAGGGCCAATCTTTGTGTTGTCCTCGATAGAAATATCAATATTTTTACCTGGTTCAAGATAATAAACCTGTTGAACCCATCTATAACTCGGTGTCACAGAGGAATTTTCCGCATACATTTTTATGTAAATTTTTACCTTTACGGAACGAGTATTTGCTGTAAAAGTCTTACTTCCGCCTGATACAACGTGAGAATAATCATTATTGGCAATCTTCTCTCCGGCTTCATTATACTCGTACGCAGTAATATCTACTTGAATCGCAGATGTAGAAGATGCTGTACTCAATCCTATTTTAAGGGTGTACGTTGTCTTCATCTGTTCTTTCTGACAAGAGATGAGACAGAGCATTGTGAATGCAATTACAATCAAAGAAAAAAACCTTTTCATAGTGTCCTTGTTTATAAATATTAGTTTATTAGTTAGTTCTACAATCAACAAAAAGGTGTGAGCCTCATCTTTAAACTCGATCCTGTGGCATCGCCAAATGCCGTCAAACTCCGTTCAAGAATCCGCCCACACCTAAAGTGCAGGCATTCGCTTGATACACGGTAGTTTGATTCTAAAACTTGGCGATTTTCAGGATCTACCCGTACAAAGCAAACGCTTTATTATTATGTCTCGTCGCCAGGATAGTAACCGGACAACATGACAAAGATAATAGATTTGGTTAAGAAATACTAATGTTTAATCAACATAGAAAAAAAAAGGGCATCTCAAGGCTATAAATGGTTCATAGAGACGGAAAACCTTTCGTTGCACTTGAGAAGACATTAGGAGATACGGCAGTCGACTATATCAGTGTAGCCCCCCTCACTAGGAATCATATTTCGCGAGCTATAAGGATATCAATTTCTTGAAATAATCCCTCAGAGCCTCGTCCTCACAGTAAACGAAACAGCCTTTCTGGCCACGGGTGAGGAGGGTTTTGTATGTATTCAAAATGAGACGGCGGGCCACATCGTCGCTGGCACCGCGTATTCCGGAAGAATTATCATCTTGTGAGATGGCTCCTTTGTTCGTAATAACACGACCGGTTGCATTATCGTAAGTCAGATCCTTTCCAATCAGAACTCCTACATAGTCGAACTCAAGGCCTTGGGCAGTGTGGATGCAGCCAACCTCCTCGAAAGAATGAGGGTTAATTGCCCAAATCTTATCGTTAGCAAGGTTCCATCTCGCCTGGAAGCCACCGGGAAGCTCAATATCTATGTCTCCGCGATGGTTTTTAACATTCCAGTCGTAGCAGTATCCGGCAACCATGCGGGCCTTGTTATTAATGGCGTTTTTCTCCCTTAGGGCCTCACGCAATTGGGAAGCATCGTCAAAGATGCGGAAGTCGTAATTGAGTTCCGGAAGGGATACGGTCAGCGTTTCTTTCCCGCGCTGCAACAAGTTGTCAATAAACTGGATATAAGCATCGCTGCCGTTGCAGCGGAATTGGGAAGTGAGCTTTGTCTCTTCCCGCATAATGATGGAGGACCCAAGCTCCTTGCACCACTTGCTTATTTCTTCAACACTGCCGATATCCTTTGTTGTAACCGCTTGATCCTCATCCAATAGGAAAATGGTAAGGAGAGAAGCGTTGATGCATTCTTTAACCTGGTTCTCACCATGCCAGTCTCCATACATCTTCTTGACCAGGCGGTGTGCTTCGTCTACAATAAGGCAGTCGTAGGAATTGGCCGGGACCGTTGAAAGACCGAAAGGGGAGCGGAATAACTGGCTAATCTCAGCAATGTTTTCGGCCTTGTTTCGGGATAAGATGGAGAGAAATGCTTGTCTGGGCGCACTGTTTTTGGTGACATATGCCGCGTTACATGCACAGGTAATAAAGTGCATCAGGAGGTTGACCGCCAGGACCGATTTGCCGGTTCCGGGACCGCCTTGTATGAGGATGGTCCGCTTCTTATGGTCTTTCAGACATTGAAGCATCGTACGGATGCACATGTCGAAACAGACGGCCTGTTCATCTAGAAGGTCGAAGACTGGTGTACCCCTTACCATGGTGGACAGAGCATCCTGCAAGGATTTGGTGGGCCTTATCCGGCCATTCTCTATTTGATACAAAAGGTCTCCGTGGGAAGACTTCTTGGTGACGTATTTCTTCACGAACTCCGTGAATTGGAGTACTTCGTCCATGATGAAAAATGGCGCCGTCGTGTACCATTCCTTATAGATTTCGGCAGAAAGAGCGGATTTGTAGGCGGGAAGGTAATTGTGCAGATATGCACAGGGAATAAGCTGAATGTTCCTGTCGTGGATGGACTGGGAATAGTTGGCAAGGAAGCGAGAATAGGAATATGCCTGATAGGACGGATGGCAGACTATCCGCTTATCATTGGCTACGTAGGTACGGACGCTGAAATGCATATCGTCATCCACAACCTCTGCCTTGCTCCATTGTTTCAGTTCAACGATGACAATGTTCTCCCGGTCCTTTGAATCGGCACCGATAATGATAAAATCTACACGCTTGGACGTTTGGGGGATATTATATTCGATAGCAATCTGGACCTCGTCGTCGATTTCACTATCGTCCACAATGTTCCGCATGAATTGCATGGAATTCTGCCAGGATGTAAATTCGCGATCCTGACCAGCATTCAACCCCTTTTCCCGGATGAGATTGAGAATCTTAGTGGCAATGACTCCAGTCTTGACATCCTGAACGAAAAGCCGTTTATTGGCGCTATAGACTATCATTTCCCCAGATTAGAATTCGTTGTACTTTTTTGCGGAGCCTTTGGCTTTCTCCACGGGATACTTAGCGGCGTTCTTGCGGATTTTCTCAAGCATAATCTCCTTGATATCAAGACCATACTTGTCGGCCATTTGGAAGGCATAGTTCAGCACATCGGCCAACTCTTCCCGAATCTTTTCCGGGTTGGCATCTTCCGGAGTCTTCCAAAGAAAGGCTTCCAATAATTCGGACGCCTCAATGGACAGACCGATCGCAAGGTCCTTCCCATTATGGAACTGGTCCCAGTCACGTTCCTGCGTGAAACGCCGCAGCTCTTCCTGAATTAAATCAATGTCAGACATATGCTAAATAACTTCTATTCCTAATCGCTTGAAATAATCAAATGTGGGATCGTAAAACTCCGGTAGCCGAGTGGCATCGGAAGGATTGCCTTCTGGAATGCAAATCACCATTCCCTGGCGGGCTCGGGTTAGTAGAACGCGATAGGCATTGAGCTGATATGCACGGCCCTCGGCAATGTTGATATTCTGCCAGCGGTCACTACGGAAGTTGAAGTGTTGCCAGCAGTTATGGTCAGGATCGTAGCGGAAGTCACCGTCCCAGACTAGGCAGGTCCAATCCAATTCCAGGCCCTGGATATCAAATTCCGTGGCGACATCTTCCAAAAACAGTGAAGAACGGATGTCTGTAATAGGATTCAGGAACCAGGGAACAATATCGGCTTGGGTTCGGATGTCAATCGCCAGCGGTTTTAAACGGAAGGCCTTGGAGGATACCAGCATGCCGTATCGTTCGGAACCGCGTGCGTGAGCGCGAAGCCAGGCTTTGGCCTTATCCAGATCTCTGGTGAGCACAATAGGATAGCGTTCACGGATATCGGCATATGTGGTGCGTGCAGCCGGTATATCCAAATCCAGCAATTGATGGACAAAAAGGGAAAGCGTTTCTGCTCGATAAGAGCGTTGGGACACTGCTAAATGCAGATTCTGCTCCATGTGAACGTTGGGATTTCCTTCTAGCAAAGTGGCAACATTGCCCTCTGCATACTCTTTATCCGTCAATTTGTCCGAAATGTATATTTGCCAGTCTGGGAAGGTCTCGTTAAGTGCTTGAATCCAAAGACCAATACCACCTTCACCGGAATTGATTTCTTGTCCGCCACCTACCAGGCATACAATGGTAGCCCAGTCCTTGTGCTGATCCAAAGACCAGATAAGGAATTCTCCTTCGGACATAGGGAAGTTGGCAAGCCCTTTCTTACGAGAGAGCCAGGCGCTCAGGTGACGCATATCCCACATCCGCTGGGCTTCGTCAAAGATAGCGACGTTTTCAACTTCAGCAGCATTGGAATGGGCTGCTTTGGATACTTTTGCCGGGTCAATCTCAATACTGGTGCCTTGAATGGGCACTTTGAGTTTTGCCAGCATATTGTCCCGGTAACGGTGAATAATTTGGATGAAGCGACTCACTTGCCTTTCGGCTTCAGTTTTGGTGCATTTGCGGTTGGCAGCCTTTTCTTTTTGCACTTTATCCCTTGCCAGCGCTTCTGTGAGTACCTTTACCAACGGTCCGTTACCGGAAAGGTATACTGCCAGGTCTCCTTGTTCCTGCTGAATAGCAACGTTGAGGCCCACTAAGGTTTTGCCGGCACCAGGAACACCTGTGACAAAGCATATGCTTTTCTGATGATTCTCCTTGGACTCCCGTATAATGTTTAGAATCAAGTCTGTACAGGTATCAATACCGGCCTTATCGGCTTCATGCTTAGTTATATCCTCTACACTGTGATTCATGTAGAGAGCTGATGCCGCCTGGATAATAGTAGGAGTAGGATTGTAACGACTGAAGAGCCATTCGTGGGCGTCAATAGGGGAGAGGCTAGATTCTGCGCTAAGAACTTGTCGAAGGATTGAAAGAAGTGTATTGCTGTTGGAAAAAAGCGGATAATACACTTGATCGTCGTAATAGCTAAAGAGACCCGGCTCTGTTGAGCACTTGGCCTCTGGTGCATCAGTAGCAACAAGGATGGGAACAATTACACGATCGCGGCTTTCCTCGTGGAAGTTCTTGAGATCCAATGCATAATCCCAGACTTGCTCCTTATCGTTGACTAGAAAGTCATCGGCCCCGACTTTAAACTCAATTGTAAAAACGATACCCTCAACCAGCAGAACGATGTCTACGCGCTTTCCAAGACGAGGAATGGTGTACTCAAAAGCGATATGCCCTTCAAGCCCCAACTCCTTAGCTACCTGCTTCATTATTGCAATCTCCTGCTCCCAGGCATCGCGTTGCTCTAATGACAAGTCAAACTCATTAAGCTTGCTAAGATTCCCCAGGATGCTGGAAACATCCTGATTCAGGAAACGTTGAAGCGTTTCGCTATAGTAGAATCTTTGCATTTGATGGTGTTGAGACAAATACAAAGATAACAAATAGTTAGAAAAAGAAAAAGCATCCGGAAACCCGGATGCTAATTTAATGCCCCAAAGAGCCTCGTTTTCAGTCTGAGCCGTTTTAGTCCATTTTATTCTTTCATGGGCTATGCCCTTCGGGCGGCGTAGACGCCCATGTCTTCGTGAATGGGAGGGGCCCACCGGAAGCAGCGATAGCTGCAGACGCGTGGGAGGGATAGGGCCGCAGGCCCGTACCGGCCCGAAGGGCATAGGCCATGAAAGAAAGAATAAGACCAATTCTATTTGCTACGTTCGCTTTCTATATGTATATTTGTGTCATGCGAACGGTCGTGAATTCGTGCCGGTAATGAAATCAGGAGCATAGAGTCTTCCAATTCTGGGAAGCCGCTCCCTTCACAAATAATAGTCTTATAGACACCGATTCCTTGGTTTTGGCCAAGTGAATCGGCATTAACCCATAATAATACCACCATGGAGATACCGCAGGGAAAAACACGGGAAGATCCCCGTAATAACGACAAATACATAAAAACAGTACCCGAACAGATAGAGTACCTAAAGAAATTGGGACTGATTATTACTGACGAAAGGAAAGCATTGGAAATCCTATCCGATATTGGGTTCTATCGCCTGGGTTTCTACATGTTTCCTTTTGAGAAAAAGTACCCGGCCAAGGTTGGGAGGGACCATGCTTTCAAGGAAGGGATATCTCTGGATACGATTATTCGGCTATACTACTTTGACTTTGAACTCAGACATATCCTGCTTAAGTATATAAGTCGGATTGAGATTCACCTGCGTACCTCAATTGTCAATTATATATCGGTCAAGCATCACAATAATGATACTTGGTTTGTAGACGAGAGAATCGTTTCACCAAGTTATTGCCGGTCTTTTGACAATATATATGATAGGATACGACTGTCTCCGTTTATCAAATGGCATCACCACAACCATTCCTGCAAATATGCCCCGGCTTGGAAAACGCTTGAATTCAT
This sequence comes from uncultured Bacteroidales bacterium, assembly GCA_946185645.1. Taxonomy (GTDB): domain Bacteria; phylum Bacteroidota; class Bacteroidia; order Bacteroidales; family UBA932; genus Cryptobacteroides. Next base: position 37,089 of record CAMHKD010000005.1, read on the forward strand.
GACTCTTAGCGAAATAATTGACTTGTTCTCGGTAATAACCAATGTGAAAGATCGGCTTACAATAAGTTATAGTTTTGGGATTCGTTCATTGAAAACATTTGAAAGCTATCTACATACGGTCCGTCGAATTCGGAATCGTTGTGCTCATGGAGGTGTACTATACGATTATGTGGCTAGTAAGCGTCTTGTCGCTAGGGGACCGGTGGAACTCTCTAATATCTATGACCGATTTAACCTAAAGGGCGCCATCAATGTCATTCTATATCTCTTGGGGATTGTTTCTGCCAATCGGAAAGAACAGATGACACAAGAATTGCAAAATCTCATTGACGAATGCAAAGACAATAGTCAACTATACAATGCTATTTGTATCGCGTCTGGTTTGAAATAGTTTTGTATTTCGAAAACAAGTAGTATATTTGCATAAGAAAACAGTGCCACGAGTGGCTATGACCCACGAACTTGCACTTTAAAAAGGAGAAGGAACCGCATCCAAGACGATGCGGTTCCGTTTTTTTCGTAAATTCGCAATGATGAAACTGGAAGAAGCCATAGTGTACCTGCTGGCAAGTGCCGGCTACGGAATGAAGATCGGCCAGATAGCGAAGGAGATCAATGCCAGGGGACTGTATACCCGTAAGGATAAGACTCCGGTAACGGAAAAGCAGGTCTATGCCGTTATAATGGCCCATCCGGAGACTTTCGTCAAGTCGGAAGGCCGTATCCGCCTGATGATTTAGGCGGGGGCCATGTAATTCCGCCACGTAGTCTTGGGGCAAAGCTAACAGGAGATCATTTGGTCTCCTGTTTTTGATGCATATTAATACCATCAAATGCTTGTGGCTTCAGCGCTCAGTCTGGAGATTAGTGCATTTGGATTGGTGGCGCTTAATTTCGCCGAATATTCCATTTTGTGGTCGCAATTTGCGACCGCAAATAAATGTACTCAGCTTGGGACAGTTGAAACATAAAAACAGGTGAAAATGCCGCCATCCCTTGTGCGAAGAGATGGCGGCAGAAACAAAGATTAAACTCGTGAATCCTTACGGAACGATAGTCCAGATGTTGTTATTTAGATCCCATGTCGAGTGGGGGAAAAACCCTGTGAACGTGCCATTGCTATTAAATTGATTAATGGCGTTGTCTAACAGGGATGTGATATCATAGGTTTGCAACTTCACTTGCGAAGCATTGAGGAAGTATTCAATGGTCCCTCTCGAGGTGTTTTTCAACGTTAAGCTAGTAATGCCGGTGGTGATGGTGACGCTTGTACAGCTGGTTCCGTTGGAGGCACGACCAATGACCGACCCTACGCTTTTATCGGTTTTGGTGGCGACGACGGTGCCTCCCTCGATGAGGATGTTGCCGCAGGAGGTTCCACTATGAGATTCATCTTTAAAACTGCAACCGATAGCCGCCGCACTGCTTCCGGCTTTGGCTGTCACGTTACCGCCGCTGATGGTGATATTGCCGCATGCGCTACCATTTCTTCCACTGCCTATGGCCGCGCATCCACTGCCACCTGTAGCATTGATGGTTCCATTCTTGATGTGGATATTGCCGCAGTTAACTCTATATCCGCCACCGATGCCCGTGCTGTAGCCATTGCTGCTGACGTTCAGGGTGCCTGTGCCCTCGATGGTCAGTGTCTTACCCACCGCAGGCAGGATGCCGGGGTAGTCATGTTCGAATCCCTTCACCGTATTCGTCGTTCCATCGGCCAGCACGAGTGTAGCGTCGCCGAGACAGGTGATGCCGGCCCACTCATAGGTATGAAGATCCACATGCACACCATTGATTGTCACCCCGTTGAGCGTCACAGTGGCACCGTCGGCTATCATCACTTTGTAATTGCCGCTCAGCGTGCCCGTCAGTATGTTGCCGTCCTGAGCAATGAAGTTGGAGGTGAGCTTGGATAGGTCGGCGTTGGGGTCTGAGGCCATTTTCACGCGGATGGCGTAGTACTTACCTTTGTTGAAACTGACGCCCGTCTTCTCATATTTGAAGAAGTTGGAGCCGTTGGTGGCTTTCAGCGTCACGGTTTTGTTCGAGGCCTCTCTCACAGCAACGTAGATGTCGCTGGCGGCAGCTGTGGGCGTCACGTTGTACGTCGTGCCGCCCACCTTCACAGTAAGGCTCGTGGCGACGACGGGCGTGGCGCCGTCGGGTTGCTTCAGTGAGAACTTTATGATGGCCTGCTGGTTGGCGAACGAGGCGGGGGCTGTCGGCGTAACGTTGCCCGTCCCTGCATCGACTGAGGCGAGAGTGATGTCGGCTACAGCGTAGTCGCAATGATCGGCGATATAGTCCAGCGTGCCCTCCTGTGTGGTATAGCCGGAATCAGGGAGGTATTTCAGCCTGAGCACATCGCCGGCCTTGGGAATGTAGTCATTAACAAATTCGCCCGATAACGTGGTCGTAGCGCCGGAACTCTGAGCGGTGAGCGTGGCGACGGGGTTATTTGATTCAATTTCGGTTGGCTGGCCATGATCTACAACTTTTTTCACCTCCACCACGTCGCCTGCCGTCCATGTTGCGTTGAGCGTCTTGCCCTCCAGCGTGAGCGCGCGGGTCACGGCGTCGTCACCCTTGTTGGCCTTTACGGTAAGGGTATATGTTGTGGGTGTTTCCGTCGTTGTGGGTGTCGGCTCATCAATGATATTGTTCTCTTTGGTGCATGCCGTAATTCCGGCGAAGAGGGTTGCGGCCATAACCAGCCAGCCCGAGAATATCATGATTCTTTTCATCGTGCTGTCCTCCTATGACCAAATCCAAAAATCACCTTCTATGGCATCGCCGTATCCATTGCGTGTGCCGTCCAAACCACCCGGGCTCAGACAAATGATACCCTCAAACCGCACGTCCACGACACAGGTTGAGGGGGCTTCGTAAAGCTCTTTGTAAAAGATTGATTGATTGTTATACACCGCTGTAATTTTAGGTTTACCAAAGTTAGTGATTAAAATAACAAACACAAAGAGTTTTCTTCCAGCGGAATTATGCTTTCAAGGGCATAGCCCATGAAAAAACAAAAAAGCCGTTGGGGAACGGCTTTAAAAGGTATTCTTAATTCAGCTCCTCTAGAACGGGCGGGGGGGCTGGTTAAGGTCAATGGAAGGGTTGATTGGGATGCGGCCGGGATCGTTGGCGGCGCAGGCAGCCAGCCAGGCAACGATGGTGGCGTTGACGCGAAGGTCGCCCTGGGAAAGACGCTCGTAGGTGTCCATGATGGTGTGGTAGGTGCGGCCGTATTCAAGCTCGTCCTGGATAAACTGGTAGGAGGGCAGGCCCACGCGGTTGAAGGTCACATGGTCCGTGCTGCCGGTGGTGCGGGGAGACAGGACGCTGAAGCCCAGGGACTCTATGTTCTTCATCCAGGCCTCGAAGTAGGGGAATGCTGCGTCGTTACGCTCCAGGTAGATGCCGCGGAATCGGCCGGAACCATTGTCCATGTTAAGGTAGAGGGCAAATTTGTCGTAGCCCGGGAGCTTTTTGCCGTTGCTGTAGAGGTTCTGCTCCAGATAGCCACGGGAGCCGAAGAGACCCTGCTCCTCGCCGCCCCAGAGGGCCAGGCGGATGGTCCGCTTGGGCTTGAAGCCCAGTTCCTGAAGGATGCGCATGGCTTCCACCATCACAATGCAGCCGGAGGCGTTGTCGGCCGCACCGGTGCCGCCGTGCCAGGAGTCAAAGTGGGCGCCCAGAAGGACAATCTCGTCCTTGAGCTTGGGGTCCGTGCCGGGGATTTCGGCATAGAGGTTATGCACCTCCGTGTCCTGGGAGAATTTGTTGATGAGCTCCAGCTCCATCTCCACTTTCTGACCTTTGCCGATGAGGCGGATCATCCGGTTGTGGTCTTCCAGCGGCATGGCAATCTCCGGAAGGGGCTCCGGATCACCGGCATTGTAATTGACGCCGGAACCGCTTGGTACATTGAACGTTCCGCTGCCGTTAACAATGCAGAGCGGTTTTTCCGATGCATAGAAATCGGCCATGGCCTGGCGGAGCTCCATCATGGCCCGGCGGTCAAAAGGCATGCGGTTGCCGCCGCCACCGCGGCCCACGCGGGGAGTCATGTCGGCCCGGCTGTCTTCCTTCAGGGACTCCAGCTGCTCGTCCGTGTAGCGGGTGGCCAAAGGCTCGAAATTGATTTCCACCTGGCGGTTGGAAGGGACCAGCAGAATCTTGCCGGCCACCTTGCCCTTGTACTGCTCCAGGTCTTCCTTGGTCTGGACGTCAAAGACCACGCATTCGCCCTTTACAAGGCCGTTGGTGCTGCCGGACCAGGCGCGGGGATTCACCGTGAAGGCGCAGTAGTAAGGCTTGGTCATGGCGGCGTAGGTCTTCACAACGTCCCAGCCGCCGCGGGTGAATTCCGTGGCAAAGGCGCTGCGCGGATTGCTGAGGCCGATTTCTTTGAGTTTCACGATCATCAGGGAATCCGCCCGGCGCTTCTGGAGGGAAGCGGTGAGGCGGGAGCCCACATAATCCGTCATGTACTGGGAAAGCTCTTCCACCTGGGAACGTCCCAGCCCTTCGGCCTTGATTTTGGTGGCCCAGTCCGGCGATTCCGCCACCTGGGCATACGCTGCGCCGCCGCAAAATACCATTGCAGCCAGCGAAATTAAAACTGAAAATTTCTTCATGGGAACTATTTGTTAAGTATACACTTGCTAACTAAACCATTACAAATATAACGATTTTCAATAAAGATGTATGCAGTTTTCCAAAGAATTTGTAAATTAGCCGTATCCAAACGAACCATTAGTTGAACCATTATGAAAGCACTGAAACACATCCTGGCAGCAATCCTTGCCCTTTCCCTGTTCACTTCCTGCGGTATCCTGGGAGGCGGAACTTCCTCCAATACCGGCGCCACCACCACGTCCACCGGCAATTCCACCGGTATCAACACGGGTTCTGCACTTGCATCCATCTTCTCCATCCTTCAGAGCACGGGTATCATCGATCTGGGGAATATCACCAACCTCATCAACCTGGGCCAGATCCTGCTGGGCGCCAATTCCCTTACCAACGCCACCCAGGCCTATACGGACCAGTTTGCCGCAGACCTAATAAAGGGCTCAAACAATAAGGTGAACAAGTCCAATGTGAGCAGCGTTCTGGACGGCCTCAAGAAACTGGCGTCAACGGATACGTCCATCCTCCAGAAGTCCACTCAGGCTGCGTACACGGGAAGCCTTGTCCCTGTTGCTACTTCCAACAAGGACGTCAAGGCCAACATGGACGCCGTTAACGCCATTATGGCCGCAATGAAATAGCCTTTAGGAAAGGAGTTCTTTCACAATACCGGAGATGGTCCGGCCGTCGGAAAGACCGGCGAGGGCCTTGTTGGCAACGCCCATAACCTTGCCCATGTCCTTGATGGATGTAGCGCCCACCTCTCCGATAATCTCCTGGATTTTTACACGTACCTCCTCGGCAGAGAGCTGCTTGGGGAGGTATTTTTCCATCACGGCGGCTTCGGCCATTTCGTTATCGGCCAGCTCCTGACGGCCTGCGGCAACATACTGCTCGGCCGCTTCCTTGCGCTGCTTGACCAGCTTCTGGATCATTTTGAGGATGTCCCCGTCCGTCACCTCCTTGGCTCCGCCTTCGGAGGTTTTGAAGAGCAGGATCTCTCCCTTGATGGCGCGGGTGGCGTTCATGGCCACGGTATCCTTGGCCTTCATGGCCTCCTTGATAGCTTCCTGAATCTGTTGTTCCAGTGTCATATAGTGATTGTTTTAGTTTTCCGGTAACAAAGGTACAAATTTAGACCGAATTGTGATAAATTGTTATCTTTGTCCAAATTAATGCTTACAATGAAAAGATTCTTTGCTGTTTTCGCCGCGCTGGCCGTGGCCATTTCCGCTTCGGCCCAGACCGCCGAAGAGATCCTTGCCCGTATGGAAGAAGCCTTTCCCACGGAGGGGACCGAAGCCCTTTGCATGACCATTGACATGAAAATACCCATTCTGGGCACCATGACCACCAAGGCCTGGACCCTGGGAAACAAGACCCGCGTAGATGCCAAGGTGATGGGAAAACAGATGATCACCTGGAGCGACGGCACCACCGAATGGACCTATAACGAGGCCAAGAACGAGCTGGAAATAGCAGACGACAAGGGTACCAGTTCCCAGGATAGCGGAGACGCAGAGATGTTCACCGGCGTGGCGGACGACTATGATGTCTCCATCAAGAAGGAGACGGCCGATACCTGGGTTATCCAGTGCAAGAAGTCCAAGAACAACAAGAACAAGGACGACCCCAAGAGCATGGAGATTGTGGTGGCCAAGGGGACTTATTATCCCATCAGCCTCAGCGCCAAGATGTCCGGAGTAAAAGTGACCATGCGGGACCTTTCCTTCGACGTTACGGAGGAGCAGGTTACCTTCTATCCGGAGAAATACGCTTCTGCAAAGGTAATTGACAAGCGGGGCTCCAAATAGTCTCTCTACTCGTCCTCAATGATGGGGATGTCGGAGTAGGTGAACTGGACGCGGCCCTGGTGCCAGATAAAGTCCACGTAATACAGATCCGACGTAATCTCTCCGTCCCATCCGCAGCCGGAGAGGGACATCGTATAACTGACGTCTTCCTTGATGGAAGGGTCGTCGGACGGCAGAATCCACCGTTTCACTCCCTGACAGAGCAGGTTATCCAGGAAGTCGTACTGTTCATACATGTCAATGATTTCATAGTAGAAAAAGTACGGGTTTCCGTAGATTTCTTCAATCTTATCCGCAGTCTCGTATTCCCAGAACCAGGTCCGTTCCATGTCCGAGGGAACAATGGTAAAGCGGTCTCCCTGGGCCAGGATTTCAAAGCTCATCTCCTTCATCTCCACGGGGAGGGTGGAGAAAGGAACCCTGTAAAGCGGGCCGATGGCTTCCTGTGTCTCAGGATTCACCTGAAAGAGCATCAGGAGCCAGTCCATCCCTGAGGAGAGCAGGACGTTCCTGATGGTACGGGTGCCCTTATAGCAGTATATGTCCTGGAAGGTGCTGTGAGGGACTCCATCGGCTTCCATACCTTCGTAACTGTCTTTCATCCAACCCAGTTGCCATTCTATGAACTGGCTGTCCGACCAGGTGGATAAAACATCGTCCGCCAACAGCAGCCCATAGGCATAGGCGGCGTTGGGATTCTCCGGCGTTACGGTAAACTGGACCTTGCTGCCCTTCACCCAGTCTATCTTGATGTCAAAGTTGCAGGGCGTGGTTATAGCAGCCTTTTCCTTCATGCAGGCGCTCATGACCAGGAGAGCCATGCAGGCAGAAACTAACTTTCTCATAGGTCCTTATACACATTAATGATGAAACGGACGGCACCCATGCCGTGTTTGCCATATTCGCCGAAGTCGTAATGGACATTCATGCCCTTGAACCACTCTTCGGCCTTGAGGGCGTTTACAAAGGGGACGGTCTTGTCCTGGGTGCTGTGGAAGATGTACATGGGGGCGCGCGGAGTGAACCTTAGCACGGAGTTGCTGAGCAGGGCCTGGTACAGGAGTGCCGTTTCCCAGCTGTGCTTGTCCCGGCCCTCTTCCGTCATGATCTCGTGCAGGCTGCTGGCCCCTATCATGGTGTTGATTTCCTTAACCGTATACTTCTTGGAATTGATCCACTCGTTATAGTTTTCCAGCAATTTGGGCTGGAAGAAGGCACTCATATCCAGGCCCAGGTTCTCTCCGGCGTTGATTCCCTGCACAATCATGGGAATGGCGCAGGGGATGCCGGTCTGGTCCCATTCCATGGAGATGTCGTACGTGGCGGCCAGGTCGTAAGGACCGCCGCCGGCATAGACCTTCTTGATGGGGAATTCCTTGCTGTAATCGTCCTGGATCATGTCCATGACGCCCACCGTGGTGGCGCCGCCCTGCGAATAACCCGCCAGGATCACTTCCTCGCTCTCCGGCTCCTTGCCGATTTTCTTGAGGTACGGCTTTGCCGCCAGTGCCATGTCCACCACCGACTGGGCCGTGCTCTTGATGTGCAGGTACGGATGGATGCGCTCTTTGGTGATGCCGAAGCCGATATAATCGGCCACAACCACTATATAGCCCTTGGCGGCCCAGATGCCCTCCATGGGGAAAGTCTCCGAGGGAGCCTCGTAATTGGCGCCGATGGTATAGTGGCTCACTATGATCATGTTCTTGATGCGCCCTTCCTTGGGGATGAGCAGCTTGCCGGACAGGGTGAGGGGAGAGCCGTCCACGTCGTGACCGGTGTAGGTGCCGGCAACCTGGAGGATCTTGTTGCTGTTCACCTGTCCCAGGATGTCCCGTACTATGCTGTTGGCATTGGTTGCGGCCACCTTGGTATCCGGCTCCGCCTCCGGCTCTTCCATGAGGCGGACCTCCGGGTTCAGGGTGCCGTCGGGCATGAATACATCCGATTCTTTAACGGAGAGGACGTGGAAGCTGTCAAAGTCCACGAACTCCACCTTCGGTTTCTTGCAGGAGAAAAGAAGGATGGCCGCCAGGGCCAGTGAAAGGTACTTTTTCATAGGCTAGAAGCGGTAATTGACGCTCACGGACACCAGCCGGGAGCCCATCATGTAAATATGGTTCATGTTCTTGACGGCCGCCATGAAACCGAAGTCCACGGAACCGCACCAGTGGGTCTTGCCGATCTGGACGCCGATGCCCTTGAGGTCAAACACGGGAGCGAACTCCCTGCCGCCGGCGTTGTCAAAGGCGAAGAGCACCCCGGCGCCCAGGCCGGAATACAGCCGGACCCAGGAGCTGCGCATCCAGGTGAAGCGCACGGTGGGCATCACGGAGAAGTCGTAATTGCGGGAGCGCATGTTCTTCTCCGTCCAGCAGATGCTCTGGAAATCGGCCTGGATACCCACGCTGATCACTTTTGTGAGGCTATAGTGATAGTCCGTGAAGATGTGTCCGGAGTACTTATAGTCGGAGGTGATGTCACTGTCGTGAAAGGCCATCTTTTCAAAGAGGCTGTCTCCGTATCCCAGCCGGAACAGATGTTTTTCCTGGGCGCCGGCTGTTGCGGCACTCAGGAGTAAGGTAAGAATTATAATAGCTTTTTTCATGATTCCTTGATAATATGCAGATCCCGCTGCGGGAACGGAATGGTGATGCCATTCTCGTTGAGGGCGTTGTAGATCACTTCCTTGGCCTTATCCCGGTACTTGATATGCTCTGCGGCAAGCACATACTGTTTGATGGCAATATCCACGGAGCTTTCACTGAATTCCCCGAAGCGGATGTAGATGCCAAAACGCGGATCCACCACGTCCCGGCCATACTGGTCCTTGGTCTTCATTACCTCCATGGCCTTCTCCAGCACGGTACGCACCTTCTCTATATCCGTTCCATAGGCCACGCCCACCAGGATATTGAGGAACTGGTACGAATTGCCCTTGGTGAGGTTGGTGAAGCTCTTGCTGAAGAGGGTGGCATTGAGGAAGGACACCGTGGTGGCTTCCTCGGTCTCTACCTGGGTGCTCTGGTAATTGATGTCCACAACCTGTCCGCGGACTCCTTCGCACTCAATCCAGTCGCCCACCCGGAGCCGGCCGGACATGAGCTGGATGCCGTAGATGAAGTTGTTGATGATATCCTTGAGGGCCAGACCGATACCGGCCGAGAGACCTCCGATGGCCAGGCCCAGTGACCCGGTGGGGATGTTGAGGATGTATACGATGCAGACGATATACAGGAACCAGACGGCCACGCTGATGAGGCTGTTGCCCAGCGAGAGGTTGATCTCGTTGGCCCGCACGCTCTGCCGCTTGTTCTTTCGCATGAACGTATTGTATCGGCCTCTCTGCCAGAGGGCATGGAGGGCCCGGCTGATGTAGCGGAAGATGAAGAACAGGCAGCCTACGCGGACGATGGACTGAAGGCTTATGCGGAAGAAGACTTCTCCGTCCTGTCCGGGTACCTGCATGAAGGGAGTTTCATAGAGCTGGTGGAACAGGTCTTCGAAATTGAACACGTCCATGGAGTGCTTGATGCACAGCGGGATGGATGCCAGGGCCAGGCATGGAATAACCACGTGGCGGATTAAGTCGTAGAACCAGGTGGCCTTGAACAGGAGGGATTCCTTGTCCGCTCCGCTTACCAGGGTAATGCCTTCGGTGGCCTTCTCCACGCGGGCAGTCATGAAGTTTTCCCGGTAGCGGGTCATCAGATGGCCGATGGCAACCAGGGTAAGGATGGCCGCCAGTTGGAAATACCACCATACCAGCAGCATAAGGGCCACGAAAATGTACCCGCAGATGGCCAGGACCGTTGCCAGGCCGATGACCACGAAGGAAACCCAGCAGATGAACTTGTCGCTCTTTTCGGCCTTTTTCCCTCCGATAAGGCAGGTTAGCAACTGACACATGAAGATGAGCAGCAGCACGGGCGGGAAGAGGATGTTCATGAGCAGGTTGGGCACATAGCTCACCCGGCATACGATGACCACCAGCGCCGTGAAGATGAGCGGAAGATACAGCCGGAAGGCCTTTCTAATCTTTTCCGGATCCACCCGCACCAGCAGGGCGGCCACGATGGCCAGGAGCAGCCAGAAGAAGGTGGCGATCTGCTTCATGGCAAGGGCCACGCTGGCGTTGCTCACACCGGCCGTGTTGGAGAACAGGAGCAGGTAGATGAGCATACCCAGGATGAGGGCGAAGAACGGACGCTTCTCCCGGGAAATGTTTTCCCGCATGGGCTTGATGAAGCGGCAGGCCAGCCAAAGCACTCCGGCGGCCACCAGCCAGCAGATGAGCAGCATGAACAGCATCAGCGAGACGGTGACGAAGAGGTACGTATTGAGACTCCTGCTTTCGGCGGTATCCAGGTTGAAGTCCGGATCTGCCAGGGCGCTTAAACTGTACTGCGCCCGGGCTTCCTGGGCAGCCAGCTTCCAATACGTTCCGGCTTTGGAGAGGAGGGTCCACCAGGGAATTTGCCCTTCGGTGAAAATCTCTTCCTGGAGCAGCCTGTAACGGGAGGTGGCATAGTCGTAAGACTCCTTCAGGCGGAGGTAGGCCTCCTGGTAGTGGAGGCTGTCGGCCAGCACCGTGGCCCGGTTTTCGGCATAGATCCTAAGCAGTTCTCCGGCATAGAACAGACAGGAGTCCCGGTCCTGCTGACCCACCGTGCTGAGCACGAAGGGAGAGGGGATGGAGTCTGCCATGGCTATGGCAATCACTTCCCGTTCCAGGGAACTGCCGCTGTGGGAAAGGAAGGTGTCCAGCGAGTCGTTGTGGTAAGAGAGGCTGTCCGGTACCAGCTCCAGGTTCTGCAGTTCCGGAGGGAGCCGGCGCAGCGCTTCCATGAAACGGGCATAGCGGTCTATCTCCAGATCCAGGTCCCGCACGATAATGTCGTACGGCGTCCTGCTCTTGTTGAAGTCTTTGTATTCCTGCGACACCCGCTGCAGGGCATAGCTGAGGTCAAAGGTGTACTCCTTCTTTTGGAGGTACAGGCCCATGGACAGTTCGTTGCAGTCCTTGATGATATCCAGCATACGGGAATGCTGGTCTTCGTAGGACTGCTGGAGCCGATCCTGCTCGTTCTGGCGGAGCTGCCAGTCGTTGCGGAGTTCGCTTTTTACGTCCCGGAGGATTCTGTCCAGGCCCTGTCCGTTGAGGATGGCCATGACGGGTACGGTGAATACCAGCAGGGCAAAGATGAGAGTCAGTCGCTTGCTTTTCATTTTACAAACATACAAAAAATCCCAGATTTATTTATCTTTGCAAAGATAAATGAGCAATTATACCATGAAAAGACACGTCATTTCCTATGCGCTGGCCCTCGCTTGCACCCTTCTGCTCGCCGGCTGCAAGCAGAAAACCGTCTTAGTTCCTGTGGCAGAGGCCGTTCCGGACGCCATCCTGGAAATCCGCTATTACGGCACCTACAACTTTGTGGGAGAGCGGATAGACGGCTATCTGGAGCCCACGGCCCTGCTCACTCCGGAGGCCGCCGCCGCGCTCAAGGAAGTGAGTGACGACGTAATGGCCCAGGGATACAGGCTCAAGATTTACGATGCGTACAGGCCCCAGCGCGCCGTGGACCATTTTGTACGCTGGGCGGCCGATGTGCCGGACACCCTCATGAACGATTATTTCTATCCGGACCTGGACAAGAGCGTGCTCTTCGAGCAGGAATACATCATGGAAAAAAGCGGCCATACACGGGGCTCTACCGTGGATTTAACCCTCTTTGACATGAGAACGGAGAAAGAGGTGGACATGGGCGGGACCTTCGACTGGTTCGGCCCGGAAAGCCATCCGGATTTCTGCGGCAATCCGGAAACCGGAGAGTACACCGGGGACAACAGCAAGAGTCCTGCAGGCCGGAGCATTACGCCGGAACAGTTTGCCAACAGGATGATTCTGCGTAATGCCATGCTCCGCCACGGTTTCAAGCCGCTGGACAGCGAGTGGTGGCACTTCACCCTGAAGGACGAGCCCTACAAGGACACGTACTTCAACTATCCCGTTATTCAAAAATAGTAGTGTCCTTCCAATGATTGGCTTAGAGCCCACAGGGCGACAGTAAGTCCCTCTCCCGAGGAGAGGGATTTAGGGAGAGGGTAACGTTGATAAATATAACTGTGCGGTGGGGCAATAGCGAAGCTATTGATGGTGGGGCAATAGCGAAGCTATTGATATAGATGGCGTTTTATGGTGCCCTTGGCCGTACGGACCAGGGGCATGTCTGTTAGTTCCAGACGGGAAATCTGGCTGTAGGAAGGGAGTTTGGCGTTAATCTGGGCGCGGATAATCTCCGGTACTTCCGGGTGGTCCCGCTCTTCCAGGGTGGCTATGCCTTCCGTGTCCGGATACACCAGGGCCACCAGTTTTCCGCCGCGGTCCACCACCACGGATTCCTTCACGTACGGGTGCATATCCAGCAGCTGCTCAATTTCTTCCGGGTAAATGTTCTGCCCGGTGGCGCTTAGGATGAGGGCCTTTATCCGGCCGCGGATAAACAGGTTTCCGCCGGAATCCAGCGTGCCCAGGTCTCCGGTCCGGAACCAGCCGTCCTTTGTACGGGCCTTGGCATCGGCCTCCGGATTCTTATAATAGCCCAGGAACAGGTTGGGCCCCTGCGTCTGGATTTCTCCGGGGACGTTTTCCGGGTCCGAGGAATCTATCCGGATGGCGTGCACGGGCTTTCCACAGGAACCGGGAACGAACTTGTCGGCCGTTTCAAAGGAGAGCAGGGGACAGGCTTCCGTCATGCCGTAGCCCACCACGTACGGCAGGCCGATCTTGCGGAAATTGCATTCGATCTCCCAGTTCAGGGGAGCGCCGCCGATGATGACGGTATGTGCCCGTCCGCCCAATTCTTTGAGCACTTTTTTGCCGATGGACTTGTAATAGAGCGAGTTGAACCCGGGCATTTTGAGATGCCGTTCCTCCAGCTGCGGAGCTATTAGCAGCTGGTGGAGTTTTTCCATGATAAGCGGCACGGTGACCAGGATGCCGGGCCGGACTTCCTGCAGGGCCTTGAGCAAAAGGGAAGGCGAGGGCGCTTTCCCCAGGAAATGGATGGTGAATCCAGTGCAGCAGGGATAGACCAGTTCAAAGGTGAGGCCGTACATGTGGGCCAGCGGCAGCATGGACACCAGTTGGTCCGGCTGGCTGCCCAGCCTTCCCTGCAGGTATTCCACCATGTCCGACATGGCGGAGTACGAAAGCATAACGCCTTTGGGGTTGCCCGATGTACCGGAAGTATAATTGATAAGGGCCAGGTCATTCTCCGACACGGCGTTGTAGGATACTTTTTCCGGGGGGAATCCGCCGGGATGCTGCCCTGCAAACTGTTTTTTCCGGTGACTCCAGGCCGTTTCGTATTTCTTTCCGGCCGTCCACAGCAGCTTATCGGCCTTGCAGTTGATGGCGGCCCTAAGGCGTGGCATCAGCCCCACGTTCATCCGCTTCCACATGTCCGGATCCACAAACAGCAGCACGCTCTCCGAGTGGTCCACCAGGTGGGCGGCGCTGTCCGGCGTAAAATCGGCCAGGAGGGGAACGATCACCGCCCCGTAGGTGTTTACGGCCAGGAAGGCGATGGCCCAGCGGGCCGAATTCTTTGCGCAGAGGGCAATCTTATCTCCCTTACGGATGCCGATGGTGTGGAAGTAGATGTGATAAAGTTCAATCTGCTTGGCCAGGTCGGCATAAGTAAAGCTGAGGCCGCCGTAGTCGCACAGGGCTTTCCGGTTGCCGTTCAGGTGAATCTGGTCTTCCAGATGCTTGAGATAAGGTTTCATCGACCCCTTTCTGCATCAATTTCCGTACCGCTCCACGCGGGCGTCGCGGATTACGCCGGACCAGTTAAGGCCGAAGGCGAAGTCCCAGCTGTTGCCGTCCTTATCCTTGAGGGGACGCATGTCCCGGGGCGTGTCCTCAAACTGCTCTTCCACGGTGCGCATATCCGCCGGCATCTGCATGGGGAGGAGGCCGGAAGGTTCCGCGCTACCCTTCACGATATCCAGAACCGCCTGATTCTGAACGCCGAAGGAAAGGAGGATGGCATCGGCATAAGGCTCCAGCTCTGCCAGCACGGCCGGGCGGGAGAGGTTCACTACCACCACCACGGGTCTGTCTCCCATGGCGGCTTTGGTGTCAATGACCAGATTCAGGTCCTCCTCGTTGGAAGTGGTGACGGTCTTTCCCTTGAAGGAACGGTTGGTGAAGCTTTCCTTGGGGTCTCCGCCGGCAAGGGATTCCGCGCGGGCAAAATCGGCCTTGTAGGGCCTGTACTGCAGGCTGATGGGCACATAGCCGTTGCCGCCCTTGGCGCGGTCTTCCACGCTGTAGCCGCTGCCGGAGGAGGGTTCCTGGATTATGACCAGCGCAAAGTCTGCCTCTGCGGGGTTGTCCGTCCACTCATAGTACTTCTCCACCAGGGCACGGTCGATGGGGTAATCCCAGTGCGCCTCCGGGCCGCGGGAAAGGCCGAACATGCCCATGGAGAGGGGATAGAAGCGCTTGGGTACAAATACTTTGGCCTTTTTGGCAGGAAGGGCGTTTCCGTGGTTTTTCACCATGACAACGCTCTTTAGCTGGGCATCATATCCGGCCTGCATGAACTCCGGCTTACCCACGATGCTGGCCGTGGTGGCGGGATCCAGGTAAGGATTCTCAAAGAGACCTGTGCGGAAGGAGTTGAGGAGCAGGCGCTTGGCCGATGCCCGGAAGCGCTCCAGGGCGCTTTCCTCCCCAAAGTCTTTTACCCACATCTCATAGGCTTCCAGGACGGGGCCTTTGTCGTTGTTGCCGCCGAACTGGTCCACGCCGGCCTTGATTACCTCGTAATGACGTTCGGCCACGGTAAGGGTTTCCGTGCCCCAGCATTTGCCGTCGAAGGATTCTATGGAGGCGTTGTCGTAGGTGATGTTCCAGTCTGTACAGACTACGCCGTCAAAGCCGTATTTATCCCGAAGCAAGTCCGTGATAATGAATTTGTTATAGCTGTTGCCAACATTCTTTCCGGAAGGATCTATTCCGTAGGAAATGGTGTAGTAGGGCATAACGGCCGATGCCATGGAGGTGCCGCCGTTAAGTTTGAGGGCGCCTTCCGTAAAGGCCCGGATCTGCGTCTCAAAATTACCGCCCGGATACACCGCGTATTTGCCGTAGTTGAAGTGGGCGTCCCGTCCGCCTTCCTCCGGGCCGCCGGAGGGCCAGTGCTTGATCATGGCGTTCACGCTCTGCGTGCCCCAGCCGTCCTTGCTGTCGGGAGTGGTCTGGAAGCCGTCCACATAGGCCCGGGCCATGTCCGTATCCAGGGCGGGATCTTCCCCAAAAGTGCCGTTGAAGCGACTCCAGCGGGGTTCCGTGGCCAGGTCTATCTGCGGGCTGAGGGCCGTGGCGATGCCCAGCGCGCGGTATTCCTGAGAGGCTATCTGGCCGAACTGTTCCACCAGGGCAGGGTCAAAGGTGGCGGCCAGTCCCAGCGGCGTGGGCCAGAGGGAGATCTGTCCGCCGGCGCCCATGTTGAATTCGGCCGTAGCGGCGGTTTCGTTGCGCGGGTCCGACGAATTATTGGCCGGGATGCCGTGTCCCAGGCCTTCCACAAAGCTCTGTACGTTGTTGTTCCAGCGGGCGGCCACTTCCGGGGATTCCACGGTGGTCACCAGCACGGCCCGGAGGTTATCCTCCTCCAGGAACTTCCGCTGCTGGTCCGTGAGGTCCCAGGGCTGCGCGCCGCTTTCGGCATAATTCTTACCGCCGTAGGTGGCACCGCCAAAACCGTAGGCGCTTCCCGGGATGGCCTGGTGGCCGCTGTAGAGCATGAGACCGGCAATTTCCTCAATGGAAAGCTGGGCGGCCAGGTCTTCGGCACGTTCCCCGGCCGGCTTCCGCCAGTCCTCGTACACGTCCAGTTCCCCGTTCCGGTTAAGGTCCTTGAAGGCGTATCCGTCCGCCTCCAGGATGGGGGCCGATGTATAGCCCAGGGTAGCACCCTTTTTCTGGGTGATGAGTTTATAGCCATCGGCCTGGGATTCCTGCCAGGAAGGGCCGCAGGCACAGACAGTTACAAGTGTGGCAGAAAGAGCCGCGAGGAGTTTTGTGGTATGCATGGTTATGGAGTTTCTGTTTCACAAAGGTAACAATAATCGGGAGAATTCCTTATCTTTGCTTGGACTATGACTCCGGCATCCATCATACTGATCATCATTGTGGCCATGCTGTATCTCAGCATTGTGCTCTTTATCCTGCTGGACGACGGAGACTCCGGCTGGAAGGTAACCTGGCTGCTGTTCATAGCCATTATCCCCGTTGTGGGCCTCATCCTTTACCTGCTTTGCGGGGTGCATTATCGGCGTTTCGGCATCATGGAGCGCCTGCACGGGAAGGTCATCAAGCGTTTCCGGGAAGAGATTCCACCGGAGCTGGCCGCACAGGTCTTTTCGGACAGTGCCGTGGAGGAGGTGGAGGAATCCTATCGGCCGTTGGCGCAACTTCTGCTGGGCGGAAATCCCGGCAACAAGCTTACTTCGGGCAATTCCCTGGAAATCATCACCACGGGGGAACGCAAGTGGGAGCTGCTCAAGCGGGATATCCTGGCTGCCAAGAAGTACATCCACATTGAATATTTCCGCTTTGGGAACGACGAAGCTGGCCGGGAAATCCGGGACCTTCTCATTGCCCGGGCGCGGGAAGGCATCACGGTCCGCTACATCCATGAAGGCTTTGCCAACCGCTATATTCCCTGGTCCTATTACCGAGAAATGAAGGACGCGGGCATTGCGGTCAAGCGTTTCTCCAACCCCCGGAACGGCCTCCTGAACTACTGGCTCAGGCTGGACAGCCGCAATCACCGGAAGATAGTGATTGTGGACGGGAAGGTGGCCTATACCGGCGGTATGAACATCAACAACAATTACCGCTACAAGTGGAGGGACACCCACCTGAGGCTGGAAGGCCCTGCCATCCATGCCCTTCAGGCCTCGTTTATTGACACCTGGCTCACATCGGGCGGTAGCATTGAGGAGCCGCTGTCGGTGTATTTCAATCCGGAGATCAGGGGAGGGGATGGTCCGCTCAAGAACAATCTTATCCAAATTGCTACGGACGAACCGGATTTTCCTTACCCCAATGTCCAGCTAAGCTATGAGTGGATCCTGCAGAACGTGCGGGACTATATCTACCTGGAAAACCCGTATTTCGGCCCGCCGGAGTCCGTTATCAACGCGCTCAAGGCGGCGGCGCTCCGCGGCGTGGACGTGCGCATCCTCCTGCCGTCCAAGGTGGATACGCCCATCATCGGCCCGGTAAACCGTTCCTTCTATACGGAGTGCATGGAAGCGGGCATCCGCATCTACCAGTGGAAAGGGGAGTTCATCCATTGCAAGACGGTGGTGTGCGACGACTACCTCACCCTCACCGGCGCGTCCAATATGGATGTGCGGAGCTTCCAGATCAACCACGAGGTAAATGCCTACGTCTATGGCCGGGAAATGGCCCTGGCGTCCAAGGAAATCTTCCTCAAGGACCTGGAACAGAGCCAGGAAGTGAACCTGCAGGAATGGAAGGCATATCGCAGGCGCCGCTGGTACGATGTCCTGGCGGGAAAGATTCTCCGCCTGGCAGATTCTGTACTGTAATCACTTGAGTACGTAGTCGTTGGTGCCCTTGAGGCCAGTGGTGCCGAAGTACTTGTCCACAAGGTTTCCTTTTACATATACACGCTGGCCGATGAGGTCCGGATGGTCCACCAGGTTCAGCGCCTCGCGCACCTTGCCGGAGGGCAGTTCCACCGCCACGCAGGAGGCCTTGTCCGTTACGCTGGAGCGCGCTGCAAGGGCAAAATGCGTCTGCTTGCCGATGTCTTTGGTCTTCACCGATTTCCCGGAGGCCGAGAGGTCCCCGCCCACTATATAGCCATAGACCCACACGTCCTCTTCTCCCACGTGCGAGGCTGCTTCGGCCACGGAATAGGCGTCCGTTTCTTCGCTCCCGCCGTTTCCGCCTCCTCCACTGCCGTTCCCGCCGATCACAAACGAATCGTTGGTCCAGTTCTTGGTGGTGTCCAGGGCCACCCGGATGGAACTTGTCCCTTGCGAACTGCTTGGCGCAGAGATGCTTACGCTAAGGATTTCCCGCGCCTCCAGTGTGCGGGTGAACAGCGTCTGGTCCTTGCCTTCATTGTATAGGGTAACGGAGACTTCGCCCGGTTTGAAGTACGCAATCCTCGTTTCCTTGTAACTGTACATGAGCCTGGCGTTTCCTCCTTTTACATACAGGACGCCGTCCGGGAAAGAGGTAAGGAAATCCGGTGCAATCTTTAGCCGGAGACCGGCGTTCTGCAGGGTACACTCCAGCCTTACGTCCACACTCTGGCCGCTTTTTACCACCACCACTTTTTCATCTCCATACTGCGGCCGGGCAAAGGCGGGAGAAGTGAAAGGGATGGAGACGATGCTAATGGTATAGCTTCCCGGATCCACCTGCAGGGCCTGCGGAGAATCCCCGTAGCTGCCTTCGTAAAGGGAATTCCCTTTGCTGTCCGTAATGGTTAGGATAAAGTCATTGGTGTCCGGAATCTCGCTGGAAGCCTTTGTGAGGACTTCCCGGTCCAGCGTCCATCTTAGTTCTCCCTGCGGCCCTGTGAGGCCGAAATCTTCACACGCGGTAAGGGCCGCCACCAGCGGAAGCACCGCCATCCATCTTTTCTTTTTCATAGTACAAACGTTTTCCGCAAAGATAGCGGGGCGCCCGTGGGGAGACTCTTCGAAACGTTAAAATAATCGGTTGAAACGTTAAAATCTTTCTCATTTTTTTATCCCCTACCAGCTTTGAACGGGAATCCGGCAAAAATGGTTATCTTTGTAGGCTAAAAGAATTACGTATGTTCGAGAATTTGAGCGAGAGACTGGAAAGGTCTTTCAAGATACTCAAGGGTGAAGGCAAGATCACCGAAATCAATGTTGCGGAAACCGTCAAGGACATCCGCAAGGCCCTCCTGGATGCCGATGTAAGCTACAAAGTAGCCAAGGATTTCTGCAACCAGGTGAAAGACAAGGCCATCGGCACGGGCGTTCTCACGGCCGTGAAGCCGCAGCAGATGATGGTGAAGATCATGCACGACGAGCTGGCCTCCTTCATGGGTTCAACGGCCCAGGACATCAATATCAAAGGCAATCCCGGCGTGGTGTTGGTGGCCGGTCTCAACGGTTCCGGTAAAACCACCTTCTCCGGCAAGCTGGCCCTTCATATCAAGTCCAAACGGGGCATGAAGGTGATGCTGGCCGCCTGCGATACCTTCCGTCCGGCCGCCATAGAACAGCTCAAGGTGCTGGGAGAAAGCATCGCCGTTCCCGTCTATACGGAAGAGGGGGAGAAAGATCCCATCCGCATTGCCAAAGCCGCCATCGCAAAGGCCAAGGCCGAAGGCTTTAACGTGGTTATCGTGGATACCGCCGGCCGTCTGGCCGTGGACCAGCAGCTCATGGACGAAATATCGGCCTTGCACAAGGCTGTAGAGCCCACGGAGACCCTCTTTGTGGTGGACGCCATGACCGGTCAGGACGCCGTGGAAACCGCCAGGGCCTTCAACGACAGGCTGGATTTTGACGGCGTGGTGCTCACCAAGATGGACGGCGATACCCGCGGCGGTGCAGCCCTTTCCATTAAGGCCGTTGTGGGCAAGCCCATCAAATTCGTGAGCTCCGGAGAAAAGCTGGAAGCGCTGGACGTTTTCCATCCGGAACGCATTGCCGACCGCATCCTGGGCATGGGAGACGTGGTTTCCCTGGTAGAGAAGGCCCAGGAGCAGTTTGACGAGAAGCAGGCCCGAGAGCTAAAGAAGAAGCTGGCCAAGGACCAGTTCTCCCTCTGGGATTTCTATGAGCAGATCCAGCAGGTGAAGAAGATGGGCAACATCAAGGACCTGGCGGGCATGATTCCCGGAGTGGGCAAAGCCCTCAAGGATGTGGACGTTCCGGACGATGCCTTCAAGGCAACGGAAGCCATTATCCTCTCCATGACTCCTTACGAGCGCGAGCATCCGGACGCCATCAACGGCTCCCGCCGCAAGCGCATTGCCGATGGCTCCGGCACCTCCCTCCCGGAAGTGAACCGGCTCCTGAAGCAGTTCGAAGGCACCCGCAAAGTGATGAAGGGCGCCATGACAGGCAATTTACTGCAGCAAATGAAGGGCTTCCGGCCCAGATAATATAAACACTAATCCTATGACCATCCGCAGATTAGGCCTTTTGGCTGCCCTCGTTCTTTCCATTACCTGCTGTAACAGGCTTAAAGACGGCGAATATACCCTTACCGTGCTGTCCACCAACGATGTTCACAGCACCTGGTTCGACTCCACCTATGTGCCCGGCAAGGCCATCCGGCCGTCCCTTTTTGCCGTGAACCATTACGTGGACAGCGTGCGTGCGGCCGACGGAGCCGCCAATGTGCTCCTCATTGACGTGGGAGACTGCCTGCAGGGAGACAATGCGGCGTATTATTACAACTATATAGATACCATTACCCCGCATCTTTTCCCCAGGATCATGGATTACATGAAGTACGACGCCATTGTCTGGGGAAACCACGACGTGGAAACCGGTCACAGTGTCTATGACCGGGTGAACAGGGACCTCAAAAAATTCCACATCCCCCTTCTGGCCGGAAACGCCATAAGGGAAGACAACGGAAAACCCTATTTCCCCGCCTATAAGATGTTCCGCAGGGGAGGCATGAAGGTGGCTGTCCTGGGGTATGAAAATGCCAATATCAAGGCCTGGCTGGGAGAGAATCTCTGGAGCGGAATGCACTTTGAACCAATTGTTTCCATCGTTCAGCGGGATGTGGATGCCGTAAAAGTCAAAGAGCATCCGGACGTGGTGATAGTGGGCGTTCATTCCGGCACCGGAGAAGGTGACGGTTCCATCCTGGAGTCGGAAGGTCTGGATGTTTTCAACCTGGTCAAAGGAGTGGACTTCGTACTCTGCGCGCACGACCATCGGCCCTATGTGGAATCCCGAGACAGCACCGCCCTCATGAACTCCGGCAGCCACAGCCGCAACCTGGCCCATGGCAAGCTGCACCTGAAGGTGGAGAAAGGCAAGATTGTGAGCAAACACATTGACGTAGACCTCATTCCGGTAGATGCCAAGCAGGCCGATCCCCAGATGCGGGCGCATTTCCAGAAGGATTATGAAGCCGTGAAGGCCTTCACCCTGCAGGAGGTCGGCATCCTGAATACGGAGCTCCGAACCCGCGACGCCTACAAAGGCATGAGCGACTATCTGAACCTCCTGCACACCCTGGGCCTGGGCTGCCCGCCGGCGGAGATTTCCATCGCAGCGCCGCTCACCTATAACGGTTACATAAAGTCCGGCCCCGTCATCTATAACGACCTTTTCACCATCTACCCGTTTGAAAATCAGCTGTTTGTGGTTCAGATGACCGGAGAGGAGATCCTCCGTTACCTGGAGGCTTCCTACGACCAGTGGATCCAGACCATTTCCAAGCCCGGGGAGCATGTGCTAAAGATTGCCCAGCGGGCCGATGCACGCACCCAGCAGGAAGGCTGGTCCTTCGTGGCCCGCACGTACAACTTCGACTCGGCCGGCGGCCTCTGGTACACCGTGGACGTAACCAAGCCCCGCGGCTCCCGCGTCACCATTGAGAAAATGGCCGATGAAACGCCGTTCCAGCTGGACCGTACGTACAATGTGGCCATGACTTCCTATCGCGCCAGCGGCGGCGGCGAGCTGTTGCAGCAAGCCGGCGTGGACACGGACAATGTTGACGAAAGGGTTGTGGCCCGTTATCCGGAAATCCGGAACATCCTGTACGATTATCTCATGAAAAACGGCTCCATAGACCCGGAAATCATCGGCACCCCCGCCGTCATCGGCGGTTGGAAATTCGTCCCCGAAAAACTGGCGAACGATGCCCTCCAGGCCGATATGGACCTGCTTTTCAGAAGAAGGTAAATAATCCTTATCACTTTACCCTGCCCGTGCACAGAATGAGTCTGTTTTGTGCACGGGCAAATTATATGTAAAGAATAGTATATTGTTAACTTTTTTTTATATATTTGTAAGTGATAACCAGTTATAGCATACAAGGCGGCATTCTGCAGGGAATCCGCCTCGTAAATCGTTGAGTATTGTTTTAATTTATTATAATTATGGCACCTAAAACTAAAATGTACTCGCGCTCCGGCGCTTCTTCCGAAGGCACCCATATTCCCGATGTGGAAAACGCCATTTCATCCTATGCCGAACCCAAGTCCCGTGAGGAGAAAAAGGACCGTTCCCTGGTTTCCTCAGAGCCCGTGGTAGGTTTCCTGTATTCCGTTTCCCGGACACCCTCCGGTGAATACTGGCCGCTCCATCTGGGAGAGAATACCATCGGCCGGGACGAGGACAACGACATTGTCCTTTCGGAAATGACGGTTTCCGGCCATCACGCCACCCTTAACATCCGCCGGATGAAAACCACCAAGGAATATCTGGCCGATATCTATGTACGCGGTGTCAACGGCGGCTTCGTGAATGAAGAAGAAGTACGTAAGGAGGCCGAATGCAAGAATGGGGATTTCCTCACCATCGGCGACAATTATGTCCTTTATCTCATCCTGGTGAACCCGTTCGAACTGGGTCTTAAGGTGGCGGAAGGCTTTGCTCCGGCCGAGGAAGCCGCTCCCGTTAAGGAAGAGAAGCGTGACGAATTCGATCTGGATTCGGATCGCACCTCCGCCAGCGGCCGTCTGTACGACTCCAGCCGTCGCCCCGTGGGTGGAACGGAAGGAATGGACGGCGTGGCCGATATTGAAAATGGTTATACTTCACATCTGCTGTAACATATGGCTTCCATCCTAAAGATTCAGGGAGAGGAGGAAAAAAGGCTCGGTATTCATTATGAGGTGGATACGGACCTGGAACCCATCGGCGCAGGCGGAATGGGGCAGGTCTATCAGGGTTTCCGTGTAGATGAACGCACCGGTGTAAGACAGGCTGCCGCCATCAAGTTCCTGTTCGATGACCTTCCGCCCAATGCCATTGAGCGTTCCCGGCGGGAGGCGTCCATCCAGATTGATAACGAAAATCTCCTCAAGATGTTCGGTTTCATCCAGGTGGACGAGCGCACTGCCGACGGAAGCATCCTGCATCATTACCACGTGGCCAGCGAACTGCTGTACGGGGTAATGCTGTCGGACCTGCTTAAAGGCGTCACCACCGGACGGGATGGAAAGAAGATAGAGTTTGCCGAACAGTTATATCTCCAGTCTAAGCAGCAGCCGGAGGAGTTTGCCCGCTTTATTGTAAAAAAGCTCCTTTCCGGTCTCATGGCTTTGCATGACAAGGGTTATATCCACCGGGATATAGACCCCAGCAATATCATGATTCTCGCGGACGGAAGGGTGAAGCTCATAGACTACGGCATTGCCAAGCAGTTTGCAGAGATAAAAGGGGAGAATGCGCACCTTACCACCGCCGGCCAGTTCATGGGCAAGGCGGCCTATGCATCTCCGGAACTGGTTCTGGGCGATATTTCCCATGAGAATGAAACCACGGACCTGTATGCCGTGGGCATTCTGCTGTTCCAGCTCCTTACCGGAAAACTCCCGTTCGACGGTCCCCGTCAGGAGATTCTGGAAGCCCAGCTCAAAACTCCGCCTCCCGTGAATCTTATCCGGGACAAGAAGATGCGCACCATCGTATCCAAGGCCCTGGCCAAGAAGCAGGCCGACCGTTATCAATCGGCCGCGGAATTCCGTACGGACCTTGAGCATACCATAGAACGTGCAGGATCTTCCTCTTCCGGCGCTGCGGTAAAGATGCCGTCGCTGCCTCCGCTCAACTGGAAGCTCATCGGCGGTATCGCTGCCGGTGTGGTGCTGGTGGCCGGCCTGGCCATCTTCCTCGCCACCCGCCCCAAGACGCCCAAGGCGCCCAAGGTGGCTGCGATGGATGAAACCGCACTCACGGCGGACGATCTGGATGTACCGGTTCGGGATACCCTTCCCAGTGCCGCCTGGTATACCTCGGAGGCCATTGCCCGGCTGCAGGGCGGTCAGCTGGCAGAGGGAGTGGATCTGCTTAACAAAGCCATCGACAAGGATTCCACTTCATCGGCCCTGGCCAATGCCATTATGGCTTCCCTGTACAGCCATGAAGGCGCCTGCACGGATTTGGGCTTGGAATCTCCCTACGAGATAGATTACCAGAAGGCCTACGATTACAGCCGCAAGGCGGTACAGCAGGACACCACGTGCTATTATGCCCATTATGAGCTGGCTTATTCGTACGTTAAGCGCTTCGACAGCATTATTGGCGGCGAACGGGATGCCCAGCGGGGTCTCTGGCACCTGAGGGCCTGCCAGCGTCAGGCCGCCCTTCAGGGCAACGACGCTTTTGCGGAAGAAATTTTAAGCAGACTGCAATAATCCATGGCGGAACGTCATAACATAGAAGTTGAGGGAAGCAAGGTCTATCTCCGTGCCAACACGGGAGAATGGTTCGTCTATGACCGGAACGAAAAACCGCTGGGCAGCGGAGCCATGGGAACGGTGTATTTCGGCCGTTCCTGCCAGGACCGTTACAATATGGTGGCCATCAAGCGCGTTGCTCCGCAGATAGCGGAAATCCCGGCCGTCCGCCAGAGAGCCAAACAGGAAGCTTCCCTGGCATTCCGGCACCGGAACCTGATTGAGATGGTGGGCTACTGTGAGGAATATGTGGACGAAGGCCCCATTTTCATTATCAGCAAGCTGGTGCAGGGCGTTCCCCTCAACAAATTCGTGGAGCAGATGCGCAATTCCCCGGACTGGGTGAATCACATCTGCCGATGCATCTATCCTGTCATGGACGCCCTCACATACATTCATGAGAAGGGCATCGTCCATCTGGATATCAAGCCTTCCAACATCATGGTGGAAAACGGGAGCAACATCCGGCTGATGGATCTGGGCATCGCCTGTACTTCCAAGCTGGTCTCTTCCGGAAACGGAGGCCTGCTGGGAACGGCCGGTTATGCCGCCCCGGAGCAGTATATCCAGAAAGGACAGACGGACATCTCCTTCAAGAGCACCACGGATATTTATGAGCTGGGTGCCACTTTGTACGACTTACTCAGTGGCACCAAGCCCTATTCCGACAATCCGGAGGTCCTTAAGCCCATTCCAGGCGTTCCAAAGGCTGTGATGAAGGTTATCAGCAAGTCCCTGGAGAAATTCCCGGCCAAACGTTACCAGACTGCGGCGGAATTCAAGCGGGAACTGATGGAAGCGGCTTCCGGGAAGAAGACCGGCTCCGCCTCCCGTTCCTCTAAAAGCAGTTCGGTTTCCAGCTGGCTGATTCCGGTACTTGCGGGTGTGGGCTTTGCGGCCATCATTGTTATTATTCTTATTCTGTTCTTATGAGACAATTGAATACATCGTTCCCCCTTACCGTATATGCAGACAGCCGGCAAGGTGGCAGGCGGGAGAATCAGGACTCCTGCGCCTGGGGAGATACCCCGGCGGGTTTTCTGGTTACCGTCTGTGACGGCATGGGGGGCGGTCCGTCCGGCAAGGAAGCTTCTTCGCTGGCCGTCCATGCGCTTCTGCAGTATATCCAGGAGCATGGGGCGGAAGAGAAAGACCGGAGCAAACTCATGCGGGAGGCCATCGAAAACGCCAATAAAGTCATATTGGACGCGGTAGAGGAGGATTCTTCCAAAAAGGGGATGGGTACCACCCTCACGGCGCTTCTCATAAATGACCAATCGGCCATCGTGGCCCACATGGGAGACAGCCGGGTATATCAGTTCCGCCGGGGCTTCAAGCATTTCCGCACCAACGACCATTCCCTGGTCTTTGCCAAGCTCCGGGATCACGAAATCAAATCCGAGGAGGAGGCGCGCACGCATCCGGACTCCAATATTATTCTCCGTGCCCTGGGCATCAACACCCAGGTGAAGCCGGAGATTGTGGAACTTGCCTATGAGAAAGGGGACCGTTTCATGCTTTGCACGGACGGTATCTGGGGCATGTTCCCGGAAAAGACAATTACGGCCATGGCTGCCCGTACCCCCGTTCTTTCGGGTGCGGTGGAAACCCTGGTCGTGCGGGTAGATGAAGAGGGGTTTGCCAATGGCGGCGGTCACGACAACCTTACGCTGGCCATGGTGGAGACAAAGACAAATTCAAAAATGCAAGAAAAGATGAGTACCAGGCAAAAAACTGTTTTCCTTATCCTGGCGGCCGTGTGCCTTGTAAGTTTGTTGCTCAATGTAATCCTGCTTGTGAGGAACCGTCCAGGCAGGGATGCCGTGGGCCCCACCCAGATGGATTCGCTGGTATATGTGGTAAGCGGCCTCAAGAACGAACTGGAAGAAACGCAGGAGCGTCTCAAACTTACGGAAAATCAGCATGCCCAGTTCGTGGACGAGATGAAGAATGTAGCCGGTGGCGATAAGGGAAAAGTTGCCGAAAGGCTGGAGCAGGAACAGGCCAGCATAGACAATGCGAAGAAGGAGAGGGAAGACCTGAAGAAGGAACTCACGGGTATTATCGGCCGGACGGAAAAGCTTGCCAAGATGTCGGCTAAGGAGGGCTCGGAAGCCACTCTTAAGGAGGCCGAAGTGAAAGCCGTTCGTAAGGCCATTGAAACTTTTGCCGGAAAAGCCGGCAAGAAGGACAGCCCGGATGTGAAGAAGGTTTTGGAATGGCTGGACAATCCCATTGCAAAACAGGATGACGTGAATTATACCCGCAAGAAGGACGGTGCTTCCACCGCCGGGCACTACAAGTACATCCTGGACGGACTGAAAAGAATATTAAATAGTATATAGTATGAAAATCTACACCATCGGACGTGGCGACACAAACGCCATCCACGTAGACAATGAATTTGTTAGCCGGCAGCATGCGCTCCTGAAGGTTTATCCTTCCGGCAAGATGGAGATTATCGACAAGAGCAGCAACGGAACGGCTATCAACGGGCGGAAACTGAAGCCCAACGTACCCTACAGGGTGCGCCGCAAGGATGTGGTCACCTTCGCCGGCCAGGCCCATCTGGACTGGAAAGAGGTCCCGGATCCGCTTAAGCCCTACAAGATTGCCGGACTGTGCCTGCTCATTGCAGCCGTACTCATCGGCGGATTCTTTATTGCCAAGCCTTACATCTTCAAGACCGGCGGCTCTGGCGGCGGTTATGGCGGCGGAGGAGGCAGCTCTATTCCTCCGGTATCTACTGAACAGCCTGCCGATACTGCCAAGAAAGAGGGAGCCATTGATGTAGGTGCGGAACTCAAGAAAATGACAGAGGCCGAAAAACGCAAGAAGAAGCAGGCCGAGGAGAGGAGAAAGAAGAAAGCGGCGGAAGAAAAGAAGAAGGCCGAAGAGGAGGCAAAACCGGATACTTCCTCCCGTGGTTACAGGCCCTTATAGTTGGGTTCTTAAGTAAAAGACAATGATATTTTAATATAAAACACTGTTATGAAACTATTGAAAATCGGCAGCGCTGCCAGCTGCAACATTGTGTTCAACAGCGAATTTGTCAGCAGTCTCCATGCAGAATTACTGCTCACCGACGACGGCAAGATGATCCTGGAGGACAAGAACAGCCTTAACGGCACCTTCGTGGGCAACAAACGCCTTACCCCCAATGAGGAAATCCGTGTCCAGCGGGGAGACCTGGTCCGCTTCGGCGACATGGAACTCAACTGGAACAAGGTTCCCATCAACTATGGTCCCAAGAACGGGGAGACCTGGTATAATATCGGCACCAGCCAGAAGGCGGAAATTCCCGTTTCCAGCCCGTTCGTGGGCCGTTACCATGCCATCCTCATGCAGAAGGACAAGAAGTTCTTCATCATGGACAATGACAGCAAGAACGGTACGCTGGTGGACGGAAAGAAGATTCCTGCCAACAAGTTTATCCCGCTCAAGCGTGGCCAGAATGTGATCTGCGGAGATTCGGATGTAACGGAGCAGATCCTTTCCTACATGCCCAATAAGGCACCTTGGCTCAAGCCGCTTCTCATTTCCCTGGCTGCTGCCGCCGCCATAGTGGGTCTGTTCTTCGGCATTCGTGCCCTCATTGCCAATAACGGATGGAGCAAGAAGTATGTTCCGGCCGTTGTCTATGTACAGGCTTCTTACCATTATGTCGCCTTCCTGGAAGATACTCCCATCCCCAAGACTACGTGGGACGGAGAGCTTCCGGGCTTCCAGGCCGCCCGTTCTTATTCCGCCACAGCCTTCTTCGTGGACCGGAAGGGCGTCATGGCCACCAACCGTCACGTGGCGGTTCCGTGGGAGTATGAAGACGAGGAGGTGAAAACCCAGCTTCTCAACGATGTGAACGCACAGAGAAAGCGGCTCATTCCCGTTACGGAGTGCAACAACATGGACGATGTGAACAGGCTCAACGACTCTCCGCTGGGCGAAATGATCGTGGCCCAGTGGATCGCTTCCGGCGACCAGTCCCGTGCCAACCTGAATGCCATGATTGACAAGATGCTGCAGGCCAAGATCACCCTCAAGGGTGTCATGGACTATATTTCCGTGGGTTATCCGGACCGTTATTACACGCATACCGACGAACTGGACCGCTGCTTCGTCCTGGGCGAATCCAAGACCGACGAGAAGGATATAGCCCTGCTCCAGCTCAATGTCAAGAAGACCCCGGATGACATCCCGTATGTGGTTGATATCGAAACCA
Organism: uncultured Bacteroidales bacterium; assembly: GCA_946185645.1. Taxonomy (GTDB): domain Bacteria; phylum Bacteroidota; class Bacteroidia; order Bacteroidales; family UBA932; genus Cryptobacteroides. The sequence continues at coordinate 66,239 of CAMHKD010000005.1, forward strand.
AGGTTTATGACGGCGTCATTGAACCGCTGGCCGACAAACTGGTCATGATCGGTTACCCTCAGGGTGTCCTTCACGCTCTGGTGGAAAGCACGCATTCCCTGCAGCCTGTTGTCCGTGAGACCATGGTGAGCATGAAGCCGGACCGTTATTCCTTCGAGTATCAGGGTGAATCCATCGGCGGTGCCAGCGGTTCTCCCATCTTCAATCCCAAGAACGGCATGCTCTATGGCGTGAACTGGGGTCGTTGGACAGCCGGTGCAACCTTCGGCAAGGCCTGCAAGGCTCAATTCTTGAAAGAACTGTACAACGAGTATAAAGACATCATTTAAATAATGACGGCAGCAAATAAGTTTCTGTTAGCTTTAGGACTGATGCTCTGTGCCCTGGGTGTCCGGGCACAGAGTGTCAAATGGTCCGTCCCGCCGGAGTACGACGCCATAGAACAGGTCTCGGAAAAACTGTATAAGGTTACTACGGTGAAGGGCGAGGGACTGGTCTCGGCCGATGGAAAGGTAATTGTGGACCCGGAATCGGCCGATAAGGTTTCCGATTTTTCGGAAGGCTTTGCCATCGCCATGAAGGCCGATGCTAAAACCAAGATCTATCGCCTGACCGGTATTATTTCCGAGGACGGGGAGATACTGGTTCCTCCGGGAGAGTTTTATATCGGGGACTATCCCTTCTTCTCGGAAGGCTTCCTGCCCGTTTTCAACAAGAAGGGGGCCTATGGTTTCCTGGATAAGGAAGGCGGCCTGGCTGTAGATTTCAAATACAGCACCGTGCATCCTTTCTGCCAGGGATATGCCCTGGTGGGACTGGGAAAACCCAGCAAGAACGGCTCCAGCTCCGGAGACCCGCTGGAATCCAAGGATCCCGTCACGTACGTAGATAAGAACGGCGTGGAAATCCCCCTGGACAAGAGTCTGGGAAAGATTTATTTCGGCACTTCCTTCTATAACGGAGAAGCGGTGGTCAAGACCAAGAAAGGTTCATTCTGCACCATCGGCACCAGCGGAGAGGTTATCCAGCTGGATGTGAAGCCCAATCTCAAGTTCGACTGGAAGTACCGTCTCTCGGACGAGAAACGGCCGGATGGCTTTACGCCGCCCATCGTTTACAACGGGCCTTCCACCTATCAGGAGAATGGCAAGTACGGTTATGTCAAGGGATCCCGTCACATTCTCTCCGCCCAGTTTGAGGAAGCGGAGCCTTTTGACGGCAAATACGCCATTGCAAAGGTCAAGGCAGGTGCTGTCGGCCTTCTGAAGCTGTTGGATTCGGAGGTCTCCTGCCAGTTGGAGCGGGGCTCCGTTGCCGTGGCCGAGAAGGGGAAGGAAGGCGTGGCGGTTGTGGTATCCCTGCCGCAGGAGTTCAAGGACGATGACATTTCGGTCCGTTGCTTCGGCGAGGACCACAATTCCGAGTTCACCCTTCGCGGAGACGGAACCACCAAGCGCACAGCCCAGTACGTTCTGCCCAGCTCGCCTCATAACGTGGAAGTGACCTCCAACGGTCTTGTCATCTTTTCCGGTCATTTCGACGCATTGGGTCCGGATGCCAGCATTACGGTGGCCGCCGCCACTGTGAACAACCGGGCCAATGAAAAGGATGAGCAGCCGTTTGTGGTAACCTTTACCAATACCGGCAAGCAGACGGTAACCCTTTCGGTTTCCATTTCCGGCAGCGGTGTTTCCTCCAAGAAAACCAATCTTACCATTAAAGCCGGCCAGAAGGCCCGCGTTAACGGTACTTTCCTGAAGGTTACCAAGTCGGAGTATCGCAAAATTACCATTTCGTATGGCGATGACACCGTTACCAAGTCGCTGCAGGTTAAACCTATTTTCGACTAGATTATGAAAAAGAGATTTGTTTTGGCCCTGACGGCCCTTCTGGCAGCAGGCGCTTTCCTCCAGGCCCAGGAGGTTATCATGAAGAACGGAACCATCTATACCGGTTACGTTTCAGAACAGTCCCCGTCCAGCAATAAGGCCACGGTTACCTACACGGCCGCACAGTATACCGTTCCCGGAGACTCTATCCAGATTTCCCGGAGCAAGGACAATATCACCGCCCGCTGGGGAAAGAGTTTTGCCGATTCGGTAGAAATCCTGGAAGACGGTGACCTTGTCACCTTCCTGGCATACGGCAAGAAATCTGTAACTGTGAAACTGTCCGACATTGAACGGATCACTTATCTTGCCAATTCCAAGGTCCACGACGTGATGGTGGCAGACCGGTCCTATGAAGGAAATATCAAGGAGGTTATTGTTGGAAAGTATGTGAAGATGGATGTGGACGAAAAGACCATCGTTGTAGCCGATAAGAATATCCGCAGCCAGACCAAGGTGTCCGTGGACAGGGAAAAGAGCTTGAATGTCAATATGTTCCCGTATCTGGATGTTTATGAAGTCAAGAATATGCCCACGCTCACGGGTGTCTTGATCTCCCAGAACTACATTGACGGATCGGCCATTTTCCTAACCCGTGAAGGTGCCATGATGCCCATCTCCATGGGGAATATTACCAACATCCGCAGGATTCCCAACGATGCGTTTGACGATTCCGTACCCGTGGAAAAGGATACGGTGGATGTCCGGATTAACAACAAGGTGGCCAAGTGGATAGAAGCCAAGATTGACAAAAAGGAAGTGGTTAGCTTCTCTGTGGAGAAATTGCCGGAATCCATCCTGTCCGTCACGGAGAATACCGTATCTGTTAATGTCAATGAAAATAGGTCTTCTCTGGCCTTAATCCCGTTCGATCCCTTCTCTTCCAAGTCCGGAACCCTTACCCTGGGCAAGCTGGAAGACCTGGCCAAGAAAGCGCTGGAATCCAATAACTCCTATCCCATGTTTGAGCGCAAGGTTACGGTCTATGAGTCGGTTAAACCCGGTTTCTACCTCCTGCTGGACAGCACCAACAAGCGGGTGGCCCCTGTTTTGGTTAATTAAATCTTTATTATTCTATGAAGAAAATCATTTTGGCCGCAGTGGCCGCAGCAGCTCTCCTTTCTGTGGGTTGCTCCCCTAAAGTAGCGCCGACAGCATCGGCGGAGACGGAAAAGATTGTTACCTACGATATCACCTTCGATACGGGCAAAGCTACGCTCACAGCCGATGCCGACAAGGAGATTAACCGGATTAAGGACCTGATGGTAAAGTACCCCGAACTCAAGTATGAGGTACAGGGCCATTGTGACAATACCGGTTCGGATGCCATCAATGACAAACTGAGCCAGCAGCGCGCCGAGGCCATTGTGGCCCGTCTGGTGGAACTGGGTATCAGTTACGATCGCCTTACTCCGGTAGGGAAGGGCTCCAAGGAACCCATTGCAGACAATAAGACAGAGGAAGGCAGGGCCAAGAACCGCCGCGTGGTGTTTGTGCGTAAATAATTACGCCAAACCCAGCACGGTTTCCACGTCCTTCTTTTCACCTACAATCCACAAATTGTCGCCCTCTTCCAACGGGAGGGCGGCATTTGGTATATGCAGGGTGCCGTCGGCCTTCTCTATGCCCGCAACCAGGCATTTGTAGCGGTTCCTTAGGCCGCTGTCCTTGAGAGCCTTGCCCAGGAAGGGTGAATCCGGGCCTACAGGCAGCCGGCGGAGAATCATTTCCCCGTCCTGGAGATTGTCCGGGATATCGGCCGCGGAACTGCGCTGAAGCTCGGCTCCAAAGGCTTCCAGATCCTTATCCGTTCCAATAACCTGGATGCGGTCCTGCGGACAGATACGGGCCGATGCATTGGGAATGCTGAAGCGCCGTTTTCCCCGGATGATGGCCACCACCTGTACGCCGAAGCGTTGTCCCAGGTTCAGGTCGTGGAGGGAGGCGCCGGCCCATTCCACATCGGCGGGGATGTCAAATTCGGCCAGGTGCAGGTCCTTGTCCAGCAGGCGGGAAGCATATTCCGGCTTCTTCTTGCCCAGGTATTCTTCCCGGAGCTCCCTGGAACGCAGGTTGGTGAGGAAGGTCTCTTCCAGGCGCCGGGATTGCTTCTTGGTGAGGCGGCTGAACATGAGGTAAGCTACCACGGCCACGGCCAGCAGCAGGAGGATGAGGATGGAGACATGGAAGAGGCGGGCCAGCACATAGAAGATGAAGCCCATAGCCATGGCCAAGCGGAGAACCACGCTGGCGGCCAGGGGCGCCCGGTTGGCCGGACTGGCTTGCCACAGGGTCTTGAACTCCTCCGACCGGTTCTTCTTGACCATGATGGCCCGGAGGAAGGGGGCCAGGGCGGCCAGGATAACTACGGCCACCACCACGTGCGACCAGATGCCGGGAATCCATTTCTCGGCCAGGGGCAGCAGCAACTGGAAGCCCAGGATGCAGATGGCAACGCACAGGATGCCGTAAATGAGGACTATCTGCCCCAGGGCGCTAAGGTACTTTTTCCACGGGCTTTCTTTAACCGCCACCGGATCCGCAGCCTCTGCATAGCCGTCCAGGAAGGTACGGACCTTGCCGGGCAGATGCTTGTATATGAAGCCGTAGGCCGGTTCGGCCAGGCGGATCATATATGGCGTGAGGAAGATGGTAACTACGGATACCGCCACCACAATAGGGTAGAGGAAGTCGCTGGTCACTCCCAGCGCCACGCCCAGTGAAGCGATAATGAAGGAGAATTCACCGATCTGCGTAAGCGAGAATCCGCTTTGCACAGCTGTCTTGAGGGGCTGGCCGGAAAGCAGCACGCCCACCGTGGCAAAGAAGGACTGGCCCACAATAACGGTAACGGTGATGATGAGGATGGGCAGCCAGTACTGTACAATCATGGCCGGGTCCACCATCATCCCCACTGACACAAAGAAGATGGCGCCAAAGAGGTCTTTCACCGGTTTTACCAGGCGCTCAATGTGCTCGGCCTCAAGCGTTTCCGCCAGGATGGAACCCATAATGAAGGCACCGAAGGCGGCCGAGAAACCGGTCTTGGCAGCCACCACCACCATCATGAAACAAAGGCCCAGGGAAACCACCAGCAGGGTCTCGTCGTTCATCAGGGAGCGGGTTTTCCGGAGGATGAGCGGAATGAGATAGATGCCCACTACCAGCCACAGAACCAGGAAGAAGACCAGCTTGAGGATGCTTCCCACCAGCTCTCCGCCTTCAAAGTTGGAGGAGACGGCCACGGTGGAAAGGACCACCATGAGGACCACAGCCAGGATGTCCTCCAGGATGAGGATGGACATCACCAGGCCGGCGAATTTGTTCTTGGAGAGCCCCAGGTCCTCGAAGGCCTTGTAAATGATGGTGGTGGAGCTCATGCAGATCATTCCGCCCAGGAACAGGGCGTCCATCTTGCTCCAGCCGAAGGCCGATCCCACCAGGAAGCCCACCAGGATCATCCCGAAGATGATGGTGAGGGCGGCGATGATGGCGGGACCGCCCACCTTCACAATCTTTTTGAAACTGAATTCCAGTCCCAGGGCAAAGAGCAGGAAGATGACGCCGATATCCGACCATACGTGAATGCTTGCCGCGTCCATTACCGAAGGCGTGAGGGCAAAGTGCGGACTGGCTATGAAGCCGGCCACAATGTAGCCCAGCACAAGCGGTTGCTTGAGCTTCTTGAAGATAAGCGTCATTACGCCGGCGCAGATGAGGATGAGCGCCAGGTCGGCAATCAGCGGGGCAAGTTCACTCATAGTGCGGAATCCAGGAATTCTATGTATCCGGGAATGGAGAGGTTATAGGCGCGCGGCCCGGCCAGGATTTCCCCTTCCGGAGACAGGATGAGGTAATTAGGCTGGGCGTTTACGCCAAAGCGGGTGCGTGCCACATAGGAATTCACACTGCCGATGGTCTTAAGCGTCTTTCCGGCCGGTGTGGTGAGCCATCGGCCTTCCGGCAGCTTGGTCTTGTCGTCCGTGTAAAGGGCCACAATCACAAAGTTGTCCCTCAGGCGCCGGAGCACTTCCGGATCGCTCCACACGCGGGCTTCCATCTCCCGGCAGTTCACGCAGCCATGGCCGGTTACGTCCACAAAAATGGGCTTTCCCGTGGCCTGGGCGGCCTCCAGCCCTTCTTCCAGGGTAAAGTAACCGTCCAGCCCGTGGGCTATCTTGAGCCCGTAGGTATTGCCGGAAGCGCCTTCACCGGAGGAGGAAACCACTGCGCCGGAACCCAGTACAAAGTCCTGGGTCTCAATGGGCGGCAGATAGCCGGAAAGGCCTTTGAGGGGAGCGCCCCACATGCCCGGTACCAGGTATACCACAAAGGAGAAAACGCCGATGGAAAGGAGCAGCCGAAGGATGCTCACGTGCTCCCTGGGTTCATCGTATTTGAAGCGGATCTTGCCCAGCAGGTACAGTCCCAGCAGGGTGAAGATCACAATCCAGAGCGCCAGGTACACTTCCCGGTCCAGGATGTGCCAGTGATAGGTCTGGTCGGCCGTGGAGAGGAACTTGAGGCCCAGGGCAAGTTCCACAAAGCCCAGCACCACCTTCACGGAATTGAGCCAGCCGCCGCCCTTGAGCTTTTTGAGGAGCTGCGGGAAGAGGGCAAAGATGGTGAAGGGGAGGGCGAAGGCCACGGAGAAGGCCAGCATGGTTACCATGGGCGTCCAGAACTGCCCCTGGGTGGACTTCAGCAGCACCGAACCCACGATGGGACCCGTGCAGGAGAAGGAAACCAGCACCA
>CAMHKD010000006.1:0-70104 GCA_946185645.1 uncultured Bacteroidales bacterium
GCGGTTACCAGACGGTGTTCTGGAACATCGGCTATTTCGACAAGCCCTATTTCGAGGGCGTCTTCGGGGACTTCCGCTTCCCGGACGGATCGGCCCCTGTTTGGGAAACCCTGTCCTGGCTGCAGAAGCATTTCATGGAATGGTTCAACGAAGAGCGGAACCACTACATCCTCACCTTCCCGGTGGAGACCATGGCCCTTCTCACGGACGGCGGAGACGACTATGCCGATAAGGAATATGCCGATTTCACGGCCGAAATGTGGTCCCGCGGGCACAGCTTCTTCTGCTACATCTCCAACAGCCCGGACAGCCTTTCCAGCTGCTGCCGCCTGCGCAACTCCCTCAAGGACCTGGACGACGAGGAGCACAACCACACCACCCACCAGTACTCCATGGGTACGGCTTCCGTGGCCACCGGTTCCAAGAGCGTGATGACCATCAACCTCAACCGCCTTATTCAGGATGCCGCCCGCAAGTACTTCAAGCAGGAAAAGGGCGAAGCCATTGCTCCGGACCGGGCCCTCAAGCAAAATTCCTATGACAAGGAGGTTCTGTATAAATACATTACAGAAGCTGTTACGGAACATACCGTCCGCGTGCACAAGTACCAGACCGCCTTCAACGAGATTATCAAGGACTTCCTCAAGGCCGATATGCTGGATGTGTACAGGGCCGGTTTCATTGATATGCGCAAGCAGTACCTCACGGTGGGCGTTAACGGTCTCACGGACGCCGCGGAGTTCCTGGGCCTCAAGATTTCCCCCAACGCTGCCTATAAGGAGTTTGTGAACATGCTGTTGGAAACCATCAACGTGGCCAACCGGAAAGACCGCACCAAGGACTGCATGTTCAACACGGAGTTCGTTCCCGGAGAGAACCTGTCCGGCAAAAACTACAAGTGGGACAAGAAGGACGGCTATTTCGTGAGCTCCAAGCACAACATGTACAGCTCCTACTTCTACAATCCGGAAGACGAGAGCCTGTCCATGATAGACAAGTTCAAACTCCACGGAGAGGACTTCGTGAAGTACCTGGACGGCGGCAGCGCCCTGCACATGAACATTGCGGAGCATCTGTCCAAGGACCAGTACCGCCAGCTCCTTAACACGGCCGCCCATTACGGCACCAACTACTTTACCTTCAACTGCCGCAACACCGTTTGCAACGATTGCGGATACATCTCCAAGGATACGCTCAGCGTCTGCCCCAAGTGCGGCAGCCAGAATCTGGACTATTTAACCCGCGTAATCGGCTATCTCAAGCGCATCTCTTCCTTCAGCGAAATGCGTCAGGAAGAAGCGCGAAAGCGCTTCTATATTGATTAATCAATACTGGGGGGCTAACCCCCCAGACCCCCTGTGTCGCTTCGCTCCGAGCCCTTTGTAGAAACATGATCAAATATGTACCGGAAATGACATCCGTGGTCCTGGAGGAGATTCCGGACCGGGTTTCCCTGGCAGTGGACATTTCCAATTGCCGGGGAAACTGCGAAGGATGCCATTCGCCGTTCCTGAGGGAGGATATTGGAGAGGAGCTAACGGCCGGTATAATAGATTCCCTGGTGGCCGATAACTTCGGGGTGAACTGCTTCCTGTTCCTGGGCGAAGGGAGGGATCCCGAAGCCCTGCTTTCACTGGCCGATCATGTGCGTTCCATCGGCCTGGAAGCGGCCCTTTACAGCGGCCGGGAAGAAGTGGAGACCTCCTTCTGGGAGCATTTCAATTACATCAAACTGGGCCCCTACAGGCCCGCCTGCGGCCCGCTGAATAACCCCACCACCAACCAGCGCCTTTACCATGTGGTGGAGGGCCGCCCGGAGGATATCACCGCCCGTTTCTGGCATCGCAAAGCTTAGCATATGGATACCCTCAAACACGACACCTGCTTTTTTGAGCGATATGCCCAGATATCCCTTTCCACGCTGCTGGGAAGTGAGTTCGACTCGCTGGTGAACCTGGACCGGCCGGACCTGCAGTCGCCGGACGGAACCAGCATCGGCATTGAAGTCACCCGTGCCATGGAGGAGAGCAAATCGGCCGAACTGGCCCTGCTCAAAGATGTGGCGGGCATCACCGCCGGACGCCGGACGGAGGATATAGACCAGATTCTGGAGTATGGATACGGCTTTGGCCTGCAGGGTGGGAAGTACATCGGCCTCAAAGAGTTCTCCTACTGGAGCATGGCGCTGCCCATGCGGCGCATCCTGGAAAGCAAGGTGTCCAAGGTATGCAGCGGCATGTACGGGCATTTCAACAAGATGGGACTGTTCGTGTTCTCCCGTGAGAACCTGGGAGCAGCCGAGGCGGTAAAGGCCATCAACTACACCATTTCCCTGCAGCGGTACCAGGATATCCGCTACAATCGCCTGTACATTGCCGATGTGGACGACCTCTTTGTGTGCAACCTGGACGAAGGCCTAAAGGAAAGCTCCCGTCTGATGCGTTATCCCATCACACAGGAGCTCCGGAAATCTTTTTATCTGCAGGCAGTGGGCTGCGGGGACTAGTTCATTCCCCTTTCCTTTTTAATGGTCTCATAGGCCTCCTGGATTTGCCGGAACTTTTCGGCGGCGGCTTTCTGCACGTCCGCTCCCAGGGTGGCCACCTTGTCCGGGTGGTTCTTCATGGCCATGCGCCGATAGGCGGTGCGCACCTCATCGTCCGTGGCGGAAGGGGAAATTTCCAGCACCGCATAGGCCGAATTGGTGTCCTTGTAGAACATGGAGATGACGGAATTTACATCGGCATTTGTTAGGCCGATGGTGCTTCCGATGGCCTCCAGCACGGATTTTTCGCTCTTGGAGAAGTCTCCGTCGGCCAGGGCGATCTGCACCAGGTAATGGAAAAGCTGGAGCCGCTGGGAGTAGTTCATGTACTGGGCAATCTGCGGTCCCACCTGGTAGATGTTTACCTGCTGCCGCGTGAGCTGCTCCAGCATGCGCATGGCTTCCGGAACGGCCGATTCCCCAAAGTTCTTCCGGACGAAGCCCTTAACGTAGTCCAGCTCTGCCTGGAGAGTCTTCCCATCGGCCTTGATGACGGCGGCCGACAGGACCAGCAGGCTCACCAGGAAGCTGTTCCGCTGCTCCGTGGCGCTGTATCCCCGCGTGCCCGTCCGCTGACTGGCCGATGAGGCGTCTCCTCCCGGCAGCAGGCGCGAATGCTCTATGAAACTGTCAACGGCCGATCCTGCCAGGAAGCCCAGCAGAGCCCCGATGGGCCCCCAGGAGACCCATCCCAGCAATCCGGCTATCCATTTGAATGAACCCATTTCTATTTCAGTGCTGCAAGGGCCGGGAAGAGATGCTCATAAATGAGATTCTGTTCGGCCTGGAGGTTGGCGGAATTGGCCGTACAGGCAATTACCGCATCACTGTCCGGTACGATGATGATATACTGTCCCCGGGCTCCGTCGGCGCGGTATGCGTTGTCCGGACAGCGCCACATCTGGTAACCGTATCCAAGCATGAACGTGCAGTTCTCCGGAGTGAGGCCTCTCTCCGCCGCCTGGTCCGGGCGTGTGCCGGCGGGGACGGAAGGAACCTGATATTTGGAGGCTTCATTCACCCAGGCTTCACTAACCAGACGCTTGCCGTTCCATACACCCTTTTGGAGGAACAGTTGGCCGAATTTGGCCATATCCTCGGTCTTGAGCTGGAGGCCCCAGCCGCCGGCATTGATTCCCTGGGGGCTCTCGTCCCACTGCGGAATCTCAATGTGAAGCGGCTCAAAAAGGCGCGGAGTAAGGTAATCAAGCACCTTTTCACCGGTAAGTTTCTGTACGATGGCAGAAAGCATATAGGTACCCAGGGAATTGTAGCAGTACCAGGTTCCCGGTTCGTGTACGAACGGATGTGCCAGAAAACTGGTAACCCACTCCTGGTCGCTGTCCCGGAAACGGGCTTCCGTTTCGTGTCCGCAGTTCATGGTGAGCAGATCATGCACGGTCACGGCCTTCAGATTGTCGGATACTTCCTCGGGAAGATTGTCCGGGAAGAAATCCACCAGTTTGTCGGTAACCTTCAGGAGACCCTCGTCCACTGCCATTCCCACGGCGGTGGCGGTGAAGGATTTGCTCACGGAATGCATGGCGTGGGGCTTGTCCGGGGCGGCATCTCCGTACCAACCCTCATACAGCACCTTGCCGTGCTTTAAGATCATCAGGCTTTCGAACAGCACGGAATCGTCGGCCTTGTCGCCGGCCAGGACGGCGTCCACGGCCTGTTGGATGCTTTCCGGGGTATCAGCGCGGGGAAGGTCGATAATCTCTTTCTTACTGCCGCAGGAAATCAACAAAAGGGCTGCGGTAAGTATGGCGGGGAGGAAAGGGAGTCTGGTTTTCATGGTTTTAATCTATTGATAATTAGTTCGTTGTTTTCTCGGAATTACAGACTGAACTGCCGGCCGTTCCATTTCAAGGTCTTCTGTTTCTTGCTGCCGTCTTTCCAGTAGGTGACAGTGATGTCTTTGCCGCTGCGGGGAAGGGCGTAGGAAGCCCAGGCGCCGTCGTCCGTTCCGTATTCCACCTCAAAGCCCGGAGCTTCGCAGAAGGACATTTCCTTTGTGGAAGTATCGTAGCGGTAGAAAAAAAGCCCGTCAAACTGGCCGGGACTGTATTGCCCGTCCATATAGCAGCCCACGTTGTAAGCAATGAGTTTGTGTTTTCCATCGGCCTCATTCCAATAGCACATCTCAATCCTTAGCAGAGAGCCATCCTCTTCATCTTCAAAAAGCACAAAGCCGTTTTTCTGGTCCACGGTGAGCGTTACGCCCTCCTCCTGCGGAAGACCCTCCCGCAGCCGGATCCAGGCCTGTTTGAAAGCACCGGTAGATTCATCGAACTCGCCTTCCAACTCTTCTTCTTCCGCCTCCTGGGAGAGCATGGCCCAGGCATAGTCGCCAATAGTGGGATTGGCTCCCTGATAGTTCACCCGAATGCCGCCCTGAGCCGCCAGCGTGAGCGTAAGGCAGGCGGAAATGATAGCCAAAAACAGTCTTTTCATGCTATGATTCTTTTTATTTCGCTACAAATGTACAAATAATGATTATCTTTCGGAAGTAAAGCGTCAGATATGAAACGAGACTATTTTGAAGGGGCCGATGTGGCCGTCACCATCTGCAGTAAGGATGGCACCATCCTGGATATGAATGCGAAATCCAGGAAGACGTTCCTGAAGCCGGGAATGCCGGAAATCATCGGCCAGAATGTGCTGGACTGCCATCCGGAGCCTGCGCGTTCGCTCCTGGCCGATATGCTGGAAAACCCCCGCACAAACGTATACACCGTGGAAAAAGAAGGCGTCAAGAAGCTGATCTTCCAGACGCCTTGGTATGATAACGGTGAGTACGCGGGTTTTATGGAACTCTCAATGGTCCTGCCGGAGGATCTGCCCAACCGGGTCAGGAAACCTCGGTAAGCTCTCCTGTCACGGAATCAATGATGAATCCCCGGACCGTCACGTCTTTGGGGACTAGCGGGTGGTTCACGATGGCAGAAACGGTCTTTCGGACGGAGGCCTCCGTGTCATGGAAGCCCTCCAGCCAATCGGCTACGCCTTTTTTCTCCCAATCGGCCAGAATCTCCGGGGATATGCCCCGCTCCAGCATGTGGGGCTTGAACTCTCCGTAGCTCATGTGGCAGGCCCCGCAGGTGGAGTGGTGGACCACCATCACTTCGTTCACGCCCAGCTCGTAGATGGCCACCAGAAGGGACCGTATGGCGGAATCCGTCTCCGAGAGGATGAGCCCCCCGGCGTTCTTGATGATCTTGGCGTCCCCGTTTCGGAGGCCGAGAGCCCTTGGGAGGAGTTCGGTGAGGCGCGTGTCCATGCAGGAGAGTACCGCGAGCTTCTTGGCGGGATACTTGTCCGTAACGAAAGGCTCGTAAGCCTTATCGGCCACAAATTGCCGATTGAATTTCAGGATGTCGTCTATCATAACTTATCCCTCCAGTATCTGGGAGGCGGCGTTTTTGGTATCCACCTTTTCGATAATGCGCTCCAGGATGCCGTCCTGGTCAAAGATGAAGGTGCGGCGGAGGGTTCCCAGGGTGGTTTTTCCGTACATTTTCTTCTCGCCCCAGGCGCCGAAGTCCTGCAGCATCTGCGTGGTGGTGTCGGCCAGCAGGCGGAAGGGGAGTTCGTACTTGGCCCGGAAGCCCGTGTGGGACTTGGAGCTGTCCTTGCTCACGCCCACCACGTTGTAGCCGGCGGCAGTAAGTTCCGCATAATTGTCCCGGAAGGAGCAGGCTTCGGCCGTGCAGCCGGAGGTGTTGTCCTTAGGGTAAAAGTAGATGATGGTTTTCTTTCCTTTGCCGATGAAATCTTCCGAGCTCACCGGGTTGCCGTCCTGGTCCACAACCTGGAAGGATGGCATTTTGTCTCCAATCTTTAGCATATCACTCATGGAAATTTGTGTAAAGATAGCAAATCCCCAAGAATGTTTCTTATCTTTGCATGAGTTTTTACGGTTAGTTTATGAAGAAGATTTTTATCCTTATAGCAGCAATAGTAGTTTGCGCTTGCTCCAAGATGGCCGGAGACCCTGTTACCAGGTCTTTTGATATCTCCAATAATTACGTTACACTGGATGTGGACGATGCCTTTGACGTTTACGTCTCGGACGCTGTGGACAAGGTGGTGGTCACCCTGGGGGAGAAGCTGATGGACAAAATGGTGGTTGAGGAGGTTAACAATACGCTCAAGATTTATCTGAAGCCTTTCACCATCCTCCGTTCGGCCAAAAACACCGTCCTGATACCGTACAATGCCCGTCTCAGGGAATTTGGCCTTTCTGGCGCGGCTTCCTTCCACTCCGAATTCCCTATTGCGGCAGACGATGTTAACGTGGTTCTTACGGGTGCATCCAGCTTCTATGGTGATATTGTTGCCGAAGAGATTGAAATGGATCTGTCCGGCAGTTCCTCGGTCAAAGGAAAAGTAGCTGCTACGGAAATGGAACTGGACCTGAGCGGCTCTTCCGATGTCACCCTGGAAGGCTTTGTGGGCACGCTCAAGATAGATCTGTCGGGTTCCAGCGATATTGAAAAGAAGTTGGATGGGAGCCAGTATGCCTTGTCCTGCCTTTGGTGCAAAGGCTCCATGTCGGGCGCCAGCGATGCCTACATCCACTGCGATGGTGACATCAGCGTGAATCTTTCCGGTGCCAGCAAGTTGCACTATACCGGAAACGCTACTACCTTTTACAGCACCGTTTCCGGCGGTTCCGAGATTGTTCACGATGGGCTAAAGTAGCGTGAAGCGACTCCTGGGCCTCATATTGCTTGCCATCGGCATTCTCTCCTGTACGCAAAACAGGGGAAAACTGGCCGATACGGAACCTGAACCCCAGCAAGATACGGTATATCCCCTGGGTTTCTGCACGGACTCCTTCCGCGTGGTTTCCGGTAGGATTTCCAGCGGGGACAATTTCATCGGATGGCTAACCCGCCTGGGGGTGTCCCAGCAGGACGCCCATGCGCTCACGCAGGTCTGTGACACGGTCTTTGACGTGCGGAAACTCCGTGCCGGCAACAGTTGGAAGGCCTATTATCAGGATTCCACGGTTGTCCGCTACGTGGTCTATGACAACAACCGGGAGCGGCAGACGGTGTTCAGCGTGCGGGACAGCCTGGCCGTCTGGACTTACGACAAGTTAGTGGAAATAGTGGACAAAGCGGCCGATGTAACCATCAACTCCTCCCTCTGGAACGACATGGTGGCCGCCGGCGCGCCTACGGAGCTCATCGTGGAGATCTCCGATGTCTATGCCTGGACGGTGGATTTCTTCGGCCTGCAGAAAGGGGACCGCTTTCGCATCCTCTATCAGGAGAAACTCTGCGAAGGAGAATCCATCGGCATAGAGAAAGTGGATTATGCCGAATTCCTCCGGGATACCACCTGCCTAAAGGCGGTGTATTTTGACCAGGTGGACGGCGGAAATACGTATTGGAACGAGAGGGGAGAGAGCATGCGGAAGGCCTTCCTGAAGGCTCCGCTCAAATTCACCCGCATCTCTTCCGGCTATTCCCTTCACCGGAAACATCCCGTTTACGGAACGGTCCGGGCCCATACGGGCGTGGACTATGCTGCTCCCACCGGAACTCCGGTTATGAGCATCGGCGACGGAACTGTCCTCAGCGCCGGATGGGGGAGCGGCGGCGCCGGAAACATGGTCAAGATCCGGCACAACTCCGTTTATACCACCGCCTATCTGCATCTGTCCAAAATGGCCGTCAAAGCCGGACAGCGGGTCTCGCAGGGACAGGTTATCGGCTATGTGGGCATGACGGGAACGGCCACCGGGCCGCATCTGGACTTCCGTGTATGGATGAACGGCTCTCCCATCAACCCCTTGAAACTGGAGTCTCCGCCCAGTGAACCTGTCCTTCCGGAAAACCTTCCCACCCTGGATTCCCTGTGCCTTCAGAGGAAGGCTTCTTTGGATTCCTTGCTGAAATAGGATATTTTACACCTGTATTGGTTGTTTTTACCGTATTATTTCCTTAACTTGCGGTGAAAATAACCAACTTATCATGAAGCACCTTCCTTTATTACTTGTTTCCCTGGCCTTGTGCCTGGTGGGCTGCCAGACTGCCCAAGAGGACCTGAAACTCAACGATCTGGAATACTTTGAGCGTCAGGGCGTAAATGTACTGGTATACAACAATCCCTTTACGGGCGGTTTCAACGACGAGAAAGACTCCGGAATTGAGATTGTGCACCACGGCGTGCGTACAGTCCAGGGCGGTGCCGTCCGTCTCAACGTGACCCCGGAGCAGTGGGACCTGGTGCCCAAAATGACTTTCCGCAACGTGGACAAGGAGAAGGGAAGCGTGGAGATCGGACTCCGCTATGAGGATTACGATTTTGATTCCCGCATTGTGGTAACTGCCCACGGAAAGGCCTTTGACATTGACGTTTATTTGGACAAACCCGTCCCGGAAAAACTGGCGGGAGAAGCGGGCTTCAACCTGGAGTTCCTGCCTTCCCAGTACTGGGGTAAGGCGTATCTTATGGACGGCCGTCCCAACCGCATTCCGCGTTATGCTGTGAGCGATACGCGTACGCGTCCCAACGAAGAGAAGGTGCGCCAGTTCAAGGGTTACAGGACATATGACGACAGAGGTACCGGTATGTTCGTGGAACCCCTCCCGCTGGAGGAAGGCCACAACCTGCTGCTGGCCCCGGATACGCCTGAGCGCATGATCAAGATTACCTCGGAGAACCTCCTGCAGCTCTATGACGGCCGCATGCTGGCCCAGAACGGCTGGATGGTGCTCCGCAGCGTCCTCCCGGCCGGCACAACCGGCAAGGTGGTCTCCTGGACCGTCGAGCCCAATGCGGTTCCCGGCTGGATCCGGGAACCCAATATCGGCCTCTCGCAGGTGGGTTATGTGCCGGACCAGCCCAAGGTGGCGGTCATCGAACTGGACAAGAAGGACAAGATGAAGTCATCGGCCTCCCTTTGCAAGGTGGAAGAGGATGGCAGCGTGAAGGAAGTCTTCACCGGCAAGGTGCAGATGTGGGGACCTTTCTATAAGTATAATTACGCCCGCTTCGACTTCTCTTCCGTGAAAGAGTCCGGCGTGTATTTCATCCGCTACGGGAATTGGGAGACCAACAATTTCATTATAGATCCCAGCGTATACGACAAAATTACGGTGGCCACCAGCGACGTGTGGATCCCCATCCACATGAACCACATGATGGTGAATGAGGCATACCGCATCTGGCACGGAGAGCCGTTCAAGGAGGGTTATCTGCAGGCTCCGCCCAGCACGGACCACTTCGACCTGCATTGGCAGGGTCCCACCACGGACACCAAGTACAAGGCGCTGGAGCTCATTCCGGGCCTCAACGTGGGTGGCTTCTTCGACGCCGGAGACTTTGACATTGAAACCAGCTCCAACATCTCGGTGGTGCAGAACCTCATTTCCCTGTGGGAGCAGTTCCACCCGGAGCGGGACGAAACCTTCGTAAGCGAGGAGCAGCGTTACGTGGACCTGCACCGCCCGGACGGTGTGCCGGATATCATCCAGTACATCAAGCACGGAATGCTTAACTTGGTGGCCCAGTCGGAGCAGATCGGCCATATGTCGCAGACCCTTTCCAATTCGGTGCTGGACAATTACCATCACCTGGGAGATGCCGCTACCATTACGGACGGCCTGCATTATGACCCCAGGCTTAAGCCGTACCAGAAGTCGGCCGATGGAAAGTCCAGCGGTACCCCGGACGACCTCTGGGCCTTCACCAGCCGGGATCCCAACCGGGATCTGCAGGCTGCCACGGTCTTTGCCGCCGCCAGCCGCGTGCTCAAGGGCTATGACGATGACCTGGCCCGCCGCGCCCTGAAAGAGTCCAAGCGGCTGCAGGAGGAAGCATCGGCCATTATTGCCAAAGACACAACCACTACCCGTCGTTTTGGCGGCAGGGGAGGCAACAGCAATATTTCCGCCTCGCTGCAGCTGTACGTTTCCACCGGGGAGCAGAAGTACCTGGACCAGTTCGAGTCCCAGCTCTGGCCCATGCTGGAGCGCAATGCCATGTTCGGCATCGACGTGGCCCTGGGTGCCATCCCGTATTTTGACGACAGCTACAAGGAGAAACTCCGCCCGTATGTGGAGCAGTACAAGGAGTATGTGGAAAGCCTTGCCCAGGAGAATCCGTACGGGGTTCCCATCGGCCTGGGCAACTGGGCCGGCGGCGGTCAGGTGACGGGCTTCGGCACCACCGTCTGCAACGCCTGCCGTTACTTCCCGGACATCATGCCGCTGGAATATGCCTTCCTGGCTCCCGCTTGGCTGTACGGTACCCACCCGTACCACAACAAGTCTTGGGTGGCCACCGTGGGCGCAACCCGGCCCAAGGATGTGTTCTACGGTAACAACCGGGCCGATCTGTCCTTCATCCCCGGCAACATGGCTCCCGGCCTGCTGTTCCGCCATCCGGACCACTTCGAGAACTTCGACGACTGGCCGTTCCTGTGGGGACAGAACGAAGGTACCATTGCCGGCAACGTAGGTTACCTCATCTTTGCCACCACCTTCCAGCACCTGCTGGCCGGTAAGTAGGTACCCATTCTTCATGAACGACATCTTCCAGGGACTGAACAACAGGCAGCGGGAAGCCGTAGAATCTACGGAAGGGAGGATCCGTGTTGTGGCCGGAGCCGGGACGGGTAAGACCAAAGCACTTACCCACCGGTATGCATACATTGTGAATGTCCTGGGCATAGACCCTGCCAACATTCTCTGCCTCACCTTCACCAATAAGGCGGCGGCGGAGATGCGGAGCCGTATCTCGGAGATGGTCCATAGCGGGGATTATAATGATTTCGTTTGCACCCTGCACGGCTTCTGCGTGAAGTTCCTGCGTCAGGAAATCTACCGGCTGGGCTTTCCCAAGAGCTTCGGCATCCTGGACGAGGAAGACAGCAAGGCCATAGCCAAGCAGGCCATGGACGAGATGGGGCTCAAGCGCACGGAAAAGACGGTAAAACAGTTTCTGGAGGCCATAGGGGCCGATAAAGCCCTTAACGGATACATCCCCGCCTATATGCTCCCGGGCTGCAAGATTACGGACGATATGCGCCGGAGTTCCCGCCTGGCCGGGTATGTGGCCCGCCAGATGAAGCACTATGCGCTGGACTTCGACGACCTCATGAATGTGACCAAGTACATCCTGGACCATTTCCCGGACGCCTGCGAGCACTGGCAGAACATGCTCAACTATATAATGGTGGACGAGGCGCAGGACTGCAACCTGGACGACTGGGATCTGGTGGAACGCCTGGCAGTTAAACACCGCAACCTTTTTGTGGTGGGGGACCCGGACCAGTGCATCTACGAATGGCGTGGTGCCCGCCCGGACCTGTTCGTGAACTTTGCGGCCGATAAGACCATCGTCCTGGACGAGAATTACCGCAGCACCCCGCGCATCCTGGACATTGCCAACTGCGTGATTGCCAATAACCAGAACCGCATTCCCAAAGCCCTTTTCACCAGGAAGCCGGACGGCAGGGCGGTAATCCATTTCCACGGAAAGAGCGAAAAGGAGGAAATGGAATGGATAGTCTCCCAGATCCGGATGATCCTGGGGAGCGGTGCCGGCATCAACGACATAGCCATCCTGTACCGGAGCACCTACCAGTCCCGGGCGCTGGAGCAGGAGCTGCTTAATGCGCACCTGGACTATACCATCTGGGGTGGTACGCGCTTCTTCGAACGCAAGGAAATCAAGGACGCTCTCAGCTACCTCCGCCTGGTGAGCAACCAGGACGACAACCTCTCTTTCGAGCGCATTATAAACGTCCCTTCCCGGAAGCTGGGAAAGACCTTCCTGGACAAGGTGAGAGCCACGGCCGATGCACAGGGAATCTCCTATTACAGCGCCCTGCAGATCCATTTTCCGGACAAGGCGGCGGGGTTCATCGGCCTTATTGAAGATGCTAAGCAGTATGCCCGGGAGAACCGTGTGAGTGATCTTCTGAACCGTATCCTGGATGCTTCGGGCTATAAGAGGATGGTGCGGGAAGACCAGGACGAGGACCGCTTGGAGAATCTGGACGAGCTCCTGAATTCCATCCGCTTTTACGAGAGCATCCGCACGCCGGAAGAGAGCACGCTGGCCGATTATCTGCAGGACGTGGCCCTCTACACCAACGACGACCATCGGCGCGACACGCCCACCCTAAAACTAATGACAATTCATCAGGCTAAGGGCCTGGAGTTCCCGTACGTTTTCATCGTGGGCCTCAGCGAGGGTATTTTCCCCAACATGCGCACCATCCGCGAGGGAAAGAAGAACGGTGAGGAAGAGGAGCGGCGGCTCATGTACGTGGCCGTTACCCGGGCCGAGATTGCACTGTTCCTCACGGAATCCGAAGGCTACAACATCTCCACCAAAACCAACAAATATCCGTCCCGTTTCCTTGCCGAAATCAAGCGTGACCTGGTTGTGACGGAAGGTGTAATCCCCCCGGAGCTGTGGCGGAGCACCCGGAACCTGAGCCACGTGCTGGACCAGGAGGATTATTTCGAGACGGAAAGGGCGGAATACAACAGTCCGTTCAGGGTGGGGGACACTGTGACGCATCCCGTCTTTGGCGAAGGCGTCATCCTATCGGCCAACAAGGACTATTCCAGCTTTGAAGTGCAGTTCGATAACGGCACCACCCGTACCCTCCGGGCCGGTTTCCTCAAACAGGCCGACCTGCCGGAGTAAAAAACGCAAAAACCAGTAATAACACTACAATATGAGACAGATTATAACCATAGTATCGGCCCTCCTCCTGGCGCTGGGATGCGGGGCGCTGAGCCAGACCCCTCAGGAGAGGGAAGCGGAGGCCGAACAGATCCGGCAGCGACTGGACAGTCGGGCGTTTGTCGTTGACATCAACTATATGATTCCCCTCCGAGGGCCGGCCAGTGCACTTACCAGCCCTTATTCCATTACCGTTGACGGGGACGTCATCTATTCGCACCTTCCTTATACCGGCGTGGCGTACAAGGTTCCCTACGGTGGTGGCAAGGTGCTCAATTTCAAAGACGACATTGACGAATATGCTGACAGCGGCTTCCAGAACGGAAGCCGCACCATAGTGCTCTCTGTGGACAATGACGAGGATATCCTGGTCTATACCATCACCATAAGCGACAACGGAAAGGCCGATGTCCACGTCCGCTGCAGAAACCGCGAAAACATCAGTTTCCGTGGTGAACTTGACCCTGACGAAGAGGTTCCCTCGGCCAGGAAGAAGGGGGAGTAACGGAGTTATTATCGGACTGTGCTGAATCCTGGATGGAGCGGGGAAAGGAACGGGGAACGACGTTCGTCGCTATTTTACGCTCCTCTCTATTGTTCCCCGCTCCCTTCCCCGCTCCAACTTGATATCGAATCATTGTGTTCTTATCCGGTATGTACATGAAAAATGATGTGGAGGTCCGATTTTGTGTACATACCTCATACAAATCAGTTCAATTGCGGTTTTTCCGGGAGATATGTACATATAAACCGCGTCGCAGGGCACTTTGGTTGTACATACGGGATATGGATATGAGCATGGTAGAATCAAACTGACGGCTATACGAACAAAAAAAAAGGCAGGTCAAACGACCTGCCTTTGTGCACTCTTAGGGACTCGAACCCTAGACCCGCTGATTAAGAGTCAGCTGCTCTACCAGCTGAGCTAAGAGTGCTGGTATCTCTCTAACTAGAAGACTCGCTTCTTTGTGACTCGTTCGGGGCTCGAACCCGAGACCCCAACATTAAAAGTGTTGTGCTCTACCTACTGAGCTAACGAGTCTTCCATATCCTCGTTTTCCGAAACGGGATTGCAAAGGTAGAAACTTTTTTGGATATTCCCAAAAATATTTAAGAATTTTTACGCGCTGAATTCCTTGATGTGCTGTTCCTGGGACAAACGGCAAATGAGGAGCCTGTCCTTGGATTCTGCAACTATATATCCTTCAAGTCCTTCCACAACAACGCGCTTTTCATCGGCCGTGTGCACGAAGCAGTCCTGGCAGCCAAACAGACGCACGTCTCCGCCCACTACGCAGTTGCCGTCTTGGTCCGGCTCCAGGTGGGTTTTGATGGAGCCCCAGCTGCCCAAGTCGCTCCAGGCAAGGTCTTCGGCAATTACGTAGATGCGCGGGCTCTTTTCCATGACTGCGTAGTCTATGGATATCTTCTCGCAGGTGGGGAAGAGGCGGCGTAGTTCCGGGGTTTCCTTTTCCGTGAAGAAGGACGGTGCCAGGGAGTCCATAACATCGGCGATCTGCGGGGCATAGGCCCTGAGTTCCTCCACGATGGTGTTCACGTTCCACACGAAGATGCCGGCGTTCCAGAAGTAGTGACCGTCCTCCAGATAGCCGATGGCGGTGTCCAGATCCGGTTTCTCCTTGAATTCGCTCACCTTCACCAACTGCCCGTGAAGGGCTTCGGCGGCGTGAATGTAGCCATAGCCCGTTTCCGGACGGGTGGGGGCAATACCCACCGTTACGATGGCGTCCCGCTTGTCTGTGAATTCCAGGGCCTTCTGGATGGTTTCGGCGAATTCGGCCGTCTTGAGCACCAGGGCATCGGCCGGGGTTACCACTATGTTGGCTTCCGGGTCCTTTTTCTGGATTTTCCAGGAGGCATAGGCAATGCAGGGGGCCGTGTTGCGGCCTTCCGGTTCGGCCAGGATCTGGTCGGCCGGGATGGCGGGGAGCTGCTCCTTTACCAGGTCCACGTACTTTTCTCCCGTCACCACCCAGAAGTGATCCGGTGCGCACACCGGCGCAAAACGGTCCACCGTGAGCTGGATGAGGCTGCGGCCAACGCCCAGCACGTCAATGAATTGTTTGGGTACTTCGGGCGTGGAGAGGGGCCACAGGCGGCTGCCCACGCCGCCGGCCATTATCACTACATGCGTATTCATAGTCATTAATAATGGTCTATCCCATAAAGGGGTTACAATTTTACGGAAAAATCCCTGCAATTCAAATTTTATTTTTGTAAATTTGCTAATCGAACCCTGGACACTATAACTCTTAACTTAATTAATACTAGCATTATGGCATCCATTACCGACATCATTTCCTCACTGGTCAAGTCAGAGACCGCCAGCGTGAACATCCCCTCCAACGTGAAAGACCAGGTGCTGGGCGGCCTGGGCAACTCCATCCTGGGAAGCCTTACCCAAACCGTAGCCAAGCCGGGTGGCGTGGACCTGGTGAAGGGCCTGCTCACAGGTTCTTCCAATGCTTCTTCCAGCCCCATCACCGCACTGGCCGGCAGCCTGTTCAAGAACAATGTCCTTTCCAAGCTGGACCTGGGCAAGCTGGCCCCCGTTCTGGCCGGCCTCATCCCCGTGATTATGGGCAAGCTGGGCGGCATCCTCAAGGACCGGGATGGTGACGGCGACGTAGACCTCAACGATATCATCCTCACCCTCAAGGGCGGCGGCCAGAAGGCGGCTCCCGCTGCCGGTGGCCTGGGCGGCGGCCTGCTGGGCGCAGCCACCAGCATCCTGGGAGGCATTCTGGGCGGCAAGAAATAGGAAGGTTTTTCAACTCTTTTACAATTGGGGTGTACCGCTGCGTGCACCCTAATGTTTTTTTGCGTATATTTACGGCTCAAAAACGTAGTGTATGAAAAAGTTATTGATCCTGGCCGCGGCCGTGCTGGCACTGGCATCCTGCGGCAACAAGTACCAGACCGTGAAGGGAGACCCCCTGCAGGCAAAGATCTACACCCTGGACAACGGTCTCAAGATTTACATGACAGTCAATAAGGACGAACCGCGCATCCAGACCTACATCGCGGTGCGCTCCGGCGGTAAGAACGACCCTGCCGACAACACCGGCCTGGCCCATTACCTGGAGCACATGATGTTCAAGGGAACGGAGCAGTTCGGCACCCAGGACTATGCGGCCGAAAAGCCCATGCTGGAAGCCATCGACTCCCTCTTCGAGGTGTACCGCACCCTCAAGGGTCCCGGCGAGCGCAACGCCCTTTACCACCAGATAGATTCCATCAGCTACGAGGCGTCCAAGATTGCCATCCCCAACGAGTACGACAAGCTCATGTCCATCATCGGCTCGGAAGGCTCTAACGCTTACACCAGCACGGACGTTACCTGCTACGTGGAAGAAATCCCTTCCAACCAGCTGGAAAACTGGGCCCGCATTGAGGCCGACCGTTTCATGAACTGCGTCTTCCGCGGTTTCCACACGGAGCTGGAGGCGGTGTATGAAGAGAAGAACATGGGAATGGCCTCCGGCAGTGAAAATGCCTCCGAGGCCCTGGATTCCATGCTTTTCCAGGGACACCCGTACGGCACGCAGACCGTGATCGGCACGCAGGACCACCTGAAGAATCCTTCCCTGAAGGCCATCCGCAAGCAGAAGGACACCTACTATGTGCCCAACAACGTGGCCATCTGCCTGTCCGGCGACTTCGATCCGGACCAGGTGGTGAAGGTTGTGAAGAAATACTTTGGCAGCTGGAAGGCCAATCCGGACCTCCCGGTATGGAAATCGCCCAAGGCCGTGGACCTCACCCGGCCCGCCGAGAAGGAAGTGTGGGGCAACGAGGCCGATTTCGTCCTGATGGCCTGGCGCACTCCCGGCGCCAGCGACACCGAGAGTGACGTGACCGACATTGCCGGAGACATTCTGTACAACGGCATGGCCGGCCTGGTGGACCTGGATGTGATCCAGAAGCAGGCCGTACTGGATGCCATGGTCTACCCCTATACCCAGGCCGACTATGGTGAGTTTATGGTCCAGGCCCTGCCCAAGCAGGGCCAGAGCCTGGAGGAGGTGCGCGACATCTTCCTGGCCGAAATGGCCAAACTCCGCGCCGGCGAATTCTCCGAGGAACTGGTGGAGGCCGCCAAGGCCAACTACAAGCTGCAGCAGATGCGGAGCCTAACCAGCAATAGCCGCCGGGCCGATAAGTTTGTGGACAGCTTCATTAACGGAACTACTTGGGAATCAGAGGTCCGGAAGATGGACCGCATTGCCGCCCTCACCAAGGACGATATTGTGGCCTGGGCCAATAAGTACATCAAGGCCGATAATTACGCCATCGTGTACAAGCACAACGGCAAGAACCCCAATGAGAAGAAGATCGAAGCCCCCAAGATCACGCCCATCGTGACCAACCGTGACAAGCAGAGCGCCTTCCTGCAGGAGATTGCCGCCAACGAGCCCGTCCCCATCGAGCCGGTATTCGTGAACTTCGAAAAGGATATGTCCGTGCTCAAGATGGGCGAGGTGGAACTCCTCTACAAGAAGAACGACAAGAACGATATTGCCCAGCTGAGCTTCATCTACGACCGCGGCAGCGATGACGACCCGCTCCTGAGCCTGGCTTCCAGCTACATCACCTATCTGGGAACGCCCGGGAAGAGCGCTGCCGATATAGCTACGGAAATGTACGGCCTGGCCTGCAGCGCCGATGTCCGTGTGAGCGGCAATACCACTACGCTCAACGTGAGCGGCCTCAGCGAGAATATCGGCAAGGCCCTCGCCATCGAGGAAGGCCTGGTGGAGGGTGCCGTGGCCGATCCGGAAGTCCTCTCCGAACTGAAGGCCGACCTCCTCCGCAGCCGCCTGGACTCCAAGATGAACCAGCGCGCCTGCAACAGCGCCCTGCAGACCTACGTGATGTACGGTCCGGAATACATTGCCAAGCGTACCCTGGACAATGCCGCCGTGGCCGCTGTTACCTCCGAGCAGCTGCTGGACGCCCTGCGTGACCTCTCCGGAAAGAAGCACACCATCCTTTATTACGGACCTGCATCGGCCGATGAGGTGAAGGCCCTCCTTGCCTCCCACAAGACCGATGGCCTGGAGCCGCTGGAGAAATCCCATCCCGTGAAGCAGATCACCCCCGACAAGCGCGTGGTGCTGGCTCCTTACACTGCCCGTCAGTTCAATTACATGCAGTATTCCAACCGCGGAGAGCAGCTGGATCTGGCCCAGGACCCGTACATCGACCTCTTCAACGAGTACTACGGCGGCGGCATGAACGCCATCGTGTTCCAGGAGATGCGTGAGTCCCGTGCCCTGGCCTACAGCGCCGGCGCCTTCCTGAGCGGTCCTTCCTATAAGGGAGATACCTATGGCTTCCGCGCCACCATCGCTTCCCAGAACGACAAGCTCCGCAAGGCTGTGGAAGGCTTCGACGAGATTATCGAGAACCTGCCGCTGGCTCCGGAGAACCTGGAGATTGCCAAGACATCCATCCTGGGCAGGCTGCGCACCCAGCGCACCATCGGCGCCGCTGTGCTGAACAGCTACCTGAATGCCAAGGAACTGGGCATCACCGAGCCGCGCGACAAGCAGGTCTACGAAAAGGTGGCTTCCCTCACCATGGGAGACCTCCTGGAGACCCACGCCCGCTGGATCAAGGACCGCACCTACTGGTACGCCATCCTGGGAGATCCGTCCGACCTGGACATGGACTTCCTCAAGTCCCTGGGTCCCGTGCAGCAGGTATCCCTGGAAGAGATCTTCGGATACTAACTCCTAATTAATATGTTTTTGGGGTGCACTTGGCGGTGCGCCCCAAATTTTTTTGCAATTTTTTTAAAAAATTATTGCAATTCAATAAAAAGTTATTATCTTTGCACAAGAAACCAAAAACTAAACAGCTATGATCGCATCTTGGTGGGCTGGACTCAGCCTTATTATGAAAATCCTCTGGGGCGTCACCCTCGCGGCCTCGCTCATATTCATTATCCAGAGCATCATGACCTTCGTAGGGGCCGACGCCGACACGAACTTCGACGTGGATGTGGATACCTCCATGGACGGGGCAGACCTTTCCAATATAGAAGGCGGCTCCAACCTGTACACCTTCCGCAACTTCGTGAATTTCCTGCTGGGTTTCGGATGGAGCGCCATCCTGCTGCAGGACAACATCCCCTCCACCGGCCTGCTCATCCTGGTGTCCGTCATTATCGGCGTAGCCCTGGTGGCCGCCGTGATGTACCTGTTCAAGTGGCTTGCCGGCATGCAGCAGAGCGGGAACATCAACCTTCAAAAATCGGCCGCCGGCTGTGAGGGAAAGGTGTATCTCACCATCCCCGCCTTACGCGGCGGCGCCGGCAAGGTGCAAATCACCATCAACGGTGCCGTGCGCGAGTATGACGCCGTTACGGAGAGCGAGGAACCCCTCAAGACCGGTGCCTCCATCCGCGTAGTGGACGTAATTGACGCCAGTACCCTTTTAGTAGAAGAAACAAACACTTATACCATCTAATATGAACCAGTTGTATTTGATCCTTATCATTGTGGCCGTGGTGTTCGTCACCCTGGCTGCCATCCTCAAGCGCTATCGCCGCTGCCCGTCGGACAAGATCCTTGTCATCTACGGTAAAACCGGCAAGAACGCTACCGGTTCCATTTCCAGCGCCCGCTGCATCCACGGCGGTGCCGCCTTCATCTGGCCCGTGTTCCAGGACTATGCCTTCCTGGACCTCAAGCCCATTTCCATTGAGTGCAACCTTACCAATGCGCTGTCCAAGCAGAACATCCGCGTGGACGTTCCCTGCCGCTTCACCGTGGGTATCTCCACTGAGCCGGAGAACATGACCAACGCCGCGGAGCGCCTCCTGGGCCTTAGCGTGGACAGCATCCAGAACATCGCAACGGATATCCTCTTCGGCCAGCTGCGTCTTGTGATCGCCACCATGGACATCGAGGAAATCAATGCCGACCGTGACAAGTTCCTGGCCAACGTTTCCACCAACGTGGAAGCCGAACTCCGCAAGATCGGCCTCAAGCTCATCAACGTGAACGTCACCGATATCCGCGACGAATCCGGCTACATTGAGGCCCTGGGTAAGGAAGCCGCCGCCAAAGCCATCAACGACGCTAAGAAGAGCGTGGCAGAGCAGAACCGTTACGGTGAAACCGGTAAGGCCATGGCCGACAAGGACACCCGTGTGAACGTGGCCGCCGCCGACGCAGACGCCGTGAAGGGTGAAAACAGCGCCAAGATTGAGATTGCCAATTCCGATGCCCTCCGTCGTCAGAAGACCGCAGAAGCGGACCGCCTGGCCGTGGCCGCAGAAAAAGTGCAGGCCGCCAAGGCCCTGGAGGAAGCCTACCAGAGCGAGCGCGACGCCGAACTGGCCCGTGCAGAACGCGAGCAGGCCACCCAGAAGGCCAACATCGTTGTGGCTGCAGAGATTGATAAGCAGAAGAAGATCATCGAGGCCGAGGCAGAAGCCGAGCAGATCCGCCGTAAGGCAAAGGGTGAGGCCGACGCTATCTTCGCCAAGATGGACGCCCAGGCAAAGGGTATGCTGGAAATCCTCACCAAGCAGGCCGACGGTTTCAAGAACCTGGTGGGCGCCGCCGAAGGCGATGCCCAGAAGGCCGTACTGATGATGATTGCCGATAAACTGCCCGAACTGGTGAAGACCCAGGTAGAGGCCGTGAAGGGCATCAACATTGACAAGGTAACCGTCTGGGATACCGGCAACGGCACCGACGGCAAGACCGCCACGTCCAATTTCATCTCCGGGATGATGAAGAGCGTACCTCCGCTGGACGAGCTCTTCAAGATGGCCGGCATGGAGCTTCCTTCGTACCTGAAGGGTAAGCCGCAGCCGGACGAGCAGCCCGCAGAGGAAGAAAAGTAAGGGATTATGCCGATTATCACCAACATAGATGTGATGCTGGCCCGCCGGAAAATGTCCTCCGGCGAGCTGGCGGAGAGAGTCGGCATCACCCCAGCCAACCTTTCCATCCTGAAGTGCGGCAAGGCCAAGGCCATCCGGTTAACAACCATGGAGGCCATCTGCCAAGCCCTGGACTGCCAGCCTGGCGATATATTGGAATATCGGCCGGAACAATAATCGAAAAAAGCCCGAAAATCTTCGGGCTTTTTTTGTATATTTGTCTGTCATGCTTAAGATTCTCAAGGCGTCGGCCGGTTCCGGCAAAACATACGCTCTGGCGTTGGAGTATATCCGCCTGGTGGTGTCGTCCGATAAAGCGGACGCCTATCGGCATGTGCTGGCCGTAACCTTCACCAACAAGGCCACGGAGGAGATGAAAAGCCGCATCCTCAAGGAACTGGCGGTGCTGGCCAAGGATCCGGAGACGTCGCCCTATTATGAGGAACTGCTGAAGGTTGCCGATAAGGATACCCTGCAGCGGCGGGCATCGGCCCAGCTTTCGGGGATCCTGCACGACTATTCTTCCTTTGCCGTTTCCACCATAGACCGCTTCTTCCAGCAGACGCTGCGGGCTTTTTCCCGGGAGATAGGGCAGTACGCCTCCTACCAGGTCCAGCTGGACCGGAAAGCCCTGGTGGACGAGAGCGTGGACAGGGTGCTGGACAGCCTCACGGAAGAGGACAGGACCCTTCTGGACTGGCTCACGCGTGGGGTGAAGGAGGATCTGGAGAGCGGCCGGGGCCTTTCGCTGGAAAGCCGGCTGCAGGATGTGGGGGAGAGCCTGCAAACCCTGCCGGAGGGGCAGATCAGTTTCCCCCGGGAGCGCCTGGAAACCCTGCATAAGCACTGTAAGCAGTTGCAGGAGGTTTTTCCCCGGCGGGCGGAGGATGCGGCCAAAAAGGTCCTGCAGGTGCTGAAAGACCATGGGATTAGTCCCGAAGAGAGTAACAGAGGTTTCCTGAAGGCCCTGTATAATTATCTGGATCCGGAACCCCGCTCCCAGGTGAAAGACCTTACCCCTGCCTTCCGGAACAACGCGTTGGACTCGGCCAAGTGGTTTGCCAAGAGCAAGGACGCCCTGCGCCTGGAACTGGAAGGCTCGCTGGAAGGCCCCCTGGATGCATTCTGCGCCCTTTTTGACCAGCCTTATAAAGAATACCGCACCGCCCGCATCATCCAGGGACAGCTATACAGTCTGGGCGTGGCGGATGAGCTCCGGCAGGCTTTTGTACAAATCCAGAAAGAGAAGAACGTGCTTTCGCTGGAGGACTCCAATACCATCCTTCACGGAATCATTGACGGAACGGAGACTCCGTTCATCTACGAAAAACTGGGTGTTCGCTTTGAGGACTTCCTGCTGGACGAATTCCAGGATACCTCCCGCATCCAGTGGGAGAATTTCAGCCCGCTGCTGCACAATGCCGATGCCTCCGGCTTCCCCTCTTTGGTAGTGGGGGACGTAAAGCAGTCCATCTACCGCTGGCGGGGCTCGGACTGGGACCTGCTGGGGAGCCGCCTGCAGAAGGAATTCGGCCTTCCGGATAAGGGAGTGAAGGCTTTGGACCAGAATTTCCGCACCTGCCGCACCATCGTGGATTTCAACAACCGCTTCTTCGGCTTTGCGGCAGAGCAGCTGGACAAAGCCCTGGGTGGCCCGGTGGTGAGCCCGCTTTATGCCGATGTGGCCCAGAAGGCGTGCTTCAATGACTCTCATCCCGGCTGGGTGGAGGTCCGTTTCACGGAGGAGCAGATGGAAGAGATCCTCTCCACACTCCGGGACTTGCAAGAGCAGGGTGCGCAGTGGGGCGATGTAGCCATCCTGGTGCGGGATAACCGCTCCGGGGCCGATATAGCCGCCCGGCTCATCCAGGAAGATATTCCGGTGGTGTCGGACGACTCCCTATTTGTGAAAACTTCCGTCACGGTGCGCCGCCTGGTGTCCCAGATGTCGCTCTGCGACAAGCCGGACAATCCGGAAAAGCCTTCGGTGGCCGGCTTCCTGGCCGGTTCCCTGGAGGTGCGGATCCCGGAGCATTTCCATTCGCTCACAGACCTGGCGGAAGGTTTGCTCAGGGACCTCCGGGAGGCGGACCCGTCCCGTTTCCAGGCCGAAGTTCCATATATCCAGTCTTTCATGGACTATCTGCAGGACTGGGTGGCCACGGGAGGCAACAACCTGGGCGCGTTCCTGAGGGCCTGGGAGGACGCGGATCCCAAGATTGCTTCTCCCCGGACGGAGAGTTCGGTGCGCATCATGACGGTGCACAAGGCCAAGGGATTGGAATTTCCCTTTGTCATCTTCCCCTTTGCGGAGAAGGTGGGCCTTTACAAGAATACGCAGAAATGGTGTGCTTCCGGTGAAGATGTCTTTTACGTGGATCTGGGCAGCGGATCGGCCCGCACCCTGTTTGAGAAGGACTATCTTGAGGAAAGCCGGCTGCAGGCGGTGGACAACATCAATGTCTTTTATGTTGCCATGACGCGCCCCAAGTACGGCCTCAAGGTAATTGCAGCGCCGCCAAGCCAGTCTTTCCTCAAGGCCCTTTCCGGTGGGGAAGTCTCTTCCTGGAGCAACCTGGCCAATCTGCTGTATGCCTATGTGGGCGGGTCGGATTTCCAGGCGGGCGAGCCCTATCCTTTCGATACGCTGGAGCGGGAGGCCGATGACTCGAAGCTCCTGGAAACGGGGTACCCGTCGTATCCTGCGGGAACCGGCAGCCGTCTCAAGTTCAGCCCGGAAGCGGCCGATTATTTTGGGGAGGACGGCAGTTTCGGCCCGGAGGCCAGCCGCCGCATCCGGGGCAATGTCCTCCACCGGATCCTCTCCGATGTCCTGGTTCCGGAAGATATTCCTGCCGCCGTGGAGGCCGCTGTCCGCAGGGGAGAATTGCCATCGGCCCTCCGGGAAGAGACGCTAACCCTGCTGCAGGAGCGTTTGGACTCCGTTTCCGGGCGCGGCTGGTTTGCTCCGGACGCTCAGATCCGCAGCGAGGCCGCCATCCTGTCCCCGGACGGGGGAGAGTACCGGCCGGACCGCGTAATCCTGTTCCCGAACGGTTCCGTGGATATTGTGGACTACAAGTTCGGCTCCCCGGAGCCCGGGTATCGTCGCCAGGTGGAGCGCTACAAGGCACTGTACCGGCAAATGGGCTATGCCCCGGTCCGCGGCTATCTCTGGTATTTTCAGGAAAAAGCGGGCGGGGAAATAGTAGAAGTTTAAGAGGAATTCGTTATCTTTGCAGATAGTCTAGAAAACTGTGAGTCTATGGAAGCAAGTGAGAACAGCATCAAACTCTATTACAATACAGAAGTAGAACGGCTCAGGATGCCGGAATACGGCCGCAACGTGCTCCAGATGGTGGAGCAGCTCAAGGACATTCCGGACAAGGAAAAGCGCACCCAGCAGGCCTATGCCGTGGTAAAGGTGATGGAAAGTCTCAATCCGCAGGTTCACCAGCAGGAAAACTGGGCCCAGAAGCTCTGGGACCACCTTTATATGATTGCAGGGTACGATCTGGACGTGGATTCTCCCTATCCCGCCCCCGTACCGGAGGAAGTGAACAGCAAGCCGGATCCCATTCCGCTCAATATCAAGCCCATCCGCGCCCGTCATTACGGACGTAACATAGAAAGCATCCTGGACCTTATTGCCAGTGAGCCGGAAGGGGAGATGAAGACGGAAATGATCCGTTCCCTGGCCATCTACATGCGTCAGCAGTACCTTATCTGGAACAAGGATACGGTGGCCGACGAAACCATCTTTGCCGATATAGAGCGTCTTTCCGGCGGCCGTGTTTCGGTGCCCCGGGACCTGGAGCTCTCCAAGATCTCTTCGGACGCCTCCTTCAACCGTCCCGGTCTCAACCTGGGCTTCCAGGGAGGCGGAAAGGCCAAATTCAACCGCAATTACAGGAAAAACGGTAAGAAAAAATGAAATGGGTTCCTAAATGGTGGTCGCGCATGAGTGAGCGTAAGCAAGCGGGTGTCCGTCTTGCGTTCATTGCCGTGGTGCTCATTGTCACAGTGCTCACGCTGGTATCCGTGTCGTCTTATTTCCTCACCTGGCGGCAGGACCAGAGCGTGGCAACGGCCGCGCCCGGCGCTCCTGTTCAGAACGCCGCCGCTTCGTCCGGATTCTCCATCGGCCGTTTCCTGGTAACGGAGAGTTTCGGTGTGGCCGCCCTCCTGGTGGTGGTTTTCCTGGTGGTCTGGAGTGTGAAGCTTTGCTGGAAAGGCTGCCCCTGGAACCTTAAGAAATGGTTCTTCGGCTGCCTCACAGGCGCATTCATCTTCTCTTGGATCGCTGCTTTTATTGGAGACATCTTCGGTCTGGGCTATGTGTTTGGCAGCGGCCTGGGAGGCCGTGCCGGCGGTGCGCTGGTAGACTGGGTGCTCCGGCATGTGGGAGAACTCATCGGCGGCCTCGTTCTCCTGGCCCTTCTCTGTGTATGGCTTTATTGCCTCAGCAGCCGTTTCTCCAACTTCCTCATGGGAAAGAAACGGGAACCTGGACAGGAACCGGATATTCCGGAGGAAGAACCTGTGGTGGAACCTGTACAGGATATTGTGGAGGAGACGCCGGTGGTTACCACGGCATTTGTAAGCTCCCTCTCCGAAGAGGAGGAAGCGGAGCAGGAAGAGACCCCCAAGGCCCCCCGCAAGCGTAAGACCGTCGTGGTACAGCCGGAACAGGAGGGAGAGGGCAAGTTCGAAGTGGTTACGGACGATTCCCTGGAGGAGGAAGTGAAGGAACCGCTCCCGCCCATTGACAACCGCCTGGATCCGCCGGACGGCCTTCCCAAGTACCGCCTTCCGGATATTTCCATCCTGGGAGACTATGCCAATGCCCGGCACGAGGTTTCGCAGGACGAGTTAAACCGCAACAACAACAAGATCCGCGCAACCCTGGCCAGCTACAAGATCCAGGTGCGGGATGTCACGGCCGTGGTGGGTCCCACCGTTACCCTGTATAAGGTATATCCCGCTCCCGGCGTAAAGATATCGGCCATCAAGCAGCTGCAGGAAGATATTGGCATTTCGCTCAACGCCAAGGGCGTGCGTATTACCACCCTTTCGGACTCCGTGGGTATCGAGGTGGCCAATGACAAGGCCTCCATCGTGCCGCTCAAGGCCCTCCTCAACAGCCCGGCCTTCCGGGAATCTAAGGCGGAGCTGCCCGTGGCCATCGGCTATACCATCTCGCAGGAAGTGAAGGTCTTCGACCTGGCCGATGCGCCGCATCTTTTGGTTGCCGGTGCCACCAAGCAGGGTAAGTCCGTGGGCCTTAATGTGATTGTGGCTTCGCTGCTGTATTCCAAACACCCGTCGGAGCTCAAGTTCGTGTTCGTGGATCCCAAGATGGTGGAATTTACCCCGTACGGACGTCTGCTGCACCATTACCTGGCGGTGCTGC
This sequence comes from uncultured Bacteroidales bacterium, assembly GCA_946185645.1. Classification (GTDB taxonomy): domain Bacteria; phylum Bacteroidota; class Bacteroidia; order Bacteroidales; family UBA932; genus Cryptobacteroides. Next base: position 26,599 of record CAMHKD010000006.1, read on the forward strand.
CCAATTCCACCAGCGAGCAGGAAGAGAAGGACCGCGCCATCGTGAAGAACGCCAAGGACGCAGCCGCCGTACTGCAGAGCCTGTGCGTAGAGATGGACGCCCGCTACGAGTTGCTTTCCCAGGCCATGGTGAACAACGTCAAGCTGTATAACGCCAAATACAAGGAACGCCGCCTGCGCCCGGACCAGGGACATCATTTCCTCCCGTACATTGTGGTGGTGGTGGATGAGTATGCCGATCTTACCATGTCCGTGGGCGCCGGTCCGGAATCCAAGGCCCTGGCCCGCAGCATTACCACTTCCGTCATCCGCCTGGCCCAGAAGGGCCGTGCGGCTGGCCTGCACGTGATCCTGGCCACCCAGCGTCCCACCGTGGACGTGATCACCGGCCTCATCAAGGCCAACTTCCCCATGCGCATCGCTTTCCGCGTCACTTCCCGCATAGACTCGGCCACCATCCTGGACCAGCCGGGTGCCGATAAGCTCATCGGCCGGGGAGACATGCTCCTGTACAGCGGCGTGGAGATGGAACGGGTGCAGTGCGCCTTCATCGGCAATGACGAGATTGTTTCTCTCACCCAGGCGGTGGGAGACCAGATTGGATATCAAAAGAGTTACAATACGCCATTTTATCTTCCGGAACCTCCTGCTCCCGAGGGAGACGATGCCTCCGGCGGCGGCATGGTGGACATGAAGGCCCTGGACGAGCGGTTCGAGGAAGCCGCCAAGATGATTGTCATCAACCAGCGGGGCTCCACTTCAGACCTGCAGCGCCGTCTTGGCATGGGATATGCAAAGGCAGGTAGAGTGATGGATCAGCTGGAGGCCGCCGGCATAGTGGGTCCGCAGAACGGAGCCAAGCCGCGGGAGGTCCTGGTAAAAGACCTCAATGAGCTGGAAGAGATCCTAAAGCACTTTATGGCGTAATTGAAATGAAAAGAATCCTGCTTTCCCTGGCCTTTCTGGCCGCCTGCCTGGGTGCAGTGGCCCAGACGCGCATCCCGCTCCTGGAAAAGGTGCCGGGACACCGCGTGCAGTGCCGGTATACATACAGCGTATCCAAGGATGGCGGGGAATTCTCGGAGGTGACTTCCGGCAACCTGGAAGTGGAAGACAACGCTTTCCGGCTGGATGCCCTGGGCCTCAGGATCATCAGTGACGGAATCACCCGCTGGACCCTGGACGACGAAGCCCGGGAGGCCGTGGTGGAAACCGTCCAGAAAGAGGATGTAACTGCCAACCCGGCCCTTCTCATCGGCCATTATGCCGATTATGCTCAAGATCTGGTTGTCAATGCCAGCGGAAAGGATTTCCTGGACGTCACCCTGGTTATGGACAACACCACCCGCGCACGTTTCTTCCTGAAAGACATTGTATTTGAAGATCCAAAAGGAAAAAGCGACTTCTCTTTGGAGGAGAAATCGCTTCCCAAGGATTATCTGGTAACAGACCTGCGTTAGACGCGAGTCTTATTTTTTTACGCAGCGCACACTTAAGGCCAGCGACGTTTTACCGCCGTTTCCTTTCTGTACGGCATTGGTGTCCGAATAGATATAACGGTACTGGGCCAGCGAGGAATCATCGGCCTCCGTAGCCGTCCAGAAGATGGCGTAGTCCATGAATCCCTGCACATTGTCGTCTCCACCGCTGCGGTCCACGTAGCCGGCGGGAATGGCGTTGAATTTCTTGGCGTTGGTAATGTCCATACCCGGCCAGTAAGGCCACATCTGTACTTCTAGCATGGCGGCGTCCACCATGAGGTCACAGGCGTTGGAACCCAGGGCGTCCCACTGCTCCGCGGTGGGCAGGGTCCATCCTTCCGGACAGGCCGACATGGCTTCCTCCCAGGTATAATAGCGCCCAAGGAGTTTGTCCGTTACATCCGAGAGGTAGAAGGAGATACCGCTTTTGGTGTTATACAGGTTGCTGGTTAGCCAGGTGGTGCCGTTAATATCGGCAACGAAGTATTTGTTTCCGTCAATTAGCGTGGTTGTGCCTTCCAGGCCGGTGAGGGAATTGTCCGGGTCTATGGCTGCGAAAGCAACGCTCACGGAAGCGTTGGTGTAGCCTTTGGAATAGGCGTAGCAGGTGACGGTAAGTGAACCCAGATCCAGCGGGGTATAGGTGAATTCCGGATTGGACACCTTGATGTCGCGGGAAGTGGTGTCCCGAAGAAGCGTGTTGGAATCCTGGGTGACCACCCAGTAAAGGCCGATGGCCTCCTCCGGCGTACTGTCGTCCGAGGTGTAGATGTAGGAAACATCGGCCTTGAAGGCCACGGTTGTTCCGGGCGCTACATAGGGGACGGGCGTTTCCGAAATGTCCAGGCCCTGGAGGCTGGGCGTGGTGGCGCTATCGTCGTCTTTCTTACAGGAAAAAGCCAGGCCCAAAACCAGGAGGACAGCTATATATGCTATGGTTTTTTTCATACTTTTCTATACAGAATTCACAAATATCGCTATTTTTTGTTAATTTTACACAAATTTCTTGCCATTATGAAGCATCTCCTTCCGTTGTTTGCCCTTTTATTGGCACTTTCCTGCTCCCGTTCCGGCCATTATATCCAGGTGTCCGGCCAGGCACAGGGGGGGACCTATACCGTAAAACTGAACATGGCAGGAGTGCAGGTGAGTCCGGAGACGGTCCGGGACAGCATAGATGCGCTGCTGGTCCAGATAGATACCACCTTGTCCGGCTATAACAAGCTTTCGCAGCTTTCCCGTTTCAATGCCGGTGAGCCCATCCGTCCCAATGCCCTTTTTCTGGAGATGTATGACTTCGCGTATCGCATGTGGCAGCGCTCCGGCGGGGCCGTGGACTGCGCTGCGGGGCCGCTTTTCGATGCCTGGGGCTTCGGCTTCCGGGAAGGGACCATGCCCACGGATGAGGAAGTAGCCAAGCTTCGTGAACAGTGCGGAATGGGAAAGCTCCCTTCTCAGCTGCCCCTGGAGGACGGAGTGCTGGACCCTGCCGGTCTGGGCTTTCCGCGCCTCAATTTCAATGCGGTTGCGCAGGGTTACAGTTGCGACATCATTGCCCGTTACCTGTATTCGCTGGGCGTGAAGGATATGCTGGTGGATATCGGCGAAATATGGTGCGACGGCCTAAACCCTTCCGGCCAGGCCTGGGCCGTTGGAATGGACCGTCCGGTGGACCGGGAAGAGGACTCCGTGATAGGGGACGAGGGGCTTACGGGCGTCTGGCTTTCGGAGGGAAAACCCGCCGGTGTGGTCACTTCCGGCAATTACCGCAAATACTACGTTAAGGATGGCCGAAAATACGCTCACACCATAGATCCGGTGAGCGGCTATCCTGTGCAGCATAATCTCCTAAGTGCCACCGTGATATCCTCGGAAGGCGCCGGCGTGGCCGATGCAGTGGCCACCTGGTGCATGGTGGTGGGACTGGAGGATGCCCGGAAGCTGGTGCTGGAGGATCCCTCCCTGGAGGCCTGGCTGGTGTATTCCACTCCGGACGGGACCATGCAGGAGTGGGGCTCCCCGGGCTTCCGGATTAGAGAGTAAATTACATTGTAGCAATAATTTCCAGCGCCCTTTGCAGCCAATTGCAGAGGGCGTCCGTTATGTTTATCAAGACAGGCGGACACAGGCCGATGGCGCACAGTGCCACCGTAAGGACCGCCGAGGTCATGAGGGCCGTGGTGAGCGGCAGGGCCAGCAGGTTGGTAAGGAGGAAATGGCGGGGAAAGCTGTGGAAACGCCACCAGGCCAGTGGCCCGGTGAACAGCTGGCAGCTGATGCTTAGGGCGGCGGCTTTCCAGATGCGCCGGAAGGGGTCCCAGGCGGGAGACGGGGGATACCAGGCCTCCAGCGACGGGTATACCAGGAAGATGCCGGCCATGGCCAGATAGGAAAGCTGGAAGCCCACGCTGCTGATGGCCGACGGATCCAGCACCAACTGCACCAAAAGGGCCAGGCAGAGCACCCGGGAGGCTTTCCTGGGCCTTCCCGTGAGCCGGAGGATTTCATTGATGAGGATGAACAGGAAGGCCCGGACCAGGGAAGGCGAGGCTCCGGTCATAAGGGTGAAAAAGCCGGCGGAAAACACGATGGCCCCAAAGCGGAGATACCGGGCCGGGGGCGTCTGTCCCGCCACCCGGGTGAGCCGGTCCAAGAGGACGTAGATTATACCCAGGTGGAGGCCGGAGAGGGCCAGGATGTGGGAAGCTCCGCTTTCCCGGAAGGCCGATACGGTTTCCCGCGCCAGTCCCGAGCGGTCTCCCGTGAGAAGGGCCGTGAGGAGGGGCGCCGTCCCTTCCGAGGGGAAGGGAATCCCGGCAATGTGCGCCTTCAACCTTTCCCCGGCTTCAAGGATCCAGGGGGCCGAAAGCGGGGAAGTGGTGGCATAAGGGAGGGAGGCCAGGCCGGCCGAGCAGAATCCCAGCAGCAAAAAGGCCAGCAGGAGCACGGAGACGGAGACCGGCTCCGGCCATTCCAGGAGTTTCCGCTGCAGGAGTACGGGCAACACAGCAAGCCCTAATGCGGATGCCACCACCCAGCCCTGCCCGCCGGAAACAGTCACTCCCACCAGTGCCCCTACGGTAAAAGTAAGGGAAATAGCTTCTATGCTTTTCGCCTCTGCCATTTTTTACGAAATTACATAATAATTTATTATCTTTGCATGGATATAGAAGAAATATTTTTACACTACCCATAGAGTATGATCATTCTCGTAATTAACTGCGGAAGCTCCTCCATCAAGTATCAGCTTCTGGACATGAAAAACGACGACGTCTATGACGTTATCGCCAAAGGTATCGCAGAAAAAATCGGCCTGCCTGCCGGTATCCTTCAGTACGCTCCTGCCGGAAAGGAGAAGATTGTGAAAGATGTTCCCATCCCGGACCACAAGGTGGGCATGCAGCTCATCCTGGCGGCCCTTACGGACAAGGAAACGGGTGTGCTGGAGTCCCTGGAAGACATTGAGGCGGTGGGTCACCGCATCGTGCAGGGTGGAGATTTCTTCGCAGGTTCCGTCCTGGTGAACGACGATGTGCTGGACAAGATCGCCTTCTGTGCCGATTTCGCCCCGCTGCACAATCCGGCCCACCTGCTGGGCATCCACGCCATGCAGGAAGTGCTACCTTCCGTGCCTCAGGTGGTAACCTTCGACACGGCCTTCCACCAGACCATGCCGCCTTACGCATACATGTATGGCCTTCCGTACGAGTATTACGAGAAATACCGCGTGCGCCGTTACGGTGCCCACGGCACCTCCCACCAGTTTGTGGCGGGTGTGGGCGCCAAGTTGGCCGGCCTGGACGTGAACAACTCCAAGATCATCACCTGCCACTTGGGCGCCGGCAGTTCCATCTGCGCCATCCAGAACGGCAAGTGCGTGGACACGTCCATGGGCTTCACTCCGCTGGAGGGCATGATTATGGGCACCCGAGTGGGTAACATCGATGCCAACGCCGTCCTCTATCTGGAGAAGAAGCTGGGTGTGAGCCCGGACGAGATGACCAACATCCTCAACCGCAAATCCGGCTTCCTGGGCGTTTCCACCAAAACTTCGGATGCCCGTGAACTCAACGACCTGGCCAACGGCGGAGACCCCAAGGCCAAGCTGGTGTTCAAGAAGTTTACGTACGACATCATCAAGAACATCGGCTCTTATGTGGCTGCCATGAACGGTGTGGACCTCATTGTGTTCACCGGCGGTATCGGCGAGCATAACAGCCGCCTGCGCCGCCGCGTACTGGAGAACTTCGCCTATCTGGGCCTCAAGGTGGACTACGAGGCCAACGTGGCTTCCGGAGAGGACACCATCATCACCACGGAGGATTCCGCTGTGAAGGCCGCCCTCATCTGCACCAACGAGGAGTTGGTGATTGCCCGCGACACTATGCATTTAGTACTTGAAAACCAAGAATAAACCATGATTACCAATTTCAACGATCTGTTTGCCGAACTAAAGGCAAAAGGCATTTGCAAGAAGATGGTTGCCGCCTGGGGCGTGGACAGCCACACCATCGAGGCCGCTTCCCTGGCCAGCGACATGGGCTTTGTGAAAGTGGCCCTGGTGGGCGACAAGGACCTCATTGTCAAGGTCTGCGAGGAATGCAAGATTGACATTTCCAAGTTTGAGATTGTGGATGTGAAGGACGAACTGAAGGCTGTGGCCGAGGCTGTGCGCATGGTCCACGACGGAGAGGGAGACGTGCTCATGAAGGGCCTCTGCTCCACGGACAAGTTCCTGCGCGCCATCCTTAACAAGGAAGTGGGCCTGCTGCCTCCTAAGGGGCTCCTGAGCCATGTGGGTGTAATAGAGAATCCCAATTACCACAAGCTCATGTTCATCACGGACATGGCCGTGATCCCGCAGCCGGACTTCCGTCAGAAGGTGAAGCTGGCCGGCTTCGTGACCGGTATCGCCCGTTCCTTCGGCATCGCCATGCCCAAGATTGCCTTCATCGCCGCTTCGGAGCAGATGCTGGACAGCATGCCCGCCTGCATAGAGGCCGCCATGCTGGCCAAGATGTGCGACCGTGGCCAGATCAAGGCCATCGGCGACGGCCCGCTTGCCCTGGATGTGGCCATAGACCAGGAGGCAGTCCAGATCAAGAAACTCCAGAGCCCCGTGGCCGGAGACGCAGACTGCATGCTGTTCCCCAACATCGAGAGCGCCAACGTGTTCTGGAAGACCAATTCCAAGCTGGCCGTGGGCGTACGCCAGGCCGGTTTCCTGGTGGGCACCAAGGTCCCTTGCATCCTGGCCTCCCGGGCAGACTCCGTAGATGTGAAACTCAATTCCATCGCATCGGCTGTAATTTCTGTTAAATAAATAGTTAGTTAGATGAGAAAATTTATTGTAGCCGGGAACTGGAAAATGAATACCACTGTTCCCGAAGGTGTAGAACTGGCAAAGGCTGTTGTAGAGAAGGCAAAGGATCTTCCTGCCAATGTAGAACTTGTAGTGGCTCCGCCGTTTACGCACCTGGCCCTTGTGGCCGAGGCCCTGAAGGGTTCCAAGGTTAAGCTCAGCGCCCAGAACTGCGCAGACCACGAGAAAGGTGCGTACACCGGTGAAGTGGCCGTTAATATGCTCACTTCCATCGGCTGTGAGTACACCATCCTGGGTCACAGTGAGCGCCGTCAGTATTATGGTGAGACGGACGAGAAGCTGGTTGTAAAGACCCAGCTGGCCCTTGCCGCCGGTCTGAAGGTGATCCTCTGCGTGGGTGAGAATCTGGACGAGCGTGAGGCTGGCAAGCATTTCGACGTAGTAACGGAGCAGACCAAGGCCGTCCTCTACAACTTCACGGCCGAGGATATGAAGAACATCGTCATCGCCTACGAGCCCGTATGGGCCATCGGCACCGGCAAGACCGCCACTGCCGCCCAGGCCGAGGAGATCCACGCCTGCATCCGCAACGTCATCGAGGCCAAATTCGGTCCCAAGGTGGCCGACGACATGACCATCCTTTACGGCGGTTCCTGCAAACCCTCCAACGCCAAGGAGCTCTTTGCCGAAAAGGACATTGACGGCGGCCTCATCGGCGGCGCCGCCCTCAAGGCCGATGACTTCCTGGGCATCGCAACGTCTTTCTAGTCATCCCCATCATTCAATAATGGTCCTGCAAGTCATTCTTGCGGGACCATTTTTATTTCTGCTGTTTTGCGGGGCTTTATTCCAGCAGGCCGGTGGCTTGGTTCCAGGATATGTTGGTGCGGTAATGCTTGTCCAGCAGGGGTGTTCCCTGGGACGGGAGGTACATGGAGAGACCGGAGTACGTTTTGATGTCAAAGGAAATGAAGCTGGGGGTGGCCGCCTTGTACAGCAGGCAAGCGTTCAAAGCGGATTCCAGGGCGGACTTTTCTTCGGCATCTATGCCGGCATGGATGAGGATATCCTTCAGGTCATAGAAATAGTGGCGGTTGAAACGGAAATACCCCTGTATGTCATTGCCGTCCAGTTGGGAGATTTGCGTACGGTATTTTTCAAAAAGCGTCCTGCAAAGTTGGGTGAGGGGCTCCAGGGAACGGGTGTCCACAACGGAGATGGTGGCGGAGCGGTACGAGTTGTCCTGGATATTGTAATACTCATAATAATCCCGGCAAACGGCCACCGGATCCGGCTTTTCCTGGAGCAGGTGACGGGTAAGGGTCCTGTAATTGAATCCTTCGGCTATCACCTCTGCCGGGGAGAAGCCCACGATATCGGCCTTGCCGCGTAGGGCATAGGCCAGTTCCACGCCGCCGGCCAGGCAGGCGTCAATGAGAAGATAGTCCAGTTTGTAGGGGATGGCATCGGCAAAATCCCGCAACTCCATTTCTATGATTCCCGACCCATAGTTGTCCTGTCCGATGCTTTTGACGGGAGGAAAGCTTTCAATGGGAGGGAATACTTCCTGCGAAGGGAGACGCCTGCTCCTGAGTGAAGGGGAAGTGGACGTGCCGGCAATCTCTCCGGCGTGTTTACTCTCGTAAAGGACGGGGTCCCAATAGTATTCGGCAGGAAGCCATCCGGTGGAATGCGAAGAGAAAACGGCCCCGAAGCTCTGTGCGGGGAATTCCTGCTTTACATAGCGGAACACCTCCTGCATGGTTTGCCTGGAGGCGGCGGCGCATTCCTCATTCCAGGTCTTCAGGGTGTCCCGGCGCGGGCTGCCGTTTTTGTCGGCATAGAAGCGGATGAGGTAGGAAGGCGTTTTTGTGGAGAAGTCTTTGTACTTGACCGGTTGACGGGAATAAACCAGCAATACGTCGTTGGAAGTGGAGTATGACTTTTCCGGGAGCTGGCCTTCTTCCAAGGAAGAAAGGTTGTTCAGCAGATAATTGGAAAGGTCGTTGAAGCCGGCCGAATACAGCAGAAGCACATTGCGGGGAGGCTGCTCCTGTTTTTGGCAGGCAGCCAGCAGCAATATGAGCATGAGCCCTAAGAACCGTATTCCTTTGAGGCGCATAAGCACTTTTTCCTTTGATTCGTACAAAGTTAATGATTATTATTGAAAATGCAGGATTATAAGTTTATTTTGCGGTTAGGAAAAAACTTCTTATCTTTGCGCGCTTAAAAAGCCGCAAGGGTTTTTTGGTGCAATGGGGTGCTTGAAACAGAGCACTGAGTAACACATTTTAAACTTTAACAACAATGAAGCATTTTGCACTTAAGGGCGAAATTCGCACCAAGGGCAACAAGGCCGTTCTCAAGGCCTTCCGTCGTCAGGGTTTGGTTCCCTGCAACCTGTATGGACTGGGCATGGACAATGTCCTTTTCACCGTTTCCGAGAAAGAGCTTAAGGGTCTCACCCACACTCCCGCCTCCTACATCGTGGATCTGGAGCTGGGCGGCAAGGTGTACACCGCAGTCGCTCACGAGTACCAGTGGCATCCGGTAGAGGACAACTGCCTCCACGTGGATTTCCTGGCCGTGGATGAGAAGAAGCCCATCGTTATCAGCGTTCCGCTCAACATTACCGGTCACCCGGTGGGTGTGCAGGCCGGTGGTAAGTTCACCCAGAGCGCCCGCAGCCTCAAGGTCTGCGCCCTCATGAAGGACCTCCCGGACCAGCTGGATATCGATGTGACCCCGCTGGAGCTTGACAAGAGAATGGTGGCCGGCGACCTCAAGTTCGAAGGTCTCCAGATTGTCTCGGACAAGAACACCATCATCTGCAGCGTGAAGACTACCCGTGCCATGCAGCAGGCTGCTCAGGAAGCTGCCAAGGCTGCCGCCGCACAGTAATCGACCGGACGATGAACTACCTTGTTGTAGGACTGGGGAACATAGGCGCGGAATACGCCTCCACCCGGCACAACATGGGATTTATGATATTGGATGCCTGGGCTCAGGCATCCAATGTCCTTTTCCGGACGGAACGTTACGGAGACGTGGCCGAGGTTTCTTTCAAGGGTAGGCATTTCACCCTGCTCAAGCCTTCCACCTATATGAACCTGAGCGGCAATGCCGTCAGGTACTGGCTGCAGAAGCTCAATCTGCCGCTGGAGAATCTGGTGGTTGTTTCCGACGATCTGAATCTTCCCTTTGGAACGCTTCGCATGCGTACCGGAGGATCGGCCGGCGGACACAATGGCCTGGAGAACATCACCGAGCTGTTGGAAAGCGACCAGTGGATCCGGATTCGGGTGGGTATCGGCAACGATTTTTCCCGGGGCGGACAGGTGGATTTTGTGCTGGGCCATCTCTCCGAAGATGAGAAGAAACAGGTTCCGGAATTAGCACAAAAAGTGATTCAGGGCATTAAGGATTTGTCCACCGTCGGCCCGCAGCGGGCCATGAGTTTTCTCAATGTTCGGACAAAAAATGACGTTGAAAACGGCTGAAACGGCTCTTTTTCAGGATAAAAAGCAGTTTTTTCGAAAAAATCTTTGTTTTTTGAATTTATTTTGATTACCTTGCACAAAACTTTGTGGACTAAACATTAACGAACCAAAATAAATTTTTAATCACATGAAAGAGCTTGTTGTAAAAATTAATGCCGAATTCGCCGAGTTCGCAAAGAACGCTGAGGCTCAGGTAGTCAAAGGTAACAAGGCCGCTGGCGCCCGCGCCCGTAAGAATGCCCTTGAACTTATGAAAGACCTCAAGGAGTTCCGTAAAGTTTCCGTAGACGCCGCCAAATAAGCGAAATCCGGATTTTTAGGAAAAACGTTGCAGAAAATTCATTTTTTCTGCAACGTTTTGTTTTTTATTGCATCTTTATAATAGGTTTAGGTTTTAGTACACGTCAAAAAACCGGTTCTTAAAGTTCTTTTAAGGCCGGTTTTTTTGTTGTTCCGGATGGTGCTCCAGCACATTCTCGTGCCAGGTGGACGTGTCAATATGGGTATAGAGCTCTGTGGTAAGGATGGATTCGTGCCCCAGCATTTCCTGGACAATACGCAGATCGGCCCCGTTTTCAATAAGATGGGTGGCAAAGGAATGGCGGAAGGTGTGGGGTGAAATCTCTTTTTGGATGCCGGCGGCCATGGCCTGATCCTTCACCAGCTTGAAAATGGAGATGCGGCTCAGGGGTTTCCCAAACTTGTTAAGGAACAGGATGTCTTCCACAGCCCGGGAGGCGGGGATGGGGCGGTCCTCCAGGTAGGCCCGGATGGCATCGGCCGCGGGCTCTCCCAGCGGGACCAGCCGCTGCTTGTCGCCTTTTCCCACCACATCCACAAAGCCTTCGTCAAGGTGTATGTGGGAGATGCGGAGACCGGCCGCTTCGCTCACGCGGAGGCCGCAGCCGTACAGCACTTCCAGGATGGCCCGGTCCCGTTTTCCAGAGGCTTTCTTCAAATCTACGGATTCCAGGATGGCTTCCACCTCCTGTACGCTAAGAACGGACGGGAGGTATTTGCCCAGTTTGGGCGCATCCACCCTGTCGCAGGGATTATCCTTCACTTCGCCCTCCTGGACGCACCAGTCAAAGAAGGAGCGGAGGGAACTCACCAGGTGGGCCGTGCTCCGCTTGGAGAGCCCGTCGGCCGATACCTTACCCAGATACGCCTCTATGTCTTCCGTGCTGATGGCCGATGGCTCTTTACCGTAATACTCCAGGAGCCCCGAAACATCGTGGCAGTAGGATGCCACCGTGTTGGGTGACAGCCTTCTCTCCAGCCTAAGATAGTTCCGGTAATCCTTTACCATTATTGCTTATTTGTGATTCTCCTGTAATTTCCGGGTGCATCGGCATTTTTTTAGCGCCCGGAAATTACAGGAGAATCAACAATTATAAGGTTCCATACTTTTTACCATAAAGCAGCATCTGGCCCAGATAGTCGTCTGTGTACACGGGCTCATAATCCACCACCTTTCCGTCTTTCAGGACTGGGACGATTTCCGGATTGATGAAACCGCCGTAAGGTTTGAGATTCAGGGCCTTGTAGCGTTCCAGCACCTCCTTGTGGAGGTCCGGGTCAATGTGCACTGCATAGGTCTCTATGAGCGCCTTTCCGGCCTCATAGTCTCCTTCGCTCTTGATGCGCTGGACTTCGGCCAGCAGTTCTGCGAACAGGGCGCGTAGTTTGACGTAATCATTTACCACATAATAGGTTTTGCCATCACGCACCTTCTTCTCAATCACCTTGTCCTGGGCACCCTTTTCCAGGCACCACTGGGCAATGAGCTTGCGGTTCTGCATGTGCGCCTCCGTATTGGGGCGGCCCAGTTCCACGCGGGTGAACTGGACCATAAGGCCGTTGCGGATGTACTGGTCATATTCTGCCTTGTAGGCCTCCGGGTCCGGCATGATGCCCAGCTCCACCATCTTGGGATCGGCCGTGTAATAGAGGCCGAAAAGGTCTGCGCGGGCCTCTTCCAGGGCCGATGCGTACTCTCCCATGGCGGTGGTGCTCACTCCCGGCAGCAGCTGTCCGCTTCCGTGTCCCAGGCATTCGTGCAGGTCCGTGTGAATTTCATCGGCCACCGTGCCCCACTGCTTGTAGCGCTCTATCTCCTTCTTGCTATAGGCGAATTCCGTGAGGGTGCTGGTGGGCAGCTCCTGAGCTGCATAGTCGTACGTATGCGTGATGTTGGCGATGGTAACGCTCTTGGATCCGTGTTCCTTCCGGATCCAGTCGGCATTGGGCAGGTTGATGCCGATGGGAGTGGACGGATAGCTGTCTCCCGAGAGGCACACTGCGTTGATAACCTTGGCCGATATGCCCTTGACGACGGCCTTCTTGAAGCGTGGATCCACGGGAGAGTTGTCCTCGAACCACTGCGCGTTGGCGGAGAGGATTTCCGTACGCTTGGAGGCCTCGAAGTCCTTGATATTCACGTAGCCTTCCCAGGAAGCCTTGCGGCCCAGCGGGTCATTGTAGTCCTCAATGAAGCCGTTGATGAAGTCCACCGTGCCTAGAGTATCTTTCACCCATTCGATGTTGAATTCGTCCCATTTGCGCAGGTCTCCGGTGTTGTAATAGTCTATGAGGATGCCCAGCGCACGCTTTTGGATGTTGTTTTCGGCCACTTCGCGCGCTTTTGCAAGCTCTTCGCATATCTTCTCCAGGGCGGGGGAGTAGATGCCTCCCACCTTCCAGGGCAGTTCCACCACCTTGCCTTTGGCGTCCTTTACCACTTTGGTGTTGAGGCCGTAGGAAATGGGCTCCGGATCCTTGGGATCGATGATGCCGGCATAGTACTTTTCCACTTCCTCACGGGTGACGCCTTCATAGAAATTGACGGCCGATTGTTTTACGATGTCCCCGGAGGTCTCCGTAGAACGGCGCTGGGGGTAGATGTCCGGGTTGTAGATAATCTCCAGAAGGCCGTCATCTTCCACGCCGGCCTGTTGCAGGAGACTCCCGAAGTACTCCCGGGGGCAGGCCGGGAAGAACTTGTCCTCGGCATAATGATGATGCATGCCGTTGGAGAAGAAAAGGCGCTTGGCATATACCAGAAAGTCCTGATATTCAGCGCTCTCCGTATTAATCCCTTCCGTCTCCAGGATGGCTTCCACGGCGTGACGGATCCGGAGGTTCTCCTTGCAGTTCTGGTCCCACAGGATGTCCCGTCCGTACTTGGCGGCTTCGGCCAGGTGGTAGGCATACTCCTTCTGCTGCAGGCTCAGGTTTTCCCAGCCGGGAATCCGGTACCGCATGACCTTGAGGTCTGCAAAAGCGTCAATGGTATATTTGAAATCTTCTTCCCCGGACTTGCTTCCGGGTGCATCGCAGGCGGTGATTATTGCCGCCATCCCAACAATCATCATCATGATAGAAATACGTTTCATAGCAGTATATCAGTTTATGCAAATTTATAAATAAAATATTATCTTTGCATAATTAGAGAAGCGTAAATGCGCCAAAGAGCCTTTCATATCATCGGGATGCTGGTACTCCTTTTAGGAGTAAGTGCCTGTTTCAAAGACAGTAACTTTGATTTCAAAGTTGCTGGCGAGGGGACGTCTTCCTATGTGGCACCGGTGCGGGAGCCTGCTTCCCCGGATGTAAGGAATGTGCTTATTTACGTTGCCAGCGGCTTTAATTCCCTTGCCGGCTATTTGTCGGAGGATATAGCAGACCTGGAGGCCGGCACCCTGCCTTCGCGGAATTCTCCCACGGAGCCGGTGTTGCTGGTTCTTTCACGTCTGCCTCAGGAGCCGTATGCGCCCAATTATTCCGTTCCCACTTCCCCTGTCCTTTTCCGCCTGTATGCCGATGCCAACGGCGCTCCGGTTAGGGATACAATCCGGGTATGGGGCGAAAATACCCCTTTGAGCACTGTTGAGAACTTGTCCAATGCCTTTGAGGAGGTCAGTAGGGCCTTCCCCGGAAACCGCTATGGACTCGTCTTCTCTTCCCACGCCTCCGGCTGGCTTCCGCCGCGTTATTACGACAATCCAAACCTGTTTGAATCCACTGCGCACGGTGCGCCCGGCAGGAGGACATCGGCCCCGCTGTTCCCGCCCATCGACCGGAATGATCCTCCCGTAAAGAGTATCGGGATGGACAATGGAGACCCCACCCTGGAACTGGATCTGGAAGAGTTCGCCGCATGCATTCCCTTCCATTTGGAATATATCCTTTTTGATGCGTGTCTCATGGGTTGCGTGGAAGTGGCCTATGAGTTGCGCGAAGTAACGGATCTGGTGGGTTTCTCTCAGACGGAAGTGCTTGCAGACGGTTTTGACTATAAGCGTCTGTCGGGTCATCTGCTCTCGCGGAATCCCAATCCCCTGGCCGTCTGTGAGGATTATTTCAAGCATTACGATGCCCAGACGGGCACCAATCGGTCGGCCACCATTTCCGTGATTAACACGCGTGAGATGGACACCCTTGTGGAGGTGTGTTCCCAGTTGTTTGAAAAATACCGTGGCATGATCCGGGTGCTTCCGGGTAGCCGGGTTCAGGGCTATTTCCGCTTTGACCGGCACTTCTTTTACGACCTTAAGGATATCCTTGTCCAGATGGGTATTACCCCGGAAGAAGAAGCCCTTCTGCAAAGTGCTTTGGACAAGTGCGTGGTGTACAAGGCCAATACTCCAACATTCCTTAGTATAAACCTCAAGAATTGTTGTGGACTGTCCATGTATCTTCCCTCCATGGGAAGCAATTATCTGGACAATTATTACCGGAACCATCTGGCCTGGAACCGGGCCACCCAACTGGTTAAATAATTAGCTTTAAATATGAAGAGTTTTTTTAAGACCGTATTGGCCGTAATTTGCGGTATCCTCATCCTGCATATCATCGGCCTCATTTTCCTCTTCAGCCTTGTGGGCGCAGCCGGCAGCGGAAAGACTGTCCTTCCCAGAAATGGCGTTCTGGACATCTCCCTCGCCGATTATTCCCTCTCCGAACAGACCCAGGACAGCCCCATCCCGGATATGGCTTCCCTCAATTTTGAGATGAGCCGCACTGTGGGACTATGGGATGCCGTCCAGGCCATTGAGGCTGCTGCGGCGGATCCTGCCATCCAGTACATTTTCCTGCGTCCGGACGGCGGCACCGCCGGTATGGCCGGTCTGGAAGAGCTCCGTACTGCGCTTTTGGAATTCCGCAAGAGCGGCAAGGCTGTGGTTGCCTTTCTGGAGGCCCCCGGCAACGGCGGCTATTACCTGGCAACGGCGGCCGATAAGATTTATCTCAGCAGCTATCATGGCGCCACGTACCAGATGTTCGGCCTCAGCAGCCAGCAGTTCTTCCTGAAGGACATTCTGGAGAAACTGGGGGTGAACGTGCAGCTCATCCGTCACGGAAAGTACAAGAGTGCCGGCGAAATGTTCATCCGTTCCTCTTCATCGGCCGAGAACCGGGAGCAGTATCAGGCCATGATAGACGCTTCCTGGAAGACCTTCTCCAGCGCCATCGCCCAGGCCCGCGGTATCTCGGAAGAGGAGTTCAACGATATCATTGACAACCTTAAGCTGGTGCTCCCGGAAGATTTTCTGAAGTATGGTCTGGTGGACGAGCTGATGGATCGCGAGACCCTGGTAAGCAAGCTCTGCACGCTGGCCCAGGTGGATAAGCGGGATAACCTTCATCTGGTGGCGCTTCCGGACTATGTCCAGGCCAAGGTGAACAAATTGCCCGGCCGGGCCAATGTGGCCGTGCTCTTTGCCGAGGGAGACATTGTGGAAGGGAAGGGCCAGAATCTCTCGGCCGACAGCTATGTGCAGGTGATTGACGCCCTCCGGAAAGACAATTCCGTGAAAGCCGTTGTGCTCCGCGTGAATTCTCCCGGCGGCAGCGTGATGGCTTCGGAGAAGATCCGCAGCGAACTGGACCTCCTGGGCCGTGAAAAGCCCCTGGTGGCCTCTTACGGAGACTATGCCGCTTCCGGCGGATACTGGATTTCCTGCGGCTGCAGCCGGATTTTTGCCGATGCTACCACCCTCACCGGCTCCATCGGCGTGTTCTCCATGATTCCGGAGTTCTCCAAAGTATCCAAGAAGATTGGCGTGGGCGTGGAAACCGTTTCCTCCAACAAGCACGGAGACATCCTTTCCCTCATGGAACCCTTTGACGCCGAAGAGACTGCGTACATGCAGGCCAGTGTGGAAGATATTTACGACCGCTTTGTGAGTCTGGTAGCCACCAGCCGCGGCATGGAGCCTTCCCGCGTGGACGAAATCGCCCAGGGACGCGTCTGGGTGGGTACGGATGCTTTGGAAATCGGCCTTGTAGACGAGATTGGAACGCTTAAGGATGCCATTGCCTATGCGGCTTCCCAGGCCGGCCTTTTGTATGAGGAGGACTACAGGGTGCTCTCTTACCCTGCCGTTCCCACTCCCATGGAGGAAGTAATGTTTATGCTGGGGTCCTTCCAGGAAGAGCCCACAGTCCTGGCCGATACGCCGTTTGAACCCATGGCCCGTTCCCTGAAGGGCCTTCTGAAGGATAACCAGCCCAGCGCTGTTTATGCCCGCATGCCTTATTATCTGGAAATCAAGTAAATGGAAGAGAAGAAACTGACACCCTTAAGGTTCCTGCCGGATGTGCGGGAATTCCCCTGGGGCAGTGTGGAATATCGCCTGGCCGACCTGGGATTTGTGGATTCCACGGCCTCGGAAGGCTGGCTGGGCGGCAACACGCTCAGTGACATCATGCAGACTTACCTGGAACGCGTGGTGGGAGAAACCTCCTTTGAGTGGTATGGAACCCAGTTCCCGGTGCTGGTGAAGCGGCTGGATGTGAAAGGCCGCACCTCGCTGCACGTGAACCCGGACGACGAGCCGGCCGAGCAGCGTTACGACGCCTTTGGTAAGACCGCTCTCTGGTACGTGGAGGCCTGCGGCCCGGATGCCCGGCTCTTCCTGGGCTGGAAACGGGACGTTACCGCAGCCGAATGCTACAAGGCCTGTCTGGACGGATCCGTGGAGGAACTGCTGTATTCCGTTAAGCCGGTACCCGGAGAGAGTTATCTGGTGCTTCCGGGACAGGTGCATGCCGCCCAGGACGTGAAACTCCTTGAAATAGCCGAGGCTTCCGAACTGGGCTTCCGCCTGTACGATTGGAATCCCGGAGACCGTGAAATCCACCTGGAGGAAGCGCTGGATCTCATTGATTTCAAGGCATACAAGAAGGCCGATATAGGGGAGGGGAACCTTCTGGCGGCAACGCCGCAGTTCACTGTCCACCAAATCCTTCTTCGGGAGGCGCTCAAGAGTCATGCCTCCGAAGAGGACTCCTTCCTTATCTATATCTGCACCAGCGGAGCCGCCACCCTCAAGGCCGAAAAGGATTATAGCCTGAAGGCCGGGGACGTGCTGCTGGTGCCCTCCGAAGTAACGGACTTCTACCTCCTTCCCACCCAGGCCGATACCCGGCTCCTGGAAGTGCGGCTGGATCCCCGTCCGGACAATGATATTGTGTCGGAACCTGTTGAAGAATAGAGCTTTATGGACGAACTCCGTATTGACAAATACCTTTGGGCCATCCGTGTGTTCAAGACTCGGAGCGAAGCAACTGAGGCTTGCAAGGGTGGAAAAGTGAAGGTGGCCGGCATTCCGGCCAAACCTTCCCGCGCCATCCAGGCCGGAGAAGTGATCCAGGTTCGCAAAGGGATTGTAACCTACACCTATAAGGTCTTGCGCCCGCTGGAAAACCGGGTGGGCGCCAAGCTGGTTCCGGATTATGCCGAGAATCTTACGCCGGAAGAGGAGATGGAAAAGCTAAAGGCCCCGGTGGAAAGTTTCTTTGTGACGCGGGACCGTGGCGCCGGCCGTCCTACCAAGAAGGACCGCCGGGCAATGGAACAGCTCTGGGATACCCTGGAAGAGGGTTTCTGATTACTTTCCGCAAATCATCTTGAAATCGCACCACTGGCAGGTGCGAGGATCTTCCGTGCGCCGGAAGGGGACGGACGGATCTGTTAGCTCGTCCAGTTTCCGGGCCAGCTTTTCCTTGACAAGTTCACTGAAAGCGGGGCTTTCGGCCTGGTCCTTCAGCGGCTGGGTATAAAGGCGCGCTGTGCTGTAGATGCTGTTAACCAGGGTCTTGTCCTTAAACGCCGGATCCTGGTGGGCAAAATAGTCGTACAGGAACAGCTGCAGGGCAATCTTAGGCCTGTCGGCCCCGGGCGGGGCAAAGAGTTTGTCGGCAACGATTTGGGCGTTCTGGTCCGTGATGGCAATGTCCTCGTCCGTCACCTTGCCGGTCTTATAGTCCAGGATACGTACCTCCCCGGGGATGTAGCTGTCTATCCTGTCCACAAAACCTTTGAAGCGGAAGCCGTGGAACAGGGCTTTGCGCTTGCTTTCCAGGCCCAGGATCCGGAATCCGGCCGATCCGCTTTGGGCAAGCAGCTGCCTGTCGTGGGAGAGCGTTTCGGCTACATAGTCCAGCAGCACTTCTTCCAGCACCAGGTTGCGTCCGGTCACTTCCACCGTTTTCATTTCTTCCATCACCCGGGCCCGGATGCGTTTCCGGAGGTCTTTGCGGTCCTTCTGCATCCTTTCGATATCGGCCAGGGGCAGGAGTTTTCCCAGGTAGGGGCTGTAAAGCTCCTGCATCACTTTGTGGAAAACGTTGCCCAGCATGCCGGCGTCCAGGGATTCGGCAATTTCATCGTCCCCCTGAAGCCCTTCCACCACTTGGTAGTAGAATTTGGCGGGGCAGGCCAGATAGGCCTGCATGGCGGTGGCCGAGAGCTCTTTCTCCTTGATGATATCAATATGCTCCTGTGTCTTGGGGATTTCCGGAACACCCGTTACGGGATTCATTTCCGCGGCGGCCGTGAGATGCTTCACCGGCAGTTTGAAGTCGTATTCCAACTGCTTGATATAGCGGCTTTCTTCACCGCTTTTCACGCCTTCCGTACGGCTGTCGTACACCAGCCAGACGTTTTGCGCCCGCTGGATCATGCGGTAGAAATAGTACGCCCATACGGCGTCCTGGTACTCGTGGGTGGGCAGGCCGAAGCCTTTCCGGAGCTCCGGCGGAATGAAAGAGGAGGAGTAACTCTTGCGCGGGAAAGTGCTCTCGTTGGCGCTCAGGATCACCAGGTTCCGGAAATCCAGCGCGCGGGTTTCCAGCGGTCCCATGATTTGCAGGCCCTGCAGGGGTTCTCCCCGGAAGGGGACAGACTGCCCTTGAAGGAGGCCGTCCAGAACCCGCAGCCAGGTAGCGGGCAGCAGCGGCAGGTCCATATCGGCCATCATGTTAAGGACCGTATGGTAACGCTTGGCAAAGTCCAGTTCCAGCATCATTTCCCCCTCCGGTCCCAGATGGCGTCCCAGGTAGCCCACAATGGCCGATAGATACTGCTCCAGCGCATGGTTCTGCCCTGCCGATGCTTCTTTGGGGTCCGTGACCACCGGCCGGAAAAGCTGGTCCAGCAGGGGACCGCCTTGAAGGTCTTCCAGGGGAATGTAGTATTTGGCCTCCCGTTTTACGGCTGCCACTTTTTCCGTCTCCTCCGGGGTGAGGATGAGGCGGAAAAGGCTGGTGGAAAAGATGGCGTTCACACTCCGGTGGTAGAAATACCAGCCTTCCTCCCGTTTTCTGAGGCGCAGCTGCATTTGCCCAATAGCTTCCATTAAGGTATAAACGGCGCTGTCCCGCATGGGGTAGCCCATGGTTACATTAATGCTGTCATGCTCCGGAGGGATGGAATTAAGCAGCGGCAGCAGCAGGGTCTCGTCCGGCAGCACAAAAGCCGTTTCCACCGGGTCTCCGGAGACCTCCTTGAGGATGAGCGGTGCTAACTTGGCCTGCCCTACGGCCGATGGAACGCTAACAACGCGGATGTCCGGTTTTCCCAGCCCTTCCGGATCCGGCACAAATACCGGCGGGAAATCTTTGACGTTCTGGGAGAGGAAAAGAGAAGACTTGTTCTGCGGGGCCTGGATTTCTTCCGATACATAGTCCCAGACAAACTGGGCCAGCTGGGCGTCCCGCATCTTCTGAAGCAGGAGCTGCTCGCAAAGGTTGAGGGCGTTAAGGCCCACGAAAACATATTGCTCCGTATCCGGGAAAACGGGCTCCAGAATGTCCCGGACAGGGATTTCGCTCTTGAGCCGCTGGGCCAGGGCCCGGTATACCTTGCCTTCGTAGGCCATGCCCCGGGCGTCCAACTCCCGGTTAAAGTTTTCGTAGAGCGGAAAGAGGATATTCCAAAGACTTAGGAAACGCTCTTTTACGGGACTGGCGTTCCGGCTTTGGAAATGCGCCAGGAAACTTTCAATGGCCTCCCGCTGCCTGTCCGTGAGGTAGGAGAAGCTGTCCTGGAGGGCTTTAAAATCGGCCACATTTTGGAACAGGGCGCGGGCATCTACCAGATATTTGTCCACATCCCCGAAATCGGCCAGCAGCATGTCTCCCCAGAAGATGAATTCGTCCAGCGGTTCCGCCTGGGGGTAAAGATCCTTGTAGCAGTTGTAAAGCAGCATGAGCAGGCGAACGCGGTCCGTTACTTCCGTTCCGTGCACCCGGCAGAAGAAGTCGTTGATGGTATACAGCTGCGGTACGGCCAGGGGAGTGCCGCTTCTTTTCACCTGTTCCCCCAAGTATTTGCGGAAGAATACAATAGAGCGGCGGTTGGGCAGCACAAAGCAGATATGCTCCAGGTTTCCCCGGTCATAATAATACTGTGCAACTTGCCTTAGGAACGGTGTCATGGCGGCCTTTGAAAGATTCTTTGCTAAAGTAGTGATTTTTCGGGAAATTTTCGCTATTTTTGTAAATAGAATTTAGATTAGAATTCTTCCAAAGTAAAACATTAAATTAATAGCCACATGAAAAAGAAATTCAGATGCCTGGTGTGCGGATACGTATACGAAGGCGAAAACCCTCCCGCAGAATGCCCTATTTGCCATGCTAAGGCAGACAAGTTCGTAGAACTGAAGGAAGAGGAAGGCAAGCCCCAGTGGGCCTGCGAGCATGTCCTGGGCGTTGCCAAGGGCTGTGATCCGGAGGTTTGGGCCGGCCTGCAGGACCATTTCAAAGGAGAATGCTCGGAGGTGGGCATGTACTTGGCCATGAGCCGTCAGGCCGAAAGGGAAGGATACCCGGAAGTGGCCGATGCCTTCAAGCGTTACGCCTTTGAGGAGGCAGACCACGCCGCCCGCATCGCCGAACTCCTGGGAGAAGTTGTATGGGACACCAAGACCAACCTCAAGAAGCGCTATGAGGCAGAAGCCGGTGCCTGCGAAGGCAAGCTGGCCATCGCCAAGCGCGCCAAGGAACTGGGCTATGATGCCATCCACGACACAATCCATGAGATGGCTAAAGACGAAGCCCGCCACGGCGCCGGCTTCCTGGGCCTGTACAACCGCCTGTTCAAGAAATAGCAAAGAAGCCATCAGAAAAAAGCCGGGATTCAGTCCCGGCTTTTTTCATGTCATTCCCCATAATCAAAGCCGATTATTACGGCAAGGAAGAAAGATTTGCCGATATGCCGGAAATTGCTTAACTTGCAGAGAATTAGCATTATATCGTATGATACTCAACAAAACATACACCCTTTCCAACGGCCTGGCCATTCCCAAAGTGGGTTTGGGCACCTGGCTCATTCCAGACAGTGAAGTGGCGTCTGCTGTAAAAAGCGCCATCGAATCTGGCTATCGGCACATCGACACGGCACAGGCCTATGGCAATGAGCGTGGCGTGGGAGAAGGTATCCGCCTAAGCGGCGTTCCCCGCGAAAAGATCTTTATTACCACCAAGGTTGCGGCAGAAATCAAGACATTTGAGTCTGCGGCTGCATCCATCGATGAGTCCTTGAAGAAACTGGACTGCGGACCGGCCGATCTTATCATCATCCACTGCCCGCAGCCCTGGGCCGAATTTCGGGGTGCCAGGCGCTACTTTAAAGAGAATAAGGAAGTCTGGAAGGCCTTGGAGGATGCATATCTCTCCGGCAAGGTCAAGTCCATCGGCGTATCCAACTTCCTTATAGACGATTTGCTGAACATCCTGGAAGACTGCAGGATCAGGCCCATGGTGAACCAGATTCTGCTGCATATCGGCGAAACGCCTTCCTCCCTGGTGGAGTTCTGCAAGCAGAATGACATACTGGTTGAGGCCTACTCTCCCATAGCCCACGGCGCTGCGCTCAAAAATGAGGAACTGGCCCGGGTGGCCGCCAGGTACGGTGCCACCATCCCGCAGCTTTGCATTCAGTACACGCTTCAGCTGGGAACCGTATCCCTTCCCAAATCCACCAATCCGGACCATATCCGCTCCAATGTCCAGCTGGACTTCACCATTTCCGATGAAGATATGGCGGCGCTGGAAAGTATCGGCCAGGATTACGGAGAAGACAGCCGATGGCCGGTTTTCAGTAGGAAGAAACAGTTATAATATCGCCAAATATGGGGATTTCTCATGTGCGTATGCTTTATTATCTTTGCAAAGATGGAAACTGAGTGATTATGAGCCCTGTGTTTGTTGCTTTGATGATTCCTTTCCTGGGGACCGCCCTGGGATCGGCTTTTGTGTTCTTTATGAAGCGGGATATGCCCACATTGGTACAGAAGGTCCTGCTGGGCTTTGCTTCCGGTGTCATGGTGGCTGCATCCGTGTGGTCGCTGATTATTCCGGCCATAGGGATGGGAGAAGGCACAGGAGCTGTTGTACCGCCTGTCATCGGCCTCCTGGCCGGTTTTGCCTTCCTTCTGCTCATTGATTATATCACGCCGCACATCCACGCCAGCGGAGAGGCCGAAGGTCCTCAAAGCCGCCTGTCCCGCACCGCCAAACTGGCCCTGGCCGTCACCATCCACAACTTCCCGGAAGGAATGGCTGTGGGTGTTGCCATTGCAGGTGCCCTTACGGCCAATTTCAATATGGCCGGCGCACTGGCGCTTTCGCTGGGTATAGCCATCCAGAATGTCCCGGAAGGTGCTATTATTTCTATGCCGCTTCGCGCGGAAGGCAATTCCCGGTGGAAGGCTTTCGGCATCGGCGCCCTGAGCGGTATTGTTGAGCCCCTTGGCGGAGCGCTTGTGTTATTGCTTGCCACCTCTATCCTGGGCATTATGCCGTATATGCTGGCCTTCGCCGCCGGCGCTATGCTCTATGTGGTTGTGGAAGAATTGGTTCCGGATTACTCCCAGGGCAAGCACTCCAACATCGGCACCGTCGGTTTTGCCCTTGGCTTTGCCCTGATGATGGTGCTTGACGTGGTCCTGGGATAATTTATCGATATCTTTATAGCTATGAAGAAGATACTAACTATTCTGGCTGCTATTTGCGCCATCGCCTGCACTGGCAACAACACCACTGTTTATGATTTCTCCGCCCAGACCAATAAAGGCGAGGAGATGTCCTTCTCACAATATAAGGGCAAGGTTCTGCTCATTGTGAACACGGCATCGAAGTGCGGATTCACTCCCCAGTACGACGGGTTGGAGGCCCTCTATCAGAAGTATGCCTCCCAGGGCTTCGTCGTCATCGGTTTCCCCTGTGACCAGTTTGGCCACCAGGAGCCTGGAAGCAATGAGGAAATTGAAGAATTCTGCCGACTCAACCACGGCGTAACCTTCCCGCTGATGGCCAAGTCCGACGTAAACGGGGAGAACGCCAACGAGGTGTTCAAGTGGCTGTATTCAGAAAAGCCCTTTGCCGGTTTTGGCGACAGCGAAACAGGCAAATTCATGGACGGAATGCTCTCCAGGAGCAATCCGGACTATGCGTCCAATCCCGATATCAAGTGGAACTTCACTAAGTTCCTCATTGACCGGAAAGGCCGGGTAGTGGCCCGTTTCGAGCCTGTAGTAGTGCCTGAGGAGCTGGAATCCCAGATTGAAGCGCTCTTATAGATCAATAGAATTTGGCAATCTCATCAAGGGGCCTGTGCACTGGCATGTTGGGCTCCTGAGCACGGTAGCCTAAAGCAATGACCGCCAGCACGGTTTCATTCTCCGGAATGTCGAACAGCTTACGCAGCTCATCGGCATTCCGCATGCCCATAATCAGAGTATCAAATCCCATTGCGCGGGCTTTGAGAATAAGATAGGCATTGCTGAGGCCGTTGTCATAAGCGCCCCAAAGGTCTCCGGTGGCATCCACAGGATCACCCCGGAAGAAGCCGGATTTGGCTGTCTCAAAAGTGGAGACAATCATGACAGGGGCATTGATGACACGCTCCTTGTTTCCGCCGATGAGCTCCAGCACAGCCTCGCGCTTTTCATCGCCGATGGCCACATAGTACTTGCTGGGCTGCATATTGGCCCAGGAAGGGGCATTCTGTGTGGCCGTGAGCAGCTCACGAACCTGGGCCTCGGAGATGGTCCTGCCTGCCTCATAGGCGCGGATGCTCCGCCGGGAAAGAAAAACTTCGTCAAGAGTAGGTGCGGGTGCCTGATGGGTGCCGCAGGCCGACAAAGCCAGTGCGCACAGAAGAATGGGGAGTCTTTTCATACGATTTAATATTAATACTCTGCAAGTTAAGCATTTTCCGCCATCCCACCAAATCTTTACCGCGCCAGGTTGCATTAATCCTAATCTTGACATCAATCCTCCTATTTTTTTCCACGATAAATGCCGACCTTTGCGGTAAATATCGTGGAATTATGGATTTTAGTGGAATCATCGTAGGCGCTGCCGTGTTTTTCAGCATCGGCATCTGCCATCCTGCCGTTATCAAAATGGAGTATTATCTGGGAAAGAAAAGCTGGTGGATCTGGCTTGTGGTGGGCATTCTGGTGGCTTGTGCATCCCTGTTTGTCCCCAACCAGACCGTCTCTACCATTCTGGGAGGATTCGCCTTTTCCTGTTTCTGGGGTATTCTGGAAATGTTTCAGCAGGAGAAGCGTGTTGTCAAAGGCTGGTTCCCGGAGAACCCCAATCGGCATGAATACTATGAATCCATAAGGAAGGGGTCTCTAAAATGATCCTTTCCTACCAAATGGGTGGAATCATTCTGTACTTGACCTTTTTCTTGTACTCCTGATAGCCTTCCAAGCCCTGTTCAAGCACTTCCTCCTCATTCTTGATGCGCTTGGCTATTACAGGGAGGTAGCCCAGCATGATAATGAATGAGATGGGAGAGGCCAGCACCAGCGGCATAGCCAGGAAAAGAATGGTTGTGGCCATATACATTGGGTGACGGACGACACCATAGAGACCGGTGTCTATGACCTTCTGGTTCTCCTGGACCTCAATTGTTCTGGAAAGGTAAGTGTTTTCCCTCAAGACTTCGGCATATAGCAGATAGGAAGCCAGGAACAGGCCTGCGGCCACCCATACCGCCCAATCCGGCAATACCCACAAGCGGAAGCGCCAGTTTAGACCGGCTACGACGAAAGCCGCAATGAACAGCATCCCGCTGAGGGCCACCACGGCTTTCTGCTCGGCCTCTTTCTCCTTGGCGTTCAGCCGCTTCCGTAGCAGTTCGGGATTTTTCCAAAGCATGATGAGACCGGCTACGAACATGGGCACGAACAGGATTCCCATCAGCAGCCATCCCTGCCAGTAACGAAGGGACCAGGCTGGAACAAAGATGAGTACTCCCAGCAGTATGACACCCAGGAAGAACTTCCCCAGGGCCTGGATCAGCAGATTGTCTTTATTCATAACACACAAAAACCAAAACTGTTAAAGAACTGGGCATAGCGCTCATTGTGAAGGTCCGTGCCCTGCATATCATACATTCCTTCGGCCATCAGGGCCTCCGTACGTACGCTCACGGCTTCTCCATAAAGCCCCTCCAGGGAGCCGATATTGCGCTGGAAAAGGACGCCGGCATCCTTGAAGCTGTGGTACCGGTCCATATCCAGATACAAATAGCGTTCGGGATGCGCAAGAACCGGCTGATAGCCCATATCCAGCAGGCGCCGGATCTCATCTTCCGGAACAATACTACCTATCCGGCTGGCCTTATGTATGGGAAGCTCAATGAGAATGTGATTGCCTTCCCAGGGCAGCAGATATCCCTTCTCCAGCGTCTCCGGCCAGGTTTCCGGAATGAGCCGGTACTCCATGGACGGCGTGAGTTCCAGGGGTACATTTTGCTTTACCAGTTCTTCCTGAAGCGCTTCACAGGTTCTAATTACATCTTCCGGTACATTAGGGTATTTTCCCACCCGATGAGACGTACAAACCGCCTTTCGGAATCCCCATTTTACTTGATACTTGGCCAGCTGCACAGATTCATGCGTACAGGAAGCCCCGTCGTCCAGAAGGGGCAGAATGTGGCAATGGCAATCTGTGTGCGGGTCAATCATCAGTTACAAATATACTCATTTTTTCCGCCATTTCCATTATCTTTGCAGCTATGAAAACCTTTCTGAAAATACTTACGGTCTTTATCGCCGTTGGCGCCGTTGGCGGTGCGGTGATGATGTGGATGGATCCCACCGGCGTCAGCTGGGGCGGGGAACCGATACTGGACCTTCTTCGCGCCAAGATGCCCTGGCCGGACATCTTCTTCCGGAACTTCATTCCATCCGGCTACGTGCTTTTGGCAGTGAACGGCCTCACGCAGATTCTGGCCGCCATTATGCTGTTCAAGAATCATCCTTACGCTTACTGGGTCTCCTTCGCCTGCGGCATCATCCTGATGCTCTGGATAGTCCTGGAGTGGTACGTTTGGGGCTTCGTAGCCCTCAGCAACATTTTCTTTGTGCTGGGATTAGCCGAAACAATAGCATCCTTCTATTGTATCAAACATTAAATGGCCACAATTGTGGTTACCATTGTCATCATAATTCTTACCGTTGCCGTGAGCCTGCTGTGCTTCTACGGCGGGCTGGACTTTAACGTCCTGAAATTCAGTGCGTACAATGTGTGGCACCGCAGAAAATGGTGGCAGATGTTAACGTACGGCTTTGTTCACGGCGGCTGGGGGCACCTCTTCTTCAACATGCTCACCCTGTTCTTCTTCGGCAGGGTGGTGGAAGAGTACTTCGCGGCGGTCTGGGGCGCGCCGAAGGGGCAGACTCTCTACGTTGTCCTGTATGTTACCGCTATCGCCGTTTCCACCCTTTGGGACCTCTTCAAATACAAGGATGACTGGAATTACAGTGCGGTGGGCGCCTCCGGGGCCGTATCGGCCATCCTATTTGCCAGTATCCTTTTCGAGCCCAAAATGGGCATCTACATCTACCTGATTCCCATTCCTGTACCAGGTTACATCTTTGCACCTCTGTACCTCCTTTACTGCTGGTATATGGCCAAACGGAACGCCGATAACATCGGCCACTCCGCCCATTTCTGGGGCGCTGTCTACGGCCTGCTGTTCCCGCTCCTCCTCAAACCTGAAATCTTTCAGCATTTCCTTCACCAACTGGGACTGTAATCCTCTTCGAAGGAATTAATGCGGGATTATCTCCGGAATTCCCATAATTAATATTATCTTTGCGCACTTTTTAGTGTATTCTTTGTTGTGTCGTTGAAGAGGAGCATATTTGCATTGACGCTGCTTTCTGTATGTATGGCAGCGGCCGCTCAAGAAAATATTCCTGATTCTACAGATGTATTCTACAAGCACCTGCAGCTTAATGAAATAGTTGTCACCGGCCTTGCCGGAGACAGCAAGATGAAAGAAATGCCCGCACCGGTCTCGGTGATCCGTCCGGCCGATCTTTCGGCCCGTGCCGGCGGCAATATCATCGATGCCATTTCCGCCGAACCCGGTCTTAGTGAAATCACCACCGGCGGCGGTATCTCCAAGCCCGTTATTCGCGGAATGGGCTATAACCGTGTAGTCGTGGTCAATGACGGTATACGGCAGGAAGGCCAGCAGTGGGGAGACGAGCACGGTATAGAGATAGATGGCGCCGGTGTCCACTCGGTGGAGATCCTCAAGGGGCCGGCCTCCCTGATGTATGGCTCCGATGCCCTGGCCGGCATCCTCATTTTCCATCCGGAACCCATCCGAGGCCCCGGAGAGTTTGGCGGAAGCGTTTCTTCTGAATATCAGACCAATAACGGCCTGTTGGCCTATTCCCTGGCAGCCGACGGGAACATCAAAGGCTGGCTTGTGGGCGGCCGTTTTTCGGACAAATATGCCCACGCCTATAAGAACGCTTTGAACGGCCCCGTGGCCAATTCCGGCTACCGTGAGCGTGCCGCTTCCGGCATGCTGGGCCGCAACGGTTCCTGGGGATACACCCGTCTCAGATTCAGCTACTTCCATCTGACGCCCGGTATGATTGAAGGGGAGGGAGACTCCTTCGGCTATACGCCTGTCCTTCCTTTCCAACAGGTGCGCCACTATAAAGTTGTGTCGGACAACACCTTCCATCTGGGGGAGGGAAACCTCAAATTCATCCTGGGCTGGCAGCAGAACCGGCGGCAGGAGTTCGAAGAGAGCGCCGATGAGCCCGGCCTGGATTTCCGGCTTAACACCATTAATTACGACCTGCGTTACCAAGCCACCTTTGGCGACGGTTGGAAAACCGCTTTCGGCGTGGCCGGAATGGCCCAAAAGAGCGATAATCTGGGAGATGAATACCTGATTCCCGCTTACGGGCTTTTCGATGCCGGTATCTTTGCAACTGCTACCAAAATGCTGGGTGAGTGGACGCTTTCCGGAGGTCTTCGGGCCGATGTGCGCAGGCTTAACAGCAAGGAACTTCCCGGCCGGTTTGAGGCGTTCCGGCGCACTTTCCCCGGCATCAGCGCCAGTCTTGGAGCCGTCCGACCCCTTGGAGAGCACTTTACGCTCAGGGCCAATGTGGCCCGCGGTTTCCGGGCTCCCAACCTTTCCGAGCTGGGATCCAACGGAGAGCATGAAGGAACCTTCCGTTTCGAGTTGGGTAATAAGGACCTGAAGCCGGAATACAGCCTCCAGGGAGACCTGGGTCTGGATTTCACTTCAGAGCATGTCTCCATCCAGTCGGCCCTGTTTATGAGCCGGATAGACAATTACATCTTTTCTGCGCGGAATGGGGAGGTATCTGATGAAGGCCTGCCGGTATACGCGTTCCGCAGCGGCCTGGCGCATCTGGGCGGTGGAGAAATCGGCATTGATATCCATCCCGTTCACCAGTTACACCTGAGCAGTGCCTTCTCCTGCGTGTATGCCCGTGAGAAAGGAGGCGATGACCTGCCGCTCATCCCGGCGCCCCGCCTGTATTCGGAAATCAAATGGGAGATAAGCCACGACGGCCAGCTGTTCAACAATGCTTTTGTCTCCCTAAACCTGGACTGGAACATGGCCCAGAACCACTTCTATGCCGCAGGTGGGACGGAAACCGCTACGCCGGCATACCTGCTGCTGGGCGCATCGGCCGGAACGGATATAATAATAAGGGGCAAGACCCGCTTGTCCCTGTATATCATCGGCTCCAACCTGACTGATCAGGCCTATATGCCACATCTTAGCCGTCTCAAATACATCGGCATTGCCAACATGGGACGGAATGTGACGTTTAAGATGGTTGTTCCGTTTTAGGAGTAAACCGTTTCACGCACGCCAGAATAAGGTTCTCCGCCAGGTAAATGACAAATACCAGGAGGATGGCCAGGCTGACGTCTTTTCCCACCGCCAGGGCCAGCACAATGGCAATTACGGCCAGCACAAGGAACACAATACGTTTTGTGTCCAGCAGTTTGTGGCCCGGTTTTACCTTCATGCCGAACATGGGGATCTCGCTCACCAGCATCAGCCCCAGTGCTATGCTAATCAGCGGCAGGAACCAGACGGTACCGGCCAAGTGGGCCAGAAAGCCGTCCGGTTTTGCGGAAACATAGGCCGAGAAGCTGGCGCAGAGAAGGGCGCAGGTGGGCGTGGGAACCCCCAGGAAGTCCGTGGTCTGGCGGGTGTCCACGTTGAATTTGGCCAGACGGATGGCGCTCATTACCGCAATGAAAAGGGCAATGTAGCATAGCCAGGTGGGAACTCCCTGCTCCTGCATGCAGTTCATGATAAGGAGGGCGGGAAGGACGCCGAAACTGACCATATCGGCCAGCGAATCCAGCTCTTTGCCGATGGGGGAGTACGCCTTGAGCAGCCGGGCGGCCAGGCCGTCGCAGAAGTCAAAGACCGCGGCGAGCAGCATGCAGATAAGGGCCCAGTCCGGGATGCCGTATACAGCGCAAATCACTCCCATGATCCCCGCAAGGAGATTCATGGAAGTGATTGTGTTGGGAATGTGTTTTTTGATGGTCATTTATTTAAGGCCGATCTTCTTGAGGATATCCTTGGGAACGGCGTTCTTGTTAACCAGGATATTGAGGGTCTTGCCCTTGGCGAATTCCTCGGACATGTACCACAGGCCCTTGTAGGCGCCGGTCTCTCCCCAGGAATTCTTGATCATGTAATACTTGTTGCCGTTCTGGTCCTTGGCGATACCGTAGAGGTGCATGCCATGGTCGTCGGTGGAGGTCTTCTCGTCGTAGTACTGCTGACGGAGTTCCTGGGTCACTTTGATTTCCTTTACGGCAGGCTTCTCTGCGGGCTTCTCATCGGGCCTACCAACCCAGCGCTCCTGGTCCGAACCGGCGGTGGGGGCTGCGGTGTCAATGAGGATACCCAGACCGTTGCGGGTGAAGCCGGCTTCGGAGACGTCTCCGCCCCAGGCCACGGTGTAACCGTTTTCTACAGCATAGTCCATGATGGCCATGAATTCGTCCAGGGGAACGTTCCAGGACGGGGAGTTACGCCAGTTGTCCTGTACCTCCATGGCGAACTGGGTATAGAACGGATGGTGAGTATAGGAGGTGAAGCCGATATAGTCGTCCAGGTTGATACCCTGAGCGTCACGGTAGCTTTCCGGGGTGTAGGTGACACCGTTAACTACGAAAGTCTCCGGGACCTGGCCCATGTAGGCATCCAGGATGCCGTCCACGCCCTTGGGCCATACCTTGGTGAGCTTGCGGTTGGGGTTCTTGACTACGGCGCTCACATAGCCCTTGAGGCCGGCGTCCAGCTCTCCCTGAACCGGGAGGTCATAGCCGTACTGCATGCCGGTATAGGCTTTCTGATCCACCAGGCCGTATGCCTTGGCGGTTTCAATCACGTCGCCGAAATCCGAGCCGACGGCGAAATTGAGGGCACCGTCCAGGCGCACATACTTGATGGCTCTGTCATAGTACGAGCGGCGTACGATGAACATTTCCGAGAAATCCGGATACAGGGCGGGGTCCTTAATGCCCTTGGCCTTGATCACTTCGCTCTCCAGAAAGGACAGGGCGCTGAAGCACCAGCAGGTACCGCTGTTGTTCTGGTTCTTGACGGAGGTGATGGGGTTCTCCTTGACAACGGTGAACTGATAATCTTCCGGATTCACGGGAGCGGGGGTCTGTGCCCGCTGGGCCTGGGCGGAAATGCCGGCAATGGCCAGGGTGGCCACGAGGATGAAAATCTTCTTCATATCTGTGATTGTTTTGAAAGTATTCAAATACACTACCTACAAAAGTAAAGTTTTTTATCTATTTTTGCAAATGTATGTCCACTGTACTTTATATTCACGGAATGGGCGGAGGCGGCGACAGCCGGATTCCCCGCCTGCTTGAGGAACACTTCCGGGATACGGATATCCGGGTGGTGGTTCGCACCTACAGTTTTGACCCGGACGAAGGCGCAGCCCAGATTGCATCCTGGGTGGAAGAGCTTCACCCCCGGCTCATTCTGGGAGAATCCCTGGGCTCCATCCAGGCCCTCCGGGTGGGCGGTCTTCCCCATCTGTTCGTGTCTCCCTCGCTGGGCGCACCGCCCCTTCTGTATAAGCTCAAGGGAGTATGTAGATTTTCCCTCGGCCGATGGTACATGCATCACCGCTTTCCCGTGAAGGAAGGTGACAGGCAACCGCTCCTTTTCACTCCGGAGGTGCTCAGTAAATACATGAATCACTGGGAGGCTGCGATGGAGCAGGTCCGGAAAGACAAGGCTGCCGGGCTCCCGTATTTTGCCTTCTTCGGGACGCAGGACCATTTCAAGAAATCCGGCGTGGTGCAGGTGCAGTTGTGGCGGGACCTTTTTGGGGACACGTACCAGGAGTACGAGGGAACCCATTTCATGGAGGAGGAATATGTATACTCCCTTCTCATTCCCAAATTGCAGGAGATGCTGGCATTGCAAAAGTAGCCGGAATTATGTATTTTTGTACTTTATTCCAGTAGTTATGAGAAACCATATCCTTATAGGCATTGCGGCCGCGGCGTTGGTTTGCGCCTGCAAACCCCAGGTGGCACCGCCCAGGCCCACCATTTCGCTGGTAGAGGCCATCGTGGCCGATACTTCCGGGGTGGGACGTGTGGCAAGGAGCGCCGGACACGGAGCTGTCCAGGGCTCCGTGGCCCTTATCGGCGAACCGCAGGACGGCATCCTGCTGGCCCGCCGCTTTATTGCTGCAGACCGCGTGGACAACATTGACGGACAGGCCCGCCGGGACTCCCTGCCGGATTTCGCGGGAGAGGTTTTTGACGTAATCCTGGATGCCTATAACGCCCCTTACAACCATTTCTTCGACGAAGGGCCCAACCGGGTCGAGGGGCTGGACAGCCTCCGTGCTGCAGCGGTGCAGAATGCGGTTTTCGCCTGGGACAGCACCTGCTTCAGAAGTGCTTCGGATCTGGAATCCCGCCTGGGTAAGAGCCGCGCCAAGGTGCTGGTGTTTACATCGGCAGCGCAGGCGGAATACGGCCTTTTCGATGTAGATACCCTGCAGCAGCTCACGGGAGGAAAGAGCCATCTGGTATCGGCCATGAATGTCCTGTTGGAAGAGGCCTTTGAAGGTGGCGCCAAAAATCTGGCGGTGTGGACTTCGCGGGATACCCGCGTTTCCGGCGTCTGGCAGCATGTTTTTGCGCAGATGGCGGAGCCGGGCACCACTTTAACCGTCATTACCCCGGAATCGGCCCTGGATATCCGGACGGAATTCCGGGATGTGCTGCGCCAGTACCGCACCACTGGCCGAAGCCTGGACGCCCTGCTCATAGACAGTTACGCTACGGATCAGCTGCCCCTGCTTGGGGAAGTGGCCATGATCCGGCGCGCGGGTACGGACGAGGACACCGCCCTGGACAAAATGCTTTCTCCGGATTTCCGGGTGCTGGATGCCGGCTCTTCGGTTGTGCGCAGCACCTATAGGCTGCTTCGCCGGGAAAACCTTTTCACCCACAGGATAGCCCGTCCGTCCGCCCGGTATTACGAGACGGCGGAATCCCCGGACGGCAGCCCTGTGCTGGTGGAAGTGGGCCCTTCCTATGTTCAGAACGCGTATGTTTCAGATATCCATTAGTCCGGAGGAAATCAGCGCCCTGGAACTGGCTTCGTTCCCCGGAGAGATAGTGCTGGTGGACCGGGAAGGGGAGGAGCTGGATAAAGCGGTGCGATACCTTAAACGGCAGCAGGTGCTGGGTTTCGATACAGAGACCCGTCCCACCTTCTCGCCGGACCAGCACAGCACGGGAACGGCCCTGCTGCAGCTGTCCGGCGGCGGGAAGGCTTTCCTGTTCCGCCTCAAGAAAATCGGCCTTCCAAGGCCGCTGGCGGCCATTCTGGCCAACCCTAATATCATAAAAGTGGGTGCTGCAACGCTGGACGATGTGCGCGGATTGCAAAAAATCACCCCATTCTCTCCCAGAGGCTTCGTGGATCTGCAGTCCATTGTAAACGAATACGGCATCCGCGACAAAAGCGTCAAGAAAATGACCGCCATCATCCTGGGTGTGAAAATCTCCAAGGCCCAGCAGCTCTCCAACTGGGAGGCCGATCGTTTGTCGGAATTCCAGCAGCGCTATGCTGCTACGGACGCCTGGGTTTGCCGGGAAATGTACCTGAAACTCCTGGCCTCCGAAAAGCATCCCCTTACCCCCGAACAGTTGAATCCCGAACAGCATGGATAAAATTATACTGAAACCCCGTCGGGAGGAATCCCTCCTGCGCTATCATCCCTGGGTGTTTTCCGGGGCCATCGCCCAAATGGTGGGGCACCCTGCAGAGGGGGACCTCGTGGGCGTGTATTCCTCCGACGGGCAGTTCCTCGCCTGGGGGCATTACCAGATTGGCTCCATTGCCGTGCGGGTGCTAAGCTTTGACGAAGACCCCACCCGGGCCGATTTCTGGACGCTCATGCTACGCCGTGCCCTGCAGCTGAGGGTGGCCTATGGCCTGCACGGAGCGGCCGATACGGACTGCTACCGCCTGGTGCATGGGGAAGGGGACGGCTTGCCTGGGTTGATTGTGGACTATTATGCCGGTGTCTGTGTGCTTCAGGCCCATTCCGTAGGCATGTTCCGCGCCAAGGGCTCCATCTGCGCCGCCTTGCAGGAAGTGTACGGATCTGCCCTTAAAGCTGTCTATGACAAAAGCTCCGGTACTGCGCCGTTCAAGGCGGGTCTGGACCTGGTGGACGGCTATCTCTGGAAGGCCGATGGTTTCTCCGACGACGAGCAGGTGGTTCTGGAAAACGGCCACCGCTTCCTGGTGAACTGGACCGAAGGCCAGAAGACCGGCTTCTTCCTGGACCAGCGGGAAAACCGCTTCCGGGTAGGTGCACTGGCCAAAGGCCGCAACGTCCTTAACCTCTTCTGCTACACCGGTGGTTTCTCCATCTATGCTTTGGGCAATGGCGCCGTGCATGTAGATTCCGTGGACAGCTCCAAGAAGGCCATGGATATGGTGGACCGCAACGTGGCCCTGAACGGCTTTGCTCCGGAAATGCACACTTCCTATTGTGCCGATGCCATGGAGTTCCTCCGGGATGTCCCGGAAGGGAAATATGATCTAATGATTGTGGATCCGCCGGCGTTTGCCAAGCACCGCGGCGCTCTCAAAAACGCCCTCCGGGCGTATCAGCGGCTCAATGCCGCCGCCATTTCCAAGGTAGCGCCCGGCGGTTTTGTGTTCACCTTCAGCTGCTCGCAGGTGGTGGACAAAGAGGCCTTCGCCCTGGCCGTCTTCTCGGCCGCTGCCGAAACCGGCCGCAGTGTCCGCATCCTGGACCGCCTTAACCAGCCCGCCGACCACCCCGTGAACATCTACCATCCGGAAGGCGAGTACCTCAAGGGCCTGTTGCTGTATGTCGAATAACGATTATATGTTCCCAACCTCCGTGAAGGAGGTGCAGGCGCTGGGGTGGGATTACATTGATATAATCTTCTTCAGCGGGGACGCCTTTGTGGACCATCCGTCCTTCGGCACGGCGGTGATTGCCCGCTGGCTGCAGAAATGGGGCTACCGCGTGGCGGTGGTGCCGCAGCCCAACTGGCGGGACGACTTGCGGGATTTCCGTAAACTGGGCACGCCCAGGCTGTATTTTGCTCTAAACAGCGGCGCCATGGATTCCATGGTGAACCATTACACCGCCTCCAAGCGCCTGAGGCACGACGATGCCTATACTCCCGACGGCAAGGCCGGCGCCCGTCCGGACTACGCTGTCACGGTCTATACCCAAATCCTCAAAAAGCTCTTCCCGGACGTCCCAGTGGTAATCGGCGGTATAGAAGCCTCCCTAAGACGCCTTACCCATTACGACTACTGGAAGGACTGTCTAATGCCTTCTGTGCTATATACTTCCGGGGCCGATTACCTCTGCTACGGCATGGGAGAAAGGCCGATGCTGGAACTCACGAAAGGCATAGAAAAAGGCTGGTCCCAGCACCGGATGCACCAGATTCCCCAGATTGCCTTCTATGTGAATGGGAAACTTCCTGCGGGGGTATTGCCTCCAAAACCGTCGCTTCGCGACCCCTCCCATTCCGTCGTGTCCGTGCCGGACACAGACTCTGGGCCCCTCCCTCTTACGGGGCCGAGGGTGGCCACGGGTTTTGGAGGCAATACCCCCTCCGGAAGTTTGCTCCTTCATTCCTTTGAAGAGTGCCAAAAGGATAAACGGGCTTTTGCGGAGAATTTCCACTGGATTGAGACGCATGCCAACATGATGCACCCGGATACCATCATTGAGCCGGTGGGGGACGGGTATGTGCAGATCAATCCGCCTTATCCGCCTGCCACGCAGGAGGAAATGGACAGTTTCTGGGATTTGCCTTTTACCAAGTTGCCTCATCCCCGCTACAAAGGCAAGCGGATTCCGGCGTACGATATGATCAAGTTCTCCGTGAATACGCACCGGGGCTGCTTTGGCGGCTGTAATTTCTGCACTATTGCCGCCCATCAGGGCAAGTTCATCCAGAGCCGGAGCGAGGCGTCCATCCTAAAGGAGGTAAAGGAACTAAACAACCTGCCGGACTTTGCAGGCAACATTTCCGATGTGGGGGCTCCCACCGCCAATATGTACGGCATGCACGGGAAGAACCTGGAACTTTGCGACAAATGCAAACGCCGCAGTTGCCTTTTCCCGGCCCGCTGCCCCAACCTGAACTGCGACCATACCCGGCTGATGGAGCTGTATAAGCGTATTGACGCCACCAAGGGCATCCGGCACAGCTATATCGGCAGCGGTATCCGCTACGACCTTTTCCTTACGGAAGACGGCTTTGTGGATCCCAGTTCCAAACCCTACCTTAAGACCCTGGTCCTGGACCATACTTCCGGCCGATTAAAAGTGGCGCCGGAGCATACGGAAGACCATGTGCTGCAGAAGATGGCCAAGCCCTCCTTCCGCCTTTTTGAGCGCTTGAGGAAGGAATTTGACGGCATTAACCGGGAAGCCGGCACCCATGTGGGCCTGGTTCCGTATTTTATATCTTCCCATCCCGGCTGTACGCTCAAGGACATGGAAAAACTGGCCTGCCATCCGGCTCTGAAGGGAATCTGGATGGACCAGGTGCAGGATTTCACACCCACGCCCATGACCACTTCCTCGGTTATGTTTTACACCGGGCTGGATCCCAGGGACATGAAACCCGTGTTCTGCGAACACGATCCGGAGCGCAAACAACAGCAAAAATCCTATTTCTTCAAAAATTCTTCGAAAAAATCGGGCGACCGCTTGCAAGGTTCAAAACAATTCCATAATATTGCAGGCAGAAAGAAACGTACAAAGAAAACCTAGCTATGGCAGACCTCAAGAAAAGACATGTGGTGAGTTTTGAGAAGATGGGGACGCATCCGGACCTGGCGGCGGCCTTTGCTGAGAAGTATCCCAAGGGATTCAGCGACTATCTTACAGATCTGGTTAAGTATCCCAAGCCGGACGGAACGTCGTTCTATGCCGTTACCGTGGAGACCCTGGATGCCATCTACCTGGTAAAGATCAATGTGAAGACAGACGATATGGAAGACGTGGCCCGCTGGCTGGAGGGAGAGGAAGATGCAGAGAACGAGGCCGTGGCCGGAGGCAGCGCAGACGCTTCGGATGCTGCCGGAGAAACCCTTCCGGACGACAATATCTCCCAGTACTCCACCCCTGGGGACGACGAATAAAGATGGCGCACTACAGTGGCATCAAATACATTTGGGGCCCCCTGAGGGCCCTTTTGCGTAGGTTGCCGGAACGTACCAGCCTGCTGGTCCTTTCCGTTGTAACCGGTTTGCTGTGCGGTCTGGCCGCCGTTCTCTTGAAGCTGGCCATCCACGGCATCCAGGGCGGGCTCAGTTCCCTGTTCCCGGGTATGAGCTGGCCTTTCCTCATCCTTCCCGGTGTGGGTATGCTCCTTAGCGGGCTCATCGTCCGCTATCTGGTGAAGGATAACATCGGCCATGGCGTTACCAAGGTGCTGCAGGCCGTTTCCAAGAATGAATCCAAGATCAAGCGGCACAATGTATGGTCCTCCCTGGTCACCAGCGCCCTCACCATCGGCTTCGGCGGTTCCGTGGGTGCGGAGGCTCCCATCGTTTATACCGGAGCCGCCATCGGCTCCAATCTGGGCCGATACTGTGGGATGAGCTATCGGGGCATGACTTTGCTTTTGGGCTGCGGAGCCGCCGGTGCCGTTGCGGGCATCTTCAATGCGCCGCTGGCAGGTGTCCTTTTCACCCTGGAAATCCTGCTTTTCAACATTTCCATGACGGGCATGCTGCCGCTGCTGCTCAGTTCCGTATCGGCCACGCTGGTGAGTTACCTCTGCCTGGGACGGGAGACACAGTTCGCGGCGTCCCTGGTGGAATTCTCCATGAAGAATGTGCCGTTTTACCTTATCCTGGGCATCTTCTGCGGCTTCTGTTCGCTGTATTTCATCCGCACCACCCTGTCCATGGAGGACCGCCTGGGACGTGTGAAGAATCCCTGGCTCCGCTGGGGAATATCGGCCCTGTCGTTGGGTATCCTCATTTTCCTATTCCCCCCGCTGCACGGCGAAGGCTATAACTTCCTTTCTCCGCTGCTGCAGGGAACGGCCGATGATTTCGGCGGCTCCACCCCGCTCTCTTTCGCCCTCCGCTGGGAGTGGGCCGTACCGGTCTTTTTCATGCTGGTACTGCTCCTCAAGGTCTTTTCCATGACCTTCACCAATGCGGGAGGTGGCGTTGGCGGAACCTTCGGCCCCACGCTGTTTGTGGGAGCCCTGGCTGGTTTCGTGGTGGCGGATACCCTTAACCTTCTCTGGCCCGGAACCGTTCCGCTGGCCAATTTTGTGCTGGTGGGCATGGCCGGCCTCATGGCGGGTGTGATGCAGGGGCCCCTCACGGCCATCTTCCTTATTGCCGAGATCAGCGGCGGCTATCAGCTGCTGGTGCCCCTTATCCTTACATCGGCCATTTCCTTCGGTGTTGTCCGCATCTTTGAGAAGTATTCCATCTATACCAAGCGTATTGCCGCATCGGGCGAACTGCTCACCCATGAGGCCGATCAGGCGGTGCTCACCCTCCTGAGGACGGATTCCCTACTGGAAAAGGACTTTATGCCGGTGCGCATAGACGCCACGCTGGGAGAACTGGTGGAGGCGGTTTCCAGTTCCCGTAGAAACATCTTCCCCGTGGTGGATTCGCACGGACATTTCCAGGGTTATGTTTCCCTGGAAGACATCCGCCGGGATATGTTCCGGCCGGAATTATACGATAAACAGCACGTTTATAATTATATGAAATCGGCCCCGGAGTATGTTTATGCCGGGGAACCCATGGATTCCGTGATGCGCAAATTCGAGAAGACCGGGGCCTGGAACCTTCCCGTGGTGGAGGAGGACCGCACCTACGTGGGCTTCCTCTCCAAGTCCCAGATTTTCTCGGCCTATCGCGAGGAGCTTAAGGACTTTTCACAGGATTAACTGGCCATGAAAGAGATTTATACCAAACACATCGCCGCCCTGCTCAAGATCCAGACCTGGCAGGTGGAAAACTGCGCGGAACTGTTTGCCGACGGCTGCACCATCCCGTTCATCAGCCGCTACCGCAAGGAGCGCACCGGCGGACTCAACGATATTGACGTGGCCGAAATCAAGCACTGGACGGAAGTGTTTGCAGAGATGGAAAAGCGTAAGACCTCCATCCTGGGAACCATAGAAGAACAGGGAAAACTCACGCCGGAGCTTAAGGCGCAGATAGAGAAATGCGTGAATGCCAGTGAGTTGGAAGACCTGTACCTGCCTTATCGGCCCAAGCGGAAAACGCGGGCCACGGTGGCGGTGGCCAAGGGCCTGGAACCCCTGGCGGACCTGCTATGGAACAACAAGTCCCGTAATCCCCAGGCCGATGCGGCCAAGTACGTGAAGGGGGAGGTGACCTCCGTGGAGGACGCCCTGCAAGGCGCAAGGGATATCATGGCCGAGCGTATCAGTGAAACGGCGCACAACCGGGAGACGCTTCGCGGTATTTACCGGACCCGTCGCGTCTGTTCCAAAGTGACCAAGGCGGGGGAGAGTACCCCCGAAGCCGCCAAATACCGCAGCTATTTCAATTTTTCGCAGCCCATTGCCAAGATTCCTTCCCACAATCTGCTGGCCATGCTGCGGGCGCAGGACGAAGGTTTCCTTCGCGTGGAGATAGATGCCGATGGGGAAAAGTGCGGCAACAAGCTATACTACGATTACTGCCAGGAGCACGGCTATCCTTCCCACTCTCAGGTTCGGGAGGCGGTGAACGATGCCTGGAAACGCCTGCTGGATCCTTCCATCACCGGAGAAGTGCTCCGGGAGGCCAAGGAAAAGGCCGATGTGGAGTCCATCCAGGTGTTCGGGGAGAATCTCCGGCAGCTGCTTTTGGCCGCTCCGGTGGGCCAGAAGCGGGTGATGGCCATCGACCCGGGCTTCCGCACGGGCTGCAAAGTAGTCTGCCTGGACGAACATGGAACGCTGCTGCACCACGACGTAATCTTCCCGCATCCGCCCGTCGCCAAGAAGATTCAGGCCATAACAACTGTGGCCGATCTGGTGGAAAAGTATGATATTGAGGTCATTGCCATCGGCAACGGCACGGCCGGCAGGGAGACGGAAGACTTTGTCCGCAAAGTGGGTCTGCCGGAAAAGGTGCGAATTTTCTCTGTGAGTGAAGACGGCGCCTCGGTGTATTCCGCATCGGAGGTGGGCCGGGAGGAATTCCCGGAGTATGACGTCACGGTCCGCGGAGCGGTTTCCATCGGCCGTCGGCTTATGGATCCGCTGTCGGAGCTGGTGAAGATAGATCCCAAGTCTTTGGGTATCGGCCAGTATCAGCACGATGTGGACCAGGCGCTCCTTAAAGAGAAGCTGGACAATACCGTGGAAAGCTGCGTGAACAGCGTGGGCGTGAACCTTAACACCGCCAGTCCTTATCTGCTGCAATATGTGTCCGGCATCGGCCCGGCCCTTTCCCGCGCCATCGTGGATTACCGCACAAAGGAAGGCGGTTTCAAGAGCCGGGAACAGCTCAGGAAGGTGCCCCGCCTGGGAGATAAGGCCTACCAGCAGTGCGCAGGCTTCCTGCGTATCCACGGGGCGGCCAATCCGCTGGACAATTCGGCCGTGCATCCGGAAGCGTATTCCGTGGTGGACCGGATGGCAAAGGACCTGGGCGTGCCCGTGAAGGAGCTGGTGGGCAATGCGGAACTCTGCAAGAAAATCAAGGCTGCAGACTATGTGGGAGGGGATTTCGGCCTTCCCACCATCAACGATATCCTGCAGGAACTCCAGAAGCCGGGCCGGGATCCCCGGGAAAGCGCCAAGGAGTTCTCCTTTGCCGATGATATCCACGAGATTGACGACCTAAAGCCGGGTATGGAACTGCCCGGTCTGGTAACCAATCTCACGGCCTTCGGAGCGTTTGTGGATATCGGCCTGCATGAAAACGGCCTCATCCACGCTTCCCAGATGGGCGTGAAAGGAATGGCGGTTCCTTCCAAGATACTAAAATTGCACCAACAGGTGAAGGTGCAGGTGATTTCTGTAGATTTGGAACGCAGCCGGATAGGGCTCCGACTGATTAAAGATTAACTGCGGGGTTTGATCCGGCGGAAACGGAGGCCCATTACCCCCCAGAATGCTTCCCCAAAGATACCTCCGCTCATCTTGGAGGTGCCCTTCTGACGGTTCACAAAGATAATGGGCACTTCCCGGAGCTTGAATCCCAGCTTGCAGGCGGTGTACTTCATCTCAATCTGGAAACCGTATCCTTTCATCTTCACGGCATCCAGGTCAATGGTTTCCAGCACCTTCCGGGAATAGCAGACAAAGCCCGCAGTGGTGTCGTACACCTTAATTCCCAGCATGTACCGTACATAGGTGGAGGCGAAGTAAGACATTACAATCCGGCTCATGGGCCAGTCCACCACGCTAACGCCGTTGCAGTAACGGGATCCCACCGCCATATCGGCCCCGTCCTCCGTGCAGGCCTTGTACAGGCGCAGCAGGTCGTTTGGATTGTGGGAGAAGTCCGCATCCATCTCAAAGACATAGTCGTAGCCATGCTCCAGGGCCCATTTGAAGCCCAGGAGATACGCCGTACCCAGCCCCAGTTTTCCGGAACGCTCCAGCAGATGCAATCTGTCCTGCAAGGAGTCATTCCCCTTCGCTGAAGATAATGCCGATGCTACGGGGAATGACTCCTTTCCGGAAGGAGCAGTTCCCATTAAGTTTTTCACTATATCGGCCGTTCCGTCGGGGGAGCCGTCGTCTATCACCAGGACATGGAAATCTCCTTCCAGGGCGAACACGGCGGCAATGATGTCGGCAATGTTCTCCTTCTCGTTGTAGGTGGGTATGATAACAAGTTTCCGGTGCATGGCGGGATGTTTGGGCTCCAAAGTTACTAATTATTTTTAATAGTGGATACTATGGCGCCGATTTTCTCCAGCCACAGGGCGTCGGTTTCGTCGAAAGTGGCCAACTGGTCACTGTCTATATCCAGGACGGCCGATACCCGACCCGACGCGTCGTGCAGGGGAACGACGATTTCCGACTGGGAAAGGCTGCTGCAGGTAATGTGTCCGGGGAATTGGTGCACGTCCGGTACCACCAGGGCGCGGTCCTCTTTCCAGGCCGTGCCGCAGACGCCCTTTCCAAAGCCGATGCGCATGCAGGCCGCCGGTCCCTGGAAGGGGCCCAGGACCAGCTGCTTTTCATCGGCCAGGTAAAACCCGGTCCAGAAGAAGTGCATCCGCTCCTGGATTAGGGCGGCGGTGTTGGCCATGCGGGCAATCTGGTTTTCCTCTTCTCCCAGGAACAGGCGGATGTCCTGGAACAGCCGAAGGTAGCGGAAAGTCTTGAGGGATAGGTGGCAATAGCCTTCCGGATTTTTGTCCAGATACCCCTGGTGGCGCTCCTCGGCCTCGTAGAAGTTCCGGAGCGGCTCCAGTTCCACCACCAGGGGAGCGCCGGCTTTGGCTTCCTCTTTTGCGTAAACGCTTTGGATGCAGGCCTTTTCGGCAGGGTCCGTGTAATAGATGCCGGTGCGGTACCGCGTGCCTTCGTCATGTCCCTGCCGGTTCAGGCTAAGCGGGTCGATGATGCAGAAAAACAGCTCCGTAAGTTCTTCCAGGCCGATGCGCTCCGGGTTGTAGGTGACCCTTACCGTCTCGGCAAAGCCGGTGGCGTCTGTATAAACCTCTTCGTATTTGGGATTGGCGGTATTTCCGTTGGCGTATCCGCAGACGGCTTCCTTTACTCCGTCCACCTGTGAAAAGAAGTGCTGGGTGCCCCAGAAGCAACCTCCGGCAAAAAATATGTTTTTCATCTGTGTCATTTTCAATGGGTTTGCAAAGATAGGAATAATTTTCTGCAAAAAAAGCTCAAAAAAACGCGTAAAAAGTTTGCCAGTTCGAAAAAAGTTCTTACCTTTGCAATCCCGTTCGGAAACGAGCGGGAATTTTTACGGCCCGGGCCGAAGGGCACCGGGGGTAAAAATTTCAAAAAGTTCATTGAAAAGACTGAAAGGAAAGTACAAGCAAGTACCG
>CAMHKD010000007.1:0-67960 GCA_946185645.1 uncultured Bacteroidales bacterium
ACCACGCTGCGGTTCCCACCCTCAGCGTCTGCCCGAACTGCGGCGCCACCGTGATGTATCACCGTGTATGCCCTGAGTGCGGCTATTACCGTGGTCGTCAGATCATTGTCAAGAGCGCAGAGTAAATCCTCTCGCCGGAATCTTCCGGCCGTGATGGCCTCATAGTTCAACGGATAGAACGGAAGTTTCCTAAACTTTAAATCGAGGTTCGATTCCTCGTGGGGCTACGAAAAAAGACCTGCCAGCCGGCAGGTCTTTTTCGATGAACGCCCCACGAGGAATGCGGCGCTGAAGCGCCGATTCATCTTTAGAGCTTGGATAATGTCGGAATAAATGTCGGAATAAACGGCGGAATAAAAGCTCTTATGTTACAAATTCTAATGTATCAAATTTGAAACCCGCCTACTTTTCCGTGGGCTCCGGGACTTCCTGGCCGCGGCAGAAGCGATGCACTATCTGACGGTCGTCTCCCACGTAGATATAGCGCTCCAGGCGGTGCAGGAGGGAATATTCTTCCGGGTGCAGGATGTCGTCGTCGATAACAAGGGCGTCAAAATCGTAGCCGGGTTCGAAGCTGCCCACCTTGCCGAAGAAGCTTCCGGCGCTCTTGGTGGCAATCCAGAAGACTTCCGGCAGGGTGAGGAAGGCCTTGCTGTGATCCAGCTGGTAATGCATCTTGCTAACCTGGATGGCATATACCAGCATGCGGAACATGTTCAAGTCGTGTCCGCCGCTGATGTCACTGCCCAATCCCACGCGCAAGCCTTCGTCCAGGAATGAACGGACAGGGGCGATGCCCGACGACAGGTTGAAGTTGGAAGTGGGGCAGTGGGCCACCATCACGCCGTTCCGCTTCATGAGTTCCAGCTCGCTGCCGTGCGTCCACACGCAGTGGGCCATGATGGTGGGCGTCTGTCCGAAGAGGCCGTAACGGTTATAGGCATCGCCATAGCTTGTGCTCTCTTTCTCCAGTTCGGCCACCCATTCTATTTCCGAAACATTTTCCGACAGGTGCGACTGTACCGGCAGACCGTACTTCCCGGCCAGTTCTCCGCAGG
The DNA here is from genome assembly GCA_946185645.1 of uncultured Bacteroidales bacterium. Lineage (GTDB taxonomy): Bacteria > Bacteroidota > Bacteroidia > Bacteroidales > UBA932 > Cryptobacteroides. The sequence goes on from CAMHKD010000007.1 coordinate 1,059, forward strand.
CTTTCAGCAGTTCCGGCGTGCAGGAAGGTACAAAGCGCGGCGTGATAATCGGCCGAACAAGAGCATCGGGCCGGTTAAACTCGGCAATGAGCTTTTCGTTGCCCTTGACGGCCTCTTCCACGTCTTCGCAGAGGGCGTCCGGACAGTTGCGGTTCATGGCCACCTTGCCCACCAGGGCGCCCATGCCGGCCTCTTGGTAAAGCTTCATGAGCAGGCGGGTGCTCTCCGTATGGATGGTGCCGAAGACAACGCTCCGCATGGTGCCGAACAGCCACTGGGTGTGCAGGAAACGCCGGTACATGCGTTCGGCATAATGGACATCGGCATACTTGGACTCCTCCGGGAAGGTATAGTTCTGCAGCCATGGCAGCAGCTCCAGGTCCATGGCCACGCCCTGGTTGTGGACCTGCGGGGCATGTACATGCATGTCGTTCATGGCCGGAATGAGCAGTTTGTTGCCGAAGTCGATGACTTCCGCATCCTTACTATCCAGCGACTCCAGACTGGTGGAGACGGCTATTACGCGTCCGTCGGCGCCCACGGCCACATAGCCGTTTTCCAGCACCTCAAAGTGGTCTTTTTCCTTGGTAAAGAGGATATGGGCTTTATAGATCTTGTTCATTATGGGCATTTTAATTATTTCATCTTCGCAAATTTACAAAAAATGCGTGAAAATGCGTATATTTGAAAACTGATGAAAACAGTGGACAGCAATGGAGACATTCGGACATTTTGACGACGCTTCCCGCGAATATGTGATAACCAGGCCGGATACGCCGTGGCCGTGGATCAACTACATGGGTACGGAGGATTTCTTCTCCCTCATCTCCAACACTGCCGGCGGCTACTGCTTCTGCAAGGATGCCAAGTTCCGCCGCATCCTGCGTTACCGCTATAACGGCGTGCCCATGGATGCCGGCGGCCGGTATTATTATATCAAGGATGGAAATTGCGTGTGGAATCCCGGCTGGAAACCTTGCAAAACGCCGCTGGAGAGCTATGAGTGCCGGCATGGAATGGGCTATACCCGCATCACGGGCCGGAGAGGCGGAATAGAGGCCGATACCCTTTTCTTCGTCCCCATCGGCCATCGCTGCGAGGTGCACCGTGTGCGGCTCACTAACACCGGCTGCGCGCCCAAGCGCATCCAGCTGTACTCTTTTGCCGAATGGTGCCTGTGGAATGCCTCTACGGATATGGAGAATTTCCAACGTAACCTTTCCACCGGAGAAGTGGAAGTGGAAGGGAGCGTCATCTACCACAAGACGGAATACCGTGAACGCCGGAACCATTATGCCTTCTTTGGTGTGAATCGGCCCTTCGACGGCTTTGATACGGACCGGGAGACCTTCTTGGGCATGTATAATGGCTTTGAAGCCCCCCGGCAGGTGCTCTCCGGCCAATCAGGCAATTCCCTGGCCCATGGGTGGAGCCCCATTGCCTCCCATCGCTTTGACATCAGCCTGGAGCCAGGCGCTTCGGAAGAGTTCATCTTCGTGCTGGGCTATGTGGAGAACGAGCCGGAGGAGAAGTTTGAGATGCCCGGTCAGGCCGGGCATGACGAACGGTCCGTCATTCCCGGCTCGACCGGGAATCTCATCAACAAGGAAAAGGCCCTGGCCATGATGGAAGCTTTTTCCGCTCCGGCGCAGGTAGAGGCCGCTTTTGCGGAGCTCAAAACCTTCTGGGACGGCCTTCTGGGGCGGTTTACACTGCAGTCCAACGTGCCGGAACTGGACCGGACGGTGAATATCTGGAACCAGTATCAGTGCATGATCACTTTCTTCTTCAGCCGCAGCGCCAGCTACTTTGAGAGCGGTATCGGCCGGGGTATGGGCTTCCGGGATTCCAACCAGGACCTGGCGGGCATCGTGCACCTGATTCCGGAGCGGGCCCGTCAACGCATCCTGGACATCGCCGCCACGCAGTTCCCGGACGGAGGCTGCTACCATCAGTACCAGCCCCTTACCAAGCGCGGCAACAACGACATCGGCGGCGGTTTCAACGACGACCCGCTGTGGCTCATATTCGGTACGGTCGCATACATTCGCGAAACGGGAGATTTCTCCCTATTGGATGAACAGGTACCATTTGACAACAAGCCTGGGACAGAGGTGTCTTTGCTGGACCATCTGAAGATAAGCTTCAAGCACGTGACGGACAATCTGGGACCGCATGGACTGCCGCTCATCGGCCGGGCCGACTGGAACGACTGCCTTAACCTGAACTGCTTCTCGGACAACCCCGACGAGTCTTTCCAGACCACGGAGAACAAGTCCGAAGGCTCCAAGGCCGAATCCCTCATGATTGCGGGCCTGTTCGTGGCCGAGGGCCGGGATTTTGCCGAACTGCTGGAAAAAATAGGGGACGGCTCCGCCACCGGCGTGAAAGAGGCTGTAAAAGCCATGGAGGAAGCCGTGAAGAAGCACGGCTGGGACGGTGAGTGGTTCCTTAGGGCATACGACTATTACGGCAACAAAATCGGCTCCAAGGAGTGCGAGGAAGGCAAGGTGTTCATCGAGAGCCAGGGCTGGTGCACGATGGCCCGTATCGGGGCCGATGAGGGCCTCTGCAGCAAGGCCCTGGATTCGGCCTGCAAGTACCTGGAATGCGAGCACGGCCTGGTGCTCAATACTCCGGCATATACTTCATACATAAAGGATTACGGAGAGATTAGCTCCTATCCGGAGGGCTACAAGGAAAACGCCGGCATCTTCTGCCACAACAATCCCTGGGTCATCATCGGCGAGGCCATGGACGGCCGGGCCGACGATGCCTGGCGGCATTATTGCAAGATTACGCCGGCCTTCTGTAAAGATCAGACCCTAAGGAAAGTGGAACCGTATGTGTTCTGCCAGATGGTGGCGGGAAAGGATGCTGCCAAACCTGGCGAGGGCAAGAACAGCTGGCTCACCGGAACGGCCGCCTGGACCTGGAAAGCAGTTAGTGAAGCCATCCTTGGCATCAAGCCCCAGTTTGACGGCCTTCTAATTGAACCCTGCATTCCGGTAAAATATGGAAACTATAAGATCCACCGGCGTTTCCGCGATGCGGAATACGACCTGACCATCCACTTCAGCGGCAAGGGGGGTAGTACCTTCATCCCTTACAAACCGGGCCGACAGGTGCTGGAAATAGAATTGTAAGCTTTGCAAAGATTAGAAGAAATCCGTATCTTAGCAATTCAGAATAAAAAGAGAGAAGGAGTTCCTTTTCTATCAGATTTCACTGGTGATTGCAGCCGTTTCCAACCTGGCCATGGCCACGGGATTGCCGGCCCGCCAGAGTTCCACCAGCGTATTGTCTATATGATAGGTCCGAACGATTAAGTCGTGACGGACTTTCTTTCCGTCGACCAAAGACAAAGACACAATTTCAGATTCCTGCCGCTGCTCAAAATTACTAAAGAAATGTTTGGACCAGGAATCCTCCGCGCCACGTGAACATACTATTTCCTTTCCGTCACTTAGTTTGATGGTAACCGAATAACTCTCGTCTATGGAAATACAGGGCCTGAAACCTCCCACATCCAGCATAATAAATGATCCCGGTTTTATTATTGAAGTGTCCTCTCCTGCATAAGCCGATACAATGAGCGTTACGCTTGCATCCGTTTCATTGTAGATTTCATTCCAACCGATCCGGCCCCATTCTACAAAGACTCCCAGTTCATCTGTGGTATAAATCCTCTCTTCGTCGTTCTTTTCACAGGAGCAGAACAACAAAGTCACCATTGCCGCGATAATGCCAAGTTTATTCATAACAGACCGTTTATATAATAAACTCACTGTTCCGCAAAACTTGCATCATTGTCCACTTTTCTTGACTAAGATTTAAAATACAGGGCGCACCGCAAAAGTGCACCCTGTTCTAATAAACAACTGTTTCCGTTTATTTCTGCGGAGCCAGCACGTTGTGGACGGGCCAGGACTTGGCGCTGGCCATATCGGCCGTGGCGTTGGCGCGGATGTCACGGGAAGAGGCGCCGAACAGGAAGGTGTAGGTGCCTGCATCCATCACCCAGGCCGACTGACTTTCGTCGAAGGAAGCCAGCTCGTAAAGCGGAATGCTGAAAGAGAGGGTCTGGGCCTCGCCGGGAGCCAGTTCTTTGGACTTGGCGTAGGCCTTGAGTTCCTTCACGGGCTTGTCCAGGGTGCCGGCGGGGGCGCTCACGTACAGCTGGACAGCTTCCTTGCCGGCCACGGAGCCGGTGTTGGTCACGTTCACGAAGGCCACCACGCGGTCTCCGTCAACGGTCACGATGGGCAGGCTGTACTCGAAGCTGGTGTAGCTGAGGCCGTAGCCAAACGGATAGGAAACCGGGAGGTTCTGCTTGTCAAACCAGCGGTAACCCACGTAAATACCTTCCTCGTAACGGGTTACGTCCACATCCTTCTGACCCGCGTCCTCGCGGCGATTGGTGAAATACACCTCGTTGGTGGCGTCGATGGGGAAGTTGGCCGACGAGGCGGCGTCCATCAGGTTCACGGGGAAGGTCATGGGCAGTTTGCCGGACGGGCTCTGCTTGCCGGTGAGGATGTCGGTGACCGAGTTGCCGCCTTCCTGTCCGGCCTGCCAGGCCAGGAGGATGGCGTCCGGGACATTCTTCCAGGAAGCGGTCTCAATGACACCGCCCACATTCAGGACCACGATCACTTTCTTGCCCACGGAGTGGAAGGCGCGGGATACGTCGTCCAGCAGCTTGCGCTCCCCGGCGTTCAGGGAGAAGTCTGCGCTGGTGCGGTCGAAGAATTCACCGCTGTTGCGGCCGAAGGTAATGATGGCTACATCGTTAGTTTTGGCCGATACGATGAGGTCGGCGGCGGAAGGAACCAGTTCGCTGGGACGCGGCGTGGGATAGAAGGCGGCCAGGGCGTCATCCCCCAGGCTGGCCTTGAAGGCAGCCTGCTCGTCGGCAATGTGCTTCAGATAAGCGTCTTTCTTGCTCTCGTCCACGTTGAAACCGGCGTTCTTGAGGCCGTCCAGCAGGGATACCGTATAGGCGCGGTTCACGTTGCCGGAACCGGTTCCGCCGGCGATGAAGTCGAAGGAGGTGCAGCCAAAAACGGCTACGTCCTTAACGTCCTTTAGGGGAAGTACGCCATTGTTTTCCAGCAGTACCATGCCTTCCAGGGCGCTCTGGCGGGTAACGGTGGCGTGGGCGTTCAGGTCCGGCTTGTTGGAATACTTGTAACCCTGGGCCTTGGGGCTGCGGGCCACCAGTTCCAGGCAGCGCCTTACGCATACGTCCAGTTCGGCTTCCGTGAGGGAGCCATCGGCCAGGGCGGCCATGATCTGCTCATACTGCAGGGCGGTCCCGGGCTGGAGCATGTCGTTGCCGGCGGCAATCTGCTCGGCGCCGTTGTCACCGCCGTACCAGTCGGTCATTACCAGGCCTTTGAAGCCCCACTCGTCGCGAAGCACGGTGGTGATAAGGTCCCTGCTCTGGGAGGTGTAAGTGCCGTTAATCTTGTTATAAGAGCTCATAACCGTCCAGGGATCGCTCTCCTTAACGGTAATCTCAAAGCCCTTCAGGTAGATTTCCCGCTGGGCACGCTGGGAGATAATGGCGTTATTGCCGGTGCGGTTGGTCTCCTGGTTGTTGTAGGCAAAATGCTTGATGGAGGTGCCCACATCGTTTTTCTGGACCCCGCGCACATAGGCGGCAGCAGTCTTGCCGGCCACCACCGGGTCTTCGGAGTAATACTCGAAGTTGCGGCCGTTAAGCGGGTTGCGATGAATATTGAGGGCGGGAGCCAGGTATACATCGGCCCCGTACTCGTGCACTTCCTGTCCCATGGATTCACCTACGCTTTCCACCAGTTCCTGGTTCCAGGTGCTGGCCAGGAGGGTGCCGATAGGGAAATGCGTGCAGTAATAAGTGTTGGGATCTCCCTCACGGGTGGGGTTGATGCGCAGACCGGCGGGGCCGTCGGCCAGCACGATGCTGGGAATGCCCAGGCGGGGGATGGGGTAGGTGGTTCCGGCGGCGCCGGGCACAATGTCCTGAGTAGCGCCCACAACGGCCGATGAGCCGTCCTGACCGGCCATGCCCATGCCAATCACAAAATGGACTTTTTCTTCCAGCGTCATGGCTTTCTGAACCCTGTCAAGGGAGGCTTTGCCCAGCTGAGGGTCACCGCTCTGACAGGCTGCCAGGGCCAGCGCTGCAACGGAAAGGAGGAGAATTCTTTTCATTTTATACAGGTTTAACTTGATTATCGTTGTGTCATCAATGCAAAGATACTATATAAAAATGGTAGTTTTGCCCGGATTGTTTGTGCAGTTGAATAAATTGAAGATTATGCTAAATATTCTATCCGTAAGTCCTAGGGGAATTGCACTTTTTATTGCATCTTTGCAATTACGGAAAACTAGTAATCCAAACTATATGAAAAAAGCATTCCTTACCCTTCTTGCTGCCGGTCTGGCCCTTGTAGCCGCCGCGCAGCCCCAACTCAGTAAAGACAACATCGAGGACGTCCTCAAGGCCATGACCCTGCAGGAGAAAGCCACCCTGCTGGTGGGCGGCGCCCGTGCCGCCGTGGTGAACGGTGTCACCTCCGGCGTAGACTGGAATGTTCCCGGCGCTGCCGGCAACACCCGTCCCATCGAGCGTCTGGGCATCCCCGGTACCGTTCTGGCCGATGGCCCTGCAGGCCTCCGCATCCAGCCCACCCGTCAGGGAACTAGCGACACCTTCTATTGCACCGGCTTCCCGGTGGGTACGCTGCTGGCAAGCTCCTGGGACCTGAACCTGGTGGAGGATGTGACCAAAGCCATGGGTAACGAGGTCCTGGAATACGGCGTGGACGTGCTCCTGGCTCCGGGTATGAACATTCACAGAAACCCTCTCTGCGGCCGTAACTTCGAGTATTTCAGCGAAGATCCGCTCCTCAGCGGTAAAATGGCCGCCGCCTATGTAAAGGGTATCCAGAGCAACGGCGTGGGCACTTCCATCAAGCACTACGCCCTCAACAACCAGGAAACCAACCGCAACGAGAACGACGCCATCGTTTCCCAGCGTGCCCTCCGCGAAATCTATCTCAAGAACTTTGAGATTGCCGTGAAGGAGGGCCAGCCCTGGACCGTGATGAGCTCCTACAACAAACTCAACGGAGAATACACCCAGCAGAAGGAAGGGCTCCTCACCACCGTACTCCGTGACGAATGGGGCTTCAAGGGCATTGTGATGACCGACTGGGGCAACAAGGCCGGCACCGTAAAGAGCGCCAAGTCCGGTAACGACCTCATGGAACCCGGCAACCAGAATGAGATAGACCGCATCATCGCCGGTGTGCAGGATGGTTCCATCTCCCAGGAAGAACTGGACAGGAACGTCCGTAACATGCTCAATTACATTGTCCGCACTCCGCGTTTCAAGGGGTATAAGTTCTCCAACAAACCGGATCTGAAGGCCCATGCCGCCGTGGCCCGCAAGGCCGCCGGCGAGGCCATCGTCCTTCTCCGCAACGAGGGAGCCCTCCCGCTCAAGGGCAACGAGAAAGTGGCTCTGTATGGTATTTCCGCCATTGATTTCGTGGCTGGCGGCACCGGCTCCGGAGACGTGAACAAGGCCTATGTGGTGAACATGGAAGACGCCATGAAGGGCGCCGGTTTCACACTGGACAAGAACCTGGCCGACTATTACAAGGCCTACATCGCCTACGACAAGGCGCAGACCGCCCTCAACAACACGCAGTTCTCCTGGTTCAGCCGCCGCAAACTCTCCGAAATCGCCATCCCCGCCAACGCCATCGAGAGCGAGGCCAAGGCCAATGACGTGGCCGTGGTGGTGCTGGGCCGCAATGCCGGCGAGGGCGCAGACCGCCGCCAGATAGACGACTTTGAACTCACCACCGTGGAGCGCGAACTCCTCCGTGACGTAAGCACCGCCTTCCACGCCGCCGGCAAGAAGGTGATCGTGGTCCTGAACGTGGGCGGGGTTATCGAAACCGCCTCCTGGAAGAATATGGTGGATGCCATCGTGCTCCCTTGGAGCCCTGGCCAGGAAGGCGCCAATGCCGTGGCCGACGTGCTCACCGGCAAGGTGAACCCTTCCGGCAAACTGCCCATGACCTTCCCCGTGAACTTCATGGATCACCCGTCCTCCGCCAATTTCCCGTATAACTACAACAACCAGAACGCCCGCGGCGGTTTTGGCTGGGGCCCCCGCCAGCCGCAGAAGGATGTGGACTACACCAATTACGAGGAAGGCATCTGGGTGGGCTACCGGCACTTCGTCACCCGTGATGTAGAGGTTTCCTATCCCTTCGGCTTCGGCCTCAGCTACACCAGCTTCGCCTACGGCAAGCCCGTCGTGAAGGCCGAAAAGGATGGCTTCACCGCCACCGTCACCGTTACCAACACCGGCAAGGTGGCCGGCAAGGAAGTGGTGGAACTCTATGTGAGCGCTCCCGCAGGCGGTCTGGACAAGCCCGCCCGCGAACTGAAGGCTTTCGGCAAGACCCGTGAACTGAAGCCCGGTGAGAGCCAGACCCTCACCATGAAGGTATCGGCCTACGAGCTGGCCTCCTTCAACGAGGCTGCATCGGCCTGGGAAGCCGCCGCCGGCAACTACACCGTGGCCTTCGGCGCTTCCGTGGAGGACATCCGCTGCTCCGCTCCCTTCAAACTGGCCAAGGCCCAGTCCTGGCCCGTGCACAATGTGCTGGCTCCTGAGGTGAAGTAATTGAGCCGCACATACTTGCTTTTTTAAAGGCAGATACGTATCTTTGGGAAAAACTAACCCATATGAAACGTATCTGCCTTCTTCTTATTTCCTGTTTCCTTGCGGCTGTAACCGTTTTTGCTCAACCTTATAAGGACAAATCACTCCCTCCGGAGGTACGTGCCAAAGACCTGGTCTCCCGCCTGAGTCTGGAAGAGAAGACTTCCCTGATGATGCATTCATCGGCCCCGGTGGAGGATTATGGTATCAAGGCTTACAATTGGTGGAGCGAGGCTCTGCACGGTGTGGCGCGCAACGGAAAAGCTACGGTTTTCCCGCAGCCCATCGGTATGGCGGCCTCCTTCGACGAACCGCTCCTGTACCAGGTCTTTACGGCTGTGAGCGACGAAGCCCGCGTAAAGAACCGCCAGGCCCGGGAGAAGGGACATGTGGGTCAGTATCAGGGGCTCACGTTCTGGACCCCCAACATTAACATTTTCCGGGATCCCCGCTGGGGCAGGGGAATGGAAACCTATGGGGAAGACCCGTATCTTACCGGTCAGCTGGGCATGGCGGTGGTCCGCGGCCTGCAAGGTCCTTCGGATGCCGATGTGCTTAAGGCCCATGCCTGCGCCAAGCACTATGCCGTGCACTCGGGACCGGAATGGAACCGCCATTCATACAATGCCGAAGTCTCCGAAAGGGACCTTCGCGAAACTTACCTTCCGGCCTTCAAGGATTTGGTAACCAAGGCCGATGTGCAGGAAGTGATGATAGCCTATAACCGCTTCCGCGGAGAGCCTTGCGGTGCCAATGATTACCTTATAAATACCATCCTCCGCGGCGAATGGGGCTACAAGGGCCTCATTACGTCGGACTGCTGGGCCGTAAGCGACTTTTATGAGGAAGGCCGTCATGGCTTCAGCCCGGATGCCGTCCACGCCGTCGCCGCCGCCGTGAAGGCCGGAACGGATACCGAATGCGGCAGTTCCTACGTGCATATTCCGGAGGCCGTGGAGCAGGGTCTGCTGGACGAGGCCGATGTGGACCGCAACCTCATCCGTCTGATGACCGCCCGCTTCCGCCTGGGAGAAATGGATGACATCTCCCCTTGGGACCAGACCCTTACGGACGCCATCGTGGAAGGTTCCGAACACAGGGCCCTTTCCCGCAAAATCGCCCATGAGTCCCTGGTACTGCTGCAGAACAAGGATGATATCCTGCCGCTGAAGCCCGGGAACCGCATCGCACTCATCGGCCCGAATGCCGACGACGCCCAGATGCAATGGGGCAACTATAATCCTATCCCCGAACAGACCATCACCCTGGCCGATGCCCTCCGGGAGCGCGTTCCCGGTCTGGTGACTTTCCGCGGCTGCGGCATCGTGGGAACCGAATATATGCCGGCCCCGAACCCCAACAACCGCCTTTCCAGAGCCTTGGGCATGAGTGAGGCCGAGATGGAGGAACTGGCCAAGGAATACGCTATCGGCATAAATGATATAAAGACATACGTGGCCCGCCAGGAACAGCAGCAGAAGAGTTTCCTGCCCCAGCTGGATGTGGAAGCCGTGTTGAAACAGCTGGAAGGAATTGATCTGGTGGTGTTTGCCGGTGGTATCTCCCCGCGTTTCGAAGGTGAGGAAATGCCTGTGGCGCTGCCCGGTTTCAAGGGCGGGGACCGTACGGATATCCAGTTGCCGAAGGTACAAAGGGACCTCCTGAAGGCCCTGCACGAAGCCGGCAAGAAGGTGGTCCTGGTGAACTTCTCCGGTTGCGCCATCGGCCTGGAACCGGAGACGGAAACCTGCGACGCCATCCTCCAGGCCTGGTATCCCGGCGAGGAAGGTGGTGCCGCCATCGCCGATGTCCTCTTTGGCGACGTGACCCCTTCCGGCAAGCTTCCGGTCACCTTCTACCGCAACGTGAACCAGCTGCCGGACTTCGAGGACTACAGCATGAAGGGTCGTACGTACCGTTATTTCACCGGCAGTCCGCTCTTTGCCTTCGGCTACGGCCTTAGCTATACCACCTTCCAGTACGGCAAGGCTAAGATCAAGGGGAACAGCATTATGATTCCCGTGAAGAATACCGGAAAGCGGGATGCCGATGAGGTTGTGCAGCTGTATGTACGCCGCGTGGCCGATGAGGAAGGCCCGCTCAAGAGTCTCCGCGCCTTCCGCCGGGTGAACGTTCCCGCCGGAAAGACCGTGCAGGTGTATCTTCCGCTTACGGAGGAGACCTTCCTGGGTTGGAGCGAGCAGGCTCAGGACATGGTTCCGCTCACCGGAGAATGGGAGCTTCTGTACGGGGGCAGCTCCGATGCATTGAAGACTCTCAAGTACATTAGAAAATAGTTGTTTCATTTTTGGCAGATTTTGGTTAAATTTGCACGAAAGCTATAACCGCCATGAGAAAATCCTTCCTTGCCCTTCTGGCTGCCGCTACGGTGCTGCTCACCTCCTCCTGCGGCGGATCGTTCAATGCCCTCCGGGCCGTTCAGGGTGGCATGTATGCCCTGCAGGCGCTCACCCTTTCGGACGCGCAGGTGCAGGACTATGTGCACCAGTATATCACCGCTCTGGATGCCCAGAGCACCGTGCTGCCGGAAAGTAACAGCTACACAAAACGCCTCAGGACCCTCACCAAGGGCCTTACGGACGTGGACGGCATTCCGCTAAATTTCAAGGTATATAAAGAAAGCGAGGTAAACGCCTTTGCCTGTGCCGATGGCAGCGTGCGCGTTTATACGGGCATCATGGATGCCATGACGGATAATGAGCTCATGGGTGTTATCGGCCATGAGATAGGGCATGTGGCACTTAAGCATACGCGTAAGCAGATGCAGCAGGCTATGCTCACGAGCGCAGCCCTGGAGGGGCTGGCATCGGCCAGCGAAACCATGGCCACCCTCACGGATTCCCAGCTGGGAGCCATTGGAGAGGCCATTATCAACTCCCAGTTCTCCAAATCCCAGGAGAGCCAGGCGGACGACTATGGGTATTCCTTCCTGGTGGGCACAGGACGCAATCCATGGGCCATTGTGATGTCCTTTGAAAAACTGCAGCAGCTGGCAGGCGGTGCCCAGGCCGGTCCGGTGGAAAACCTCTTCTCCACCCATCCGGACACGGCCTCCCGTATTCAGCGAATGACGGAAAAATGTGAGCACGACGGCTATAAACGCCCTGCTAAATAATCCATTACTATGTACGATCTTGCTATTTTAGGTGGCGGCCCCGGAGGATACGTGGCCGCCGGGCGTGCCGGTGCTGCCGGCCTGTCCGTAGTTCTTTTCGAGAAACGTGAACTGGGCGGCGTGTGCCTCAACGAAGGCTGCATCCCCACCAAAACCCTGCTATACAGCGCTAAAGTGTACGATTACGCCAAGCATGCAGACCGCTATGGCGTGAATGTGCCGGAGTCTTCCATAGACTTTGGGGCCATCTTCAAACGCAAGGTGAAGGTGGTAAAAAAGCTGGTGGGCGGCGTAAAGGTCCAGATGCGGAACGCCAATGTGGAGGTGGTTTCCGGAGAGGCTGTCATTCAGGGCCGCGGGGCCGATGGAATCACCATCACCTGCGGAGAAAACAGCTACACGGCCAAGAACCTCCTCATCTGCACAGGCTCGGAGGCGGCTGTTCCGCCCATCCCGGGCCTTCGTGAAGGACTGGGAGAAACCGTTGTCACCAACCGGGAAATCCTGGCGCTGGAGGCTCAGCCGGAGCGGCTGGTTGTCATCGGCGGCGGTGTTATAGGTATGGAATTCGCCAGCTTCTTCAATTCCATCGGCACGCAGGTGACGGTGATAGAGATGCTTCCCAAGATCCTGGGACCGCTGGACGATGAAATATCGGCCATGCTCCAGGCCCAGTACGCCAAGAAGGGCGTGGAATTCCACCTCAGCTGCAAGGTGGTGGCAGTGGAAGGAAATGAGGTGGTTTACGAAGATCCGGAAGGCAATACCTGCCGGGCAGCAGGGGACAAGATCCTTGTTTCCGTGGGTCGCAGGGCCAGTTTTGCGGGCATCGGCCTGGAGAACATCGGCGTAGAGCTGGCGCTCAATCCGGCCGGCCGGCCATATGGCATCAAGGTGGACGAAAAGATGCGCACCAACGTGCCCGGCGTGTATGCAGCAGGCGATGTAACGGGCTTTTCCATGCTGGCCCATACCGCTACGCGGGAGGGCGAGGTGGCCGTGAACACCATCCTGGGCAAGGAAGACACCATGAGCTACAAAGCCATTCCGGGCGTGGTTTATACCAATCCGGAGGTGGCCGGTGTGGGCGTAACGGAGGCAGAGGCTGCCGCCAAGGGGTTGGAAGTGGAAGTTTTGAAGCTCCCCATGGCCTTTAGCGGTCGATTTGTGGCGGAGAACGAAAGGGGAGAGGGCCTGTGCAAGGTAATCGTGGATAAGACCTCTCACAAGGTGCTGGGTGTCCATATGCTGGGTAATCCCTGTTCGGAGATTATCCAGAGCGCCTGCATTGCCATTGAGGAAGGCCTCACCGTAGAGCAGCTCAAGGAAGTGGTGTTCCCGCACCCCACCGTGTCCGAAATCCTTAAGGAAACCGTATTCACCCTATGAGAAAGCTCCTCCTCTTTGTCGTCCTTGCGGCCTTGAGCCTGGGCGTATCGGCCCAGCCACGCCAGGAACAGATTTCCAACGTGATTCACACGGCGCGGGCTTCGTTCAATATTGTTTATGGCGGCCCCACGCGTGCGGAAGGCCGGTCCTACAACTTTACGCCCACGTTTTTCATCTATCCGGACGGCAAACTGGACAAGGCGGGTGCGGAAAAACTGCTGGCCGATCTGGACATCCAGCCCGTTCTGGACGAAAACTACGGAACGGCGGTGGTCATCAATCCCACCGGGGACAAATACGATGAGGAGGCCGATTTTGCAGTTTTCGTTCAGTTGTTCAATATGTTCCGCGGCCCCGGAAACCTAAAACTGGTGGGTCTGGGCGCAGGTGCTACCTTCATTAATCAGGTGCTGGCTCCCAAAGCGGCCGGCCAGGTGGCGGGTATCCTCAGTTATGACGGCAAACCCGGGAAAAGCGTGGATCCGGCAGGCGTACCGGCATACATCGCGGGTAGAGGGAGAAGCGTGGGCAAAGTGGCATCGCCTTACCTCACTGCCAACGGCGGGCATCGCGGAGAGCCTTTGCTGAAGGTGTTTGTGGACAATACGCCGGGCTCTCTCCAGGAAGTCTTTGCCGCGGCCTGGAAAGAAATCCTTGGTCTGAATTACCGTTTCAACAATTACAACCATACTTATTACGAAGGCGCCAAGTTCGGCGAATACGGCCCCTATGAGCTGGAGCCCTATCTGGACTACGAAGCCTTGGGCATGGAGCGTATCATAGTGGAGCAGCCTTCGGGTAACGATGCCAAGCAGCTTTGGTACGAATACTGGCCGAAGGGGTTGCTGGAAGGCGCTCCGGAGCGCAGTGTCCCGGTAATGGTGCTGCTGCACGGCAACACCAATGACCCGCGCACCCAGGCCGAGACTTCCGGCTTTATCCAGGTGGCGGCCCAGGACCGTTTCTTTGTGGTGGAAATGGAATGGCAGGGGAGCGTGAGCTACCAGGCCATGGGGCACGACGGCATTGAGAGTGTTTTGTATCAACTTTTTGCCAAGTATCCCCAGCTGGATCCTTCCCGCGTATATGCCGAGGGCCTGTCGGCCGGTTCCATCACTGCCACGGCGCTGGGCATCAAGAAATCGCACCTGTTTGCCGCCGTGGGCGGCCATTCGGGCGGCATTTTCGGCGGTCCGTTCAAGAGTTATACAACCAAAGATATCCTCTGGGATGAAGCCACCCAGAAACGCGGAGCGGTGGAAATGCCATACTGCTCCGTCTTTGGCACCAAGGACAACGTGGTCCCTTACATCAAGCCGGACAACTGGAAGGGCAACAATTACCTGAATGCCTGGAACACCTATGAGCAGATGAACGGCATGGAGGTGGTGAGTGAGATGGACTTTTCCATTGACCCCGTCTTCGGCCAGAAACTGCAGGACCGGGAAACCATCAAGACCAACAAGGGCAATGGCATTGTGATGGAAACAGGTGTGCTCTACAAAGGGGCCATACCTATGATCAAAATGGTGGCCGTGATGGACTACGGTCACTGGAATTTCCAGCCCACAGCCCGCATCATGTGGGACTTTTTCAAACAGTTCAGCCGGGATCCGGAAACCAAGAAGTTAATTTACCATGGCCAATAAGAATCTTACATCCGGCGATCTGCCGCAGTTCCAGAAGAACTATTCGGAAGAGGCCTTTTGGGAAAAGCTTAAGCGCATTGCCTCCAAGGCCGGTGCCAAGGTGGTTTATTATGCCCTGGTGCTTTTCTATACCCTTACAGATCCCAATACCCCCGCCAAGTATAAAGCAGTTATAGCGGGTGCCCTGGGGTATCTAATCCTGCCGCTGGACCTGCTGCCGGATTTCCTGCCCTTCGCCGGCCTCGCCGATGACTGGGCGGCCCTCATTGCGGCCGTCTCCTACGTCTTTTCGGCCATTAATCCGCAGAACAAGGAAAAGGCCCGGGAAAAGCTCCGCTCCTGGTTCCCCAACGCCACCAACGCCGACTTGGGCGACTTGGCTTAATCCTTAAACAGGCCCTGGGGGAGGGCGTGGCGGTTGAGGAAGATGTAGGTGGTGTTAAGGGCCATGTAGTCCCGGGACATGTACCAGATGCCTTTGTAAGGGCCGCTTTCGCCCCAGGAATTCTTAACCAAGTAGAAGGGCTTTCCGTTTTCGTCTATGGCTTTGCCGTAGATGAGCATCACGTGGTCATAGGTGAAGCGCCAGTCGTCCCACTGTTCCTGCCGTAGTTCCTGGGTGGGGACAACACCTTCCGGCAGCATGGCTGTGGCGGTGGCACGGTTGAAGTCTCCGGAAACGTCTCCGCCCCAGGCTACCGTATAGCCGGCATCCAGGGCCTGGTCCAGGATGTCCATGAGCTGGCCGATGGGAATGTTGTAGCTGGGCTTGAGCCGCCATTTGTAGGGGGCTTCAATGACAAACCATTGGTCGAACGGATGGTGCGTGTAACTGGTAAGGCTCACATAGTCGTCCAGGTTCAGACCAAGGCTTTGGGCAAAGGACTTGGGCGTATAGGGTTTTCCCTCATACACAAACGATTCCGGGCATTTGCCAACATAACTTTCGATAAGTGCCAGAACGCTGTCCCGCCAGTGGGGGAGCGGCTCCTTGGCGTCCTCCCGGACAATGCTCTTTACCCGCTTTTCCAGCTCCGGGAAGAATACCTTGAAATTGGCCAGGGAGTCTCCCGTGAGCGAACCGGGGGCGGGCATGGCTTCTTCCGGGCAGATGCCGTGGTTGCGGATTACGTCAATTACGTCGTCGCAGGAACCGCCTTCTGATATCTGGCTATAGCCGTGCATGCGCACATAGTGGGTGGCGCAGTCCATGTAGTCCTTGTTCACCACGAACATCTCGCACAGGTTATAGGTCTTTCCCGTCTGGCGGAGAATCTCCGCCTCCAGGAAGCCCAGTGTGGCAAAATCCCAGCAGGTGCCGCTACGGTATTGGTTTTTAACACTGGTAATGGGGATTTCCTTCACCGTCCGGAAGGTCTTTCCGTCCTGTGCCCATGCCAGGGTGGCAAAGAGCAGAAGGGCTGCGAGTGTGACTGGTATCCTTTTCATAATAGTAATAGTGTCTGTAATATAAGCTACGGTATTAACACCCAGTAGGTCTTCCCGGCCTTGTTGGTGAGTTTGGTGTCCCGGATCCAGGGGTTGGCGTCCCGGAGGGCGGCATAGGTGGTGCCGTGCTGCAGGGCAAAGTCCACCCAGTTTACGGGGCCGGAAACGGATACGGCCGTGAGCCTGGGGTAAGGCGGGTACTGATCCAGCGGATTGAGCCGGTAGCCAAAGGAGGAGGGATTCTCAAAGAATAGCTTGCAGGCCAGCAAGCGGAACATATAGCGGGAGGTCTCCTCCTTGATAAACAGTTCCAGGGCCGATGTCTGCTTCTGCTCCGCCAGGCGTGCGGCGATGCCGCCCTGTCCGGCGTTGTAGCTGGCGGCCACCGTCATCCAGTCTCCGAATTTCTTGAGGGCATCCTTGAGATACTGGCAGGCGGCCAGGGTCTCCTTGTCCGGATGGAAACGTTCGTCCACTTCGGCATTTACTTCCAGTTTATAAGTGGCGGCCGTGGCCTTGGTGAAC
Organism: uncultured Bacteroidales bacterium; assembly: GCA_946185645.1. Lineage (GTDB taxonomy): Bacteria > Bacteroidota > Bacteroidia > Bacteroidales > UBA932 > Cryptobacteroides. Next base: position 17,938 of record CAMHKD010000007.1, read on the forward strand.
TGCCAGAGGCCCGATGCGCCCGTTGCCGAAACGGCCAGCGGATCCAGGTTGCTCTCTATGGCCATCAGATACTTTAGGTCTTCCGGAATGCCCTGCTCCTTAAGAATGGGAGTAACCAGGCCGAACATCCGCCGGCTCCGGCGCAGCATGAGCGTGGAGTTGGTGTGCATGTAGGTGAAGGAGATGAGCTCCCGGTCCATCCTTTCCCGGAAATCCTGCCGGTCCAGGCGGACGGTGTCTCCCGCAAACACCACATAATCCGGCACTTTGGGAGGCGTGGGGTGAAAGGCCATCTGGGCATGCAAAAGGCCCGGCGCTAAAATCAGCAGCAGGAGGAAAAGGGTTCGTTTCATAAGGCGGCTTCGTATTGGTCCAGGGCTTCGGCCATGAGGGCTCTTCCGCGTTCCACAATTTCCGGAGCGTGGGTATAGCCGTAGACACCGTGATAGGAATCAAAGGGAAGGCTTGCCAGCACGTCCGGCGGGCAGGCGTCTATGCCCATGCGGGCTATGGTGCAGTTCATGATGCCGAAACTGCGCTGGAGGATGGAGGCGAAATTGTCGTCGGCCCCGACGGGAAGCCGCTCGCTACGGCCATCGGCATTGAGGCGGAAGGCCTGGAGGTCTGTCTGGATGCGGGAAAGGAGCGGCATTCCGTCCTTTCCTTCCACCAGGGCGGCGCGGCTGTCCAGGAAGCCCTGGATTTCCGCTGCATCTATCTGGTTCACGTTGAAGCCCACCAAGATGTCTCCAGGGGTGCGCTGTACCCGGTTCAGGGGGAAAGTATTCACCATACCGCCGTCCACCAGCGTACGGCCCTTCCATTTCACGGGACGGAACATGGAGGGAATGGAGATGGAAGCCCGGATGGCGTCGAACAGGGGGCCATCCCGGAACACTACTTCCTCTCCGGTGAAAAGGTCCGTGGCCACGGCCGTGAAAGGGATGGGGAGGTCTTCTATGCGGATGTCCGGCACCCGTTCCTTGATGGCTTTGATAACCTTGTCTCCTTTAACCAGGTAGTTCTTGCTGAAGGAAAAGTCCATCAGGGCCATCACTTTAACCGGGTCCAGCCCATACAGCCACTCCTTGAAGGCCTGCATCCCCCCGGCGGCGAAGATACCGCCCACCAGCGCACCGGCCGATGTGCCGGATACGGAGGTAATCTCATATCCCCGGGACTGCAGTTCTTCTATGGCGCCGATATAGGCGAATCCGCGCGGTCCGCCGCTGGCTAAAGCTAAGGCAACTCTTTTCATGTCTATCCCTAAATGTAGCTATACAAAGATAATCCTTTTTTTGCTAACTTTGCCCCCGCAAAGAGAGAGAACTATGAAAAAGATTTTGCTTCTTGTGGCCATCGTAGCCGTCCTTTCCGGCACTTTTGCCGTGAGCACCGCCTGCGGCAGCTCCCAGGCCAAGGGCCCGGATACGCTCCGTATCAACACTACGGACCTGGGTAAAGACATCATCGGCTATAATGGCCCCACGCCGGTGGAGATTACCGTGGTCTCCGGTAACATCGTGGACATCAAGGCCCTTCCCAACATGGAAGGTCCCCGTTACATGCAGGCCGTCCGTGACGGCGGGCTGCTCAAAAAGCTGGTGGGGAAGAGCGTGAAGGAGGCCAAGGACATTGAGCTGGATGCCGTTTCCGGTGCCACCTATACCTCCAACGCCCTTATCAAAAACATCCGCCTGGGCCTGGAAAAGGCCGAGTAAGCCCTAGCGGGCCGTATAATAGTCAATCATCCGCACGATGCTGCGGTAGCACACGGGGCAGAACTCTTCGCACTCGTTGATGCGCATGCGGCATTCCTGCACGGGCCTGAATACCCCTTTCATCTGATAGCCGGCGCCTTCATAGACGCCGACTTTTCTGTTCAGGCGGCCCTTCTGTTCCGGCGTAAGCGTGTTCCATATCCTGCGTACGTCCTGCTCCTGTTCTATCTGATCCACGGGAGTGGGAAGGGCGGAGTGGGGAGGCATCAGATCGGCCCATTTGGAGGTGAAGTCCACCAGCGTGGTGAGGTTGGGTTCCCAGGGCTCCGTATCGGCGGGATACATGGTTTCCGGGTTGTCTCCATAGGCATATTCGTCTCCCAGGCCGCCGAAGGCATGGCCGAACTCATGCACCAGCACCGGCACGAAGGTGGCGTGGTCGCTGTTCATGATGGTAACGCTGTTGAAGATGCCTCCGCCTCCGTATTTGGCCGTGTTGGCCAGCACAATCACATGCTCGAAAGGTACCGTCCCTATAAGGTCGTACAGCGTCCAGATGGAAGAAGTGGTAAGATAACGGTCGCTGTAGAAAGTGTCGAAATGGGAACTCACGGCGGTCTCTTTCCAAACGCCCTGGCCGGGAATGCTCACACCGCTGTCGGCCGACGGAGCAAAAACCGCCCGGAAGTTGAAGCGCCCCTTGTAGCTCTTGAAAGGTTCGTGGGAGAAAAGGGCATCGGCCGCCCGCCGGGCGTCGTGGAAGAACTTTTCGCGGTCTTTCAGGGCATATCCTTCCGATACCACCACAATGTCAATGGCTTCCTCCAATGCGCCGTTTTCCAGGATGGGGGCAAGCTGCAGGCCGTTATCGGCCGATTCCCGGATGAGGATGTCTGAGGGATCCACCCGGTGCCTCAAGCGGGAGGATACTTTTGCGTGCGTATCGAAGAGCAGCACTTCTATATCTACCGGATGCCTGGGGAAGGGCACCTGGAGGCAATTCTCGAAGGCCTTCTGCACGTGGGCGGCTTCCTCGGTGGACTGCCATTCCTGGAAAAGGGTGGAAAAACTGTTCACATAGAGGGTTTCCGCGCTCTCCGGATCCAGTACCCGCACCTGTCCGTTGCCCCGTAGGGCTGCCTCGGAGAGGTGATGCCGGCGCCCCGCCCATGCGCCTGTACAATATGCGCGTGCAAAATAGATGGACTGGTGGTGTACATCCCCGCAGAACACATAGTCCAACCGGAGTGTCCTGCCTGTGAAATGCTCTTGAAAATCCTGTCCGGCCAGGGAAAGTGAGGCCAGAAGGGCCGCTGCCAGCAAAAAAAGTTTCCTCATACCTGTCTTTTTCTACAAAGATAGCAGAAAAGGTTTTTTAATAGTAAAAAAAGCCCTATTTTTACTACTGCAAAAAAACTAAAGGACTGTTTATGAAAAGAATGCTGGTTTCAGCGGCGTTATGCCTTCTCCTTGTGCAGGTAGTCGCAGCCCAGGAAAAGCCTTTCCTGGAGAATCTCCCTTATTATGTGGAAAATCTGTCCGTGTTCGAACGCGGCCAGGAACCCGGCCGGGCCTTCCATATCCCGGAGCAGAACCTGTCCCTGAACGGAACCTGGAAGTTCCAGTATTATGAGACGCCCCTGGATGTACCCGGAGACTTCTTCCAGCCTTCTTTCAACGACCGGAAGTGGGGCAGTATCCAAGTCCCTTCCAACTGGGAGATGCAGGGGTACGGGCAGGCGCTGTTCCGGAACGTGTCCACTCCGTTCCCCAACAAGATGCCCGCCGCCCGTATCGCCCAGTTCCAGAAAGTACTGGACGACCCGAATGCTTCCGAGCGGGACAAGATGATAGCCCGCTACCGGATGGGCGGCGGGGCACCGGCCCTGCCCTTTGCCGTGGCCATTCCGGAAGTCCCCATGGATATCAATCCCACCGGCGCTTACCGGACATCTTTCACCTTGCCTAAGGACTGGAAGGGGAAGCAGGTGTTCCTCCGTTTCGAGAAAGTGGCTTCCGGATCGTTCGTCTGGGTGAACGGGAAGGAAGTGGGATATAACGAAGGCGCCCAGGAACCGGCCGAATACAATATCACCCCTTATCTGAAGGCCGGGAAGAACACCTTGGCTGTACTGGTGCTCAAATACTGCGACGGTTATTATCTGGAAGGTCAGGACTACTGGCGCCTGGCGGGCATTTTCGATGATGTTACCCTGTATGCCTCGCCCCAGGCCCGGATATGGGATTATCAGGTGATAACGGACTTCGGCCCGGATTACCGGGATTCAGACCTGTCCCTTGCCGTTGAGGTGAAGGGGTATGAACTGGAAAGCGGTTCCTACAAGGTGCGCGCCTCCGTTTCCAGGGATGGAAGGGGTGTGGCCCGGATGGAGAGCGCTTCCTTTACCCTGGGAAGCGGCAGCTCCCGGACCCTCCGGATGGCCGCCCGCGTAACGGCTCCGGAAAAATGGTCTTCGGAAACCCCTGTGCTGTATAAGCTGGAGATGGAACTGGTGGATGCCTCCGGAAAGGTGGTGGACGCCATGTCCAAGCGGATGGGCTTCAAGAAAACCGAGATCAGGGACGGCGTCTTCTACCTGAACGGCGTCCCTATCAAGGTGAGTGCCCAATGCTCACACATGCAGCATCCGGAGTTGGGTCATGCGATGGACGAGGCCACCATCAGGAAGGATATGGAGATCCTCAAACGCTTTAATTTCAATGGCGTGCGTACCTCCCACTATCCGCCGGTGAACGAGTATCTGGATCTGGCCGACGAATACGGCCTCTTCATCATCGATGAGACCGGGGATGAAGCCCACGCCACCGAATACGCGTCCGATATGCCGGAGTTCCGGGAAATGTACCTGGAGCGGGTGCAGAAGATGGTCCTTCGGGACCGCAACCACGCCTGCGTCCTGTTTTGGAGCGCCGGCAACGAGAGCGGTGAAGGCCAGAATATCGCGGAGGTGGTCAAGGAAGGCAAGCGACTGGATCCCACGCGCTTCTGGATGTATGGCGGCAATGCGGCCAAGCATCCGGCCGAGGATATAGTGGGGCCGCGCTATCCTTCTCCGCTGGAGCACGAGGTGGGCTACGGGATGGACAAGAACGACTTGCGCCCCTCCTTCATGGACGAGTACCTGTCGGTGGCCGGTAACGGCGGCGGTGGTATGGACGACTACTGGAATGTAATCTATTCCCACCCCAAGCTGATGGGCGGCGCCATCTGGGATTTCGTGAGTGTGGGCATTACGGAACCGGTGCGCGCACTCCGGGACAAGTCTCCGAACGGGGTCCCCGCCCATATCATGGGCCGCGCCACCCTGGTGAAAGGCCCCTGGGGCAAGGCCATCAACTTCAACAAGCAGGACCAGTGGGTGCAGGTGTACCGGGCCGATGCGGTGGAAATCTCCGGCAACAAGCTCACTCTCACCCTGGATATCCTGCCCCGGAAATTCAACGCCTCCGGCGGCTATCTCATCACCAAGGGGGAAAACCAGTTCGGCCTCAAGCAGCAGGGCACGGACAAACTGGACTTCTATCTGGACAACGGCCAGAAACGGGTGCTCACCGCCGCACTTCCGTCCGACTGGGAAGGAAAGTGGCACAATGTGACGGCCACTTATGACGGTGCCGCCATGAAAATCTATATCGACGGAGCCGAATGTGCCTCCCAGCCGATGCAGGGGGTCATCCGGAACCTGCCCTTGTCGCTGTGCATCGGCCGCAGCGAGGAAGCCCTGGGCCAGGATACCAACGTCTATATCTGCGACGCCCTCATAGACAACGTGGGCGTGTTTGCCGATGCAGTGGCTCCCGCTTCCCTGGACCCCTCCCGTGCTGCTCTCTGGCTGGACTTTGAGGAGGAGACCCGGGAAGGGACCTTCTATTCCTACGGCGTGGGCGCCCGGACGTATGGCTCCATCTGGCCGGATCGCGTGCCGCAGCCGGAAATGTGGCAGATGAAAAAGACCACCCAACCGCTGTCCTTCCGCCTGGTGGACCCGGAGAAAGGCAGCGTGGAGGTCTGGAACCGCAATAATTTCCTGAACGCCTCCTTCTATAAGACTTCCTGGACCCTCACGGCCGATGCCGATGTGGTGGCATCCGGCGAAATGGACCTGAATGTGGCCCCGTTCAGCCGGAAGGTGGTACGGATTCCGCTTACGCATCCGGAGGCGGTTCCCGGCAAGGAGTACCGGCTCACCATCAGTTCCGTCCTGGCCCAGGACCAAATCTGGGCTCCTGCCGGCCACGAAGTGTCCTGGGACCAGTTTGAACTCACGGCCTGGAACGTCCCCGCCCGGGAGGAACCCGTTTCCGGAAAGGTGCGGCTCACGCAGTCGGAAGAGGGGATTACGGCAAGCGGAGAAGGTTTTGCCTACCGCTTCGATGTCCGTACCGGCGCATTGGTTTCCGCTGTGGTGGAGGGGAAAGAGCTGCTCACGTCCCCGCTCTCACTCAATGTGTGGAGGGCTCCGCTGGCCAATGAACTGGACGGCTGGAACGGCGGAGGGGCAGGCCGGCTGGAGGTTTCCGGGTACGGTTCCATCGGCCATAGCCGGATTCTGGCTGCGGTGTATTATGCTGCAGGCCTGGACAATATGGGCCTGTTCCCGGTGAGCGTCCAGGCGCGTGAGGCGGGTGACGAGGTAATAATAGATGTACGGGACCTTTCCCTGATGGGCGGCGGCAGGGCCACCACCGGTCAGCTGGATGCCTATATAATGGGCCGGTCCTATAACGGTTTTGACGAAACCTACAGCTGGCGCATCGCCGGCGACGGCACCCTCACCGTCCATCACCGGGTGAACCCGCAGGGCAATATGCCCGCGTGGCTGCCCCGCCTGGGTGTAACCCTGGGCCTGGACAAGTCCCTGAATCAGGTTTCCTGGCACGGACGCGGTCCGCAGGCCTCCTATCCGGACCGCAAGAGCGGTTACCGGCTGGGCATCTGGCATACGGACATAGACTCCATGTATGAACCTTATCTGATTCCGCAGGACTTCGGCCTCAGGACAGACAACCGCTGGGTGCGCCTCACGGATGCCTCCGGACGGGGCCTGGAATTCTCCATGGACCAGCCCTTCGCGTTCAATGCCTATGACTGCACCACGGAGAACCTTACCCGGGCCGTGTACCAATACCAGCTACGGCGGGGCGGGGACATTACCCTGAACCTGGATTATGCCACCTCCGGCGTGGGGTGTACCGCACGCGGTATCTTTGACGCCTACCGGGTGTATCCGGCGGGGTACGAACGCACCATCACCATACGGATCGTGAGATAGTCACAGGGACAATCAAGCTGTTCGTCGAAGGAAAAAGGGCGTTGGTCGAAAACCGGGACCGACGCCTTTTACTTTGCGGTAATTTTGCTGTCGAAACAAGCGAAAAACAAAAACGACAACAAAAAATAACGCAATATGAAAAAGATAATCCTCCTCCTCGTTTCCGTGTTCGCCGCCACTGCGGCTTTCGCCCAGGATAAAGAAGTCCTCGTTAAGGGCGTAGTCCTTGATTCTCTCACCCGCGAGGGCGAACCCGCCGCCGTGATTGAGTTCTATGAGATGGCCAACACCGACAAGGCCGTTGCCTTTACCACCACCGACGTGGACGGCAACTTCTCCCACAGCTTTACTTTAAAGGGCGACTATTGCCTCCGTTTCAACAACCTGGGCCGCAAGGTGATCAAGCGCTGCTTCACTATCGGCGAGGACCCCGTGATCGACCTGGGAGAAATCCTGGCACAGGATAACATCGAGACCCTGCAGGCCGGCACCGTTACCGCCATGCGCCCGCTGGTGAAGATGGAAGTGGACAAGATGATTTATAACGTGGCCGATGACGTGGACTCCAAGACCTCCACCGTGCTGGACATGCTCCGCAAAGTGCCGATGGTGTCCGTGGACGGCCAGGACAACATTACCGTGAACGGTTCCTCTTCCTTCCAGGTCTATGTGGACGGCAAACCCAACCAGATGATGAGCCAGAACGCCTCCATGGTGTTCAAGATGATGCCCGCCAGTTCCGTGAAGAATATCGAAGTGGTCACCAATCCCGGCGTACGCTATGATGCAGAAGGTGTGGGCGGTGTGCTGAACATCACCACCAACCGGGAAACTACCGGTGGCCAGAGCATTGCCGACGGCATTTACGGGACCCTTCAGGCACAGGCTTCCACCCGTGGTTTCGGCGGCGGCCTCACCACCAGCATGCAGAAGGGAAAATTCGCCCTCAGCGGTACTGTGACCGGTATGCTGCAGAACATGCCTGCCACCACCATGGATATGGAACGCATCCAGGACAACGGTTTTTCCACCAGCACCCATTCCGAGACCAACATGAAGACCCCCATGCTCATGGCCAACATCTCCGCCAGTTATGACATAGACGCGCAGAACCTGATCTCCGCCACCGTGGGCCTGATGCGCTTCAATATGAACCAGAGTGGCCTTTCCACCACGGATATGGTCATCCCCGGCATCTCCCAGTACAGCTATACCGGTCTCACCTCCACCACCATGAGCAACAACATGATATCGGCCAGTGCCGACTACCAGCACCTCTGGGCCGATGAACCCGCCCGCAGCTTCACCCTCAGCTACCAGTTCAACGGTTCCCCGGCCGTGAACAACACCCTGAATACCTTCGGTGGTGCCGTGGTCCCCGGCTTCGACCTCACCGACCGCAAGAGCGACGGAACCTCCAATTCCATGGACCACACCATCCAGGCCGATTTCACCACCCCGCTGGGCACCAGCCTCACCCTTTCCACCGGCGCCAAGTTCATCTACCGGCACAATTTCTCCGACCAAAGCGACTTCCAATGGGATGGCACCGACTATGTGCTGAATCCCGTCTCCAGCCTGAAGTATGACTTCTACAACCGCATCGGAGCCGCGTACACCGAGCTCTCCGGCAACTTCGGCAGCTTCGGCGTAAAGGCCGGCGCCCGCTACGAGCACACCTGGCAGACCTATACCTCGGTACCCCCGCTCGCCACTTCCCCCGACGGCCGTTTTGACGTGAACTACGGCGCCCTGGTCCCTACCGCCAGCATCCAGTACAACATCTCCATGACCCAGAATATCGGCCTCAGCTATAATCTGCGCGTCAGCCGTCCGGGCATCACCTACCTGAACCCGTACGTGGATACCACCAACCCTACCGCCCTTACTTATGGTAACACAGACCTGGACGTGGAACGCGGACACAACCTCTCCCTGGTGTACAGCATCTATACCCCCAAGGTGATGCTCAACGCCACCCTGCGCCAGAGCTATACCGGAAATGGCATCTCCTCCTACAGCTTCTTTGATGACAACAATATCCTTAACACCACTTACGGCAACATCGTCACCACCAGCAGCACCGGCCTCAACGCCTTCCTCATGATCAATCCCACCAACAAGACCCGCATCATGATCAATGGCGGCCTCACCTACAGCGACATCTCCAGCGCCCAGCTGGGTCAGCACAACAATGGCTGGAGCTATAATGTGATGCTGGGCGGCCAGCAGACCCTTCCCTGGGACCTCCGTCTGAGCGCCAACGTAATCTCCATGGGCAGTCAGGTTACCCTGCAGGGCAGCACCACCGGTATGTCCATGGCCACCCTGGGCCTCACCAAGACCTTCTTTGACGACCGCCTGAGCCTCTCCATCAACGGCATGCTCCCGCTGGCCAAGGGCTTTGAGATGAACATGAGCTCCACCACCGTGGGCGACGGTTTCACCACCAGCATGAGCACCTCCATCCCTATGAGACAGATCAGCTTCCAGGTGAGCTATACCTTCGGCAAGCAGGGCAACTACAGCGCCAAGAAGGCCCGCCGCACCATCGAGAACGAAAGCCAGCTTAACAGCACGTCAACCGCAGAAAGCATGGGTAGTATAATGATGAATTAAATTTACTATCTTTGCAATATGCAAACGACCAGCCGCAGAAATTTAATACTCAACACCACCCAGATCATCGTCTGGGTTGGTGTTTTTCTTGTGCCCGCCCTGGTGTCGGGTACCATGACCCAGTCGGTGGGGCAGGCCTGGAACATTTTCAAGTCATCGGCCCGGATGCTGCTGCCCATTTTCATCCTGTACTGCCTCAACTATTATTTCCTGGTGCCCCGTTTCCTGTATGGGAAGAAGGGAATGGCCAAGTGGTTCTACATAGTGAATGCGATCTTGCTGCTGGCGTGGAACCTGTACAGCTTCTGGCCGCACAAGCATCCGGATTTTCCGGCCGATATGGATCCGTTCTGGATCAAGAATATCTGGGCCTACCAGGTGATTACGGTCCTGTCCAGCGTGTTCCTGGACATCCTGCTCATCCTGCTGGCAGTGGGTATCCGTTATGTGATGCGGGCCAACGAGGCCCTGCGGGAAGCTGAAGAACAGCGGCGCAAGACGGCCGAGGCGGAACTCACCTGGCTCAAGAGCCAGCTCAATCCGCATTTCCTTTTCAATACGCTGAACAACATCTCCTCGCTCACCCAGATAGATCCGGACAAGGCCCAGGAGAGCATCGGCCAGCTGAGCGACCTGCTCCGCTACGCGCTGTACGACAGCGAGGCGCCCAAGGTCCCGCTGTCTTCCGAGCTGGAGTTCATGAGCAATTATATAGACCTGATGGCGCTCCGCTGCAATGAGCTCACCACGGTGAAAAAGGACTTGCAGCTGCCCGCTGCGCCGGTGGAAGTGGCTCCGCTGCTTTTCATCTCCCTGGTGGAGAATGCCTTCAAGCATGGAGTGAATGCCCGCTACCCTTCCTTCGTGGATGTGTCCATGCACATGGAGGGGGGGCGCCTGGTGTTCCGCTGCAGCAATTCTGTCTTCGGGAAGCAGGGGAGTGACCATATCGGCTCCGGCATAGGTCTGGAGAACATGAAACGCCGCCTGGAACTCCTGTATCCCGACAAATACACTTATTCCCAGCAGGCCGATGACAATCAATATACTGTAGAAGTAACATTAGATATTACGTAAATTTTATTGTTTGGAGCGAAGCGATAGCAAGTCCCTCCCCCGAGGGGAGGGATTTAGGGAGGGGGTAACGTGGAAAAAAGAAAAAGTGCATGAGGAACTTGCGCTGCATCATAGTGGACGATGAACCGCTGGCTGTCCGGATGCTGGAGGGCTTTGTGGAGCGTACCCCGTTCCTGGAACTGGAGGCTTCGTTCAACGACCCGGTAGAGGCCCTCTCGGCCATTCGGGAAAGAAAGCCGCAGCTGGCCTTCCTGGATATCCAGATGCCGGACCTGGACGGGATGGAACTCTCCCGCATGGTGCCGCCGGAAACCCGTATCATCTTCACCACCGCCTTCAAGCAGTATGCCTTCGAAAGCTACGAAGTGAGCGCACTGGACTTCCTCCTGAAGCCCATCCGCTACCAGAAGTTCCTGGAAGCGGCTGAGAAGGCGCGGGAGTGGTTCTCGCTCAAGGAAGCCGCGGAAGCCGCTCCGGCGGAAGCGGAAAGAACGTCCGTCTTCATCAAGGTGGACGGAGCCCTTCGCAAGGTAGAACTGGCCGATATCCAGTACGTAGAGGGGATGAAGGACTACGTGATGTTCCATGTGGCCTCATCGGCCCGGCCCCTCGTTACCCACATGACCATGAAGGCGGCCGAAGAACTGCTTCCGGCCCAGACCTTCATGCGCATCCACCGTTCCTTCATAGTGTCCCTGCCGCATATCACTTCTTTTTCCCCCACCGGGGACCTGAAGGTGGGAGACGCCCTCCTGCACGTGTCGGACGCCTTCCGTCCCGCCTTCGACGCCTATCTCAAAGACCATTCGCTAGTTTAAATACCACATAATATGAAAAAGTTTACTTTTGTTCTGGCCGCCCTCGTATGCGCGGCAACGCTTCAAGCCAAAATCACCCTTCCGCCGCAGATGGCGGACAATATGGTGCTTCAGCAGAACACCAAAGCCAACCTTTGGGGTTGGGCCAATCCCGGTGAGACCGTTACCGTAACCACCTCCTGGGACGATGATAAGTATACGGCCAAGGCCGATGCCGACGGTGCCTGGAAACTGGCAGTGTACACCCCGGAGGGCAGCTATGATGAGCATATTGTGGTGATTGCCGCCGGCAAGGAGAAGATTGAGCTCAAGCATGTGCTCATCGGCGAGGTCTGGCTGGCCAGCGGACAGAGCAACATGGAAATGCCCCTGAGGGGCTTTGACGGCTGCCCGGTGGAAGGCGCCCTGCAGGAAATTGCCACTGCAGGCCGATACAAGGGCCGTATCCGTTTTGTGATGCTTCCCCGCACGGAAGCCTATGAGCCGGTTAAGATGGTGGACGCTCCGTGGAAGGAGAGTTGCGCCGACAATGCGCCTGAATTCAGCGCCGCCGCCTGGTTCTTTGCCAAGAACCTGAACGAGGTGCTGGACGTCCCTGTGGGCGTTATCTGCAACGCCTGGGGCGGCAGCGGCCTGGAAGGCTGGATTCCGCGCGAGATTGTGAGGAACTATTCGGACGTGGTGAGTGAGCCGGAAGACGTGAAGAAGGTCCGGAACCAGATGGCCCGTCCCACCATCATGTATTATGGCCAGTGGTGCCCCATCCGCAATTATACGTACAAGGGCGCCATCTGGTATCAGGGAGAAAGCAACATCGGCCACCCGGACTATGCCCTCCGGATGGGAGACATGATCAATACCTGGAGAAAGGAGACCGGCAATGCGGAACTTCCTGTGTATCAGGTGGAAATTGCCCCGTACATCTCCGGTGGCGGCGTGGACGGCCTGGAATCGGCCCTCCTTAGGGAGCAGCAGAGAATCGCTGCCCGCGATGTGGAAAACTGCTACTGCGTGACCACGGTGGATCTTATGTATCCGTACGAAGGTTCCCAGATTCACCCGGCCAAGAAGAAGGAAGTGGGCGAGCGTCTCAGCTATATGGCCCTCAACCATACCTATGGGAAGAAGCAGTTCCCCGGCATCGCCCCCACCTATGAGTCTTACGAAGATGACGGCGACAATATCATCATCAGCTTTGAGCATGTGCGCGAGGCCGGCGGCTTCAACCGCAGCGAAGGCCTGGAAGGCTTTGAGATCTGCGGTGCAGACCTGGTATGGCATCCCGCCGAGGCCCGTATCCAGCCCTTTGTGAACAGACTCATCGTTCACAGCGACGAGGTCAAGGAACCGGTGGCCGTGCGTTACTGCTTCAAGAACTGGCAGCTGGGCAACCTGGCCGGCTCCAACGGTATGGCCGTGGCGCCTTTCCGCACGGACCGCATTCCGGAAGGGGAAATTCCCGGCGTAAACAAGGAACCGGACGGAGACTTTGAAGGTCATTGGACCGGTACCGCCCGAATGGGTCAGATGGGCGGCGGTATGGAAGTCAAGTACGACTACCTCATTACCAAACTGGCCGATGGCAACTGGCAGTGCTCCACCAACGGCGAAGCTCCCAAGCCCGTGAAAGTGCGCGGCAAGAAGCTCACCGGCCTCACCGCCGGCGGCGGAATGCCTTTCCCCGTGGAACTGAAAATCAAGAACGACGGCACCCTATCCCTCCAGATGATGGGGAATGAGATGGCAGTGCTAAAGAGATAAGTATCATGCGTTTCCGTTACCTGCTCGCTGCTATGGGCCTGGCCGTCATCGCCTCTTGTACGGGGCCTGTTCCCGGGCCTATTCCCGGTTTTATCGGCAACCCGTACATGCCCCTTTGGGAGCATGTGCCGGATGGGGAGCCGCACGTATTTGAGGATCCGGACAACCCCGGTCACTTTCGGGTTTATGTTACCGGTTCCCACGACACCCGTTACGAAAGCTACTGCGGTCAGGATGACAGGCAGTGGTCGGCCCCGGTGGAAGACCTCACCGCCTGGCGGGACGAAGGTCCGGTGTTCACCTATTCCGAAAACGGCGTCTGGGCCACCATGTATGCCCCGGACCTGGTGGAAGTGAACCGCCGGGACGACGGCTCCCGCAAGTATTATCTGTATCCGCACTGCCTCATGCGCATGCCCATGGTGTGCGTTGGAGACAGGCCCAACGGTCCTTTTGTGCCGGTGAATGTGCTCACTGGCGGCATGGTGCTGCCTGGCAGCGTTATTGGCTTCGACCCGGGCGTGCTGGTGGAGGAAGTGGAGGATCCGGCCGATCCGGACTACGGCATTGGCTTCCGGGCCTATGTGGCCTGGGGCATCGTGCGCTCCAGCGGAACGGAGCTGGACCAGAATACCATGTATTCCCCGCGCCGGGGCACGCCGGACTGGCCTTTCCTGGCGCCTTCGGTGGCAACCCTGATGGTGCGGGACGGGGCTGAACCTGCCAATGAGCAGCAGCGTCAGTACCGCGAATGGGCAGGAGTCGGCCCGGAGGAAAGTGTTGTATTCCCGGCCATTGCGGAAGGGGAGGACCTAGAAGATTTTGATTTCTTTGAGGCTTCTTCCTTCCGGAAGGTGGGTAACAAATATCTGTATATTTACAGCGGTCATTCCGGCACCGAGTACGGCCTGGAGAAATCCAACGCTACGCTCCGTTACGCCTATGCCGACAGCCCCCGCGGCCCCTGGAAGAGCGGCGGCGTGCTGGTGGACGCCCGCGCCATTGTCCCGTCCCGGGACGGTTCCCGCCTGGAAACCAGCTTTGGCGCCAATAATACGCACGGATCTCTGGCCCAGCTTAACGGCCAGTGGTATGTTTTCTATCACCGGGCTCCGCGCGGTTTCGGCTATGCGCGTCAGGCTATGGTAGCTCCCGTCTCCGTAGAGGCCGATGAAAAACCGGTCTCCGAGGGCGGTGCAGTGCGCATTTCGGCCTATGACCCTTATCAGGGCGGCTTCACGGTGAAGACGGCCGACGGCAACGAATACAAGGGCGCGGAAGTCACTTCCGAGGGCTTCTTCATGTATGGTCTGCCGCCGTACCGCTACTATTCGGCCGGTTATGCCTGCTACCTGTCCAACCCGGATTCCATGCAGGACAATTGGGACGTTTGGGACAACCGGATGGACATTACCCAGGTGAAGGCCGGAGACATCATCGGCTATAAATACTTTGGCTTCGAAGGCCTGGCCAAGCCGGCAAACGGCCTTCCCGCCTTTGAGGGCACCCGGAAGGGCAACGGAACGGCTTTCAACCTCTTCCTGGCCGCACATACGCAGCAGGGTTTCAAGCTGGGCGTCTGGATGGACGGTCCCTGGGAAAGCGGCGCCTGGAAGGGCACCAAAATTGGCGAAATAGAGATTCCCGCCGGCGCATCGGCCGATGTTACCCGCTACAGCGTGGACGTAAGTGCCTTTGTGGATGGCATTAAGGGCAAGCACGCCATCTTCCTGGTGGCCGAAGGCCCTGCCGAAGAGCCGCTTTGCGACGTAATCGGCCTGGGCTTCACCAAAAAAGGCGCTGCCCTGGAATTTCCGGTTCCGCCCACCATTCAGATCAGCGTGAACGGCCATTCGGTGGAAATGCCTTCGCACCCCGTTTGGGCTACGGACGACAACGGCCTTCTGGATTGCACCACCTATGAAGTGGCGGTTCCTACAAGCACCAGCCTTGCCGATGTCATTGTTATCGCTTCCTCCGACGAGGTGGCCATTGTCCCGGATCCCGAAGAAAAAGCCTTCCGCTGCACCTGGAACGGCAAAACCAAGACTTACCGTATAATCCCCCAATAGTATGAAACGAACTGTTTTTGCGGCCATGGCGGCCCTTCTTCTCACCAGCGTGCTTCCTTCGGATGCATGCACCAACCTCATTGTTGGAAAGCAGGCTTCCGTGGACGGAAGCGTCATCTGCTCTTACAATGCCGACAGCTTCGGCTTTGTATCCCCCCTGTCCCATTATGGCCCCGGAGCCCATGCGGAAGGGGAAATGATAGCCATCCGGGGCTTCTTCGGCCCCATGGGCGGTGGCGAACACCTCATTGCCCAGGCTCCCTACACCTACAATGTGGCGGGCCTCATGAACGAAAACCAGGTTACCATTGTGGAAACCACCTGGGGCGGCCGGAACGAACTCCGCAATCCGGAAGGCTGGCTGGGTTATTATAACCTTATGGAACTGGCCCTGCAGCGCAGCAAAACGGCCCGCGAGGCCATTGCCGTGATTCACCAGCTGGCCCAGGAGTACGGTTACAGCGAGACCGGCGAGAATTTCGTGATTTGTGACAAGGAGGAGGCCTGGATCATGGAGCTTATTGGCAAGGGCAAAGGTCGCAAGGGCATGGTATGGGTTGCGCTCCGCGTGCCGGACGACTGCATCTGCGCCTATGCCAACTCCAGCCGCATCCAGCAGTTCCCGCAGGTGAAGAAGGCCGACAAGAAGCTGGGATTCTGCATTGCCGATAACGGCAACTGCATGTATTCGGCCGATGTAATCTCCTTCGCCCGCGAGATGGGCTATTTTGACGGAGAAGACAAGGATTTCAGCTTCCGTGAAGCCTACGGTCCGCTGGATTTCAGCGCCATCCGTTACTGCGAAGCCCGTGTGTGGAGCTTCTTCCGCCATCACACCAGCGCGGAGGAAATGGACAAGTACCTGCCTTTCCTTAACGGTGACCAGTCCCAGTACGACCACCTTCCCCTGTGGATCAAGCCGGACGCACCCCTTTCCGTTAGAGATGTGATGAACGACATGCGGGACCACTATGAGGGCACCGCCCTGGACATGACGGCCGATGTAAGCGCCGGTCCCTGGGCCTCTCCCTACCGCAACCAGCCCGTGAACTTCAAGAGCTCCGACGAAACGGACATGTTCCGCGAACGTCCCATCGGCTGCCAGCAGAGCGGCATGACCATGGTTTGCCAGATGCGTTCCTCCCTGCCCGACGAAGTGGGCGGAGTGACCTATTTCAACATGGACGATGCCACCATGGTGGCCTATGTGCCGGTATATTGCAGCATCAACCGCGTACCGGAACCCTTCCGCCGGGAGAACAACAACATCCGGGAGTTCAGCTTTGACAGCGCCTTCTGGATGAACAACTGGGTGGCCAATATGGTGTATCCGCGCTGGAGCGCCATGATCGGGGATCTCCGCGATGCCCAGAAGGAACTGGAAGACTACTATGCCGAAGACCAGAAGGAAGTGGAGGCCCAGGTGGCCCAGCTCACTCCTTCGGCCCGGGTGGACTATCTTACCGCCAAGACGGAAGCCTATACGGACATGATGATGAAGCGTTGGGACAAGCTGGCCAAGTTCCTTATTGTGAAGCACAACGACCAGGTGATGCAGCCCAGTGAGAATGGTGCCATCGTCCCCGGACGCCGCACCTCACCGGCCTATGCGCCCGCGTTCATCGACGCCGTAAAGGCCCAGACCGGAGACCGTTACGTGAAACCGGCCAATTAGTTCCTGTTCAGGAAGTCGGTAATATAAGAGAAATAGAGTTCCCGCTGTTCAGGGGAATAGAAGCCATGCCCGGCACCGTCAATCCAGCGTAGTTCGCAGTTGCGGTACAGCCGGGCAGCTTTTATGGAATAGGAGGGAGCCACCAGCGGGTCTTCCGTGCCGTGGACAATGAGCACGGGACCGGTGTATTTCACAATGTCGTCATAGAAATCGTACCCCTCATAAAAAGGCTGGAGATAGCCCCGGCCGATGGTCATGCCCATCATCTCGAAGGAATCCGGAATGTCTTCCAGGGCGGGGAACTGCGCGTAGCCGTCGGCCGGAACACAGAAGGCGGGAAAGGCTAACACGATGCCCCGGATGCGGTCCGCCACCTGCGGCGCCGTTATGGCCGTTACGCTGCCGCCCAGGCTTTCTCCCACAAGGAAGATACGCTCCGGGTCCACGAAGTCCCAGGTGCGGACGGTGTCCAGCACATCCACCAGATTCTGCCTTTCCGTAAAGACGGACATGTCCACTGAACGGCCTTCGCTTTTGCTGTTCACACTGCCGCCGGCAAAGTCAAAGCAGCAGCAAACGTATCCCTCTCCGGCAAAATATTCCGCCAGGCGCTGGAAATGCCGATGGTTCACATTGTATCCGTGGGACAGGACAAGGACGGGATGCCTCCCGGGGGCAGCGGGCACAAAGGCCTCTCCCCACAGGCGGTTGCCGGCGCTCCGGCAGATGAATTCCCGGATTTCGTAAGTCATATCGGCCGCAAAAGTAGGAATTTTCCGGCAAAAATACTATCTTTACAACTATTATGATGACTCTTTGGGAAATTGTTCTAATTGCGGTTGCGCTGGCAATGGATTGCTTCACGGTGTCCGTTGTAAGCGGTGTTATCACTCGTAGGAACCAATGGGAGAAAGTGCTTCGCATGGCCTTCCTGTTCGGACTTTTCCAGGCACTCATGCCTCTTATCGGCTGGTTGGCCATCCATTACTTCCAGTCCAGCGTGGAGGCCTTCGACCACTGGATTGCGTTCGGTCTGCTGGCCATTATCGGCATCAAGATGATCAAGGATGCCTTTTCCCCGGAAAAGGAGGATCACATGGATCCCACCCAGCTCCGCACCCAGTTGCTGCTGGCGCTGGCCACCAGCATAGACGCGCTGGCCGTGGGCATTTCCCTTTCCTGCACGGGCTATGAGACGTGGGGGCAGTTAACCGTTCCGCTCGTGGTCATCGGCCTGGTTTCCTTTGTCTTCAGCATCGTCGGCCATCTGCTGGGCGTGCGCTTTGGAGAAGTGGTGGCACGCCGGTGGAAGCCGGAGCTGGTGGGAGGCTTAATCCTCATTGGCATCGGCATCAAAATCCTGCTGGAGCATTTGCTGTAAACACTGAAACTATAACATATATGAAACGAATATTACTTGTTCTCACCGGTGGAATCCTGGCCCTGAGCCTTTCGCTTTCCGCCCGGGCGCAGAATGCCGATGACGGCACCCTGCCCATTTACCTGAACCCCGCCTATTCCTTCGAGGAGCGCGCCACGGACCTGGTGTCCCGCCTCACGCTGGAGGAGAAACAGAGCCTGCTGGGCAACAACATGGCCGCCGTGCCCCGGCTGGGCGTGAAGAACTATAACGTCTGGAGTGAGGCGCTGCACGGCGTCCTCTCCGGCGCCAATCCCTCCGTGGGCATCCTGGGCCCCACTTCCTTCCCCAACAGCGTGGCCCTGGGCTCTTCCTGGGACCCTTCGCTGGTGGAACGCATGGCATCGGCCGTGGCGGAAGAGGCCCGCGCCATCTACCAGACCGGCACCAAGGGCCTTACCTTCTGGTCTCCGGTGGTGGAACCCGTCCGTGATCCCCGCTGGGGCCGTACGGGCGAATCTTACGGTGAGGATCCTTTCCTGGCTGCAGAAATGGCCCGCGGCTTTGTGCGCGGCTTCATGGGTCCGGATCCGCGTTACATGAAGGCCGTTCCCACCGCCAAGCATTACTTTGCCAACAACAGTGAGTTCGACCGCCATGTTAGCAGCTCCAACATGGACAGCCGGGACATGCGGGAATTCTACCTGTATCCGTACAAACGACTTATTGAGGACGAGCATCTGCCCTCCATCATGTCTTCCTACAATGCCGTGAATCATGTGCCCACTTCGGCCAGCGTCTTCTATCTGGACACCCTGGCCCGCCGCAGCTGGGGCATGAAAGGCTATGTGACGGGCGACTGCGCCGCCATCCAGGACATCTGGGACGGACATTATTATGCCGATACGCGGGAAGAGGCCACGGCAATGGGCCTCCGCGCCGGCGTGGATTCGGACTGCGGCAGCGTGTACCAGCGTTTTGCCATCAGCGCCTACGAGCAGGGCATCCTGCCCATGGCCGATATAGACCGCGCCCTGGTGAACATGTTCACCGTGCGCATGCGTACCGGCGAATTCGACCCGGAGCCCATGGTTCCTTATACCAAGTATGAGCCTTCCCGCGTGAGTTCCGCGGCCAACAGGGCCCTGGCGGCGGAGGTCGCCACCCGCACGCCCGTGCTGCTCAAGAACGAAGGAAAGATTCTGCCCCTCAGTGCCAAATCCCTCAAGAGCATTGCGCTCATCGGCCCGCAAGCCGACGATGTGGAGCTGGGCCCCTATTCCGGACGTCCGGAGGCTTCGGCCATGATTTCTCCTTATGCCGGAATCAAGGCCTGGCTGGAGGAAAAGGGTTATGACGTGGATGTACGTCTGGCTGTGGGCGGAGACATCAAGAGCAAGAGCAACCTCCTTTATATCGGCTATTTCGAGATTGAAAAGACGGACGGCAGCGTTACTCGCTACGACGCCACCAAGTATTCGTCGGCCTCAGAGGGCATTACCGTGGGCTCCGGCATGGGCGACGAGGATCAGGTCCGTACCATTGACGACGGAGCCTGGACCGCGTACGACGGCGTGGATATCACCAATATTGAGAACATTACCGTGGGCCTCAACATCCCCACCGAGGGCGGTATCGTGGAAATCCGCGTGGGCGGTCCGGACGGTAACCTCATCGGCCGTATTGAGGCCACCAAGGCTTCCGGAGCACGCGTGGGCGGCGTTTATGGTGGCAGCATGCCCATGAAAACCAGTGCTTTGAAGCTGGGTTACAACGGTCCTCAGAACGTGTATCTGGTGTACAAGGCCCCGCAGGACGCCCCCATTGACGAAGCAACCCTGGCCCTTGCACGGGATGCCGATGTGGCCATCGTCTTCGTGGGAACCGACGAGAATACCGCCACGGAAGAGGCCGACCGCCTTACGCTCCTGCTTCCGGGCAATCAGCTTCCGCTCATCCAGGCGGTAGCTTCCGTGAACCCCAACACCGTTGTGGTGATGCAGACCCTGGGCTGCGTGGAGGTGGAGGGTTTCCGCCATCTGGACAGCATCCGGGGCATCCTCTGGACCGGCTACAACGGCCAGGCCCAGGGCGAAGCCATTCCGCGCATCCTCTTTGGAGAGGTCTCTCCGGGCGGCAAGCTCAACGCCACCTGGTTCAAGAGCGTAAAGGACCTTCCGGCCATTACAGATTACAATCTGCGCCGCAGCTCCGGCAATGTGGGACGCACCCTTTGGTACTTCAACCAGGATGTCTCTTACCCCTTCGGTTACGGCCTCAGCTATACCACCTTTGCATACAGCAACGCCCGCATCAGCAAGAGCGCCATCACCCCCAACGACAAGGTGACGGTGAGCGTAGATGTGACTAATACAGGTGACTACAATGCCGACGAAGTGGTGCAGGTGTATGTGGCCACCCCGGACAGCCCCGCTGCCCTGGAACGCCCGGCCAAGCGCCTCAAGGGCTTCCAGCGGGTTACCATCCCGCGCGGACAGACCCGTACGGTGGATATTGAAATCAACTGCGAAGACCTCTGGTTCTGGGACATGGAGGCCGACAGGATGACGTATGACCAGGGTCGTTACGTCTTTGAGATCGGCTCTTCCTCCCAGGATATCCGTGCTAGCGTGACCGCCAACATGTCCGGCTCGCTCAAGCGCAGCCTCAAGACTGTGTGGACCACCTGCGAGGCATCCGTGCTGCGCATCGGGGAATCGGCCCGGGCCGAATTCACCGCCTGCATGAACGACGACAGCTTCTTTGAGGGAGCCAAGGCCGTCTGGATCAGCAACAATCCTTCCGTTGCCAGCGTATCGGCCGACGGCGTGGTGAAGGCCCTTTCCATGGGTGTTGCCACCGTCCGCTGCGTGGTTACCATAGACGGAAAAACCGTTGAGGACAGCTTTGCCGTAAAGGTGATGCCGGATATGGCCCTTACCAGCCTCAAGGTGGGCGGCAAGGCGGTCAAGTTGGGAGAAGCCTCTCAGGTGAGCTATCTGCTCAAGGGGGGCAAAGCTCCTGTGGTTGAGGCCGTTGCCGCAGATCCTGCCATCGGCGTAGAAGTTTGCCAGGCTCCTGCCGTGCCCGGTACCGCCGTGGTTAATCTGGTTGACGAAGCCACTGGAGACAGCCGCCAGGTTACCGTTAACTTTGGCACCGCAGGTGTGAGCGACAGCTTCTCCAAACCCGCCCTGGGAAGCCAGTGGAACTGGGTGCGGGAGGATCCTGCCCTTTGGTCGCTCAGCGAAAAACCGGGCTCGCTGGTTCTCACCGGCGGAAAGGGAGACATTGCCCAGGCCGGGAACGATGCCCCCAACATCCTCCTGCAGAGCGCCAATACGGACTGGACCGTGGATACCAAACTGGTGTGCGCCTCCGCCCCTGCGGCTCCGGCCCAGAACGCCGGTCTGGTGGCCTATGAGAGCGACGACAACTTTGTGAAGTTTGTCTATGGCGCTACCTTCAACTTCCGCCGTCAGTCCGGTGCCGGTCCCGCTGCGGGTCAGCTGCAGCTAATGGTGGAAGAGAACGGACAGCAAAAGAGTACCGCCACCCTTAGCATGGAGGGCATTGTGGGCGAAAACAATGTGATTTGGCTGCGTCTGGTGAAGCAGGCCGATACCTACACTGCCTGGTACTCCGTGGACGGTAAGAAGTATGAGAAGATGGGTACGGCCCAGGCTGTGCTCAAGGACGTGCAGGTGGGTGTGATGGCTTGCGAAGGAGCCCAGCCCGCCATGATGCGGGGCTTCGGCGGTCCCGGCCGCGGCGGCATGCAAATGCCTGCTGCAGCGCCGCTCAAGGCCGCTTTTGAAGAATTCAAGATTTCTTCCCGCGGAGCTAAATAATGAATTGCCGATTCCGTATACTGCTGCTCCTGCTTCTGGTCCCTGTCTGTGCCCGGGGGCAGGAGTTGCGCTCTGCCCTCCCGCTGGAAGACGGCTTTCTGGCGGCAGGGGAGTGCCTGGCCTGGCTGGATGCGGAAGGGAATGTACTTAAGACCCATCCCGTAGAGGTTCCCCTGGTTTCCCTGGCCGAGAGTAACGGGCAAATCTATGCCCTGGATACGTTGGGACGGGAAGTCCTGCGTCTGTCTTCGGACGGGGAAGTACAGGAACGGGATAAGCCGCCCGTAGTGGGCAGGCTCCGTGCCCTGGCCTCCAACCGGGGCATGCTCATGGCCGTGACGGATGCGGGGGAGATCCTTACCCGTTATGACGGTAGGAACTGGAAAGTGGTGGCCTTTAACATGCAGTATGCCGGCTACTATCCCCGGATGAGCTGGACCGCCGTGGCGGCCGGGGGAGGGAGCATCATGGTGGCCGGGGTACGTGAAGACGGCACTCCGGCGGCCTTTGTTTCCAGTCGCGGAACCGTCTGGAGTCAGCGGGAGGTGGACTATCCGGAAAAGCTGGACTGCAAACCCGTGAGCTTGTCCTACGATGAACTCCGGGACCGTTTCTGCCTTACGGGTACGGGCGGCGTCCTTTTGGAAATGCCCGGCTGTTCGCACTGCAACAGCCTCAAGCGTTATCCGGTGGACACGCTTTACGCCCGGGCCTGTTCCGGTTTCAAGATCCTGCTTCTGGGCAGCGACGGCTTCCGTAAAGTTGAATAAAAACTATTAATAACCACATAGTTATGAAAAGAATCATCAGTGCCGGCCTGTGGATTTGGGCATCACTGGCATTATCGGCCCAGAATCCTGTTATCCGTACATCCTATACGCCGGATCCGGCTCCGTACGTTCACGGGGATACCGTGTATCTCTTTGCCGACCACGACGAAGACGACGCCACCTACTTCAAGATGAAGGACTGGCTGCTGTACAGCACGCAGGACATGGTGAACTGGACCTACCTGGGTGCGCCGGTCTCCACGGCCACCTTCGAGTGGGCTTTCCAGGGAGACCGCGCCTGGGCATCGCAGGCCGTGGAACGCAACGGCAAGTGGTATTGGTACGTATGCCTCACGGAGGCTGCCACAAGGGCCGATGCCCTGGCCGTAGCCGTGGCCGACAACCCGCAGGGACCCTATGTGGATGCCATCGGCGGGCCCCTGGCAACGGGTTTTTCCTTCATCGACCCCACCGTTTTCATCGATGACGACGGAACGCCCTGGCTCTTCTGGGGCAACAAGGGCTGCTGGTACGGCAGGCTCAATGAGGATATGATTTCTTTTGCCGATGGCTACAAGGAAGTCCCCGGTTTTCACGATCCGGCCTGTTTCGGCCCGGAATCCATGAAACCGGACTGGTCCCAGGGCGGCAAGGAAGTGATGATGGTGGGCTACGAGGAAGGCCCCTGGGTGAGCAAACGGAACGGCCTGTATTACATGGTATATCCCGCCGGCGGCGTGCCGGAGCACATGGCCTATTCCACCGCTCCCACCATTGACGGACCCTGGACTTACCGCGGCCGCATCATGGACGAAGCTCAGAACAGTTTCACCATCCACGGCGGCTTTATCAGCTTCAAGGGACATAACTACATGTTCTACCACAACGGAATGCTGCCCAACGGCGGCGGTTTCCACCGGGCCACCTGCGTGGAGGAATTCTCCTTCAATGCCGATGGCACCATCCCCTTCATTCCTTTCACGGAAAAGGGCGTGGAGCCTGTCGGGACGGTGAATCCGTACGAGATGGTGCAGGCCGAGACCATGGCCGAATCCTGGGGTCTCAAGACGGACCGCCTGCCCGGAGAGCGCCACTGGGTAACGCACGTGCACAACGGCGACTGGCTCAAGCTGAGGAATGTGGACTTCGGCGAAGAGCCGGCCGTGCTGGTGTCGCTGGAAATGCTCAATTTCAAGAACCCCGGCACCGTAGACTTCTTCCTGGATGAACTGGGCGGAAGGGCCATTGCCTCCGTCCCAGTGAACGGGGAAAACATGCTGGTAAAGGCACCCGTGGACGCACGCGCAAAGGGTGTTCATGACCTTTATCTGCTTTTCCGGGGCGGAGACGGGGAACTCTTCGACCTGGACTGGTGGGTGTTCAACAACCACCTGAACATGCCGCTCATTCAGACCAAATTCACGGCCGATCCTGCGCCCATGGTCTATGACGGTACGGTCTATCTGTATACTACCCACGACGAAGACGGGGCCAAGGGCTTCCAGATGTTCGACTGGCTGCTGTACACCAGCACCGATATGGTGAACTGGACGGACCACGGCGCCGTGGCCTCCCTGGACGATTTTGCCTGGTACGAGGGCAAGAACGGCGCCTGGGCGGAATGCGTGGTGGAGCGCGGCGGCAAGTTCTATATGTACTGCCCCATCCACGGGCATGGCATCGGCGTTCTGGTGGCCGATTCTCCCTTCGGCCCGTTCAAGGACCCGCTGGGAGAGCCGCTGGTATGGCAGAAGGAGCATTGGGAAGACATCGATCCTTCGGTGTTTATAGATGACGACGGACAGGCCTATATGTACTGGGGCAATCCCAATGTTTATTGGGTGAAGCTCAATGAGGACATGATTTCCACCTCCGGTCCCATCCACAAACTGGAATACAAGATTGAGCACTACCAGGAAGGCCCCTGGTTCTATAAGCACGACGGCAAATACTATCTGGCCTTCGCCTCCACCTGCTGTCCGGAGGGCATCGGCTATGCGATGAGCGACTCGCCCGTGGGCCCCTGGAAATCCATGGGGCACATCATGGACCGCACCTGGCGTACCCGGGGCAACCATCCCGGCATCATAGACTACAAGGGACAGTCCTATATCTTCGGCCTGAACTATGACCTCATGCATCTCAAGACCTTCAAGCACGCGGAGCAGCGGAGCGTATCGGCCGCACCCATGTACTATGAGGCCGACGGCTCCATCCGCAAGGTTCCGTACTGGCTGGACAATGTGCTGGAACAGATTGAACCGTTCAACCCTTACCGCCGCGTCCCGGCCGCTACCATGGCCTGGGGCTATGGCCTTAAGACGCGCGAGGAAGGGGGCGTGGTGCTCACCGACATCGACGCCGGGGAAAGCCTGCTCATCAAGGGCGTAGACTTCGGCACCAAAGGTGCCAGGCAGTTCTCGGCTTCCGTACTGGCTTCGGTTGCCGCCGGCATGGAAGTGCACCTGGACAGCCCCGACGGCCCGCTCTGCGGTACGCTGGAGATTAAACCCGGCAAGGACTGGACCACCCGGAAATGCAGCCTGAAGGGCGCCCGGGGAGTGCACGACCTGTATTTCGTTTTCACCGGCGGCGGCTTTGACTGGCGCTGGTGGGAGATGAAATAGCTGAGTATCAGCCAATAAGAAAATGAACCCTGTGTCACCGGACACAGGGTTCATTCGTTATGTACCTGCTTGTCAGATAAATATGTACTTACAGATAAACAGGGCGGCCAGGATCCACATGGTAATGGATATGTCCTTGAACTTGCCGGCTACGGCGTGGCAGAGTACATAGGAGATAACGCCGATGAGGATACCGTCGCTGATACTGTAGGCCAGCGGCATCATGATGATGGTGAGGAAGGCGGGAATGGCCTTGCAATAGTCGTCCCAGTGGATGTTCTTCACCGCAGGCATCATCATTACGCCCACGATGATGAGGGCGGGAGCCGTCGCGGCGCTGGGGATGGCCAGGAAGAGGGGACTGAAGAACAGGGCCAGGGCAAAGCAGATGGCTGCCGAGAAGGCCGTAAGGCCGGTCCGGCCGCCTTCACCTACGCCGGAAGCGCTTTCCACATAGGTGGTAGTGGTGGAGGTGCCCAGGCAGGCACCGCACACAGTGGCAATGGAATCGGCCAGGAACATCTTCTCCATATCCGGAATGTCGTCTTTCTTGCGGTTGGGATCGGCCAGTCCGGCTCCCTGATGTACGCCGATGAGCGTGCCCATGGTGTCGAACATATCGATGAACAGGAAGGTGAAAACCACCACCAGCATATCCAGGGTAAGGATATGGTGCCATTCGAACTGGCAGAAGATGGGGCTCACGCTGTCCGGCAGGGCAATTACTCCGTTGAACTTGGTTATGGCTTCTCCCGTTGTGGGATCCTTGATGAACAGGCCGATGACGGAGGTGATGAGGATGCCCCAGAGCATGCCGCCGCGTACTTTGGCCATTACCAGTCCGGCCGTGATGAACAGGCCGATCATCCCCAGCAGCGCGGTCCCTTCCGTCAGTTTGCCCAGTCCCACCAGGGTGGAATCGTTGTTCACGATGATGCCGGCATTCTGCAGGCCGATGAAGGCGATGAACAGGCCGATACCCGCTCCGATGGCCTTCTTGAGGGTGCCGGGGATGGCGTTCAGCAGCCAGGAACGCACTTTGGTTACGGTGAGGATGATGAAGAGGATACCTTCCAGGAGTACGGCCGTGAGGGCGAACTGCCAGCTGTAACCCATACCCAGGCATACGGTAAACACGAAGAAGGCATTGAGTCCCATACCCGGAGCCAGGGCGAAAGGTTTCTTGGCATAGAGGGCCATCACCAGGGTACCGATGAGGGCGGCCAGGGCCGTGGCGGTGAATACCGCACCGCCGGGCATTCCGTCCAGGGCGCTGAAGATGCTGGGATTCACGGCCAGGATATAGGCCATGGTGAGGAAGGTGGTGATACCTGCCAGGATTTCCGTACGGACACTGTGTTTGGCTGAATCGAAGCCAAACACTTTTTCAAAAAAAGGTTTCATAGTCTAAAGCTTTTAGAATACCCATTTTGCACCCAGGCAGGGACGTGCCCAGAAGCCCTTGGCGGATCCGAAATCAAAGGAGAGTTCCACTTCACCGCCGATATTGAAGTTGTCTACTCCGAACAGCCGGCCCACGTTATACCAGATCTGAGGCTCGGAAATGAAAACGACATGGGACAGCTCAGGCGTTGCCAGCGCTCCGCCTGGGCCGGAGAAGAGCAGGTGGTCCTCCCACCAGAAATCGGCAAAACCGCTGAATCGGAGGCCCTTGAGGCCGAAGAGGTCCTGCATGCCCCAGACGAAGGTGAACTGGAGCGGAACTTGCTGTACGGTGCTGGCAATCTTCTTGTACAGCACCTTGAAGTTGAAGGTGTTGTTGAAGTTGGCCGAGTGCAGGAAATAGTCCACGCCCACCAGCAGCGCGCTTTGGATGAAATAGTCCTTGTAAATGCCGCCGTTGTATTCTACCTGCAGGCTGAAGTTACCAAGGACAGGGACATCCTGCCAGAAATTAAAGCAGCGGGCGAACTCCATGTAGGTTCCGGCTGGAGCCTTTACTCCGCCGTTCCCCTTGAAATCAAAATCATGGTCAATGAAGAAGAAGGTGTTGCCCCAGTTGTCATTGTAGAAGCCTTCCAGGGTGGTAGTGACAAACTGGCGGTCTTTGCCAAAGTCGTAGAACATCTGGAGGTTGGTCTGGGCCTTGGCAACCAGGCCGAAGGCAAGCGTTGCCGCAGCAACGAGGAGGACTTTTTTGAGCATGGGTCTATTTTCTGAGGGAAGGGTTAATTTCAAAGTTCACGGCTTTGTCGCCATTGGGATTGGAGCCGAATTCATAGTCCTTGCCGGGCAGGATGGCATTGAGGATAACGCCCACCAGGGCGGCTACGGCCAGGCCGCTAAGGGAAGTGAATCCCAGCGAGATGGCATCGTTGGCGCCGTACTTTATGCCGATGGCCAACACCAGGATGAGGGCCATCACAATAACGTTGCGGCTCTTGGTAAAGTCCACCCGGTTCTCCACGATGTTGCGTACGCCCACGGCGGAGATCATACCATAGAGCACCAGGGATACGCCGCCGATGGTGGCCGCCGGCATGCAGGCGATGAGGGCGCTGAACTTGGGGCAGAAGCTGAGGACGATGGCAAAGAGGGCGGCTATGCGGATCACGCGGGGATCATAGACCCGGGTGATGTTGAGCACGCCGGTATTCTCACCGTAAGTGGTATTGGCGGGTGCTCCGAACAGGGAAGCAACCATGGTGGCCAGACCGTCTCCCATGAGGGTGTGGTGCAGGCCGGGATCCTCCAGATAGTTGATGCCGGTGGTGGAAGAGATGGCGCACATGTCGCCGATATGTTCCATCATGGTGGCTATGGAGATGGGAACGATGGCAATGATGGCACTGGCAACAAGGCCCCAGTTGGGATTATTGAATACATGGAAGGCCGTATTCTCCCATTGGAAGGGAACACCCACCCAGGCGGCCTCTTTCACGGCCGAGAAGTCGCACAGACCGAAGCAGGCGGCCACAATATAGGAGCCCAGCACGCCCAGCAGGATGGGGATGATCCTGATCATTTTCCGGCCCCAGATGTTGCACACGATAATGATGACGATGGCCAGCAGGGCAATCCACCAGTTCTGGTTGCAGTTCTGGATGGCCGACCCGGACAGGGTGAGGCCGATGGCGATGATAATGGGACCCGTGACGATGGGCGGGAAATACCGCATGACCCGTTTGGCGCCAAACGCAGCAAAGAGTCCCGCCAGCACGAAATAAATAATGCCTGCCGAGAATACTCCGATGCAGGCATAGGGAAGCGATTCCGCAGCGCTGAGCCCCTGGGCTTCTCCCATGGAGACGACGGCTGCATAGCCGCCCAGGAAGGCAAAGGACGAACCCAGGAATGCCGGGACCTTCATCTTGGTAAGGAGATGGAAAAGGATGGTGCCCAGACCTGCGAAAAGCAGGGTGGCGCTCATGGAAAGGCCGGTAATGACCGGGACCAGCACCGTGGCTCCGAACATGGCGAACATGTGCTGGAGGCCCAGGGTGAGCATTTTGCCCGTTCCAAGGGTACGGGCATCATAGATGGCTTGCTGTTGTTTGGACATGTTGTTTAGGCTGTAAAAGACATTCCAAATTTACGAAAAATATTTTCCGGGCGGAATAAAAATCAAGAATTTTTGTGTAAGTTTGCATTATAGAAAACCACAGCTATGAAAAGAACCATACTAATTGCCATTTCCCTGCTGCTGGGCGTGAGCGCTTTTGGCCAGCAGGCCCTTTTCGGAGGTCCCTCCACGGAATCTCCCGTCATCAATCCGGACGGCACCGTCACCTTCCGCTTCCAGGCCCCCAAGGCCATCAAGGTGCAGGTTACCGGAGACTTCCTTCCCACCCAGCATACGGAGTTTGAGATGAACGGCCAGAAGATGGCCTTCGATTCTCCCGGTGTGGCAGACCTGCAGGAACGTCAGGGCGGCGTGTGGGAATACACCACGCCTTTCGTAGTGGAACCGGAAATGTATACGTACACTTTCCGTGTAGACGGCACCTCGGTCATAGACCCCAACAACATGTTCGTGAACAGGGATGTGGCCAGCCTCACCAGCGTGCTGCTGGTTCCCAAGGCCGGTGCCCGCAGTGACCTCTATGCCATCCACAAAGTGCCGCACGGCACCGTTTCCAAGGTTTGGTACCATTCGGACAAGGCCGGCTTCGACCGCCGCTTAACGGTTTATACCCCTGCCGGTTATGAGAAATCCAAGACCAAGTATCCGGTGCTCTTCGTGCTGCACGGCATCGGCGGAGACGAGGATGCCTGGGTCACCCAGGGCCGCGCCACCCAGATTCTGGACAACCTCATCGCCCGCGGACAGGCCAAGCCCATGATCGTGGTGTTCACCAACGGCAACATTTCGGAAGAAGCCGCTCCGCTGGAGAATTCCACCGGCTACACCCGTCCCACCATGTCCCTGCCTCAGACCATGGAAGGCTCTTTCGAGACCGCTTTCCCGGAGATTGTGAAGTTCATCGAGAGTAATTACCGTACCATCGGCAAGAAACAGGGCCGCGCCATCTGCGGTCTGTCCATGGGCGGTTTCCACACCCTGTACATCACCCTCAACAATCCGGACATGTTCAACTATTCCGGAATGTTCTCCGCAGCCATCGGCACGGGCAGTGAGCAGTCCGCATCCGGCAATCCGGAGATCTACAAGGACATTGACGGCAAGCTGGCCACCTACTTTGCCAAGAAGCCGGCCCTGCTGTGGATCGGCATCGGCAGCACGGACTTCCTCATCCAGTCCAACAATGACTTCCGCAAGAAACTGGATGCCGCCGGCTACCCGTACAAGTACATGGAAACCGACGGCGGCCATATCTGGCGCAACTGGAGAATCTACCTTAGCGAATTCGTTCCGCTGCTTTTCAAGTAGTTATTTCCAGATCTTAAAAGGATTCAGGAGCAGGTGTGAATTGTAGTAACGGCGGTCTCCTGTAACTTCTTCCCCTAACCAGGCGGGTCTGTCAAAAGGCTCGTCTGGTTTTTCCAATTCTATCTCTGCCATCACCAAGCCCTCGTTGTCACCGTGAAACTCATCTACCTCGAAGTATCGAAGAGTTCCGACTGGTGAAGACTTTTGCTTCGCTAAAAAGAAGGCCGATGCTTCGCAAAAGTCTTCACCAGTCGGAACAATATAACGGGTTTTGTCGATGAAACCTCCCTTGCAGAGGGTGCAGAGAGCTTCTGCGTCTTCCAGGGGGATTTCTTTTTCCCATTCGAAGCGGGAGATGCCGTCATAGGACGGGCCCTTGATGGTAAGGAAACCCTGGTTGTCCCGGATACGGACGCGGACGGTGTTGCCGCCGTCGTGGGAGATATAGCCCTGCTTAATTCGGAAACTTTTAACGGCCTGTGACTTATAACTGTCGTCCCGGACCAGGAATTTACGTTCGGTTTCTACGTTCTTCATTACATGAGCCATTTGGACATGTCCTTGCCGGCGGCCATGCTCTCTCGGATTTCCGTGGAGGAGATGGTAACCAGCGGGGCTTTCAGGAGAGTGATCTTATAGGAGGGGTCCTCCTTAAGCAGGCGGGCTTTCAGATGGCCCCGGTGATAGCCTTTGCGGGGGAAAACCACCACACCGTATTCCCGGAGGATGCGGCTGTAATCCCGCCAGCGGGGGAAGCTTTCCAGATTGTCGGCTCCTATCACCAAGGTGAAACTGTTTTCCGGTTCCCGGTCCCGGAGGGTGTCCAGGGTGCGGATGGTATACTGGGGCGGGGTCATCCGGAGTTCGATGTCATCGGCCTTCACCTTCAGGTCCGGATGGCGGGAGAGGGCCTGCAGGGCTGCATCAAAGCGGTCCTGTCCGGCAGGGAGACTGTGTTTTTGCTTGAAGGGGTTAAGCGGAGTAACCACCAAATACACACAGTCAAAGCCCGCGTCCCGGGTGAGGAAGCGGATTATGGCTTCATGTCCCTTGTGCAGGGGATTGAAGGAGCCGGAATAGACCGCGATGTTCATGACAGGAAGGCGTCCACCATTTCTTCGGCCTCGCGGAAGGCGGTGGCCAGGTCGTCGTTGACGAGTACGCGGTCAAACTGCGGGGCGTAGGTCATTTCTTCGGCCGCTTTGGCTACGCGTTTTTCAATCTCTTCCATGGAGTCCGTGGCGCGGTTGATAAGGCGCTCGCGGAGAACTTCCACGGACGGAGCCTGGATAAAGACGGACAGGGCCTGTTCCCCAAAGTATTTTTTGAGGTTTACGCCGCCCTTCACGTCCACGTCGAAGATGATCACGTGTCCCTTGCTCCAGATGCGGTTCACCTCGCTCTTGAGGGTGCCGTAAAAGCGGTCCGGATACACTTCCTCAAATTCCACGAATTTGCCGTCCCGGATGAGGAGGCGGAAGATATCGGCCGAATAGAACAGATACTCCACGCCGTCCTGCTCCTGCCCGCGCGGGGGGCGGGAAGTGGCCGATACGGAGAACTCCACTTCCGGATGAAGACCCAGGATGTGGTTCACGATGGTGCTCTTTCCGCTGCCGGAGGGTGCCGAAAATATCAATACTTTACCAGGCATATTACTTTTATCTTTCCACAAAAATAGCTAAATTTGTGGGCTTTTAGAAATTATTTATTCTATTTATACACAAAACTTATGGTATCTTATAAAGAACTGGGCCTTGTGAACACTCGCGAGATGTTCAAGAAGGCCGTCGCCGGCGGTTACGCCATCCCCGCTTTCAACTTCAACAACATGGAACAGCTGCAGGCCATCATCATGGCTGCCGCAGAGACCAAGTCCCCGGTTATCCTCCAGGTTTCCAAGGGTGCCCGTGCCTATGCCAACCAGACCCTTCTCCGCTACATGGCAGAGGGTGCCGTGGCATACGCCAAGGAACTGGGCTGGGAGCATCCCCAGATCGTCCTTCACCTGGACCATGGAGACAGCTTCGAGACCTGCAAGAGCTGCGTGGATTTCGGCTTCTCTTCCGTGATGATCGATGCTTCCTCCCTCCCGTACGAGGAGAACATCGCCCTCACCAAGAAGGTTGTTGAGTATGCCCATCAGTTCGATGTTACCGTAGAGGCCGAGCTGGGCGTGCTGGCCGGCGTAGAGGATGAGGTTTCCGCTGCCGAATCCCATTACACCAAGCCGGAAGAGGTCATCGACTTCGCCACCCGCACCGGTTGCGACTCCCTGGCCATCTCCATCGGCACCTCCCACGGCGCCTATAAGTTCACCCCGGAGCAGTGCACCAGAGACCCCAAGACCGGTCGTCTGGTACCTCCGCCGCTGGCCTTCGACGTGCTGCACGAGATTGAGAAGAAGCTGCCCGGCTTCCCCATCGTTCTCCACGGCTCCAGCTCCGTTCCGCAGGAATATGTAGATATGTGCAACAAGTACGGCGGCAACCTGCCGAATGCCATCGGCATTCCTGAGGAGCAGCTCCGTGAGGCCTCCAAGAGCGCTGTTTGCAAGATCAACATCGACTCCGACAGCCGCCTGGCCATGACCGCCGCCATCCGCAAGCACCTGGCCGAGAATCCCAGCCACTTCGATCCCCGCCAGTATCTCAAACCCGCCCGCGAAGCCATGAAGCAGATGTACATCCACAAGATTGTGAATGTGCTGGGTTCCGACGGTAAGGCCGAATAATATGAAAAAGAACATCCTCATTGCGGCGGCCCTTGTGGTCGCCGCTTGTGGTCCCCGTCC
Source organism: uncultured Bacteroidales bacterium (assembly GCA_946185645.1). Classification (GTDB taxonomy): domain Bacteria; phylum Bacteroidota; class Bacteroidia; order Bacteroidales; family UBA932; genus Cryptobacteroides. The sequence continues at coordinate 51,229 of CAMHKD010000007.1, forward strand.
CGCCGCAGAAGTAGAAAAAGTGGACCTCTTTACCCAGGTGGGCGACAATGGCCTGCTGGTGGACGCCATTGAAATCACCGTAAGCAATCCCCGCTCCCTGAAAGGACTCACCGCGGCCGATTTTGACCTGGTGAACAACGTATGCGGCAGCTTTGTAGATCCGGAAACCGGAGAAGCTCCCGCGGATTATGCCGATGACCAGATCTCCGTTACCCGTAATGGAAACAAACTCCGCATTGACGCAAAGCCCTTCAACATCAGCGGCCGTTCCGAAGGCTGGTTCAAGCATTTCCCCTGGGAACTGCGCTGCAGCGCGGATTCGGCCCTTAACGTGACGCTGGACAAGGTGAACGATCGGCACATCGCTGTGCTGGACGACTGCATCAAGGGCAGCTTCACCTATGCCGGGCTCACCCGTGAATATATGCTTTACCTGCCCAAGGATGAGAAGGGTAACGTGATTCCCAACGTGCCCCTCATGGTGTGGCAGATTGGCGGCGGAGAATACGACAAGGATCTCATGACAGCCGCTACGGCCAACCGCTGCCTGGTTTCGCTGGCAACGGAAGGCGTTCCCTGCGCCGCCCTCATGTTTGCCATCGCCAACCCCAACTACTCCTACAGCGCCTCGCTGGATCCGGAGCGCATCAAGCTGGTGGACCGCAACAACGCCCTCCAGATGGCTTTCATCGACCAGCTCATTGCCGAAGGTAAGGTGGACGGCAGCCGGCTCTTCTGTGCCGGAGCCTCCAGCGGCGGCGGCTGCACCATGCGTTTCATGATGCAGTTCCCGGACCGCTTCAAGGCCGCCATACCTTGCTGCCCCATGGATCCCATCGTGCCCATCCACATGGTACAGGAAAAGTATCCCGGCCAGTTTGCCGACGACTTGGAGAAAGCCTTCCAGGACAAGGTGTACAAGTGGAACGGAACGGATATGGAACTGGCTCCCATCGATACCAAGACCTTCGTGAACCTGCCCATGTACTTTGTGCACGCTTCGTCCGACAACACCTGCAAGATTACCAGCTCTTACTCCTACATCGAGGCCCGTAAGCGCCTGGGTGCCACGGAAGATAAGCTCCTGGTGTATTCCGACGAAGACCTGGCCGCCTACGGCATTCCGTCCATGATAGCCCACTTCTCCTGGGTTCCGCTCCTGGACGACTATTCCGAAGGCAGCGTGATGCAGTGGATGATTTCCCAATTTTAAGTTTTCAGGGAACGATATTACCACCAAATCGTTCCTGTATTATCAAATAAACGGCCTCCGGGAACACTGGAGACCGTTTATTGTGCCTGGACAAAAAACGTAGGATAAGATAAATAGGGTCTTTATTGCGCCAGCAATAAATGGCCCGTGCCAACGCCCGTGTCCACCGTCCATTTCCACTTGAGGGAAGAATCGAAGCAGTGGAGCTTGCTGCCGGCGGTGAAACTGGCGTCGCAGATGTAGAGGTCCCCGTTGTCCGGGTTGGCGTAAATGCCGTAAGGATAGCCGATACGGGACAGGTCTGAACCGTTGAAGTGCGTGGTGCTTACCACGGAGGCATCGGCCGTGTTCACCTTGTACAGGCACAGGTCGTAGCCGCCGCTCATTTCTGCATCATTGCCAAAAGCGTAGATATAGGCGCCTGAGAGGGCCATTTTGTCGGCGTGGACGCCTGTAACGGTCTTGCAGGTACCGCTGGCTGTGACGGTAGAAAGGCTCATGGGAGCGCTGACGCTCTGGAACCAGTTGCCATCCTCGTCCGGCGTCCAGGTGGATTCGCCGTAGGTGTTCACCCACAATTTTCCGGCCACGGCAAAGAGGCCGTTGAGGTTGGTTTCCGGCAGTTCCATTTGCTGCTCCACTTTGAAGGTGGCCAGATCTATTACGGAAATGCGGTTGTCGTGCTGCCAGTTGTAGCCGCCGCTGTTGGCCACATACAGTTTGGTTCCGCTTACTGCCAGGCCTTCCGGCTGGTAGCCAACGGTGACTTCATCGGCAATAAAAGAAGTGCGGTTAATTCTGTAGACTTTGCCTTCCACCGGGTCTCCGCCATAGACGGCGGCCCCGTAGGAGGAAATGTAAACATGAGTCTGGTCCAGACAGATATGGCGCGGGCTGTCTATGGGAAGGACCTTGTCCAGCTTGAAGGAGGGGATATCCAGCACAGACACCTGGTTGGATGCATTCATGAGCACCCAGAGCTTGCCGTCCACGATGGCCATGTCGTTACCGGTATTTCCCAGGCCCTGGGCAATCCCGGGATTAGCCTGGCTAAATACATCGGCATAATATTTTTTGGTTTTGAAATCGAGCAGGTCCAGAGTGGACGCTCCGGGGAAAGCCCCTTCATTGAGAATGAACAGCTTGGAGCTGCCATTTTGTTCACCTACTTCGACTTCGATGCCCGTGAAATCCAGAATTTCAGAGGCGTTTTCTTTGGTACAACCCGCCACTATCGCAGCAAGGACCGCGCTGAAAACCAGCAGTGATATCTTTTTCATATGCTAAAGAACTTGTACCGCAAAGATACAAATTCTAGAAGGAATAGTCAAGAGAAATCAGCACGTGAAAGCCTGGCATGGGGTATTGTTGGACAATCTGGTACTGTTCGTTGAAGAGATTCTTGAGTTGCAGACCCATTTTCAGCCGCTCTCCCTGCCAGCCAAAAGTGGCATCCCAGGTGGTCCAGGGAGCAATCCGGAATTCCGGCCGGTTGCTGGAAGAGGTATATCGTTCCCCCGTAAGGAAGCCCTGAATCTCCAGGCGGAAACCGTTCCAGGCGCCAAAAAGCTGGAAACTGGCGCTGTGGAGGGGAATGTAGGGGATTTGTCCGTCCGTCTCCGTGTCGTGGGCCCACTGGTACGAATAGCGAGCAGTGAGGCCGGTTTCCCATCGGCCCGCCCCATAGGTGGCCGATGCGGCAATCTCGTCCCCAAAAATGCGTACACCGCCAATATTGTACATGCTCCAGCGGAAAAGGCTGCCGTTGGGGACTGCCACCAGCTTGTTCTGCACCCAATTGTAATAAAGCTCTTCCCGGGCGGTGAAATACCACCGGCCGATGACCTGCTTCCAGCTCCAACGGGCGGCGGTCTGCCATACGGTTTCCGGTTGCAGGGTGCGGGTGGTTACATTGGTGTAATATAGGTCGTTGAAGGTGGGGAGGCGACAGGAACGCTTTACCAGGCCGCCGAACTCCCATTCAGGCGCGGGATGCCAGTCCAAAAGGAAGGCGGGGGAGAGGAAGCTGTACCTGCCGGCGCCTGCGGAATACTGGTACTGCAGGGAAATACTTGCCCGCCAGGGATCCTTCAAAAGCGCGGCGGAAACGGCTGTATAAAGGGTTTTGCGACGGGCAGAGACCTGTCCCTGCAGGCTTTCCAGCTGTCCGTCCACCGCTCCGCCCAGGTGGAGCCAGTCCGTGACCGCAAAGTCCAGTGCTCCGGAGGCATATACGCTTTGCTGCAGGTAGTTCCAGGTGGCCGATATAGAAGGATCCTGCTCGGAAATATCTACATAATTAAGTACATCCCGGGCATATTTGGCGCGAAGAAGCACTTGCAGCCGCTCCGATAGAACCTGTTCTCCGCCCATTTGGAAAGCGAGGCTACGGTCCTCCTGACGGTCCAGTGAAAGGGGATAGCCGGGGAGCTGCTTGTAAATGGGGCCGGGGATGCCCCGGTGGGAGTCGTACCAGTTGAAGGAGGCTTCGTATCGGCCGCCTTCCCGCAGGTAGAACATTTGCGCCAGGGCCCTGAAGGCAGTAACGTCCCCATTCTCCCGGGTCATGAGCGTATCGTACTGATAGTCTTTAATATGGAAAGGGTATCGGCCGTTGGCGGTGCTGCCGGAAAGAAGAAGGCGGGAGCGAAGGCGGGAACCCCAGCCCTGTTCCCAGGAGGCTTCCGGCGCTATGGTCCCGAAGGCGCCTCCGTGCAGATGCAGGCGAAATTGCCGGTCGGCCGATGGAAGGGCGCTGGTAAGGTGCAGGGAGCTGGCGCTGCCGTATTCCCGTGCTGTCTGTAACAGCTGCGAGCGCTGCCCCTCGTAGAGTTCCACGCTTTCCAGGCCGGAGGTGGGAATCCGTCCCAGATCCACCTGCATGTTCTGGGCGTTGTCTATGGGCACGCCGTCCAGGAAAATGGCCGTGTGGGCGCTTCCAAGGCTTCTTACATTCACCGTCTTGAGGCCTCCCACTCCGCCGTAGTCCCGCAACTGGATGCCGCTGAAGTCCCTTATGGCATCGGCCAGGTTCACGCTCCGCTGCAGCTTTTCCCCTGAAGTGGCGTCCGTTGGCGGAGACACAACCCGTTTGGCACTCACGGCCGATGCGGTGAGCGTATCCGGCTGCTGGAGCAGCAGCATGGCTGAAAGAAAGAGCAGCATCTTTTGCCGTTTAGGCGCAGAATCACTAACTTTGGGTGCACAAAATTACTAAAAGATGCCCGCCTTCCCAAACAGACTCCTTCTTTTTTTGCTGCCGATATGCCTTTTGGCCTGCCGTCAGCGTCCCGCACAAACGGAGACGCAGATGGAGTACGCCCAGTGGTTCAGCGTTACGGAAGAGGGGAGTGTGGTGGTCTTTTCACCCTCCGGTGCCGCTCCGGATACCCTCAAAGGGCCTTTCGGCCGGCTGGTATGCATGTCTTCCTCCTATGTGGGCTATCTGGAGGCCATCGGGGCCGATGAAACCGTAGTGGCCGTCTCCGGCCTGGATTATCTGGGCAATGAGGCGGTGAAGGAAAGTGCAGTGGAAGTTGGGTACGACGCCGCCCTAAACTACGAAGGCATCCTGCAGGCCCGTCCGGACCTGTTTTTGACTTATGCCGTTTCCGCTGCGGAGCCGCCTTATCTGGCCAAACTCAAAGATCTGGGCGTTCGCTGTGTAATCCTGAGCGAGCATCTGGAAAACCATCCCCTGGCCCGGGCGGAATATGTGAAATTCTTCGGCACCCTCACCGGTCACCCTCAGGAAGCGGATTCCGTGTTTTCCGCCGTTAGGGACCGCTATCTTTCACTGGTGCAGGAGCCGTCTGTCCGCAAAAAAGTGCTCATCAACATCCCTTACGCCGATATCTGGTACATCCCAGGGGCCGATAATTACATGGCGCAGCTGGTCCGGGATGCCGGCGGGGACCTGCTGGGCTCGGAGCCCGGAAAGACGGAATCCGGCACCATCGGCCTGGAGCAGGCCTATGCCTATGCCCAGGAGGCCGATCTATGGCTGAACCCCGGCTGGTGCCGCACCCGGGAGCAGCTCCGGAGTGTCCATCCGCTTTTCTCCCGTTTCCCGGTGCTGGAAAAGGATGTCTGGAACAATACGCTCCAGACCACGGAAGGCGGCGGCAACCGTTTCTGGGAAACCGGCCCCGTCCATCCGGACTGGATCCTGGAGGACCTGGTGCACATTTTCTCCGCCACCCCTTGGGACATGCACTATTTCTTCCCCTTGGAGTAGTTTTTATAAAATGCTTATATTTGCAGCGTTATGCGTAAGACGATACAAATAGTTCTCCTTCTCCTTGCACTGGCGGCACCGCTGGGGCTTCGGGCGCAGGAGGCGGCCAGAAAGGCCATTCCGGACGATGTCTTCTATCTGATGCCGGAATTCTGCCAGGGAGTTGTCTATCTTCGCGGACAGGCTCCCGCGCAGGGCAAGATGAATATCTGCGCGGTGGACAATACCCTCCGCTTCCTTGACGAAGACGGGACGGAGCTGGAAGCCTCCGGTGCCGATAATATTGTCAAGGTGCAGCTGGACACGGTCTGGTTCCTCCGGAGCCGGGGCATTTTCTACCGGATGTACCCCGCCACTTTCGACATGGGCGTAGCCCTCAAGCGGGATGTGCGGGTTCAGACGGACACCAAGCAGGGCGCCTACGGTGGCTCTTCCCAGACCAGTTCCATCCGGGAATACAGCTCCTTATATACGGAATCGGGAATCTATAAGTTGAATACCAACAAAACCTTCCCCTATCAGGTGTCGGAGACCCTCTTCCTGTACAAAGGTGAAGGGGTGTATCCGTTAACCAAAAACAATCTGAAAAAGCTGTTCCCTGGCAAGAAGGCCGATATAGAGGCCTGGTTCAAGGCCGGAAACTCCCTTCCCAAGACCGCGACCGAAACCCAGGCTCTGTTGTCTTCCTGGGCACAATAAAGTCTATAGCAGCCCCTGCTCTTTGGCCTTCGCAATCATTTCGGAGGTGTTCTTGGCGTCAAAGCGTTCCAGGAGGCGCCGGCGGTACCATTTGATGGTGGGCAGTGACAGGTAGAGTTTGTCGGCAATCTGGGGGCTGGTGAGTCCCGCAGCGAGCAGCGGCAGAATCTCTTTCTCCCGATCGTTAAGCTGCCCTTCCTTTTCCAGGACAATGCGGGCCGATTCATTCTGGAGGACCTCACCGATGATTTCATCGGCCGCTTCCTTCTCTTTGCGAAGACGCTTGGCCCGCAACAGGATTAAAAACAATGCGATGAGAGACAGTGACAGCAGGATGGATCCGACAGCTATGACCTGGCTCTGGCGTTTCTGGGCCTGGAGCACTTTTCCCGTCAAATCCAGCGTATACAGACGGCTCCGGTATTCCTGATCTTCGTGGGTGGAAAAGTATTGGTCGGCTTCCTCCAGGTAGCGGAGAGCTTTGCCAGTCTTTCCCTGTTCCAGATACAAGGCGCCCAACCCTGCCTTTGCTTCAGCAATCTGCAATGAATCAGCCGCTTCCAGGCCGAATTGCAAGGCTTTCTCGTAACATTTCTCCGCTTCTGCCAGGTTACCGTTCTCAAGCCAGGTCTCGCCCATATTGTGGTAGAGGATGGAGCTGTTCTCTTTCCAGCCGTACTTTTCAAAGATAGCACCAGCCTTTTCGTAGTATTCCATCGCCTGGGGAAGGGAGTCCATAACGTTGTAAAGGTTGCCGATGGTACCATATAACTGGGAAGAGATGTCGTCGATATTTATCTCTTCGTATCGGCCCGGCATCCTGGCAATTACGTCACGGGCGGCGTTGTAGTAGAAAAAAGCACTGTCGTATTGTCCGCTGCCATAGTGGTATTGGCCGATAATACGGTTGGCGTCCACCATTCGCCAGAGCCAATCCTTGCTGGTCCCCAGGGCGAGGGCTTTCCGGGCAAAAAACAACCCACGGTCCGGGTTGATTCGCAAATAACCGTACATAAGACTGCCGTAGGCCTGGATGAGGGAGGTACACTCATCATCATCGGCGGCGGCAATCCTTTCCGGCGTCCAGCCTACGACGAATTGTTCCAGCGAGTCCAGCTGGTGACCCCGGTGGTCGGAGTATTGTGCCCGGGAAACAACAACACTGAACAGGCAGAATAAAAGGCAGGGGAGAATACATCTTTTCATGCGCCGAAGATACAAAAAAACGGCAGGAGAAACGAAAAAAACGCACATTTCTATCCGAATGGATAGGGAATACTATCCTTTGGGATGGTGTTTTTCTCGTTGATGATAACGAACTTTGTCAGTGGAAACTAAAGCGGACAGTATGGTTATTACAGAAGACGAAAATGTGATTCGGATTTCCAGGAAAGAGCACCGGATAATCCAACTGATTGCCGATGGAAGAACCGGACCGGAGATTGCAGAGGATATGGACCTGGCTCTTCCTACCATCAAGTGGTACAAGAAGAAACTCAAGGAGAAATTCAAGGTGTGCAGTACCGCCCAGCTAATCCGCGTAGCCATAGAGCAAAAACTTGTATAATCAGTAACATAAAAACTAATAATCATGAAAAAGTTATCTCTATTCTTCGCATTAATCCTGGTTACCGGAGTGGTCTATGCCCAGACCCCGGACGAAATGGTAAAACAGGGCTATGCCCTTACATATGACTTTGATGGAGATATCAACATCTACACCAACAAGGGGAATTATTTCCGTCAGGATTCCGGCATAGGTGCAGCCCACAATGCGTATATTTTTGTGAAAGGCACGGGCGCAGACCGTCGGGACGATTTATACCATGAAGACGAAGGTGTCTGGTATACGGAAAAGTTCCGTGCCGAGCAGACCATTAACGGCTTCTTCTCCAGCTTTATTGCCGATAATCATGAGATCTATGAGAAGAACGGTTACGCCAAGACCGGCACCACAACCATATGCGGCAAGGTATGCGATGTCTATTCCGGAACCTATACCGGCGAAGGACGGCTGGCCATCTACGGCAGCCTTGGACGGAAAGGCGCTAAAGGGGAAATTGCCGTATGGAATGGCTTCACGCTGAGGGTCAAATACTATGACGATGTACTGTGGGAATGCACCAACATCAAAGTAGGCATTCCCGACAGCGCTTTCGAAAAGTCTCTGGATACCTCCTGGGCGAAATAGGGGGTTTTAGAAAAGTTTGCCAGTAGCGAATTTGTCGCGGAGACCCTGGAGCTCGTCGGTGGTGGCGGGCCGGTTGAGTGCAGCCTTGCGCTCTTCCTGGAACTGGGCTTTCAGGCGGGAGAACTGACGTTTGGTATCCAGCGTGAAGTCTCCGCCTTCAATCCAGGCAAAGTACGAAGGCTCCGTGAGCCAGACTTCCCGGGCCGTCTTGCCCTTGTGCTTGCCAAAGCTTATGATGGCTTCCCCTTCATCGTTCAGGTACAGCCTGCCGGCATAGTCCACCGTACGGGGCCGGCCGGCCACGCTGGCCAGGAAACTTACGTCGTTCTTAAGCTTATCCGGATACATATCCAGCTGACCCTTAAGCACTTCCATGGTGGCCACCGTATCGGCCTCCGCCGTGTGGGCGTTTTCGAAATCCTCTCCTCCGCAGTAGAAACGGTACGCGGCTTTAAGGTTCCGCGGCTCCATGTAATGATAGATGTTCTGCACGTCCACCATGAGTTTGGCATGCAGGTCCACCTCTATGTTCTTATGCATGAAAAGCCGGACGCGCTCAATTTCTTCCGCCAGCATGGGAAGGTCGAATTTGGCCGAATTGAAACCGGCCAGATCCGCATCCGAGAGCCAGGAGACCACCTCGTCCACGCAGTCGCAGAAACGCGGGCAGTCCACCAGATCTTCGTCCTTGATTCCGTTAACGGCCGATGCGGCCGGGCTGATAGGGAACTGCTTTCCCGCTACATAATCCCAGGGCTTGAAGCGCCAGGTCTTGATACGGGTTTCCCCGCCCGGCAGCGCCTTCACAAAGCTGAGTTCACAGATACAGTCCGTGGAAATATTCAGTCCCGTACTCTCTATATCAAAAAACAACAGCGGTCGTTGAAGATTCAGTTCCATATGAAAAAATTTTGAGCCCCGTAGGGGCGATAGTAAGTCCCTCCCCCGAGGGGAGGGATTTAGGGTGGGGGTAACGTGAGTGAAACGGATTCAGGAGCCGTAGGCTACTGGATCATGATGGGCATAAGGATGCCACAAACCTTTTCCGTAGCTGCTTCTTCCTCTGCGGGGAGGATGAGGGCGGCGCGACGGGCGTCGGCAAACTTGATTACCAGGCTGTTGCAGCCCATGTTGGCCAGGATTTCCGTGAGGAAAGTGGACTTGAAGCCGATGGAAAGTTCGTCTCCCTGGTAGTTGCAGGAGATCTTTTCATAGGCGGCCAGGGCGAAGCCCAGATCCTGGGCGCTGATTTCCAGCTGACCTTCCTTGAGGGTGAACTTGATGTGGTTGGAGGCCTTGTTGGCGCACACGGCCACACGCTTTACGGTGTTAAGGAGCAGCTGACGGTCTATCTGCAGGATATTGGAATTGGCCGTGGGGATTACATCCCGGTACTTGGGATATTTGCCCACTACCAGGCGGCAGATGAGCGTGGTGCTGCCAAAGGTGAACTGCGCGTTGGTGTTGTCGAAACTCACTTCCACCTTCTCGTCTTCCTTGTCGATAATGGAGCGCAACACGCCGGCCGGCTTCTTGTGCAGGATGAAGGAAGCCTTCTCCGGGGCCTTTACATCTCCGGTGGTGTAGCAGATGAGCTTGTGGGAATCCGAAGCCACCAGGGTGGTGCTTTCCGGTGCCATGTCGAAGAAGATACCGTTCATGGCAGGACGGATTTCATCGTCGGCCGTGGCATAGATGGTGCTCTGGATGCCTTCCACCAGCGTTTCGGCCGGGAATTCCACCTTGAGGGCGTCTTCTCCGGTGCTCTTGATCTCCGGATAATCGTCGGCCGGGAAATACGGGAGTACGGAATTACCGCTGGCCCATTTGCACTCGAACGAGCTGTCCGTGGTGGTGGCGATGGAAAGCGGCTGGTCCGGCAGTTCCTTGAGGAGGTCCGTCATATGGCGGGCGGGCACGGCAATGGCGCCGTCTTCCTCTGCGCCTTCCACCTCAATGGCGGTGCGGAGGGTGAGTTCCGAGTCCGAAGCCGTGATTTCCAGCTTGCCATCTTTGAGGACAAACAGGAAGTTCTCCAGGATGGGAAGCGGAGACTTGGAAGGGATGGCCTTGGAAACGTCCAGGAGGGCTTTCAGGAGATTGTTGCTGGAAATGTTGAGTTTCATATTGTGTCTGTTTTTCTTGACAATGTTAGTTAGCAGACAAATATAATCATTTTCTCCGAAAATGCCTAATTTTTAACGATGTCTTAAAGCCAATTCTTTTTCCAGGTCCGGGAGGGATACATCCATGCTTTCCAGAAGGACAAGAAGGTGATACACCAGGTCTCCGGCTTCGTAAATGAAACGGTCCCGGTTGCCGTCCACGGCCTCAATCACTGCTTCGCCGGCCTCTTCCACCACTTTTTTGCCGATGGCCTTGGGCCCCTTGATGAACAGTTTGGAGGTGTAGGAACCTTCCGGCAGTTTGGCGTGCCTGTCCTTGATGAGGGCCGATAAGCTCCGCACAAAGCCTTCGTCCTCCGCCGTGTCGAAACAGGCGGTGGTGCCCCGGTGGCAGGTGGGGCCGTCGGGCCGGGCCTGGATGAGGAGGGTATCCCCGTCACAATCGGCCCACATTTTCACGATATGCAGAAAGTTACCGCTGGTTTCTCCCTTGGTCCAGAGGCATTTACGGCCCCGGGACCAGAAGGTTACAAGCCCTTCGGCCGCACTTTTCTCAAACGCTTCTTCATTCATATAGCCCAGCATGAGCACCTTGAGGGTGGTAGCATCCTGCACAATCACCGGGAGCAAGCCGTCTCCGGTCTTTTCCAAATTGAAATCACTGAATTTCATCTTACGTTAACATTTGCGGCTTTGAGGGCCTGTTTTAAAAGCGGAATGGGAATCTCCCCGTAGTGGAAGATGCTGGCGGCCAGGGCGGCATCGGCCCGGCCCACGGTGAGTACGTCCACTATGTCCTGTACGGAACCGGCGCCGCCGGAGGCGATGACCGGAATGGAGAGCATGGAACTTAAGCGTGCGTACACCTCACAGGCATAGCCGGCCTTGGTGCCGTCGTGGTCCATGGAGGTGAAGAGGATTTCCCCGGCACCCCGTTCCTGCGCCTCTGCAGCCCAGCTGAAGAGTTCCCGGTCCGTGAAGCGGGAACCGCCATGCGTGGTGCAGATCCATTTACCGTCCATGCATTTGGCGTCAATGGCCACTACAACAAACTGACTGCCATATTTGCCGGAGAGCTGCTCAATGAGGGAGGGGTTGGCCAGGGCGGCGCTGTTCACGGAAACCTTGTCGGCCCCGGCATCCAGCAGGCGCGCGGCGTCTTCCACGGAGCCGATGCCGCCTCCCACCGTGAAGGGAATGTCAATTTCCCGGGCGATGCGCTCCACCAGGGCGGCGAAAGTCCGCCGGCCTTCCCGCGTGGCGCTGATGTCCAGGTACACCAGTTCGTCGGCCCCGTCGCGGGCATACTGGGCGCCCATCTCTACGGCGTCACCCACCTCGCGGAGTCCCTCGAAGTTGATGCCCTTTACCACCTGGCCGTCCTTTACGTCCAGGCAGGGGATTATGCGTTTTGCGACCATAACTGAATGTCTTTGAGGGTGATACGATTCTCATAAAGGGCCTTTCCAACAATGGCCTTCTTAAGGCCTGCCGAATCCAGTGCCTGCAGGTCCTCCAGGGAGGATACGCCGCCGGAAACGGTGAATACTATGCCGGGCCAAGCAGCTTGGAGACGCGTATAAAGGCCGATGGAAGGCCCCTGCAGCATGCCGTCCCGGGCAATGTCCGTGACGATGCATTCACGGAGTCCCAACGGAAGGAAACGTTCCACCAGTTCATCAATGGTAAGCTGCGCCTCTTCCAGCCAGCCTTTTACGGCAATCCGGCCGTCCCGTACATCGGCCCCCAGGATCATCCGGGTACCGAAGCGGTCCAGCCACTGCTCAAAGAGCTCCGGCTTCAGGGCCGCCACGCTGCCGGCGATGGCAAGGGTGGCTCCTGCGGAAAAAACGCTTTCCAGGGCTTCTGTGTTGCCGATTCCGCCGCCCCATTCCAGCTCACAGGAAACAGCTCCGGCAATGGCTTCCAGCGTGGCAAGGTTGCAGGGAACGCCCGCCTTGGCCCCGTCCAGATCCACCAGGTGGATGCGTTCCACGCCTGCATCGGAGAAACTCCGCGCCACGTCCACGGGAGAGCCGTCATAGGTCTTTTTCTGCCCGTAGTCTCCCCGGGTAAGGCGCACACAGCGCCCGCCGATTAAATCTATAGCCGGTACAATCTTAATCATAGCGCCAGGAAGTTTTTAAGGATGGCGGCACCCACGTCTCCGCTCTTTTCCGGGTGGAACTGCGTGCCGTAAAAGTTCTCCCAGCGCAGCGCGGCGCTGAACAGCGTATCTCCGTGCCGGCAGGTGGCAATGGTATCCGGACAAAGCTCCGGATAATAAGAATGCACAAAGTACACAAAACTGCCGCTCGCCAGGTCCTTGAACAGCTTGCTTTCCAAATTGCCAATGCTGTTCCACCCCATGTGTGGCACCTTAGCAACATTCTCGACAGGAGAAAACTTATGCGAAGCATCGGCCTTATTATTCGCGTAGCAGAAGTTTTCTCCTGCCGGAAACCTTCGGACCTTTGTGTCAAAGATTCCCAAGCCTTCCGTAGGGCCTTCCTCCGAAGCCCGGCAAAGCACTTGCAACCCCACGCAGATGCCCAGTACCGGCACCCGCAGGCTCCTTATCACCTCGCACAGCCCGCGTTCCCTGAGGTTCTCCATGGCTTTTGCCGCATTGCCCACTCCGGGCAGTATCACCTTATCGGCCGATAAAATTCGCTCCGGCGAGGCCGTGAGTTCAAATTCCGCCCCCAGCCGGGAGAGGGCGTTTCCCACCGAGCGGATGTTCCCGGCGTCGTAGTCAATGAGAGCTATCATAGAAGTCCTTTGCTGGAAGGTAAATCGTAACTGAACACATTGCGGCGCACCGCCTGCTTCACCGAGCGGGCAAAGGCCTTGAAAATGCCTTCGGCCAGGTGGTGGTTGTTCTCCCCGCGGGCCTGCACGTAAAGATTGGCCTGCATGGCGTTGGAGATGGATTTGAAGAAGTGGTGGAACATCTCTGTGGGTACGTCGCCCACGTATTCGCGGGTGAACTGCACGTCCCACACCAGTTCGCTCCGGCCGCCGAAATCCAGCAGCACCAGGGCCCGGCTCTCGTCCATCGGGAGGGCAAAACCATAGCGCTCGATGCCCCGTTTGTCGCCCAGGGCTTTTCGCAGCGCCTCTCCCAGGGCGATGCCCACGTCTTCCATAGTGTGGTGCTCATCCACCTCCAGGTCCCCTTTGCAGCGGATTTCCAGGGCCAGGCCTCCATGAGTCACCAGTTGGTTAAGCATGTGATCCAGGAACTTAAGACCCGTATCTATGGCCGATGCCCCCTTGCCGTCCAAGTCCACCCGCACATAGATGTCCGTTTCGGCGGTCTTCCGCGCGATGACGGCGCTGCGCTCACTGCTGCGGATGGTCTCGGCCACCTCCGCCCAGCTCATCTCGCTTACCAGAAGCGCCCGGGCGCCCAGGTTTTCGGCCAGCTTGCGGTCCGTCTCCCGGTCCCCGATTACCCAGGAAGCCGCCAGGTCGTAAGTACCGTCCAGGTACTTGCCGAACATACCGGTACCGGGCTTTCGGTTGGGAGATTTATCCTCCGGGAAGGACGGATCAATGAGGATGTCGTCAAAAACAACTCCTTCTCCTTCAAGCGTTTTCAATAGCAGGTTCTGGGCCGGCCAGAAGGTTTCTTCCGGGAAGGCCGATGTTCCCAGGCCATCCTGATTGGAGGCCATTACCAGCTCATATCCCAGCCCGGTGAGGGCTTTGAGGCCGGAGATGGCCCCGGGGACGAATTCCACTTTTTCCAGGGCATCTATCTGCTCGTCGTAAGGCTCTTTGAGCAGAGTGCCGTCGCGGTCTACAATAATGACTTTATTCATAGCGGGAGAGGGATTGAATAAGGTTGTCGTTTTCACGGGGGGTTCCTACGGTAATGCGGAGACAGCCCGCACAGAGCGGTTGGCGGGAACGGTTCCGTACGATGATGCCATCGGAAAGGAGGTGCTGATAAAGCCGATCCGGGTTGTCTACCTGCACCAGCAGGAAATTGGCATCGCTGGGCCAGACTTTCTTCACAAAAGGGAAAGAGGGGAGCGTTCCGGCAAGGCGGGCGCGCTGGGCCACAATCTCCGCCACATTGTCCTGCACGGGCATTTCCAGGGCGCGGAAAGCGGCCTCCTGGGCGGCCTGGCTTATGTTGTAGGGATATTTCACCCGGTTCATCAGGTCAATTACATAAGCGTTTGCATAGGCCAGTCCCAGGCGAAGGCCGGCCATGCCGTAGGCCTTTGAGAAGGTCTGCAGCACCACCAGATTGGGATATTCCAGCACCTTCTGCCGAAGGCTGCCCTTTGCGCTGAAATCGGCATACGCCTCGTCCAGCACCACCATACCGGGAAAGCGCTGCACCAGGTCCATCAACTGCGCGGGATCAAAGGCATTCCCGGAAGGATTGTTGGGGCTGCAGAGGAAAAGGAGCTTGGTGTTCCCGTCGGCAGCGGAGAGGAGGGCGTCCACAGGGAGGGAAAAGTCCGGTCCCAGCTGCACGCCGCGCACTTTTACGTCGTTGATATCGGCCGCCACGGCGTACATACCATAGCTGGGCACTATGGCCACGGCGTTATCCTGTCCGGGCGTACAGAAGATGCGGAACATGAGGTCGATGGCTTCGTCGCTGCCGTTACCCAGGAAGATGCTCTCCACCGGCAGGCCTTTGATGGCCGATATCCGCCGCTTCAGGGCCTTCTGCCGCGGGTCCGGATAGCGGTTGAAGCCGATGCCCTCATACGGGCTCTCGTTGGCGTCCAGGAAAATGTCCGGTGCGCCCTGGCATTCGTCCCGGGCGGTGGAATAGGGGGAGAGGCTGCGGATATTGGGCCGCACCAGTGCTTCTATCTTGTTCATAACCTTACTTTTACGGCGTTGGCGTGGGCCTGGAGCCCTTCGGCTTCGGCCATGGTGACAATGGTCTTGGACAGGCCGCGGAGGCCTTCCGGGGTAATCTCCTGCAGGGTCATCTTGCGGTAGAAACTGTCCAGGTTCACTCCGCTGAAGGACCGGGCCCAGCCGCAGGTGGGAAGGGTGTGGTTGGTGCCGGAAGCATAGTCTCCGGCGCTTTCCGGGGTGTAGGGACCCACAAAGACGCTGCCGGCGGCGGTAATGCCATCGGCCACCTTCCAGGCGTCTTTCATGGCAATAATCAGGTGCTCGGGCGCGTAGGCGTTGGCAAAGGCAAGGCGGTCTTCCCGGCTGTCAAATACAAAGGCGCGGCTCTTTTCCAGGGCCTGCAGGGCAATGGCGCTTCTGGGCAGGAGAGTCGTCTGCCGCTCCACTTCCGCCAGGATGCTTTCGCAGGTGCGGGCCGATTCACACACCAGCATCACCTGGCTGTCGGGGCCGTGTTCCGCCTGGGAAAGGAGGTCTGCAGCGGCAAAGGCTGCAGGGGTGGATTCATCGGCCATGACCATTACTTCCGAAGGGCCGGCGGGCATGTCTATGGCCACCGTTCCGGCGCTCAGCAGCTGCTTGGCCGTGGTCACGTACTGATTGCCAGGGCCGAAGATCTTATCCACCCGGGGAACGCTCTCCGTGCCGTACGCCATAGCGGCGATGGCCTGGGCGCCTCCCAGTTTGAAAATACGCTTTACACCGCAATAGGATGCTGCGTAAAGCACTTCCGGGCAAACTTTCCCATCCTTTCCGGCGGGGGTGCAGAGAATGACCTCCGGACATCCGGCGATGGCGGCGGGAACGGCCAGCATGAGCACGGTGGAAAAGAGGGGAGCGCTGCCGCCGGGGATGTACAGACCCACCCGGCCGATGGGGACGGGCCGCTGGACACAGCGCACGCCGGGGCCGGTGAGAACGCAGATTTCGCGGGGCTGCTGGGCCTCGTGGAAAGCACGGATGGCACTTTCTGCATCGGCAATGGCATCCTTGACGGCGGGACTTACGGCCTCGCAGGCGGTACGGATTTCCTCCGGAGTCACTTCGATGGCCTCCATCGGCCTGCCTTCAATTTCCAGGGATAGTTCCCTGAGGGCTCCGTCTCCTTTTTCCTTGACGCGGGAGAGGATGGCTTCCACGCGCTCCCGCACCACCGGATTATCGGTGGCGGGACGTCTGCAAAGGGCCTCCCAGCGTTCCCGGGACGGGTTTGTCTCTATGCGGATCATGACTTACGGAATGATTTTATCAATGTTCAGAACCAGGATGCCCTCGGCCCCTATGGCTTTGAGCTGCTTTACTTTATCCCAGAGATTGTCCTCTTCCACCACCGAGTGCATGGAGCACCAGCCTTCGGCGGCCAGGGGCATGAT
>CAMHKD010000008.1:0-62412 GCA_946185645.1 uncultured Bacteroidales bacterium
GTTTCTGGCATCGCTTCGGACGGAGATGGCAAGGACCAGCTTCTTGTTGACATAGCGAAGTATGTGACGCCAGTCAATTCTGTCATTCGAGAGAACGCGATAGAACATGTCTTTGTGACAATCAAAGAGAGACTGCAGCGAACTGCCGACATATAATACTTTTGACAGTATAGTCGTAATGGTTAATTATGACCCGGAATATCCTCTGTCTGATGAAGAGGTTTCCAAACTGGAACATTTCATCGCCAGCTACGAGCCATGGCGAAGAACGGAATGCGGACTTTGTCCGATGTCGGACCTCGGTAAGAGGGTGGAGGTCCAGATTGTTGCCAGCCGCGACTGAATTCGCTGCGGTATAAATGGACTGATACTCCTCCGCTCGCTCCGGGCGGCCAATTTGTACAATATCAAAGTCTTTGTGTGATTTCGTGGAACACTGTGGACTTTTCAGCAATTTCCTGCATAAATCACAGCGCAAAAGTAATACATTTTGGTAAACTGTCAAAATTTTGGCAAAAATTATATGGTACTTGATAAGATTTGCTAAATACCTTATTACAAGTAATTTAATGTTTTGTAATGGTGCTATATCAATTGTGGTGATAGGGTGATATCAAGTGGTAATTATTAGTGTATTGGCACACGTAGAATGTTATCGGAGAGGGCATTTCGGTAACTTTTTTGAAAAATGTGCCAAAATTTTGGCACACGCTGTCACACGTGTGCCAAATCGTGTGCCAAATCGGCTCAAATTTGACAATATCCCAAACGAATAATAGCAAACGGAAACAAACGAAATAAGGTTTGTAATTACCTTAATTTCAGTTTGTTTCCGTTAGATTTCGTTGATTTCAGTACCTTTTTGAGTACCAATATTTATTTCCCGATGCAAGATTTTGAGAGGTGAAGGATTTATGGAGAAAGTATTTGTCCATGAAACGTAGTCTGCTTGCTGCCGTAATTCTTCTATTGTCTGTCTGCGCTTGCCAGAAACAGGGAGGGTGCTACTTCCCTCCTGTCAAATATCTCTATGCCGGGGGGCAGGGGGACAATCAATTCCAGATGTGGATTTGGATCTACGAAAACGAAGCGGAACCCGCCCTGGTACGCTCCGGAATGTGCCGATACATTGACAACCAGCATGTGGATACCGACGAGGAGCGCCTTGCCTGTCATTTCACAGAAAGCGGTTTCACCCTGGCCGATCCCGGTACCGGAAAAGTCCTGTATACTGCAACGTACGTAGAAAGGGAAGGCTGGCCGAAAGGCCATATTGTCCGTATCTCCTGGAACCACTCACCCGGCATCACCTGGGATACCTACGCAAAAGAAAAGGGGTGGCTACAGGAAATGAATCTCCAGGTGCAAATCTGCGAAGGAGACGATATTGTCTATTGACCGGCTTTTCGTCCTCCGCAAAAAAACTTCCACAGTTGCGTGGAGGGGTTATTTTATTCTGTCACGGGGCGGATTAACAGGCCTCGGTCGCGGTCGCTGTTGTCTGTGTAAATAAAGCCGGAATAGAAATACATGCGCCAGGCTTCGCCCGGGTATACCGTATAGAGGGAAGAGGACCAGTAACTCCCGCGCTCTGCCTCGTTTAGATTTGAGCCGTATCGGTAACCTACGGCGGGAAGGAAGATACTGTTCCCGTTGGAGGCTGTTACCAATTGGCCCTTTACGCCATTCTGTATTCTCCAGCTTGAAGAGCATTGGGTGCGGAGAGCCTCCCATTCCTCTTCTGTGGGCATTCTCCATTTGCCGCCCAATGTTGCCCTGGCTGCATCATCCGACAAATCCAAGACGGTCCTGTGATCAATAGGACCATAAGTGGTGGTTGTATTATACTTTGTGAACTCTTCACCATTCCCAAACTTGTACGTTGCCCACGAATAACTGCTTTTGGGCTCTGTTTCTCCCCAGGCATAGTAATCACCAGCATCCTCCGGATTGGCACAGAGACCATCGGCAGAAAGGTTGGATTTGGCCCAATACAAAGTATAGGCGGTTCCATCCTCCCGGATCACTACTACGCCAAGGTCCACGGCGCCTTCCGGGCATTGGGAATCTTTGGTGGTGAAAGACTTTACGGCACCAAAATTAATGTCCACTCCATACTGGTCGTATGACTTGTAATAATAGGTAGTGCTGGACTCCAGGCCGATAACCGTAAAGCCAAACATATTGTTCTTATCCACCCATTTTGCCCTTATCTTTTGTCCGTTTTCAAATGATGGATCCTTATCATACATAATACCCACCATCGTATTCCCCACCTTTTGCGGAGAAATGTTAAGGTAGCCCGTGAGTGTGGCAGAATGTTCTGTTATATCCAAGGCCTCGCCGGTAGTAGTAAGGCCTTCCGGATCTTTCTGCTCTGGAGTACAGGCTGCGCCGGAAAACAACAGCGTAAAAGCCAACAATATGGACAGGTAATTCTTCAATAATTATTGATGAATCTTGTTCTGGAAGCGGGCTTTGTTCATCCGTTTGGCCAGTTCGTAACCCAGGCTTTCCATGCCGTCGCCCATTAGATTGATAAACGAGCCATATCGCCCTCCGGCGCCTTTGAGGGTAAGGATCACCGCATTCTGACCTTCGGGGGTTTCTATGGTTACATCGGCCACGGCGTCACCTTGTTTGGACACCTGGCGGAGGATTAGGGTAACCAGATAGTCCCGCCCTTCCGTGATGGAGGAAAAATAGACATTCTGGAAACTGCGGTTGAAGCGGTTGTTGGCGCCTTCCACGCAGCGTTCCACCAGGGCGGGGACGCTGGTTGCCAGTTCCGGGGCCACATTCAGCCAGTCGGCATAAGAGAGCCCGTTATAGGTGGCATTATCGGCAATAATCTTTACCCCCAGGACTGTGTTTTCCGGGATCCGGATGCCGTTCCATTCGGCAACCGTCCTCACGGAACCATACCGGCCAAAGTATATCTTACCGTTTTGGGCAAAAGCGGTAAGGCCGATAAAAAGGGCTGCGAGTATGGACAGGCAGGTTCTCATGTTCTATTCGTACTGCAGTTTAACCACTTTGATATATTCGCCCACCAGGCCGTAGGCGCCGTTCTGGGAATCGGCAATGAGCAGAAGCGTCTGTGTGCCGTCCGGGAGCACCGGGCCCAGGCACATGCCTTCAAAGTTGGCCAGGTTCAGGGCGCCGGTCCGGAAGCTTAGCAGTTTCTTCTTCTCCAGCACGGGCGCCTTGCAGCGGACCGGGTCCACCTCATAGATGGCAGCCGCCGTGAAAGAGTCCGTCAAAAGCGTTCCCAGGCCGCCCTGTGGAACATAGACTTCGCGTTCCAGGACCAGGAGCCGTCCGTCGTCCAGCGCGGTAATGGCCGGAATGCCAAACACATAGGCCCGGGCCGATGAAATGGCCGATTGTTCCTCGGCCGGAGGTTCCGCGGCATATAGGAACTGCTGCGCGGGCTCCAGCGTTTCGGCAGAAAAGCTTTGGAAACGGTAGAGCGAATCGGCAATCAGGGGCACCTCCGTGGTGGTCCAGAAAAGGCCGGTGGCCTCATTGTACGCCAGCGCCTCGAACCCCCGGTTGGGGGTGATATAGGAAAGCCCAAACGCCTCCGGCACTGCCAGTGAAGCCCCTGTGGGTTTGCCGGAAAGATTGTATTCCCGGATGGTCTGGGTGCCCTCCGACGCCACAAACAGCGTATGGCGTCCGGAAGCGTAAACTATATCCTCGTTGTCCAATCCCTTTTCTCCGGAATCATTGGCCTTGAGGCTTGTTGCCAGTACGCTCTCCAGATACCCCAGCGAATCCACTTGCACCACAAAGGACTGGATGCCGCCGCCGCGGACTTTGTCGTCCACTACCACAAACTGTTTGCCTTGGACAAAGGAAATTCCGGAATACTGCCCTGCGGGAATGCTCAGCGGGGTTTGCGGCATCTCCGTAAGCCGGATGGGCCGGGGCAAATCCTGCCCCTGCGCACAGGCGTTCATGGAAAAGAGCGTTAGCAGAACCCAAAACCACTTATTCATTTCTTACGCAGGAATAAAAGTCCCAAAGCCGTGAATCCTGCATTCAAAAGCAGCAGCTCATAGCTGAAATGGTAGCCGCCGAACCAGGCCTCCGAATTCAAATCCAGCACCAGGCACAGCGCCGGCGCCAGCACGCATACAAGCGGCACCCAGCGGTCCCGGACGGCCTTTTTGCTCAAAATCCCAAAGAAGAACAGTCCCAGCAGCGGGCCGTAAGTGTAGCTGGCCAGCCGGTACACGGCATCAATGGTGGAGGTGGAATTGAGCACGCTGAAAACAATGATACACACTGCCATCAGTACAGCCATCCCCACGTGCACCCATCGGCGCAGCCTGTCCGAATCGGCCCGTTTGAGCCCGCCCAGGATGTCCACGGTGAAGGACGTCGTGAGCGCGGTAAGGGCCGATCCCCCGGCCGGGAAACCGGCGGCAATGAGCCCCACCACAAACAGCACTCCCACGATGGGCGGCAGGAAGGACGAGCAAGCCACTTCCGGGAACAAAGCGTCTCCCTTAGCCTCAATGCCGTGAAGGGCTGCAAACTGGTACAAGTATACGCCCAGAATAAGGAACAGGGCAATGGCAACAATTTGCAACACGCTGGAAACCAAAAGGTTCTTCTGGGAGTCCTTTACGTTTTTGCAGGCCAGCGTGCGCTGCATCATATCCTGATCCAGGCCAGTGGTGGCAATCACCGTGAACAGGCCGCCCAGCAGCTGCTTGAAGAAGAATTGCGGGTGGTTCACATCGTCAAACCAGAACACCCGTGCCATGGATTTGTCAAAGACGCCCACTTCCCGGCCGATGAGTACCAGGCACAGCACCACGGTAAAGAGCATGCAGACGGTTTTAATCATGTCCACCCAAATGACGGACTTCACTCCGCCCCGGAAGGTGTATATCCATATGAGGAACACAGCCACCACCACAGTAACCCAGAACGGAACGCCCAGGCCCTGGAACAGCAGCAGCTGCAGCGTGGCGCACAGAAGGAAGAAGCGCACCGACGCCCCCAGCATCTTGGAAATGAAGAAGAACCAGGCGCCGGTCTTATAGGAGGAAAGGCCGAAACGCTGCTCCAGATACTGGTAAATGGACACCACCCCCAACTTGAAATACAGCGGCGTGAGCACAAAAGCTATGACCAGATATCCAAGGAAAAAGCCCAGGCACATCTGCAGGTAGCCGAATCCTGCCGATGCCACCATGCCCGGCACGGACACGAAGGTAACCCCCGAGAAACAGGAGCCTATCATGGCCAGCGCCACCATCCACCAGCTGGTGGACCGGGTTGCATAGAAGTCCTTGTTCTTGCTCATTTTATACTGTCTTTGAAGGCGCGGCCCACCGGAAGCGGGTCCTTCACGCCCATCAGCTGCACCTGGGTGAGGGACTTGGATTCAATCCGCCACACCGGAACAATGTAGGACCGGTGAATCCGGAGGAATTTCCCTTCCGGAAGCAGCTCCATCACCTTTTTGAGGGTAATCTGGGAAACGATGTCCTCCTGGTGGTCCAGATGAACGCAGGAGTAATTATTGCGGGATTCAATGTACTGAATGGACGAAAGAGGCACCCGTACGGTCTTATAGTCGCTCTTGAGCTCAATGTCTTCGTCGGCCACGGCATCAAAACTGCGCTTGTACAGCGACGAGCGGGCGTTGTCCATAGCGGCCGATACCTCGCGTGAGGCCGACAGTTCCTTGATGCGGGAGCTGAAGACCCCCACCAGGAGGCCAATGGTCACATCGGCCAACAGCAGCACCCACATGGCCCGCTGATGCAGCTCCAGGCGTCCGGAAACCGTATCGGCATCCCGCGGGAAGTCCACGGGCGTCCAGGACATGAGGAAGGTGACGGCGCCCACCAGGAACAGGATGCCCAGCGCCGTGAGTATGCCTTTGGCGCCCTTCAGGAGCATGGGCCCCAGGGCTTCCCTGCACAGGAAATACACACCGTACAGCCACCCGGCGTATCCCAGGATATACCCGGGATGCCACTGGGCCCATTCCCCGATGGGAAAAAGGAACATCATCCCCGGCAACACAAGGATGCAGAAGATGATGTCTACCACCCGTCCGCTGTTCACGGCCGACGGAGTTTAAAATTCGTAACCGGCAAACTCCACGTCGCGGGCGGCGCGGGCCTTCCACTCATCGCTGGCAAAGGCGTTGGCCAGGTTGTCCTTCACGCCCTGGGCGTCTCCCTGACGGGCGGCGATGATGGCCTTCAGGTACTGCACGCGGGTGTCCTTGCAGTGGACGGCGGCGGCAGCCTTGTCCAGCTGGTCCGTAAGGATGTAGGCCAGTACGGTGTTGTTGCAGCAGCCCTTCTTGTCCTTGAGGGACTCCACAGCCTCATCATAACGGCCGGTGAGGAGCTGGACGATACCCAGGTTGGCCTTGGCATCGGCATTGCCGGAGGCCTGACGGAAGTAGGTCTCGGCGGTCTCCAGATCATTGTTACGGAGGGCCAGCACGCCCTTGGCGTTGAGCACATCGGCATCATTGGCCTTTACCTTGGCAAGGGCCTGCTCCGCCTGGGCGCCCTTACCCTCATTCAGATAAGTGACGGCCAGGTTGTACTGGGCGCGGTCGCTGCCATAGCGCTCCACGGCCTTCTTGTAGATGTTTTCCTTCTTGGCGTTGTCCTTCACCACGGAGGCGGCGCGGAGGAGGGCTTCCTCGTCCAGGATATCGGCATTCTGGTCCAGCAGTTCCAGGAGTTCGTCATTGGTGTAATTCTTATACTCCACGTTGGCAATGAGGCGGGCGCGGCGCAGTTCCGGAAGTACCTCACCCTTGAGGGCGGTGTACACCTGGCTCATGTTGCGGATTTCGTTTTCACGCACGGCCGGGTCTGAATACATGGAGAGGACGCGCAGGATGAGGTCCTTGTCCTCAATGTCGGACTCCGCCACCAGTTGCTGGAAGCCTTCCCAGTCTTCACCCACACTGCGTACGGAAGGATCCACCGTCTCATGACCCTTGGTCACCTTGTCCCAGGCCTTGTTGGCCGATGCGGAACGGTCTCCGGAGAGCTTGTTGTTGCGGTCCTCGGCACCTTCCGGAGAAGCGTAGGCCACAATCTCAGTTCCGGTGATAGTGGCGCGCTCGTCCTTTTCAATGGCTTCCAGGGCGGCCAGGAACTCCTTCACGGAGTCTCCCTTGAGCTCTGAATTCCGCACCTCGGAGCTGTTCACCAGGTATTTGATCTGGCCTTCGGTGGTGCTGGTGATGATGTCCTTGTAGGCATCCGGTTTGAAGGAGACGTCTCCATTTCGCTTCACCAGCATGTAGGTGGTGTTGGCGCCGTCGGCCACTTTTTTGGAGGGAAGATTGATGCTCTTATTGCCGGCAATAACGCGGCTGCGGAGCTCCAGGAAGCACTTTTCCATACCTTCCACATAGTCGAACTTAAGCTGTTCCGTAACCTTCTGACCCTGGGAAGAGATCACTTTGTAGTTGTCTTTAACCTTATCTCCCTGGTACTTGAAGGGCTTCATGGCAGCCTCGCCGCCTTCGTACACAATCACGGGGGTAACCTCCATGATTACCTTGGGATTGAAGTAATCCTTGGGGCAGTCCACCGTCACGGTGGCAAAGATTTGGTCGTTAACTACTTCCAGTACGGAAGGGTTGCAGCTGACCTTCACAGCATCGGCCATCTTGGCCATCTTTTCCGGAGAAGCGCAGGCCACGGCGGCTACCGCCATAAGGGCTGCGGCAAAGGTTTTGAGAGTCTTCTTCATATAAGTAATATTGTTATTGTCCAATTCACAAATATAGCAATTTATTCCAAATTACAGGCCGAAGGCATCCTGAATTCGGCCGAGGGCCTCCCGGAGTACGCTGCGGGGGCATCCCACGTTCATCCGGAGGAATCCGGCGCCACCGGTACCGTAAGAGTTACCGTTACTGAGGATGAGGTTGGTCTTAGAGCGGAAGTAATCGGCCAGTTCCTCCGGGGCGGCGGAAAGGCTTCGGCAATCCAGCCATACCAGGAAAGAGGCTTCGGGCTTTATGGCGCGGATACCGTGAGAGCCGTCCAGGGTGTCGCAAACCAGGCCGATGTTCCCTTCCAGGTACCGCAGCAGATCCTCCAGCCAGAGCGGTTCGTGTGTATAGGCCGATAAGGTGGCAACTAGCGAGGGGATAGAAGCCTCGTTGAGCTTGGCGTTCCTTAAAGTGGCCAGATAGCGTTCCCGCTTTTCCTTGTCCGGAATCACGCACCAGGCCGTGCCGGAAAGCCCCGCCAGATTGAAGGCTTTCGTTGGACCGCCGAACACAAGCCCCACCGCCGCGGCATCTTCGCTCACGCTGCAGAAAGGCAGCTGCCGACGGCCTTCCAGGGCCAGATCGGCATGGATCTCGTCGGAAAAGACCAACAGGCCGTGTTTGCGGGCAATGCCGGCCAGCTCCGCCAGCGTTTCCCGGTCCCAGACCAGGCCGATGGGATTGTGCGGATTGCAAAGCACGATGGCCTTGGTGCGGCTGTCGATGAGCCGCTCCAAGCCCTCCAGGTCCATCCGATATCGGCCGCTGTCAAGAATGAGGGGATTGTCCACGCAGACGCGCCCCAGCCGCTCGATGTACAGGCGGAAATGGTCATAGACGGGAGGCTGGACAATGATTTTGTCGCCGGGCTCCGTGAAGGTAAGGTACGCCTGGTTCAGGGAGGTAATCACTCCCGGGCAGTACGCAATCCACTCCCTTTCGGGCCGATAACCGTGCCGCCGCTCCAGCCAGCCCTGAACAGCCTCGTAGAAGGCTTCCGGCGTGGAGGTGTAGCCCATGACATCCCGCTCCAGGCGCTCCTCAAGGGCCTTTTTCACCGCCGGGTCCGTACGGAAATCCATATCGGCAATCCACATGGGAATCTCGCCTTCCTTGGTTCGGCCGTACTTGATGCTCCAGGTTCCGCTGCGGTCCAGTACCCGGTCAAAGTCCCAGCCCTCATCGGCCTTCTGAGCCTGTATGCACCCCGGAATGGCGGGCAGCAGCGCCGCCCCCGCCAGCCCCTTTACAAAATCTCTTCTTTTCATGTTGTAAAGATAACAAAAAAAAGCCAACCCCGAAGGGCTGGCCTGAACATCTGCTGCCGGGTGCTTATTCGGCTTCCGGGCTGGCCTCGGGATTGTCCTGAGGGAGCGGGAAAGCGGGAGCTTCCGGAGCGGCGGCATCCATCTGGTTGAGGATTTCGGTGCTCACGGCGTCGTTGGAACCACGCTGGGTGTTGCCGCGGGCCACGAAAACGGTGATCACGGAAACCACCAGGATGAAGGCGACCAGATACCAGGTGGCCTTTTCCAGGATGGTGGCGGTTTGACGTACGCCAAGCGTCTGGTTGGCGGAAGTGAAGTTGGTGGCGAGGCCGCCGTCCTTGCCATTCTGCAGGAGGACGACCGCGATCAGGAGAATGGCCGCAATGATAATAAGGACGACCAGAACAGTGAATGCTGCGTTCATATTGTTAACTATTTTTAATCCAATTCGTCAATAAGGGTTGCAAAGTAAGCACTTTTTTCCGGAATATCCAAAACCAGACGCGAATAAATGCGTCTTGCCTCCTCCGGACGGCCCTGTTCGGCAAAGATCCGGGCCAGGGTTTCGGTGGCGAACCTATCGGCTATTTCGCTGCCCGCTTCCTCGTCCGGAGCGCCTTCCGGGCGGTTCTTGGAAGCAAAACGGGTAAAGATGTTGTCATCCCCCTTGCGCACATTGTCGTACTGGGACTGGGAGAAATAGTCTCCGCCCACCACGCGTACCTGGTGCTCTGCAGCCGCAGTCTCTTCCGGGGAAGGTCCCATGTAGGAAGACAGCAGGGCCTGGACATCCTTGTCTGAGTAGTCTCCCTTCCGGTCCCGCTGCACAAAGGTGGCAATCTTCCGGCGGTCCACCACGTACAGGGCCTCTCCGGCGTATTGTTCCTGTCCCCAGTCACTTCCGCCCACCTCGGCCATGCGGGAGCAAAGCTCCACCCGGGCGGCGCCATACCAGGGGTACAGGTTCACCACGCCCACCAGCTCGTCCAGCGTGAGGGTGTGGATGTCCATATGGGATGCTCTTACCATTGTGCTACGGTTGCGTTGAATATATCTTCTACCAGTTTTTCTATGATGGTTTCGCAAAGTCCGCCCTCTACGGCGTCCAGCGACATGGTGGCGTCAAAATCCTCGTACGCGCTGAAGGAGTTGCTCACATCGTCCTCCGGGTATTTCCGGTTGGTGAACTCTACCTTCACCTGCACGGTAAGGCGGTTCTGCGCAGCCTGCTCCTCGGCCGTGATGGCTGTAGCCTTTACGTCATAACCCGTTATTTCGCACACCAGCTCCAGGTCTCCGTCCACATCCACCTGCTCCAGGCGGGTGAGTTTGCGGAACTTCTCCTGCAGGGCTTCCGTTAAGTCGTTGGACAGGGACGGATTGATACGGACCGCCTTGTTCTCCACGTACGGAATGGTGATGGTTGCTACATCCGGCTGAATGGAAGTACCTGTGAAAGAATAAATCCCACAGGACACCACCGCAAGCGCAACGGCCAGTATTACAACAAGGCGTTTCATTTCTTGCGGTATTCCGGAGGTAATTTACGGTAAAGGGTACGCTCGCTCATGCCCAGTTCTTCGGCCGCCTTCTTGCGGTTGCCTTCATGCTTTTCCAGCGCTGCGCGGATGAGTTCCTCCTCCGACTTGCGGAGGGACAGGGTATGAGCCTGAGGCTCCTGTGCGGGCGTTTCCACGTGGAAGATGGGCTTGTCCTGGGGGAAGGTTTCCTCTCCCTGCCATTCGGCCTCCTGCGTTTCTTCCAGGGGCCTGCCGGCCGGAGGCGGAGGAAGCTCCCGGCGGTCTATACGCGCCTTAAGGGCGTCCACCTCCTGTTTAAGGTCAAAGATGGCTTTGAAGATGGCCTGGCGCTCATCGGCATTAAAGGCCGATGAAGGCTGAGGTCCTTCGTACAGCATGGGGATGGGCTCGCCTTCCTCCCGGGGGATGAAGGGCTCCAGGTCTGCGGCCGACAGTTCGATGCGCTGCAGCGTGGGCGTAACCTTGGTGGAAAGCTGGGCCGTAAGGGACTGGGTAAAGCCCTGCAGCTGGCGGATGTTGCCCGGCCAGCGGTAATGCTCCAGCAGATGGATGGCATCCGGACGCAGCGATATCTTGCACATGCCGTACACCTCCGAGAAGTCCGACGTGAACTTGCGGAACAGCAGGTAGATGTCTCCCTTCCGTTCCCTCAGCGGAGGGATGCGGATCTGGGCGGCCGATAGGCGGAAATAAAGGTCTTCGCGGAATTTGCCGCGTTTTACCGCCTCGTACAGCTGCACGTTGGTGGCAGCCACTACGCGAACGTCCGTGTGCTCCACCTTGTTGGATCCCACCTTGCGGAATTCTCCGCTCTGGAGTACCCGCAGCAGGAGGGCCTGCGTCTCGGCCGGAAGTTCGGCAATCTCGTCCAGGAACAGCGTGCCTCCGTCGGCATCTTCAAAGTAGCCTTTGCGGTTGTCCGTGGCGCCGGTGAAGGATCCCTTCACATGGCCGAAGAGTTCCGAATTCACCAGTTCCTTGGGCAGGGCGCCGCAGTTTACCACGAAAAACGGCCCCTGGCGGCGCTGGGAATACTGATGGATGATACGCGCTACGCTTTCCTTACCCACGCCGCTCTCCCCCTGGATGAGCACACTCAGGCCCGTGGGTGCAAACTTCACCGCCGTTTCCAGGGAGTCGTTGAGCACCGGGTCGTTCCCAATGATATCGTATTTATTCTTTAGGGCCTGTAAATCCATAGTCCTGCAAAGTTACAAATTATTTGGTATATTTATTCCCTCATCCACCGTGGAAGGCTATTTCGTGGACGAACGGCCGATTTTTGCGGGTTCGTCCACCGGAGAGGCCGGTTCTGTGGACGGACAACCACTTTTCGGCCGGAGGCTGTGTGTGTAATCCATTAAAAATGCGTATCTTTGGCGAAACTAAACCAAGAATCCCCATGAAAAGAATCTTCACAGCACTTACGTGCATGGCTGTGGTCCTGCTGGTGGCGGGCTGCGGCGGAAACTCCAACAAAAAAGCCAAGAAAGACGGAGAAGTGGACCTGAACAAGGTTGCCGAGAATATTATCAAGGAGAAATTCGAAGGCGAAAGCTACTCCAAAGAAGCGGCCGATTTCTATTTCCAGAAATTCAGCGGCATCAAGCTCAAGGACCTGGCTCCCGAATATGCTCTCAACGAAACCAGCCAGTACACCTACTTTGGCGACGAGCATGACGCCCTGGCCAACTTCAAGATCCAGGACGGCGGCAGCTACACCAAGGAAGACCACGAGAACAACGTGCGCCGCATCTATGCCCTAACCAAGAAAGTGGCCGATAACGGCATCAACATGTACGGCTTCGAAGACACCAGCGACAAGGAAAAGGCCTTCACCGAAAAGGACCTGGAGCAGATGATCGAGGATGGCAAAGGCACCAAGATCCTGGGCATTGAAATCTATATGGGCGACTACGGCTGGACCTTCAAGAAGGACGGTGTGCTTCGCCGCTGCGAAATCAACCTCCTGGAGAAGAACGACGAGAAGCTGGGCTACTCCGTAAAGATGTACAAGGCCATGGAAAAGACCTTTGACGAAATCATAGATGACGCCGAAAAGGCCCTCTCGGATCCCGAGGTCCAGAAAGAGGTGGAAAAAGCCCTGAAGGACTACTCCAAGTAGGAAATCCGCATATCTTAACCTCCTCCATCCACGATATAGGTCATTTTTGTGGATGAAGGAGGTTTTTTTGTACCCATCTGCCATTTTGTCAGTGCCGGGGGAAAGGAACGGAGATTGATGTACCGGAAGGCAAAGGAGATCAAGATTATGGACAACAACAATAACAACAGTTTTCTGGAACGCTTTGCTATCAACCTCAACGAGAGGGCGTCGCAAGGCAAGCTGGACCCGGTTATCGGCCGGGACGACGAGATAAGGCGTGTGCTGCAGATCCTTTCCCGGCGCACCAAGAACAACCCCATCCTGGTGGGCGAACCGGGTGTGGGTAAAACCGCTATCAGCGAGGGCATTGCCCAGAATATCGTAAATGGGCAGGTGCCGGAGAACCTCAAATCCAAGAAAGTATATTCCCTGGACATGGGCGCGCTTATCGCGGGCGCTAAATATCAAGGTGAGTTTGAAGAGCGACTTAAGGGCGTTGTGAAGGAAGTGGTGGACAGCGCCGGTGAGATAATCCTCTTCATCGATGAAATCCACACCCTGGTGGGCGCGGGCCGTAGTTCCGGCGCCATGGACGCTTCCAACATCCTCAAGCCTGCACTGGCCAGGGGCGAACTGCGCACCATCGGCTCTACCACGCTGGACGAATATCAGAAGTATTTTGAGGCCGATAAGGCCCTGGAGCGCCGATTCCAGATGGTGATGATTGACGAGCCGTCCCCGGCGGAAAGCATTGCCATCCTGCGTGGTCTGAAGGAGCGTTATGAGAACCACCACAAGGTGCGCATCGAGGACGACGCCCTCATTGCCGCCGTGAACCTGAGCCACCGCTATATCACTTCCCGCTTCCTGCCGGACAAGGCCATCGACCTGGTGGACGAGGCGGCATCCAAACTGCGACTGGAGATGAATTCCGTGCCGGAGCCCATCGACGAGCTCAACTCCGCCATCCGCCAGAAAGAAATTGAACGCGAGGCCATTAAGCGCGAAGGCGCATCGGCCAAAAAGGACAAGTTGGAGGCCGAGCTCAAGGACCTGCAGGCCCGGCGCGAAGTGCTCATGAAGCGCTGGAACGAGGAAAAGGACATCCTGGGCGGCCTGCAGACGGCCCGGCAGGAGATGGAGGAGCTGAACCTCCAGGCCAAGACGGCCGAACGCAACGGCGACTATGCCAAGGTGGCCGAAATCCGCTACGGCAAGATGGCCGCCACCCAGAAGCGCATAGACGACCTCACCGCTAAGGCGGAATCCATTAAAGAACCGCTTGTAACAGAAGCGGTTACTCCGGAAGATATTGCCGAGGTTGTGGCTAAGTGGACCGGCATCCCGGTGAAGCGGATGCTGGAGAGCGAGAAGGAAAAGCTGCTCCGCATGGAGACCGAACTGCACAAGCGGGTGGTGGGCCAGGACGAGGCCATCAAGGCCGTTTCCGACGCCGTACGCCGCAACCGGGCAGGCCTTAGCAACGAAAAGCGCCCCATCGGTAGCTTCCTCTTTATGGGAACCACGGGCGTGGGTAAGACCGAACTGGCGAAGGCCCTGGCCGAATTCCTGTTCAACGACGAGAATATGATGACCCGTATCGATATGTCCGAGTACCAGGAGCGGCACACCGTGAGCCGGCTTGTGGGTGCGCCTCCGGGATACGTGGGTTACGACGAGGGTGGCCAGCTCACCGAAGCCGTGCGCCGCAAACCGTACAGCGTAGTGCTGCTGGACGAGATTGAAAAAGCCCACCCGGACGTTTTCAACGTGCTTTTGCAGGTGCTGGACGACGGACGGCTCACGGACAACAAGGGCCGTACGGTGGACTTCAAGAACACCATCCTCATCATGACGTCCAACGCCGGGGCCGATATCATCCAGAGCTACATGGAACGCCTGCCGGAAGTGAACGGTCTGGACGCGCAGGCCATAGCCACGCGCCGCTCCCTGCTGGACGAGTGCTCCAAGAAAGTGCTTGACGTACTGAAGCTTACGGTGCGTCCGGAGTTCCTCAACCGTATTGACGAGATTATCATGTTCGACCCGCTCACCAAGGCCGATATCCGTGAAATCCTCCATATCCAGGAGCATGAGCTGCAGCGGAAACTTTCCGAAAGCGGCATCACCGTGGAGTTCACCCCGGCCTTCGAGGACCATATTGTGGAGCACGGCTACGACCCGTCCTACGGCGCACGTCCCGTGAAGCGCCTCATCCAGCGCGAACTGGTGAACCTTCTGGCGAAGAACCTCCTGGACGGCACCATCCGCAAGGACACCACCGTCCATGTGGATGTGGTTGGCGGCGAAGTGGTGGTGCGGTAGGCTTTTATTACCGGCAAACAATTCGTAAATTTGCCTATCATAATCGGCAAGTATGAAAAAACTCTACACAGCACTCATGTTTGCGGCGGCGGTTCTGCTGCTGGCCGCTTGCGGCGCCTCGCGCAAGACGCAGGTGCAGCGCCTTCCCGTTATGGGGCAGTTGGAATGGTCCAAGCCGCTGCAGAAGCCGGACGGAAGCTTCGTGGTGGAACTCTCCGGCCTGTGCCTGAGCAAAGACAAGGACTTCCTGTGGGGCGTTGGGGACAACGGCAACCTGTACAGGATAGGCTTCGACGGAAGTTTTGAGAACCACTGGTATGAGAAATCGGACCTGGAAGGCATCACCCTGGACCCCTCCACCGGGAACCTGTACCTGGACGCGGAACCTTACCGGGTGTTCAAGATGACCCCTCCGGATTATAACGGGAAAGAAACCGTGGTGCAGGTGGAGGAAGCCGCCCGCCTCAGGAACGACGGCATTGAGGGCATCACCTGGTACAAGGGAGACCTGTATCTGGGCGCCCAGACCAAGGCCACGCTGTGGAAGTATTCCGTGGACGGCCGCAAGCTGGCAGACACGCGGAGCCTCAGGGACGTTGCCCCCACCCTTTCGGAAATTGCCGATCTGTGCTATGACCCGGAAGGAGACTACCTCTGGGTGATGGACTCCAACAAGTACTCCCGGGAAGTGCCTGATATGAAGCCTTTTACGCTGTATCTGTTTAACGGGGAAGCCACGGAGCTCCTGGCCACATATGACCTTAGCGGCATTGCCAAGGAAAATCCGGAATCGGTGTGCGTGGACCGCGCCCACGGCTGCATCTGGGTGGCCGACGACTGCGGCGACGAGCATCCCTCCATCCTGCATAAGGTGAGCTTCATATTCTAGGCTGATAATCAGCGTATTAAAAGATTCTCCCTGTGATTTTGGTCACAGGGAGAATTCTTTAATGTGTTGGAAATCAATAGATTTACACTTCCGTTGCGGTGGCGAATTCCTGCAGGAAGCGCATGTCGTTCTCGAAGTAATGTCGCAGGTCGTTCACCTGCCACTTGAGCATGGCTATGCGTTCCACACCCATGCCGAAGGCGAAGCCGGTATACTGGGAAGGATCTATCCCGCTGGCCTTGAGCACGTTGGGATCCACCATGCCGCAGCCCATGATTTCCAGCCAGCCGGTGCCTTTGCAGATGTTGCAGCCCTTGCCGTGGCAGATGTTGCAGCTCACGTCCACCTCGGCCGAAGGCTCGGTGAAGGGGAAGTAGCTGGGGCGCATGCGGATTTCCGTCTCCGGGCCGAACATCTCCCGTGCAAAAAGGAGGATGGCCTGCTTAAGATCGGCAAAAGTAACGTCCTTATCAATATAAAGGCCCTCCACCTGATGGAAGATGCAGTGGGCGCGGGCCGATATGGCCTCGTTGCGGAAAACTCGGCCGGGGCACACCACGCGGATGGGCAGCGGCTGCTTTTCCATGGTGCGAACCTGCACGGAGGAGGTGTGGGTGCGGAGCAGCAGCGGATTCAGATGTCCGGTACTCACAAAGAAGGTATCCTGCATTTCCCGGGCCGGGTGGTTGGGCGGGAAGTTAAGGGCTTCGAACACATGATAATCGTCCTCAATTTCAGGTCCTTCCGCCACATCGTAACCAAATTTGCGGAAGATGTCCACAATCTGCTGGCGCACGATGGAAACGGGATGGCGGCTTCCCAGCGGGAAAGAGTCTCCCGGCATAGTGAGGTCCTCCTTGGGGGCCAGGGATACGGCGGCTTCCTCCACGGAGGCCTTGAGTTCCTCAATGCGGGCGGCGGCGGCCTTCTTTAACTCGTTGAGCTTTTGGCCATATTCCCGTTTGAGTTCCGGCGCTACGGTGCGGAATTCCTCCATGAGGGCCGTAATTTCACCCTTCTTTCCCAGGAAACGCACACGGGCTTCTTCGGCCTCTTTGGCGGTGGAAGCCTTCAGCTCCTGGAGTTCTTTGAATATTTTATCAATCGCTTCTTTCATAGTGGGTGCAAAGATAACTATTTTTTCCTATCTGCGGATGCCTTGGCGGCCTTTTCACGCCGCTTGTCCCGGTCCCGCTGGGCGCGCTGCCCGCCGGATTTCATGTACTGTTTCCACTGCTCTTCGGTGAAGATTTTCTGCAAACTGTCGGCAATTTGCTGCATCCATTTGTCCTGCACGCTTTGGTACAGGTCCGTGTTCTCCACCTTGGCCTTTGCCATATCTTCCAGCTCCTTGGTAAGGGCCGCATAGTCGTGCGTGAGGATGGAATCCACATAAAACTCCTGCCAGTATTCCAGGTCCAGGAGGTTCTTAAGGCGTTCCGTCTCCTTGTCCACGGCTTCCAGCATCTGCTTTTCCCGCTGTTCCGGCGTGACTTGCTGATTTTGGGCGCGCCCGGCAAAAATTGACAGGAATACGGCCGCCGCAAGATGTATTAAACGATAAAATTTCATAAATTTGCAAATTGATGTCGAAGGACAAAATTACGCAATAAATCGAAAAACCACAAAAATGATGAGAAATATCCTTCTCAAATCCTTTGTGGCCGCCCTGCTCGCGCTGGTTGCGGCCCAGCAAGGAAATACCTGTACCAATGTAATCATATCCCGTGGCGCCAGCATGGACGGCTCCGTTATGGTGTCTTATGCAGCCGACTCCCATTATCTGTTTGGGGAGCTGTATTTCCATCCGGCCAGGGACTGGAAACCGGGAGAGGTGCTCAGGGTCTATGACTGGGATACCAACCGCTACCTGGGAGAGATAGATCAGGTGGAACACACATATCAGACCGTGGGCAACATGAACGAGAACCAGGTAATCATTACGGAAACCACCTGGGGCGGCCGTGCGGAACTGGAGGACAAGAAGGGCGGAATCGACTACGGTTCCCTCATCTACATCACCCTGCAGCGCGCCAAATCGGCCCGGGAAGCCATCGATATCATTGTGAACCTGGCCAACGAGTACGGCTATGCGTCGGAGGGAGAGACCTTCTCCATTGCCGATAAGAACGAGGCCTGGATCATGGAGCTGGTGGGTAAGGGCATGAACATGCGCAACGGCGTGAACATGAACAAGGGCATCGTTTGGGTGGCCCGCAGGGTGCCGGACGGTGCCATCTGCGCCCATGCCAACCAGGCCCGTATCGGCAAATTCCCGCTTAACGACCCGGACAACTGCCTGTATGCACCGGACGTGATTTCCTTCGCCCGTCGCAAGGGTTATTTCGAGGGGGCCGACAGCGAATTCAGCTTCAAGGCTGCGTATTGCCCCATCGACTTCGGGGCTGCCCGCGGCTGCGACGCCCGCGCCTGGAGTGCCTTCAACATCCTCACCAACGGCTGGTTCTCCTATTACGACGAAAACGGCAACGCCGTCACCCGGGATGCTTTCACCTTCCTGGATTACGTGATGGGCGAGAATCTGGAGAACGACTTTCCGCTGTTTGTGTATCCGCGCAAAAAGATCAGCGTCAAGGATGTGGCCGATGTAATGCGGGACCATTTTGAGGGTACCCCCATGGATATGACCCAGGACATCGGCGCCGGCGGAAACGCCCTCCCGTACCGCTGGAGGCCCATGGAATTTGAGGTGGAAGGCCGGAGCTATGTGAATGAGCGCGCCATCGCCACCCAGCAGACCGGTTTCTGGATGGTGGGCCAGGCCCGCAACTACGTCCCGGACGTGGTGGGCGGCATCCTATGGTTCGGCACGGACGACGCTGCCACCTCTTACCTCACCCCCATCTACACCAGCATCACCAAGGTGCCGGAGTGCTTCCGCCAGGGCAACGGAGACCTGCTGCATTATTCGGCAACGTCTTCCTTCTGGATGAACAACCGCATCTCCAACGCCTGCTACAAGATGTATAACGTAATGGCTCCCTATGTGCGGGAACGGGCCGATGCCTTTGAGCTGGACCAGATGTACCGCAAGACCCATTCCGTGGACAGCATGGCCGTGGTCATGTACAACGAGGTGGCGGTAAAGATGCAGAAGAAGCTTTCCTCCAAGGGGGATGTGATGATTTCCCGCAAACCCTTTGAGAAGGTGGTTAAATACATTACGGATTATACCGTGAAAACCGCCCAGAATCAGTTCCAGGCCTGGGTTAAACTGGAAGAAGAACTGCTTGTCAAGTTCATGGACGGCAATGTGAAGCCCCAGAACGAGGACGGTTCCTTCAAGCACTCGGAGCACTCGGAAGGCATTCCGGAAAGCGTAGAATGGCCGGGCTACACGGATCTCTGGAAACAGACCGTGGCCCAGGAACACGGGGACACCATTAAGGTTCCGGAATGATGATTAAGCGAATCCTTCAATTTTGTTCCCTTTTTTCCCTGCTCGGGCTTTTTGCAGCCTGTGGAGGGCAGGAGTTGGATGTGCCGGTGTCGTCGGTCACCATCAGTCGGCCTTCCGCAGAATTGGTCATTGGTGAGACGGTACAGATTACAGCTACCGTTATTCCGTCCGATGCCACCGATAAAAATATCCTCTGGTCATCGGCCAATCCTTCCGTGGCTACCGTTTCCAACGGAGGACTTGTAACGGCCGTCGCGGAGGGAAGTACGGAAATCACCGCTTCCGCCGGAGGAAAGAAGGCTTCCTGCAAGGTAACCGTGAGCAAGAAAGTAGTGGAAGTCTCGTCCGTTGAACTGAACAAAACGGAGCTGTCTTTGGCTAAGGGGGCGAGTGAAACGCTTATAGCAACGGTTAATCCGGCCGATGCAACAAACAAAACCATCATTTGGGACAGCCGGGATGCCTCGGTGGCCAGCGTGGACGGGGACGGTAAGGTGACGGCACTAGCAGGCGGCACCACCGTTATTACCGCCATGGCAAGTGGGAAAGTGGCCTCCTGCACGGTTACCGTGTCGGTACCTGTGGAAAGCCTCAGCCTGGACCAGACATCGGTGACTTTGGGCGAGAATGAAAGTATAACGCTTACAGCCACCGTGGACCCTGCCGATGCCACGGATAAGACCGTTACGTGGAGTAGTTCCAATCCGGCAATAGCCACAGTGGAGGACGGAAAGGTCACCGCAATTAAGGAAGGTTCCGCCACCATAACGGCAAAGGCCGGAGAAAAGTCGGCCACTTGCCAGGTCACTGTAAAAAAGAGTGCGGTTCCCGTAGAATCCGTTTCGTTGGACAGGACCAGCCTGAATATGATCAGTGGGGAAAGCGAGAGGCTTACGGCAACGGTTAAGCCGGACAACGCCACGGACAAAACCGTGACTTGGTCCAGCAGCAACACCTCGGTTGTGGACGTGGACCAGCGGGGTGAAGTGAGGGCGTATGAATCCGGCACGGCCGTAATCACGGCCAAGGCGGGTGATAAATCGGCCACCTGCACCGTTACCGTGACGGTTCCGGTGGATAGGATTACGCTGGACCGGGCGGCGGTATCTTTAAAAGTGGGCGAGAGCGTCAAACTCACGGCCACCATCAAACCGGCCGATGCTACGGACAAGACCATAACCTGGAGCAGTTCCAATCCCGCTGTAGCAAAGGTGGAGAACGGAACGGTTACTGCCCTGAGTGAAGGCTCTGCTGTAATTACGGCAAAGGCCGGTGAAAAATCGGCCACGTGCAGCGTTACGGTCAAGAATCCGGACGAACCCGATGAACCGGACGAACCGTCGGCTACCGGTGTTGTGGAAACGCATCAGGCCACTGGCATTACCTCTGTGGAAGCAACCCTCAACGCCAAATTCTCTGGCGCAACGGGCACTATTGCCGAGGTGGGCTTCATCTATGGCAAATCCATGACGGTACTTACCGAGAAGGCCGATTTGGATCCTCCCGTAGGAGCTTCCGGAAGCTTCTCCACCACCCTCTCCAGTTTGGATCCAAGCACAACCTATTATTTCAGGGCGTATATTGTGGAATTTGATGCTGCTTTGGGTATATACGTAGACCGTTTTGGCGATATGCGCTCCTTCACCACCGAAGCTCCCGCTGCCGCTACTACAGGATATCTGAATTGTTATGAAGTTCCCGGCCTTACCGGTATTCTTAACGGCGCAGAAGTTTCCGGCCGAAACAATGACCGGGACGACACTTGGTTCCGTTATTATACCAACACCAGTAGCCGGCAAATTGCCGTGCATACCTATACTAACCTATCGGGAAAACAGGTACGTAATTACACCGTGATGTATGACGGCTCCAAGTATGCGCCTCTATGGACGGCGCATGCCATGCATACATCTATGTGGCCGGACAATAGAGTGGGTCGAAACGGTCCTTGGATGAACGATCCAGCCATTTCTCTTACGCAAGTAACGGGTTTGGATGATAACCAGGAGTACAATAGGGGACATCTTGTGGCCTCTGATTATCGGCAAACGACCGCAAAGCAGAATATGCAGACCTTCTACAGCTCCAATAAGGCTCCTCAAAATTCGGGATTTAATGGAGGTATATGGGCTACTTTGGAGCAGAAGGTTGTCAAAAATGCGCCTTCGGGACGGGACACATTATACGTTGTAACAGGCGTTCTGTATGAAGGGTCCGTGAAAACCAAGCCTAGCGGTTCTTTGAATATCCCTATTCCCAGCCACTATTACAAGTGTTTGATGATGTGTTCGTTCAACACATCTGGTGAAATGACGGCCGCCAAAGGTTGTGCGTACGTTTACACCAATGATAACTATCGTACAGGTGGCATAACCACCATCAATGAGATAGAGGCCCGGGCCGGTTTTGACTTCTTTGCCAATGTGCCGGCAGCGCTGCAAAATGCGGCCGAAAGTTCATCAAAATCACTCTGGTAAGGGATGAAGGCACGGCAGGTATTACTTTTCCTCATCGGGGTCTTTGCGCTCCTGGGCATCGGTTGGCTGGCTTTTCCGGCCGACGGTGTCCCGGTGGGGCCGCTTACCCTCCGTTTCGCTTCCTACCAGGGAATGCTGCGGGACGCCCGGGAGAAAAAGGTGGACGTGGACTCCGTGCTCAATGCGGTACAGCAGCGTTTCAAGATGGAAACGGACACGCTCCACTATTACCGTACTTTCTTTTACGAAAACCCGGACCGCATCTATCTTCCGGATGACGACTATACCTTCCTGGATCCCGTTTTCCGTGCCATGGAAAACGCTTCCAAACAGGCGCTTCCGGTGCGCGTGGTGCATTACGGGGACTCCCAGATAGAGATGGACCGCATCTCCTCGGTGCTCCGGCAGGCCCTGCAGGAGCGTTTTGGCGGCATCGGCACGGGCATGTTCCCGGCCCTCACCAATGTGCCATCGGCCAGCATCTCCAAAAGCGCCTCCGGAGGCTTTGTGCAGTACACCATGTACGGAGATTCCACCACAGTTCGCGCCGGGCACAACCGCTATGGCGTAATGGCGCAAGTGGTGCAGCTCTCCGGCGGCGGAACCATGAGCCTCCGTATCACCCGGTCCAAAACCGCCAAAAAGTTCACCCAGAGATTCTCCCGCGTCAGCGTGCTTTACGGGCGGGCATCGGCCGGCTTCTCCGTGAAGGCTGTGTCGGATACGCTAAAGCCCGTTCCCGTGGAGAGCAAGACGGAAGGCGGCACCACACTGGTCACCTGGCAATTCTCCCGTCCGGTGGAGAAGGCCACCCTCTCCTTCCAGGGAAATGCCGAAATCTACGGCGTGGCGGCCGATGGAGACCATGGCGTGGCGGTGGACAATATCCCGCTCCGAGGCTGCTCCGGCACCATTTTCACCCGCATTTCCAAGCCGCTGATGCAGGAGAGTTTTGCCATGGACAACACCCAGCTCATCATTCTCCAGTTTGGCGGAAACTATATGCCGGTGGTGCACGGCACCAAGAACATCCAGCAGTATCAGGAGCAGATAGAAAAGCAGCTCCAGTACTTCCATGAGGTGGCGCCCCAGGCGCGGATCCTGTTCATCGGCCCGTCCGATATGGGCAAGAGCGTGAACGGGCGCATTGTTACCTGGCCGCATCTGCCGGAAATGGTGGATTCGCTCAAGGCCACAGCGCTGCGGAACGACGTGGCATACTGGGACCTCTACCGCATGATGGGCGGGGAGAACTCCATGGGCCAGTGGGTGAAGCACAAGCCCGCGTATGCCGGCCCGGACTATATCCATTTCACGCCCGCAGGGGCTGAGAAAGTGGGTGAGGCGCTGTCCAATTCCTTCCTTACGTATTACAATTTCTACCAGCTGCGGAAAACCCTTCCGCGCCGGAGGGTGAAGGATGTGATGGGCCGATGAAAAGACTAATTCTCATTGTATTCCTTCTTGTGCTGGCGGCTTCCCTGGAGGCCCGCCGCCTGCCCCGTTATCCCTTTATTCCGGCCGATAGGAACGTGCTGCAATTCCCGGGCGGAGAGAGCGAGGAGTTTGATCTTTTCCTCCGCAAACTGGACACGCTGCTGGATACCGGAAAAGGAGATTTGCGGGTGCTCCATGTGGGCGGCTCCCACGTTCAGGCCGGCACCTGGACGGACCGGCTCCGCGCCCATTTCCTGGCGCTGAGATATGGCCTGGACGGCGGCAGGGGGCTGGTTTTCCCCTTCTCGGCCGCGGGCACCAATACACCCATAAGCTATTCCTCCTCCTATACCGGCAACTGGGAAAAGACCAATTGCCTTAAGCCGGAGACCGTGCTGGGTCTCACCGGTATGGCCATTACAGCGGCCGATACATCGGCCCGGGTGGCGGTGGACCTGCTGCCCCGGGAGCTGCATCTGCACCAGCCGCGCTATACCTTTAACCGCGTGGATGTATTAGGGGAAGGCACCCTTGAGCCGGTGTTGCTGTTGCAGGGGAGAGACACGCTGCGGGGCGTTACCGGGCGCGGCCTCACGCACTTTGACCTGCCGTATTATACGGACTGGGTGCAGGTGGCCTTTGCCGGCGGTCCGGGCAGCTATACCCTCCGCGGTATGTACCTGGACAAGCCCAACACCGGATTCACCATGGTGGAGGCCGGGGTTAACGGCGCCGCCACGGGCTCCTGGCTTCGCTGCGAGGAGTGGGAGGAGGACCTGCGGCGGGTGCATCCGGACCTGGTCATTTTCTCCATTGGCATCAACGATATCCAGGGGGATTTTGACCCGGCCCGGTTCAAGGCCAATTATCGGCAACTCATCCGGAAAGTGCGGCGGGTGAATCCCCGCTGCGCCATCCTCTTTACCGGTATCAACGACAGCTGGCGAAAGCGCAACGTTAACCCCAACACGCCGGAGTGCGAAGAGGCCTTTGAGGCCCTTGCACGCGAGTACAAGGCCGTTTTTTGGGATTGGTACGGCATCATGGGCGGCATGGGTTCCATGGCCGCCTGGCAGCAGGCCGGCCTTGCCCAGAGTGATAAAATTCACTTTACCACGGAAGGGTACCGTCTGCTGGGAGACATGCTCTTTGAAGCCCTCATGGACTATTATAATGCCAGATGACGGGCTGGGACCTCATATGGGATTTCTTCCGGAACCTGTTCTCCTTTGACCAGGCTCATCCGCTGCTGTTCACCCAGTTCTACTTCTGGGCGTTCTTTGCGCTGGTGTTCGCGGTGTTCTCCCTGTTTCACAGCAAGGTTCTTTTGAGGAATGGCTACCTTTTTGCCTGTTCCCTGTTCTTCTATTACAAGACCAGCGGCGTTTTCCTGGCGCTGCTGCTGTTTGTGATAGTTTATAACTTCTTTGCGGCCAAGGGGATTTATCGGCTCAAAAAGGAGGGCTGGCGGAAGGCGCTGCTAATTCTTAGTGTGGTAGTGGATCTGGGCGTACTGGCGTATTTCAAGTACGCGTACTTCCTCACGGATTTTGTGAACAACCTCTTCGGCCTCAACATTGAGGTGCACGATGTCCTGGGCGAGTTCCTGAACATGTGCGTGGGGGCCGATGTCTTCCGGGTAGATGCCATTATCCTGCCGGTGGGCATCTCCTTCTTCACATTCCAGGCGGTGAGCTATGTGGTGGACGTGAAGCGGCGGAAGATAGCTCCGGTGTCCAATTTCCTGGATTTCGGCTTCTATCTCAGCTTCTTCCCGCAACTGGTGGCGGGTCCCATCGTTCGCGCCGTGGAGTTTGTGGAGCAGCTGCACAAGCCGTACAATCTGAGCCGCCGGTGGTTCGGCATCGCCATATTCTGGATCATGAACGGCCTCCTC
This sequence comes from uncultured Bacteroidales bacterium, assembly GCA_946185645.1. Taxonomy (GTDB): domain Bacteria; phylum Bacteroidota; class Bacteroidia; order Bacteroidales; family UBA932; genus Cryptobacteroides. The sequence continues at coordinate 25,143 of CAMHKD010000008.1, forward strand.
AAAAAGCTCATTCTGGCCGATTATCTGGCGGTGAACTTTGCCGACAGGGTGTTTGAGAACCCCCTCATGTACAGCGGCTTTGAGAATTTATCGGCCCTTTTCTGCTACTCCCTGCAGGTGTATGCCGACTTCTCCGGCTACACGGACATTGCTACGGGCGTTGCCATGCTCATGGGCTTCTACCTGCCCAAGAACTTCAATTCGCCGTACAAGGCCGAGAACACCCAGCAGTTCTGGCGCCGTTGGCACATGACGCTGAGCCGCTGGCTCCGGGACTATCTGTACATTCCCCTGGGCGGCAACCGGAACGCGACGCCGGGCACGTTCATTATCATTGCGGCGGTGGCGGTGTTCGGCAGCTTCCTAAGCGGTTCCTGGTGGGTAGCCGTGGCTGTTCTGGCCTTATCGGCCGGGATAGGTATCTGGGCCTGGAGGCGGCCTGGGGACCGAAAGCTAATCACCACCAATATCAATAGCATGAACACCATGCTGCTGGGCGGCCTCTGGCACGGTGCCAGCTGGAATTTCATGATCTGGGGCGGCCTCAACGGCATCGGCATGATCATCTATAAGATCTGGACCAAGCGGCCGATGTGGGCCAAGATGGTGATAATCGGCTCCGTCACCCTGCTCTGCGGCGTGCTATCCCTCACGCTGCATTACCCGGTGTGGAACCTGTTCTTTGTATGGACGCTCATTATTCTGGTGGGAACGGCGGTGAAAGCTATCATTCGTCATTCCCTGTCCCGTCATTCCCGGCTTGACCGGGAATCTCCCGCCCTTAAGTGGACTTCCCACGCCTGGGACATCTTCCAGACCTTCGTCTTCATCACCTTCACCCGTCTGTTCTTCCGGAGTGGCTCCAACCTGGACCCGGCCCTTGCCAACGAGCAGGCCTGGAACACGGCCAAGAACATGGTGAACCAGATTGGCGGCCACTGGGACCTTTCGCTGCTCCCTGCCATGATCCGCCAGCATGCCGCCGTGCTTATCCTCTTTGTCATCGGCATGATTATCCACTGGCTTCCGGAGCGCTTCAAACGCCGCTACCGCATCGTTTTCGCGCGCTTGCCCCTGCCCGTCATGGCCTTGGTGGTGGCCGGCATAATTTTCTTCTTTTTCCAGTTCATCACCGCGGATCTCCAGAGCTTCATCTACTTCCAGTTCTAGCCCTCCCTTTTCCCCGCCTTCTTTGCGCCACGCTGGGTATAGCACCTGCACTGCTGCTGGGGATGTAGCAGGTGCAGGCAGGAGGCTTTTAATCAGGACAGGTCCCTGTCCGTCATTGCGCATACGCAGGAGTCGGACCATACGTTCTCGGCGGTCTCTACCATATCGATGATGGTGTAGATGGGAAGGATGAGCCCCATAACCTCAACGGGCGCTCCTATTCCCGTCATCAGGGAAACTGTGAGGAAGAAACAGCCCATCGGGACTCCGGCATTGCCGATGGCGGAGAGAACGGATATCAGGACCCATAGCAGCATCGATCCCACCCCGAGCGTTATCCCGCCGTTCTGCATTACGAATAGGGAACTCACCAGGATGAAGGCTGCACAGCCGTTCATATTGATGGTGGTGCAGATGGGAAGGACAAAGCGGGACACCCGGGGATCCGCGCCCAGGCGTTCCTCGGCCGATGAGAGGGTTACAGGCAGGGTTGCGGCCGAGCTTTTGGTGAAGAGGGCCATGACGACGGCGGGACTCATCGCCCGGAACACCTTCCAAGGGTTCAGTCCCCTGGCTAGGAGGAAGAGCGGAAGCACGATGAAGAACTGGATGGCGTTACCTGCCAGGATTACCGCCGTGTACTTCCCGAGGGAGCCCAGGATAATCCCGCCGCTGAGCTGTCCGGAAAGCTGCGCGGCAAAGGCCGCAATACCCAGCGGCAGGGTCCAGATGAGTGCCCGTATCAGGGTGAAAAAGAGCTCCTGGAGGCCTTGTATGCCTTTCACCACTACACCTTTCCCCTCGCTGTCGGGCATAAAGGAAAGGGCCAGTCCCACCGCGACGGCAATGAGGAGGATGGACATGACATTACCTGAAAGGAATGGCTGGATGACGTTGTTTGGTATTACGGAGATGATATGGTCGTAGAACGTTACTCCGCCTTCCGTCACTCCGCCCGACGGGATGACGCCGGAGGGCAGATTCCCGGGAGAGATCAACAGGTACATCCCAAGGCCCACGAGGGCTGCCACCAGGGTGGTGAGCAGCGTATAGGTTATCGTATGCGCGAAGATCCTCCGGGTGCTCTTTTGCCGACCGAAGGATATGAGGGTTGTCATGATGGCAAGGGCTACAGTTGGAACGGCGAGGAACTGGAAAAGCCGGGTATAGACCGTCGCGATGAACCCGCATACGCGGTCGATGGGCGCAACGTGCAGAAGCCCGGCCACCGTGCCGAGGACCAGGGAACCGAGCCACCAGAATAGCTGTCTATTGGAAGTTTTCACCTTTATGGGATTCATATTCATATCGTTGATCTCCGTAAAGATACAACTAATTCCCGGTCTTGGTCACAAATCTCCTGCAAATTTGGGCGAATTGCCGATACATTTTGCTTATCTTTGTACTTGGCTAAACACTAAAGACCATGAAGAGATTCTGCCTCCTTGCCGTGCTGCTGCTCAGTGCAGTGGCGGTATCGGCCCAACCCAAGAAAGTTTCCATTCTGGGAGACTCGTACTCCACCTATCAGGGGTATAATCCGGAAGGCTACAATCCTTTCTATCCGGACGCGCACAACGACGTTGCCAGCGTGGACCAGACGTGGTGGAGCCTGTATATCAAGACTATGGGCTACCAGCTGGAGAAGAACAACTCCTGGGGTGGCACCACCATCTGCGGAACGGGATACTTCAGGCGGGATGTATCGGCCTCCAACTTTATCAGCCGCGTGGAGATGCTGGGAGACCCGGACATCATCTTCCTGTTCGGCGGCACCAACGACGCCTGGGCGGGCTCCCCGGTGGGCGAGTACCAGTATGCCGACTGGACCAAGGAGGACTGCATGAACTTCCGTCCGGCCCTGGCCTGCCTGCTGGACAAGCTGCAGAAGACCTACCCCAAGGCCACCATTTATTCCCTCCTGAACTCGGAGCTGCGGGAAGAGATTAACGAGTCTATGCGGGAAGTGTGTAAGCACTACGGCGTCCAGCTCATTGAGCTGCAGGACATTGAGAAGCAGAACGGACATCCTTCCATCCAGGGAATGAAAAGCATCTGCCGGCAGATCATTGCAGCTACGGGATATCCCCAGCCGGACCTCAGCTTTGAATTGTGGCCGGACGGCGCCCCCAGCGACAACGGCCTCCGCGGAGAGGAAAAAGACTACGGCAACCACGTTTCCAACGTAACCAGGCCCACCCTGTCTATTTTCCTGCCGGAGAAATGCAATGGACTGGCCCTCCTGGTGTGCCCGGGCGGTGGTTACGTGGACGTTTGGGACAAGACGGAAGGCTACTACAATGCCCGCTGGTACACGGAGCAGGGCCTTGTGTACGCGGTGCTCAAGTACCGGCTCCCCAACGGGCACTGCGAGGTGCCCATGGAAGACGTGCACCAGGCTATGGCCATCCTCAAGGCCCGTGCCGATGAATTTGGTTTCACCAAGCTGGGCATCGCAGGCTGCTCGGCCGGCGGGCATCTGGCCGCCACGGCCGCCACGCATTTCACCACTCCGGAAGAGCGTCCGGACTTCCAGGTTCTCTTCTACCCGGTCATCTCCACGGACCCGGCCATCACGCACGGCGGATCGGCCTTCTATCTGCTGGGCCGGAATCCCTCGCAGGCGCTGCTGGACAAGTATTCCAACGAAAAGCAGGTTACCGCCAACACCCCGCCGGCCTTCATTATGGCCAATTCCGACGACGGCGTGGTGCCCTGCGAGAACAGCATCCGCTACTACGAAGCCCTGCGCGCCAACAAAGTGCCGGCCGCCCTGCACATCTATCCGGTGGGCGGTCACGGCTGGGCCGACCACGTGGATTTCCCGTACCGGGATGCCTGGATGGGTGATTTGAAGGTGTGGCTGGCCGCGCTGGCGAAGGCGGAATAACTAGGCAAGCAAGTTGGTGAGCGCCACGAAGTCCTCCACGGAGAGCTGCTCCGGGCGCTGGGAGAAGACATCCTGCGAAAGGACGTCGGCTTTCCCGCGTGCCAGGGCCAGGGGCTTGAGGGGGTTCCGCATCATCTTCCGGCGCTGGCCGAAGGCTGTTTTCACCACCGTTTTGAAGAGGGCTTCGTCGCAGCCCAGGTCCGTGCGACTGTTACGCGTGAGACGGATTACGGCGCTTTCCACCTTGGGCGGCGGGGCAAAGCAGCCGGAGCCCACGGTGAAGAGGTACTCAATGTCATACCAGGCCTGCAATAGCACGCTCAGGATGCCGTAGGTCTTGCTGCCGGGCTTTTCGGCAATCCTTTCGGCCACTTCCTTCTGCACCATGCCCACCACCTCCGGGATGCTGTCCTTATAGTCCAGCACCTTGAAGAAAATCTGCGAGGAAATGTTGTAAGGGAAATTGCCGATGATGGCAAACTTTTCCGGGAACAGTTTCTCCAGTTTGAGCCGAAGGAAATCCCCTTCCATAAGCCGTCCCTGCATGCCCTGGAAGTGCGTGAGGAGGTATTCTACGCTCTCGGAGTCAATCTCGATGAGCCGGAGATCGATGTCTTCCCGCTCAAGAAGATATTGGGTTAAGACGCCCATTCCGGGCCCTACTTCCAAGACGGGGGAACACGGTTCCCCCGAACCCCCTGCGGCCTCAAGGCCCTTTCCGTCTTTCTCAGAAAGACACGGGCACGGCCGGGCGTCTGATGACGCCATCGCTTCGCTCCAGCCCTTCGCGGGGAAGGGAGTGATAAGGGCGTCCACTATGGCGCGGGCCACCTTCTGGTCCGTTAGGAAATGCTGCCCGAGGGCCTTTTTTGCGCGAACTTCCATAGAAATAATGCTTCCGGATACAAAGATAGCAAATAATTCATTCCTTATTATCAAAGCCGTTTATCCGGAAATAATTGCTATTTTTGTAGTTTGTAATAGAGAAGATACAAAAACAATATAAACTATGTACAGAACCAAGACGTGCGGAGAACTTCGCATTGAGAACAAAGGGCAGCAGGTCACCCTGGCCGGCTGGGTCCAGAAAGCCCGCAAACTGGGCGGCATGACCTTCATTGACCTCAGGGACCGTTACGGCATTACACAGCTGGTTGTGGAGGCCGATGCCCCCGCAGAGCTGGTGGACGTGGCCACCTCCCTGGGCCGTGAATTCGTGATCCAAGTAACCGGAGAAGTGGTGGAGCGCCAGGCCAAGAACGCCAAGATGCCCACCGGAGACATTGAGATCAAGGTATCGGCCATCAATATCCTCAACAAGAGCGTTACCCCGCCCTTCACCATTGAGGACGAGAGCGACGGCGGAGAGGACCTCCGGATGAAATACCGTTATCTGGACCTTCGGCGCAATCCCCTCAAGAATGCTTTGATGCTTCGTCACCGGATTGCCCACGAAGTGCGGAACTATCTGGACGATAAGGGCTTCATGGAAATTGAGACCCCGTACCTCATCAAGTCCACCCCGGAAGGCGCCCGTGACTTTGTGGTTCCTTCCCGCATGAATCCCGGCCAGTTCTACGCCCTGCCGCAGAGCCCCCAGACCTTCAAGCAGCTCCTCATGGTGGCCGGTTACGACCGCTATTTCCAGATTGTCCGCTGCTTCCGTGACGAGGACCTCCGGGCCGACCGTCAGCCGGAATTCACCCAGATAGACTGCGAGATGTCCTTCGTGGAGCAGGAAGACGTCCTGAACACCTTCGAAGGCATGATGCGCACGCTCTTCAAGAACGTGCTGGACGTGGAAATTCCCAACCCGCTTCCGCGCATGACCTGGTACCACGCCATGGACAACTACGGATCCGACAAGCCGGATGTGCGTTTTGGCATGACCATCCATGAGCTCACGGAAGTGGCTAAAGGCAAGGGCTTTGGCGTGCTGGACGATGCCGCCTACATCGGCGCCATCTGCGTCCCCGGCGCTGCCGAATACACCCGCAAGCAGATTGACGAACTCACAGAATGGGTCAAGCGCCCGCAGGTGGGTGCCAAGGGCCTCATCTACATCCGAGTAAATGCCGACGGCTCCTTCAAGAGCTCCATAGACAAGTTCTACGGGGCCGAGGATCTTGCACGCATCGCCACCGCCGCCGAGGCCAAGCCCGGCGACCTCATTCTGGTGATGAGCGGAGCCAACAAGCGTAAAGTCCAGACCATGCTGGGCGTCCTCCGTCTGGAGATGGGCGGCCGCCTGGGCTACAGGGATCCCAAGGTCTTTGCACCCCTGTGGATCGTGGACTTCCCGCTCCTGGAGTGGGACGACGAAACGCAGCGTTTCTACGCCATGCATCACCCCTTCACCGCCCCCAAGCCGGAGCACGAGAAGTGGTTCTACAGCAATGAGAAGGCCGATCTGGAACGCGTCTGCGCCAATGCCTACGACTTCGTGCTCAACGGCAATGAACTGGGCGGCGGCTCCATCCGTATCCACAATGCCGATATGCAGAAGCGCATGTTCGAGGTGCTGGGAATCGGCCCGGAAGAGGCCGAGTACAAATTCGGCTTCATCATCAATGCCTTCAAGTTCGGCGCCCCGCCGCACGGCGGCCTGGCCTTCGGCTTCGACCGCGTGTGCGCCCTCATGGGCGGCCAGGACACCATCCGGGACTACATCGCCTTCCCTAAGAACAATCAGGGCCGCGATGTGATGATTGACAGCCCTTCCCAGATTGACCAGGCCCAGCTTGACGAACTCCAGATTGCCCTAAACGTCAAGGCCGAATAACGTCATGCCCGGCCCTGACCGGGCATCTCCCTATGATCAAGCGCATACCCTCATATGACCTTTCCAGCCGGAACACCTTCCGGATGCGGGTCAGGTGTGCCTTGTATGTGGAGCTCACGGATGAGGCCGATCTGGAAGCCCTGGACTGGAACGCCCTGCCCCAGCCCGTAATGGTAATGGGCGGAGGCTCCAACCTCCTATTTACCAAAGACTTTCCCGGCACAGTGTTGCATTATGCAGAAGGGGCTGCTTCCTATACATATCCGGGGGTGGACAAGCCCGCTGAAGGCAGTACCTTCTGCCATGTCACTGTACCAGCGGGAGTGGTTTTCGATGACTTCTGCGCTTGGGCTGCGGAGGAGGGCCTTTGGGGTCCGGAGAATCTGTCGCTCATACCGGGAGAAGTGGGTGCATCGGCCGTGCAGAATATTGGCGCATACGGTGTGGAGGCTAAGGACATCATTGCAGAAATCCGGGCCTGGGACCGCCAGGAAGGCCGATTTGTGACCATTGACCCAGCCGACTGCGCTTACGGTTACCGCACTTCCCGCTTCAAAACGGAGTGGAAAGGCCGCTATGTCATCACGGCCGTCACCTACCGCCTTTCGAAAGCCCCCCAGCCCAAACTGGACTACGGCGGCGTGCGGAAAGCGTTGGAAGTGAGAGGAGTAGCGGTGGGGGCTCCGGGGGCTTGTCCACCCCCGGACGAGTATAGGGGGAGGGGCCCGCTGGCTGGCCGTTCGCTCTGCGGACGAGCCGGACAGTGGGAAGGGCCGGAGAGAGCGAAGCGAACGGAGTCCCCCGGAGCCCCCACCGCTACCCCTCTCACGCCCCAGATGATCCGGGACACCATCATCGATATCCGGAACCAGAAGCTGCCGGATCCGGAGGAGATTGGCAGTGCCGGGAGCTTTTTCTGCAATCCGGTAATCTCCAAGGAGCATTTCCAGCGCATTGTGGCCATTGCACAGGAGGAAAACGGGCCGGACTATCAGGTGCCGCATTTTGAGGTGGGAGACCAGATTAAGGTGCCTGCCGCCTGGATGATTGACCAGTGCGGTTTCAAAGGCGCCGTGAACGGTGGCGCGCAGGTGTATCCCAAGCAGCCGCTGGTCATCGTGAACGCCAGCGGGAGCGCTACGCCGGAGGAGATCATCGGCCTGGAAAAGCGCGTAATTGACACCATTGCCGCCAAATACGGCATTACCCTCCATCCGGAGGTGGAGCACGTCTAGACTTATGGAACTTCGGGAAGAGATAGGACGCCGAATCCTCCTTCTGGACGGCGCCATGGGAACCATGATTCAGCGGCAGGCGCCGCCGGAGAGTGATTGGCATGGCAACCCGGAGATGCTCAACCTTTCCCGTCCGGAGCTCATCCGGAGCATCCACCGCGCATACATAGATGCCGGGGCCGATATAATAGAGACCAATTCCTTCAGTGCCAACGCCATCTCCCAGGCCGAATACGGCTGTGCCCAAAAGGCCGGGACCATGGCCCGGGAAGCCGCCCGGATAGCCCGGGAAGCGGCCGATGATGCGCCCCGCAAAGTTTGGGTGGCCGGCAGTGTTGGCCCCACCACGCATTCCCTGAGCCTGGCCTCCGATGTGGACAGAAGTGCCTGGCGTCCATACAGTTTCGACGATTTCGCAGCAGCTTTCCGGGAACAGATAGCGGGCCTGGTGGAAGGCGGCGTGGACTGCCTTCTGCTGGAAACCGGCTTTGACGCCCTCAACACCAAAGCCATGCTTTATGCGGCCGCTGAATGGGACATTCCCGTGATGATATCGGCCACATCGGCCGATCGCAGCGGCAGAACCCTCACCGGACAAACGCTGGAGGCTTATTTCACGGCCGTTCGGCGGGACAGTCTGCTGGCTTTCGGCATCAATTGCTCGCTGGGACCCAAGGACATGCGTCCGCTGCTGGAAGAGGTGGCCCGCTTTGCCGATGTCCCCGTCCTCTGCTACCCCAATGCCGGCCTTCCGGACGAGATGGGCCGCTACACCCTGGGTCCGGAGGAAATGGCCGATGCCATGGAGCCGATGCTACCGCATGTGAACATCATTGGCGGCTGTTGCGGAACCACGCCGGAACACATCCGGGCTTTGGCCGCACTGATTGAAAACCGCCTTCCCCGTCCGCTTCCGGAGAAGGAGAAACGCCTCAAAGTGAGCGGGTTGGAAGCCGTAACGGTGGATCCGGAAAACAACTTCACCAACATTGGCGAACGCACCAACGTGGCCGGTTCCCGCAAGTTTGCGCGCCTTATTGCCGGCGGTCAGTACGAGGAAGCCCTGCAGGTGGCGGCGCAGCAGATAGAAGGCGGCGCCGGGGTCATTGACATCAACATGGACGACGCCATGCTGGATGCCCCCAAGGAAATGGAAACCTTCCTCCGGTACATCTCCGGAGACCCTGCGGTGGCCAAGGCGGCCGTCATGATAGATTCCTCTCATTGGGAAGCAGTGCTCTCCGGCCTAAAAAACGCCCAGGGCAAGTGCATCGTGAATTCCATCTCCCTCAAGGAAGGGGCCGATGCATTCGTGAAGAAAGCCCTGGAAATCAAGCGCCTGGGTGCCGCCATGGTGGTGATGGCTTTTGACGAGGAAGGCCAGGCCACCACCTTTAAAAGAAAGACGGAAATCTGCGCCCGCAGTTACAAACTCCTCACGGAGGCGGGTATTGAGCCAAAAGATATCATCTTTGACTGTAATGTGCTGTCGGTAGGTACCGGCATTGCCGAACATGCCCGCTACGGCATAGATTTCATAGACGCCGTGCGCTGGATTAAGGCCAACCTGCCCGGCTGCTATACCTCCGGTGGCATCTCCAACCTGTCCTTTGCCTTCCGCGGCAACAATCCTGTCCGGGAGGCCATGCATGCTGTTTTCCTGTATCATGCCGTGCAGGCGGGGCTGGACATGGGCATTGTGAACCCGGGCCTGCTGCTGCCTTACGATACGGTGGAACCGGCTCTGCGCCAGGCGGTTGAAGATGTAATCCTGTGCAAGGACCCCGGTGCCACGGAGCGCTTGCTGGAGCTGGCCGCCAAGGTTACGGCCGATGCCGCCGGTGAAAAGCCGGTGGCCCAGGCCCCGGACGCCACCCCGGCCGAAAAGATATCGGCCTGCCTGCTGCAGGGACGCAGCGAAGGCCTGGCCGAAGCGGTGCTGCAGGAACTGGAATCCCAGGGCAGCGCCGTGAAAGTGATTGAAGGTCCGCTCATGAGCGCCATGGAAGAAGTGGGACGGCTCTTCGGGGAAGGCAAGATGTTCCTGCCGCAAGTGGTCAAGAGCGCCAAGGTAATGCGGGAAGCCGTAAGCGTGCTGGAACCTCATTTCAAGGCCGAGGAAAGCACAGCCGGCAAGCCCAGGGTAGTGATGGCAACGGTAAAAGGCGACGTGCACGACATTGGGAAAAACATCACCGGAATAGTACTGGGCTGCAACGGCTTTGACGTGACGGACCTGGGGGTGATGGTGGACAAGGAAACCATCCTGGAAGCGGCCGAAAGGGAAGGCGCCTTCGCCATAGCCGTAAGCGGACTCATTACACCCAGCCTGTTCCAGATGGAAGAGCTATGCCGGGAAATGGCCCGCCGGGGACTTTCCACGCCGCTTTTTGTAGGCGGAGCCACCACATCGGCCCTACATACCGCCGTGAAACTGGCGCCGCTGTATGGGCATGTTTTCCATGGGAGCGACGCATCTGTATCGGCCGTTCTCCTAAAGCGCTACCTTTCCAATCCGGAGGCTTTTGAGGCGCAGCAGCATGAGGCGCAAAAGGCCTTGAGGGAGCAATATGAAAAGCGGGGTTCCACGGCTCCGGAAAAGGCCGATGAGGCCGTACTGGGAGGCCATCTGGACGCCTGTCCCTGGCGCAGTATGCCGGTACGGGAAGTGCCCCTGAGTACGCTGCAACGCTATTTTGACTGGAAACTCTTTGCCGCGGCCGCCGGGCTCAAGCGCATGCCCCGCCCCGGAACGCCCGGCCACGAATACATCCTCCAGGGACGGGAAATCCTGGCCCATCTGAAGGCCTCCGTCCGGGTAGGACTGCTGCTCACGGAAGCCCATGCAGAAGGGAACACCATAGTCCTGGCCGATGGCACCCGCCTGCCCATGCTGCGGCAGGAAAAGGCCGAAGAGCACGGTGGAACGCTCCGCCGCTGGTCCCTGGCCGATTTCGTGCCCTCCCGGGGTTCCGGACCGTTCGGTGCCTTTGCTGTGAGTGTCACCGAAGAGGGCGCCGCCTGCCGCTGTCCCGCCTGCGAGAATCCCATCCTAAAGCGCGCCGTCACCGTTACGCTGGCCGATGCCGCATCGGCCTGGCTGCAGCACAACCTGCGTCGGCGCTGCGGCTGCCCGGTGGTGCTGCCGGCCCTCGGCTACGCCACCTGCCCGGACCACAGCCTGCTGGGAACGGTGCTGCCCCTCATTCCGGCGCACGAGCGGCTGGGAATCCGTTTTACGGAAAGTTTTGCCATGATTCCGGAAGCCTCCATCTGCGGATTTGTGGTCTTGCATCCCCAGGCCTGGTATCCGGGAATCCGGAACATCGGCCCGGAACAATATGAAACTTACCGGAATGCGCGGGGCCTCTCTCCCGAAGACGCCCGCAAGTTCCTTGGACATTTATTGGTATGAAGATATCTGAAATGTTGAAGGGCTCCAAGAAGCCTTTCCCTTCACTGGAGATTGTGCCGCCGCTAAACGGCATCCGGAAAGACCAGCTGCTCTCCACCATCGGCCAGTTCATGGAGTTCTCTCCGCGCTACATCAACGTCACCTGCCACCGGGACCAGTTCGAGTACCGGCGGCAGTCCGATGGCAGCTATACGCGCCACCTGGTGCGCAGTCGCCTGAGCTCCGTTGCCGTCTGCGCCGCCGTGATGAACGCCTATCCGGTGGAAATGGTTCCGCATGTGATCTGTGCCGGTGTCACGGAGGAGGAAATCTACAGCCAGCTGTACGACTATCATTTCCTGGGAATAGAGAATGTGCTGGCGCTGCGGGGGGATTCGCTGCAGGGAGAGAACCGCTTTACCCCCACACCGGGCGGTTTCAGCCACGCCAACCAGCTGGTGGAGGCCATCCGCCGCTTTGAGGGCAGCATCGGCGCCTCTTTCTCCGTGGGTGTGGGCGGCTATCCGGAAAAGCATTTCGAGGCGGCCAATCTGTCCGATGATATCGGCCATCTGAAAGCCAAAGTGGATGCCGGGGCCGATTATATCATTACGCAAATGTTCTTTGACAATGCCGTTTTCTACCGTTTTGTGGACGCCTGCCGGGCCGCCGGAATCAACGTTCCCATTGTTCCGGGTCTGAAGCCGCTGGCCACAAAACGCCAGCTGGAGCTGCTGCCGGCCAGTTTTTCCATAGACATTCCCAAGGATCTTACCCAGGCGGTGAACGCTGCCGCTTCGGAGGAAGAGGTCTATGAGCTGGGTACCCAATGGTGCATCGGCCAGTGCAAGGACTTGCTCTCCCACGGGGTTCCGGCAGTACATTTTTATACCATGGGTAAGCCTCAGAACATTTCGCAAGTTCTCAAGGCCTGTTTTTAGCAGGGTTGCAAAGGAGAGCATAATTGCCTAAATTTGTAGGTTATGAGTAAATTCATCATTGAAGGCGGACACAGGCTGTCCGGAACCATTACCCCGCAGGGCGCCAAGAACGAGGCGCTGGAAGTAATTAGCGCAGTGCTGCTTACAAGCGAACCGGTAACCATTTCCAACGTGCCGGAGATCCTGGACGTAAAGAACCTCATCGCCCTTCTTCAAGGCATGGGCGTGAAGGTGAACCGCAAGGCCAAAGGCGTTTACACCTTCCAGGCCGATGAGGTGGACACCTCCTACATCGAGACGGAGGAGTTTGTGAAGAAGTGCGCCGCGCTCCGGGGTTCCGTGATGGTTGTGGGTCCGCTTCTAAGCCGTTTCGGCCACGCCTGGTTTGCCAAGCCGGGTGGAGACAAGATCGGCCGCCGCAGGGTGGATACGCACCTGGACGGTATGCTCAAGCTGGGGGCCAAGATGGAATACAGCGCCGAACGCCGGGCCTTCCACCTCACTACGGATGACCGCCTTACGGGCCGATATATGCTGCTGGACGAGGCCTCCGTTACCGGTACGGCCAATATAGTAATGGCTGCCGTACTGGCGCGTGGCACCACCACCATCTACAATGCGGCCTGCGAACCTTACCTGCAGCAGCTATGCAAGATGCTAAACCGGATGGGTGCCTTTATTGATGGCGTGGGTTCCAATCTACTGCGAATTCATGGCGTGGAGTCCCTGCACGGCACGGAGCACAAGATTCTGCCGGATATGATTGAGGTGGGCTCCTTCATCGGCATGGCCGCCATTTGCCAGAGCTCCATCACCATCAAGGACGTTTCTTACTACGATCTGGGCATCATTCCGGACGCATTCCGCCGCCTGGGCATCAACCTGGAGCAGCAGGGGGACGATATCTATGTGCCCGCTCAGGAAAGCTACGAGATTGACTCCTTCCTGGACGGCAGCATTATGACCCTGGCCGATGCCCCCTGGCCGGGCTTAACGCCTGACTTGCTGTCCGTAATGCTGGTGGTGGCCACCCAGTGCAAGGGGAGTGTCCTCATCCACCAGAAGATGTTCGAGAGCCGCCTGTTCTTTGTGGATAAGCTAATCGACATGGGTGCGCAGATCATCCTCTGTGACCCTCACCGGGCGGTTGTCATCGGCCACGACCACAGGATCACCCTCAAAGCCGCACGCCTGGTGTCCCCGGATATCCGTGCCGGTATTGCCATGCTGCTGGCCGCCATGAGTGCCCGCGGCACTTCCACTATCGAAAACATCGAGCAGATAGACCGCGGCTACGAAGACATCGAAGGCCGCCTCAACGCCCTGGGCGCCCATATTACCAGGGCGTAGTTGTCATTCTGAACGGCGTAGTTGTCATTCTGAACGAAGTGAAGAATCTCATGGACTATAGCAAATTCTTTTCGGCCGATGTGCCGTCGTTTCTGAGGAGCCCGGTGAGGGAGATTTTCCGGAAGGTAGACCTTTCGGCCATCTGTTCCTTTGCGGGGGGCTATCCAGCGGCGGTTACTTTCCCGGTGGAGGACATCAAGCGCCTGAGCGGGGAAGTGCTGGAAAAGTACGGCACCAAGGCGCTGCAATACGGTGCCACTCAAGGGGTTCCGGAGCTTCGGGAAGTGATTGCCAAGCGCTACGGAGTGCCGGTTAGCCAGGTTCAGATTACCACTTCTTCCCAGCAGGGCATTGACGTTTGTACGCGAGTATTCGTGGATCCCGGAGACGTGGTCCTGGCCAACGAACCGGTCTATCTGGGAGCCCTGCAAAGCTTCCGCGCTTATAGGGCACAGGTGAAACCGATATCGACCGTCATTGCCGACCCCGATCGGCAATCTCCCATAAAGTTCATCTATGTGATTCCGGACTTTAACAATCCTTCGGGGGAGACTATGTCGCTGGAGGAACGTAAAGAGCTGGTGCGGGTGGCCCGGGAGCTTGATGTGCTCATTGTGGAGGACAGTCCGTACCGGGAGCTGAGGTATTCCGGGGAACCGGTACCCACCATTCGGGAACTGGCGCCTGAGCGTACGCTGCATTTGGGCAGTTTCTCCAAGATTTTTGCTCCGGGCTTCCGGCTGGGATGGATTATCGGCCCGGAACCGCTGCTGGAGCAGATTTACATCTGTAAACAGTGCCTGGACCTGTGTCCACCGGTGTTTGACCAGTACATGGCGGCGGAATTCATGGGCTCCGGAGCGCTGGACCGGAACCTCCGGAAGACCATTGTGGAGTACCGGAAAAGGCGAGACCTGATGGTGTCCCTGCTGGAAAAATATATGCCGGAAGGCTGCTCCTGGACTTATCCGGAAGGTGGTCTTTTCCTCTGGCTAACGCTGCCGGAAGGAATTGATACTGTGGCGCTTTACGATGAGGCTTTATCGGCCGGCGTTGCCTATGTGGCCGGTTCCTTCTTCTACGTGGACGGCTCTCATCGCAACACCATGCGAATGAATTTCTCCTTCATTGCGGAGGAGAAGATGGAGCCGGGAATCAGGATTCTTTCAAACATCATTCGACATGCTATATAAGTTCACCGGCGCTGGAAACAACTTCGTGGTTCTGGATGGCCGCGGAAGGGACATGGCGCCCTATAGGGCCGTGGACCGGATTCAGGCTTTGTGCCGGCAGTACAGCACCGATGGGCTCATGATTCTGGGCTTGGACCCGGAAGTGGATTTCTCCATGGAGTTCTACAATCCGGACGGCACAGGCGGCATGATGTGCGGCAACGGCGGGAGGTGCATAGTAGCTTTTGCCGATATGCTGGGCCTGAAGCCCGCCGCCCCCGACGGGACCTGGCACTTCCGTGCCCCCGACGGCCCCCATTCCGCCACTGTCATTTCGAGCGAAGTCGAGAAATCTCTCTGGACCGTTCGGTTGAAAATGATTAATGTTGAGGGAATTACACCTATGATGGGTGGGTATTTCCTGAATACGGGGACCAGGCATTTTGTGAAATTTGTAGCCGATGTGAATGCTATGGATATGGAGCGGGATGCCAAACCGTTGCGTTGGGATAAAGCGTTCCAGCCGGTGGGCACTAATGTGAACTTTGTGCAGGTGGCTCCGGACGGGCTGCATGTACGCACGTTTGAGAAGGGCGTGGAGGGAGAGACGCTGGCCTGCGGCACGGGCCTCACCGCGAGTGCGTTAGCCGCCTATGGGCATGGGATCCCCGGTCAGGCCGGGGATGACGAAGAGCGTCATGGCCGTCCTCTCGACGAAGAGCGTCATGGCCGACTCCGATCGGCCATCTCCTATCGTCTGCAGTGCCGCCGCGGGGACTGGCTGCAGGTGGAGTTCCACCCGGCCCCCGGAGACCATTTCACGGACGTTTACCTCACCGGCCCTGCTGAATGTTTGGAAGTAATTGAATAATATAATATTATGAAAAAGACACTATTACTGATTGCTATTGTCCTGCTGGGTGCTGTAGTTGCCCAGGCACAGGAAAAGAAGTACTTTGGTGCCGAAAAGGCCTATGTGAAAACCATCACGGAATCGGATGGTCAGGTTACCTCCGAGCAGGAAATGTGGTTTGTGGACTATGGCCGCAAAATGAAATCCATCATTACGTTGCATTGGGAAGGGATGGGTGATTACACCACCGTTTCCTTTGCTGAGGGAGATACTGTTTATACACTGGGAGATGACGGAAAGGTGATTAAGGAAAGCGAGCGTGAGGGCCTGGATTTTTACAATCTTTCCGAAGAAAACATCAAAAAGTACAAGCTCAAGGAACTGGGCACGGAAGAATGCTTCGGCAAGGAATGCATCAAGTATTCCCAGGAGCAGAAGGTCATGTTGAGTACCGCCAAGATTATCAACTGGATCTGGGGCGGCATTGTTATCCGTTCCGAGATGAAGCGAGGCCGCACCGAAGCGGTTACCCGCGTGACGGAGCTCAAAGAGGACATCGACCTCCCGGCCGACTTTTTTGATATTCCCAAATAAGGTCGCTACTTTTTAGAGCATTTGGGGCAGTGACTTTGGATATAGTCCAGGACAAAGGAAAAGTCTTCCGGATGGGTGTATACCTGGTTCTTGGATAACCCTTCGTTTACCTTTATGGAATGCAGCCGCGGATAGGCTTTGATGCGGCGTACCCGGGAAAAGTCGGAACTGGTTTTGGTATGGGCGGCTGTCATGAAACCCGCCCCGGCCACGCTGGGCCGTTTGGCAAAAATGCCCGCCAGCGCTATCAGGCAGCCCATTTTCTCGGCCTTTTTCTTTTGCATCGGTACCTGGTCGTGCAGGAGTCCCTTTTCGTCCATGGTGAAATGCACTATATACTTTCCTCCGTATAGGGCGGCCACGATCCAGTAGGCCAGCAGGGTTATCACCAGGAACACGCCCAGGATGATGGCCCAGATCTTAAGACCTTCAAGGACGGCCGACCATTCTCCCCGGAAAGCCGGGCCGATGAACATCAGAACCATGGCAACGCCGAAGATGATGCCGAAAATCTTGAGCACGGTGAGCAGAACCAGGGGATTTTTGTACATGTTCATCGGCCAGGTCCAGCGGTATTTTCCGTCCGTGCACAGGCGCACGCGCTCACCTTTATAGGTGGTTTGTTCCAATTGGTTATCCATAGCAGTGGGGGTTATAGCTGCGAAGATATCATTTTTTTCACTAAGTTTGCAGAAGAGGTTTAACATTTTTGCCCTGTCTTCGTCTTATGGATGCAACCGGTTTATTTGAGTGTATGAAAAAAACATTTATGACCCTTATGATTGCCCTTGCTGCATGGGGATGCGCCTGGGCAGGAAAACCCGCCGACGTGGAATCGTTGGTGCGGCAATATGAAGACACCGAAGGCTTCGAAGTGTTGAGCCTGGGGCAGTTTGGCATGAGCCTGCTCAGGTTTGCCGTTTCTTTAAGCGGTGATCTGGACGACGAAGACAGGGCTGTCCTAAGTTCCTTCAGCGGCATCAAACATGTGACGATGGTGGATTATGAAGGAGCCGAAGCTTCCGTAAAAGAAAAGTTTGCCAAGGAGCTTACGGCCGTACTGGACGGTATGGAGCTCATTCTGGAAGCCAAGGACGGTGGCACTGCAACACGCATCTACGGAATAGATGACGGTAATACCATCCGAGACTGTGTTGTTTATAGCGGAGACGGCGCCCTCATCTATACCAAAGGAAGTATTGATATGGACCGTTTGGGAGAACTGATGGAATTGGCTAAATGACGGACAGCGAGTTCCATACCGTCTGGCTGCCCTTGCAGGAGCGTTTTTACCGCGTGGCCTTCTACATCCTGGAGAATGAGGCCGATGCCCGGGACGCCGTGCAGGACCTGTACCTGAAGCTATGGAACCTGAAGGACCATCTGGAACTGATCCGGCAGCCATCGGCCTATGGAGCGCTGCTCATGCGGAATCTCTGCATAGACAGGATTCGCCGAAGACAGGCCGATGTGCCGATGGAAGACGTTCCGGCCGAAAAAGCCCCGCCCGATGAAGAGCTTATGTTGCGGGAAAGCGTTTCGGAACTTTACGACGCCATCCGACAGCTTCCGCCCGGTCAACGAAACCTCCTTACCCTCCGCTTCTTACGTGGCCTCAGTTACGAGGAGATTGAACAGGAAACCGGCCTCAGCGGCCTTAATATCAGAGTCCAGGTGAGCCTGGCCCGAAAGAAACTGAAAAAGCTATATGAAAACCCTCGATGAAATAACCCGGCTAAGTGCCGAAGACCTGGAACGGATTGGTTCCGATGAGCGTATTCCGGTCCCGGAAGACCTGGAAGTCCGCCTGCCCGGGCGGCATCCGGAGCATGCCTGGCGCATTGCCGCCGCGGTGGCCCTTCTCATCGGCGTGGGGGTTTCCGCCTACCTGGGATACCGTGAGCCCAAAGACACTTTTGACGATCCCTACCTGGCCTATGCCGCTGTGGAAAAAGTCTTGGGAAAAATGTCCGGAACTATGCAGCACGGTGCTGCCAAAGTGGCCGAATCGGAAGCTGTTATTGATAAAATAAACTATTGGAAATGAAAAAGATATATATAATTTTGGTCCTGCTTACCCTAAGCGTGACCGCCCTGGCCCAAAGCGGCAAGTCCCTTTACAACAAGTACTCCGACCGTCCTGGTGTAGAGGCCGTGTACATCTCTCCTGCCATGTTCCGCATGATAGGAAAGATCCCGGATGTAGAATTCAAGGACGGCGAAATAGATTTCACCCCCATCATTAAATCCATGAGCGGTTTCTATGTGCTGGAAGCCTCGGATACCAAAGTGGCGGCGGACCTGTATGCCGAGGTTAAAAAGTTTATTGACAAAGGAGACTACGAACTGCTTATAGAGACCAAGGAAAACGGCGAGGTAACCCAAATCTACTCCTATGGAGATGAGAAAACAGTTTCCTCTCTGGTTATGATTCAACAGGAGCAGGGAGAAACCATGTATGTCTCCATTGACGGAAAGATGGACCGGGAAGAATTGGAGAATTTGCTGGCACAGGCTGCGGCCGAATAAATTGGAATATTTCCAACAGTTTCTTAAATTTGTAAGATTTAAGAAATTGGTATGGAAAAGATTGTATTCAAAGGATGCGGTACCGCCATGTTCACTCCGTTCAAGGACGGGAAAGTGGATGTGGCGGCGCTTGTCGCTACCACCAAAAGGCAGGTGGAGGCCGGAATTGATTTCCTGGTACCGCTGGGAACTACTGGTGAAACCCCCACGCTCTCGGATGAAGAGAAATTCCTGGTTTACAAGACCGTACGGACTCACGCCGCCGGCAAGCCGGTGGTGGTGGGCGTGGGCACCAACAGTGTAAGCGGCACACTGGCCAATATGGAACTCCTCAAGGATGCCGATGCCTTCCTGGTGGTGGTTCCCTTCTACAACAAGCCGCCGCAGCGGGGCATCTACGCGTATTTCAAGGAGATTGCCTCCCATACCCATAAGCCCATAATCCTTTACAACGTGCCTGGCCGCACCGGCGCCAACTGTGATGCGGAAACCACCCTGGCGCTGGCCAGGGATATTCCCAACATCGTGGCTGTGAAAGAAGCATCTGGCAAGTTGGAACAGGTGAGGACCATCCTGGCCAGGCGCCCGGATGGTTTCTCGGTGCTCTCCGGCAACGACGATGATACCCTCACCCTCATGAAAGACGGGGCCGATGGCGTAGTTTCCGTAGCTTCCAACGTATGCCCCCGGGAAATGGCCGCTTTCACCCACTCCGCCCTGGAGGAAGACTGGCCGGCGGCCGAAGCGCTGGATGCCAAACTGCATCCGCTCTTTGAAGCCCTTTTCGTGGAGCCCAATCCCATCCCCGGCAAGGTCGCCATGGCGCAGCTGGGGCTCATGGAAAACAGCCTCCGGCTGCCCCTGGTGCCCGCTTTGCTGGAAACGGAACAATTGATGAAAGACGTTTTATGGAAATTACAATAGAGAAATTCAACGAGGTTCTGGATGCCCTGGAAAAGGGTGAACTTCGCGTAGCAGAGAAGGTGAACGGGGAATGGAAAGTGAATGCCTGGGTTAAGGAAGTGATCCTGGCCGGCTTCAAGCTGGGCGCCATCAAGGAGATGTCCCAGGGCCAGTTCTCCTACTTTGACAAAGATACTTTCCCGGTGAGGCAGTTCAAGGCCGAAGACGGGGTGCGCATCGTCCCCGGAGGCAGCAGCATCCGCAGGGGTGCTTACCTGGCACCCGGCTCCATCGTGATGCCGCCGGCCTATGTGAACGTGGGCGCCTGGGTGGGCGAAGGCACCATGGTGGACAGCCATGTGACCATCGGCTCCTGTGCCCAGGTGGGGAAGCATATCCACATATCGGCCTCCACGCAGATTGGCGGCGTGCTGGAACCGGCGGGCGCCCTGCCCACTATCATTGAGGACGGCGCGTTCGTGGGCGGCAACTGCGGCATTTACGAAGGCACCATCGTCCAGGAGGGCGCAGTGATTGCTTCCGGGGTCATCATAACCTCCTCCACCGCCATTTTCGACGCCACCACCGGCGAATTCATCCGGCGCAATGCCGATGGCCGCATCGTGGTACCGCGTGGCGCCGTGGTGGTGAGCGGCTCCAAGCCCATCATCCGGGACGGGAAACCGTTGGAAAACGGGGTGCACCTGTACTGCCCCGTGATTGTAAAATACCGCGACGAAAAGACTTCCGGCAGCGTGCACCTGGAAGACATGCTCAGATAAAACGAACTAAACAATATTATTATGAAAGTTGCTGTTGTTGGGGCCACAGGCCTCATTGGCTCCAAAATGTTGGAAGTGCTGGAAGAAAGGCATTTCCCTGTTACAGAACTACTTCCGGTGGCATCGTCCCGTTCCTGGGGGAAGAAAGTGACCTTCCAGGGTAAGGAGTGGACGGTGATGAGTGCCGATGAAGCCATCGCCCAGAAGCCCGTGCTGGCCATCTTCAGCGCCGGCGGAAACGCCTCCGGCGAACTGGCCCCCAAATTTGCCGCCATCGGCTGCTATGTGGTGGACAATTCCTCCTTCTGGCGTATGGACCCCAACGTGCCGCTGGTGGTTCCGGAAATCAATGCCGATGTCCTTCGCAAGGACTCTTACATCATCGCCAACCCCAACTGCTCCACCATCCAGATGGTCATGTGCCTGGCTCCCCTCCATAAGGCATATGGCATCAAGCGGATTGTGGTGAGCACCTACCAGAGCGTGACCGGCGCCGGTCAGAAGGGCTTGTCGCAAATGGAGGCCGAAAGGGCTGGCGGCAGCGGGGACAAATTCCCCTATCCCATTGACATGAACGTGATTCCCCATATCGACGTGTTCCAGCCGGACGGCTACACCAAGGAGGAAATCAAGATGGTGAACGAGACGCGGAAGATCCTCAGGGACCCTTCCATAGCCGTATCGGCCACCACGGTACGTGTGCCGGTGAAGGGCGGTCATTCGGAAAGCGTGAATATAGAGTTCCGGAAGCCGTACGACGTGGACGAGGCGCGTAGGCTCATGGCCGAAATGCCCGGCGTGGTGGTGCAGGACGACCCTGCGCATAACGTATACCCCATGCCGCTCTACGCCTGGGGTAAGGACGAAGTGTTTGTGGGCCGAATCCGCCGGGACTTCTCGGTGGAGAACGGACTCAATATCTGGTGTGTGAGTGACAATGCCCGCAAGGGAGCAGCCACCAACGCCGTACAAATTGCCCAGGTGTTGCTGGCCAACGGCTGGCTTAATTAGTTGCCGACGGTCTTAGTCACGATTTGGGCTAAAAACGTGACTAAGATTGTAGTTGGTGACAATCTTGGTAAAGAAAAGGCACGAAAACGTGACTTAGATTGTATAGATAATGGACTGGCAGTTTTTTAAAGAGCTTTTGGAGATAGATTCCACTACCGGAAGGGAGCGGGAAGTGGCCGATTGGCTGCTCCGGCGCCTGGACGCCCCCCACAAGGAGGCCATGGAAGTGGGAGACGGCACGCTGAACCTCCTGCTGAGCTGGGGCAAGCCCAAACTGGTCTTCTGCAGCCACATGGACACAGTTCCGCCGTACATCTCGCCGCATATCCCGGAGGAGATTGCCGGTCAAGCCGGCAATGACGAAAGACAAGCCGGCAATGATAAACGTCATGCCCGACCCGATCGGGCATCTCAAATCATCTTCGGCCGGGGAAGTTGCGATGCCAAGGGGCAGGTCTTTGCTCTGTATACTGCCTGTAAGGAGCTGGAAGCCAAGGGATATACGGATTTCGGGCTGCTGCTGCTCTCCGGGGAGGAGACCGGCAGCTGGGGAGCTAAGGCGTTTGCCAAGACGGGCTTTGAAGCGCCTTTCCTTATTGTGGGCGAGCCTACGGAGAACAAGATGGTAAGTGCTTCCAAGGGGACCAAGTCTTATGATTTGAAGTTTGCCGGCCAGGCATTTCATTCCGGTTATCCGCAGTATGGCGTTAGCGCCGTGGATCTGTTCAATGAGTTCTATAACAAACTCAAAGCCAAGGATTTTGGCGCGGATCTGGTGCTAGGGGAGACCACCTGGAACATCGGCCTTCTGCACAGTCACAATCCGCAAAACATCCTCTCTCCGGAGCTTACTTGCCGACTGTACTTCCGCACCACTTTTGTGAGTGACCAGGCAGTGCAGGAGTGGATGGAGGAGATTGCCGGTCAAGCCGGCAATGACGGTGGTCAGGGCGGCAAAATCTCTGTTCACGCCCGTGGAGGCGACGAGCCGGCCCGGTATGTGACTCTGCCGGGCTTTGAGAGCGCGCCGGCGTCTTTCGGCACGGATGCGCCGCACCTTACGGGCTTCGGCCATAAGATCATCTGCGGTCCCGGCAGCATCCGCCATGCCCATCGGGACGATGAACAGGTGACGGTGGCAGAGTTGGAGACAGCCGTAGAACAGTATATACGTATGTATCAGGCACTTACGTAATCGTCCCTGTAACCGGAATCACAGGGAGAAAAACATAAGTATCTAAGAATTAAGCAAATAGCAGCAAGAGTATGCTTAAGGTAATTATCAGCGGATACGGCCGGATGGGCCACATGATAGAGAAGGAGCTCCAAAAGCGGGGCATAGAGCTGGTGGAGGCCAGTGAGGACATCACGGCCACGGACCCGGCCGTGGCCAAAGAATGCGTTTGCGTGGATTTCACCACGCCGGATGCTTTCCGGAACAATTACCCTTTCATTGCCAGGCATTTCAAGGCGGCCGTAGTGGGTACCACCGGCTGGAACGACATTGAGCCGCAGGTGTTCAAGGCTTTCGAGGAGGCCGGGACGCCGCTCATCTATGCTTCCAATTTCTCGCTGGGCGTTAATGCGCTGTTTGCCGCCATTAAAAAGGCATCGGCCCTCTTAAAGGGGGCGGGTTACACGCCGTCCATTGAGGAGATTCACCATATTCACAAGCTGGACGCGCCCTCCGGAACGGCCAAATCACTGGCCGCGCTGGTGGAGGATGGCCTGGGCGTCACGCCGGAAATCAGCTCCATAAGGGAGGGAGAAGTGCCTGGTATCCATACGGTTACGTATGAGTCGGCCTGTGACAAGCTCACCTTCAGGCACGAGGCCTATTCCCGCGAAGGCCTGGCCGTGGGCGCCGTGGTGGCCGTCACTCTCACGGTAGGATTGAAGGGCGTTCACGAATTTGGCGAGCTGCTTTAAAAGGGGCCGGTTCGGTAAGATTTAAGGATTTGACAGTTGATTTTTGGGTTTTGGGGGCCGACGGATAAGCGGTAAAGGTATCTTTACGATAAATCCACATAGCCCATGAAAACTCGTAGCTTTTTCCGAACCCTTTCACTCATTGTGATTTCCGCTCGCAGAGTCCTTTCCTGTCTGCTTATGACGGCCTGTCTGGCAGGTTGTTTCATATCCGATGAACCGGGCGAACCCAATTCCAGCTCTAATAACGGCTCTAATCCCAGTTCCAATACCAATCCAGGAACAACACCCGGCAATTCTCCGGATGACAATCCGGAAGGCCAGGAATGGAATGAGGTATCGGGGTCGGAAGGGACTATTTCTTATTCCGGTGCAACTTTGAAGTATCCGGAAGGAACTTTCTCCAAAGGGGATAAGGTGGGGATTACGCCCGTTCAAAAGGGGCAGATTGCAGGTGATATGGAGTGTTCCGGTTTCTACAAAATTACATTGCCTTCCGGAGGAACCGCCAAAGAAATGAACCTCCTTATTGACTGCGAAAATGCCGGGCCCGATAAAACTGTTGTAGTTAATGCCCCCACTTGGAACCGGCATACGGGAGAAGACGTTACCATGAACACCACCGTATATTCTTATTATTCGGAAAAAAACAATACTTTCCGAATAGTGGTTCCTCCTGTTGAAGTGGAAGGTAATCAGACGATTGCCTTTACGGTGGGAGTAGTAAAACACGCCTCGGCCTGCCTTGAGGACACCAAGGCCGCCATGTCCGAAGCGGAAAGCGTAACACAAGCTGAAGGAACCGAAACTAAGGCCTCCAGTTACCAGTATGCATATACCTGGGCTATGGACTCTTTCTCCTGGGCTCATTTCCTGGTTTATTCCACAAAGTATTCAGAAATTAACGAATTCCTTTCCAAGTACATTCCCGATGCACATGCCAAACTGGAGAGCCTGGGGTTTGTTCTGCCTAACCAGAAAATCATCTACCGGGTGGAGCAGTTTCCTTCTGACGACGACAGTTGGGGTTATATGCAAAGTGACAAACTAATCAAAACTTGGGGATATGTGCGCCTGAATGCCAAGAAACTGTACGAGATGGCTAACCAAACCGATCCGGAAGTACTCAAGAGAAACCAGAATCAAATAAAACAAACGCTTGTCCATGAAACCAGCCATGTGGTCCATGAGTTCGTTTATGACCCACGCAGCGCTCCGGTCATTACAGCCACAGGCCTAATGGGTGACGGATGGGCTATGATGTCGGAAGCCATTGGTTGCTGGACGGAAAAAACCACCGGCGACATGAAGATTGGCGAAAACGCACCCTATTTGAGCGACGACTTCATCCGGGAATTCATTCCCAATCAAAGAAGTTATCTCAATTATAGGAATACCGGTTACGGAATGGGCCTCTTCATAGAGTTTATGTCCAAGAACCTGGGAGACAAATCCATTGTAAAATTATACGAATACCAGCGGGACGGAAAGGCGGGAGACTTGGTGGAAGCCTATAATAAACTCATGAAGGGCTCAGAATTGGAGAATGTCCTGAACGACATGGACGAGTATCATGACTTCCTCCGTTCTGTCATCACTGGTGGTATAGACGAAAGAGCCGAGTTTATGCAGAGGGTGGACAGGACCACATACAAGGGAAATGTCCTCAACCTACACGGCGGAGTATTCAAGATGGGCGTTCTCCGGCACCGGGTGTTTTTTGAAAAAGAAACTGTTGCAGAGAATAATGGCAAATCCGTGAAGGTTACACAAACCCATCCAGATATGATTTCCTATATCTATCTCAGAGAAGACACGGCCCAATACAAGATTGTAGCTGTCACCTCCGACAATAAGCCAGGCTATGTTTCCATGGAGGATATAGGCAAATACGGACGTACTTTCTATGTTGCTACTTTCGTCCTTAAAACCAACTCAATTGACTGGAATTACGACTTAAACAAGAGAAAAGGTGCGCAAAATCAAATCGATGTAGAGCTGGAACAAGGGGCGTCCTTAGGAGAATTTGATATTCTTTCCCTGCTGGGAGAGTTCACCACCGACCAGGGCTCATCGGGAAGGGTGAGTTTGTATGCTAACAACAAAAATGGTTACGGCCAGTTTAAATCGCAGAAGAGCGGGAATAATTATAGTGTAGAAATGAATAAGGAAGACGATGAAGGTTGGGAAAAATGCACCTTTACCATCCGTTTTATAAGCCCCGGGCAATACGAGATTGTGAATCTTCACTGGGCGATGGAATTTTCCTCTGTTTGGGATTCCTCTACCAACCCGGTAACCATGCAACACGTTTCGGCCACTTTGGATATAGACCGGATGCCACAGGTGAACATTGTTGCAAAGAACGCCTGGTGGGAAGCCAATAGCCAATCTAACATCACATACTCTTATAAGAACGATATTTGGGGAGATCGCTCCTATTCAAAGGCGGCAGGTGTTCCCGTGGGAGACAATTGCTTCCGTGTGCAAATTGTCCTCAAATAATACTTCGGCCCGGAATAGGTCTTATTTTGCAGGTTTGCGACTTTTTCGTATCTTGGAGCCCGTGAAAAGATTGGTCCGCATAGCTTTCCTGCTGCTTCTGGCCGCCTGCAGCCCCAAAGGGGGCACAGGCGAGGGAGAGCTTACGGTGGAGTGGCTGCCGGACATGCCGGTGGCCAGGGCCAGTCACCTGCGCTTTGCCCCGGAGGGGGAAATCACCGTTGTGGGCGGGCACACCAGCGGGTATCTGCCCACCCAGTCGGCATGTTATTATGGCGATGGCGCCTGGCACGAGATAGGCCCGTCTTACTATCCGCACGACAGCGGCTTTTCCGTGGCCCTGGAAGACGGATCGGTAATGCTGGGCGGCGGGAGTGCAGAACCTTTCGGCATCGGCCAGACTTGGGGCGTGGAACTGTACTCGCCCGCCACCCACAGCTTTACGGCGCTGGATATCCTGGACCGCAAGCGGGCGCTTGCCTCGGCCCTGAATCTGGGCGGGGACCGGATCCTGGTAAGCGGCAACTGGCATGCCGATGACGCCATCGGCCTCTACGAGCCGGGAAAAGGTTTCCGGGAGGTGAAAAAGGTGTCCCAGCCCCGTCTGAGGCCGTTTCTCTTCCAGACCGCCCCGGACAATGCCATCATTTTCGGCAGTCGCGACAATTATGGAAAACCGCTGGACACCGTGCTGGTGGACCGCCTGGCGGGAGAAACTTTCACCGTTCCCCTCCTGGAGGAATGGTCCTTCCCGCTCATGATGGACAACTTTGAGGCCGATAGTTTTACCATCGGCCAATACACGTATCTGGTTCCCGTTATCCGGAAAGCGGACGGACAGGCGGCCCTCCTGAAGGTGAGCGGGGAGCAGTTTTCCCTGCTGGAAACGGAAGAGGCCCTTCCGATGTGCGGGGAAGGCGGCGCCCGCCTGGCTTATTCTCCCTTTTGTTATGTAGACCGGTCCGCCCGTCACGCTTTTCTGCGGGCAGGGGACGAAAATGGGAGAATCTACCTGGTGCGGGTGGACTATGATGCCACCTTCGAAGGGGGGAAGGCAAGCGTGTCCCTGTTCTCGGCTCCTTGTCCTTTTGAACAGCTGGAATACGAGGTTTATCCGCTGTTCCTTCCGGGCGGACGGCTTGTCATAACGGGCGGGAGTCCCTCGGACAATTTCAATCCGTACAACCAGGCTTTCATCCTCCACACGGAGCCGCCGGTGGCCGGAAGCCATTTCCCCTGGGGGCCGATGGGCATAGTGCTGCTGGTGGCTGTGGCCGGGCTGGCAGCGGGCCTTCTGATTGGCCGGCAGAAAAAGCGGGAGGCGGTTCCGCCCGCTCCTGCGCCCGAAGAAAAAACGGACCTGATGACCCGTATCACCACCCTGATAGAAGAGGAGGAACTCTTCCGTCGGAAGGATCTGCGGGTGGCCGATATTGCCCGGGAACTGGGCACCAATACCACCTATATATCGGCCTGTATCAACGGCCAGACCGGCGCGTCGTTCACGGATTATGTCACGGGCTACAGGGTCCGTTATGCCCAGAAACTCATGAAGGAAAAGCCGCAGACGCTTCTGAGTCACATCGGCGAGGAAGCGGGCTTTGCCAGCGAGAAGTCTTTCTACCGGGCCTTCAAGGCCATTACCGGCCAGACTCCCTCCGAGTGGAAGGCGGGGTCGGTCCGCTGAAAAACTGCTCGTCCACGAAAACACCTCTTACGGTGGATGGACAGTGTAATCTAACGCAAAATATCGTTCAGGATACTGCTGGCGGCTTCGCGGGCGCCTTCACCGGGACCCTGGATTATCAAGGGATAGGGATGGAAGGCACTGCGAACGATAATGGCGTTTTCCGTCCCCTTTAAATGATAGGCAGGATGAACGGGCGGAACATTATGTATGCCAATTCTGGCCCGATACATCCCGTCCACTCTCTCCAGAGAAGCCACAAACCTGCGGCGAAAACCTTGGGCTTCGGCCGAACGGGCCGCATCGGCAAACTGCGGTTCTGCGGCTTCCAAGCCTTCGTAGAAACGGTCGATGGGCACGTCGAAAAGATCCCCGGGAATTACCGGATCCACCTCTACATCGGTTTCTTCCAGGCGCACACCAGCCTCACGGGAGAGGATCAGAAGTTTGCGCAAAGCGTCCTTCCCACCCAGGTCCAGACGCGGATCCGGTTCGGTGAGTCCGGCTTCCTGCGCCTTCCGAACCAGGGTGGCAAAGCTCTCTCCTCCGGGCCGGTAATCTCCCAGAATCTGGTTGAGGGTGCAGGATACGACGGCTTCTATGGAGAGTATCTGGTCGCAGCTGTTGGCTCCGCGCGCTATGGACTCCAGCATGGGCAGGGCGGCTCCCACGGTGGTTTCGTAGCGGAAGAAGGCACCGTTCTCCCGGGCCGCGGCGTGCAGGGAAGCATAGATTACATAAGGTACGGCAAAGGAGCGCCGATTGGAGGATACCACGTTGAGCCCGGCGTTGAACAACTGCGGGTAACGCTGATAAAGCGTCTCGCTGTTAGTGCAGTCCACAAAGACGGACCCCTTGGGGGCGCGGGCACAAACCGCATCCACATAGTCTCCCTCTTCCGAAGGGAGACCGGGACGGCCA
Source organism: uncultured Bacteroidales bacterium (assembly GCA_946185645.1). Taxonomy (GTDB): domain Bacteria; phylum Bacteroidota; class Bacteroidia; order Bacteroidales; family UBA932; genus Cryptobacteroides. The sequence continues at coordinate 53,788 of CAMHKD010000008.1, forward strand.
CTCATGTCTATGCTATACTGGCGGGAGTTGGCCACACCCACGATTCTTAAATGCTTGCCGGTACGCTCTTTTATGATCTGGGCGCTTTCGTCAATCATATGTACCAGCGCCTTGCCCACAGCGCCGTAACCGGCGATGAACAGATTCACCTGTTCTACGGGCAAAGTCTCGAAGAATGCCCTGTGCAGCGCCCTGAGGGCTGGGATTTCCACTGCGGGACGCACTGTAAGGAGCACATTTCCGTCTTCCTCCCATACGCGAAGCGGGGCAATGCCCGCTCCCGTAAGGGCGGCTTCCACCTCTTGGACAGCGGTGCTTCCCACCAGGCAAACCTCCACCACAGAGTCCCGTTTGAGGGACGCCAAACCCACGTTTCCGCTCTCCCTTGCGGCGGCCGAAATAACGGTCTTGCCGCCGTCCGGGGCAAAGGTGTTCAGGATTTCTATGGCTATGCCCGCTTCCATTGCTGGAGCTACCGTGGGGGCATACAGCACCTTGGCGCCGTGCGCGGCCATCTGCAGGGCGGCGTTATAAGTCATTTCGGGAATGGTACGGGCCCGGGACACCTGCTTGGGATTGGTGGTCATGATGCCGGGAACGTCTGTCCAGATCTGGAGGGAATCGGCCTGCAGGGCGGCGGCGTAAAGGGCGGCGCTGTAGTCCGATCCGCCGCGGCCCAGGGTGCTCACCTTGCCTTCCGGCGTGCTGCAGATGAAGCCGGGAGCCACAAAAATGTCCACCTTCTCGTTCTGGACGGCCCCGGCAATGTTCCGGTAAGTAAGACCCAAATTGCCTTTAATCACCAATTTCCGGGAGTCCAGCCAGTGGGTGCGGTAACCATCGGCCTCCAGTTTGGCGGCCAGGATGGTGGTGGAGAAGATTTCTCCGTAGGTTACTTTTTCGTCGGCCGGGGCGGAGAGCATTTCCTCAAAGAGCGCGTCCATGCGCTCCTGCATGCTGCGACGTTCCGCACCGGTGAAAAGGCGTGTGATAATATCCCTGTGCCGCCGGCGAAGCTCCTCAACAGGCGCCAGATTGCCATCGGCCATTTGCAGCAACGCGTCCGTGCAGCCGCTGATGGCCGAGCTCACCAGCACCACGCAGCCCTTGGCCGTCTCCTTCCCCACGATGTCCAGCACCCGGGAAATATTGGTAGCGGAAGCTACGGACGAGCCTCCGAATTTCAGTACACGATACATAGTTATGCAAAGGTAGGATTTTTTTCGTTATCTTTGCAGTCCATGGTACAGGTACTGGGCATATTCGGTTTCCTCAGTTTCGGTTGGGCAGACGTGCTGGACATCTTGATGGTGGCCGCCATCATCTATTTCCTCATCCGGAGCATCCGGGGAGACTCCACCGTGCTCAATATCGTGCTGGTGCTGGTGGTCCTGCTGGTGCTGCAGGCCGTTGTGAGCGCGCTTAACATGCGCATGATGACGGTGCTGCTCAATACCCTCCTGGATGTGGGCGTACTGGCCATCATCATCCTGTTCCAGCCGGAAATCCGCCATATGCTCAACAGGCTGGCCATCAATTCGGGCTTAGCCAAACGCACCGGGGACTTGTTCAACCGGCTGCTGGGCATCAAGGAGGAAAGGATGGGCTCCCGCTCGGTGGTGGAACTCTCGGAAGCCGTCCGCGCCATGGCGGCGGAGCATACCGGCGCCCTCATTGTGATCCAGAAGAAAACGGCCCTGGACGAGATTATGGCCACGGGAGACCGCTTTGAGGCCGAGATTAACCGACGCCTGGTAATGAACATTTTCTTCAAGAATTCCCCGCTGCACGACGGCGCCATGATAATCCAGGGAGACCGTATTGTGGCCGCCCGCTGCCAGCTTCCCATGACAGACCGGACGGACATTCCCGCGCATTACGGGATGCGCCACCGCGCCGCCATCGGCATGACGGAAAATTCCGATGCCGATGTGGTGGTAGTCTCCGAAGAAACGGGTCACATATCATTTGTGCATGCCGGAGAAATCCGCACGGTGAAGGACCTCCAGGAGCTGAGAGAACTGGTGGGTGAATCCATGACCTTGAAGGAGGAGGCATAATGGACGCAAGGCTGGAAACAAAACTGGGGTTCGACAAAGTGCGGACCGCTATTCAGGACCGCTGCTCCACAGATTATGCGGTCGCCAGGGTGGAGAATGAGGATTTCTGCACCAGCGGAGAAGAGATTCACAGGCGGCACCTCTTAACGGACGAAATGCGCCTCATCCTCATGTTCGAGGACAATTTCCCCACCAGCGGATACATTGATGCACTGCCTTTCCTGGAGCCCATCGGCAAGAATGCTTCCATAGACCTTCTGTCCCTGGGAAAGCTTCGCACCCTGCTGGACACTTTGAAGAAGGCGCTCCATTTCTTCCATACGGTGAAGGAGGGCATTTATCCCAACCTGCAGCACCTGGCTTCCGGCATCACCGCTCCGGCCGATGTGATTAAGCGCATAGACTCCATCCTGGACCGCCACGGGGAGATTAAGGACACCGCGTCGGACGAACTCTACTCCATCCGCCGCAGCATCAAGGAGCAGGAAATCAACATCTCCAAACGGATGAACGCCATCCTCCGGAAGGCCCAGCAGGACGGCTTCACGGATGCCGATGCCAGCGTTTCCATCCGTGACGGCAAGATGCTCATCCCCGTATCGGCCGCCAAGAAACGGCAGTTCGCCGGCTTTGTGTACGACGAATCGGCCACCGGCAAAACCACCTTCATGGAACCGGCGGAGATTGTGGCCCTGCAGAACGAGATTTCGGAGCTGCACTTTGCCGAAACGCGGGAAATTGCCCGCATCCTCCGCGAATTCTCGGACTTCCTTAAGCCGTATGTTCCGGAGCTCATGGAAGGCGCCACTTTTGTGGGCGAGCTGGACTTCAACATGGCCAAGGCGCATGTGGCGCTGGATTTCATTGCCGGCATGCCGCTGCTGTCCCAGAATGGGGAACTGAGCCTCCGCAAGGCCCGTCATCCGCTGCTGGAGCGAAGCCTCCGGCGGGAGAAAAAGAGTATAGTTCCGCTCACCGTAACCCTTACGCCGGAAAAGCGGATACTCCTTATTTCCGGCCCCAACGCCGGCGGCAAGAGCGTGTGCCTAAAGACCGTGGGCCTGCTGCAGTATATGTTCCAGTGGGGTATGCTAATCCCAACTTCAGAGACCTCGGAACTGCCTGTGTTTGACAGGATTATGGTGTCCATCGGCGACGACCAGTCCCTGGAGAACGACCTTTCCACCTACAGCTCTTTCCTGGCGGACATGAAGCAGCTCCTCAAGGTGGCCGATGACAAGACGCTGGTGCTGATTGACGAATTTGGCTCCGGAACGGAACCTGCTGCGGGCGGCGCCATTGCCGAAGCCATCCTACACGAGCTGGACCAGCGCGGAGCCTACGGCGTGATTACTACCCACTACACCAATCTGAAACTCTACGCCTCCGGGGCAGAGACGGGCGTGGTGAACGGTGCCATGCAGTTTGACGCCACCACCGTTACGCCGCTGTTCCAATTGGAGATGGGCCTGCCCGGCTCTTCCTTCGCCTTTGAGCTGGCCCGGAAGATGGGCCTGCCGGAGGCCATCGTGCACGATGGCGAGGAGCGCGCTGGAGAGCAATACGTGGGCATTGAACGGAACCTCCGGAAGATTGCCAAAAACCGCCGGGCCCTGGATGAGAAACTCACCAAGATCCGGGCAACGGACAAGACCCTGGACACCCTCACGGACCGTTACCAGAAGGAACTGGAAGACATCAAGGAGATGCGCCGGAACATTCTGGAAGAGGCCAGAAAGGAAGCGGAAAAGATAGTAAAGGACGCCAACAGGCAGGTGGAGAGCACCATCCGCACCATCCGCGAGTCCCAGGCCGGGAAGGAGAAGACCCGCGAGGCCCGCGAGGAACTGCAGGGCTTCCTGGGCGCCCTGGCCGAAAGCCGCCGTTCCCGGGACGAATATATTGACAAAAAGCTCAAGACCGTCAAGGACCGCAAGGAGCGGGAGCTGCAGCGGAAAAAGCGCCGGGCCGATACGGAAACCCTCCGCAAGATGGAGCAAGAAGAGGCCGAGGCAAAGAAGCTGCAGGCCTTCCGGGACGCGCCCCTGAAAGTGGGCGAGAAGGTCCGGATCAAGGAAGGCGGCATGGTGGGAGAAGTTTCCAAAGTTTCCACCAAGGCGGTAACGGTAATTGTTGGAAATATCACCACAAAACTGCCCCTGGACCGCGTTGAGCGCATAACTGCCAACGAATTCAAGGCGGCTTCCAAACCCATTGAAAACCGCCCCAGAGCGGTTTACGACACGGCTATGCAGGAGCGGAAGGCCCGCTTCAAGATGGAACTGGATGTGCGGGGAGAGCGGGTGAACGACGCCCTGGAGCAGGTGATGAGATATATTGACGATGCAATCATGCTGAACGTTAGTTCGGTGCGAATTTTGCATGGTAAAGGAACCGGTGCCTTGCACGAGGAAATACAAAAATACTTGCGCACGGTACCCGGTGTAAAAACCGTAACGGACGAACAAGTCCAGTTTGGTGGCTCCGGCGTTACGGTTGTAAAACTAGACTAAACCAAAGACTGTACTATATACCTACCAATGAACGTACTAAACACCAGCAAGCTGGGAGAATTGGGAGAACAGATGGCGTGCGATTTCCTGGAGACCAGGGGTCATCAGATCCTGGACAGGAACTGGAGGGGAGGACATCTTGAGATAGACATCGTTTCGGAAGCGGCCGACGGTCTGCACTTCGTGGAAGTGAAGGCGCGGAAGACCCCCGTGACCACGTCCATCGACGACCAAGTTAACTCCATCAAGCAGAAAAGGATTTCTGCTGCAGCACTAAAATATTTGAACAATAAGAATCTCTCCGGCAGGGAAGTATTTTTCGACGTAGTGTCGGTCCTCTTTAACGGACAGGAGACCACAGTCCGCTATATTCCCCAGGCCTGGATTCCTATGTACACCTAAAATTATTTATGTCCACACACAGGTATTGCGTCATCATGGCCGACGGAACGGGTTCGCCCTTCCAGCTCAGGGTCACGTTTGAGCGTTTTCTGCGCGTACTACCTCAAGACCATATTTTAGTTGTTACCTTGTCCCGTTTCGGGGACGAGGCCAGGAAAATCCTTCCGGAACTGCCGCCGGAGAACCTGCTGCTGGAGCCTTACCCGCGCGGGACTGCGCCCTGCATGGCCTTATCGGCCTATGCGCTCAGGCGCCGGGACCCGGAGGCGGTGATCATTGCCACCCCCTGGGACTCCGTAATCCGCGACGAGGATCTCTTTGCCCGCACCGTACTGGAAGCCTGCGATTACGTGGAGCGGAATGACGTGCTCATGACCCTGGGCGTGGTGCCCAGGAACCCGGATGTGAACTTTGGCTATATCCAGGTGAAAGAAGGCCGCAACGCCCATAATCTGCCCGGTCCGCTGCAGGTGAAGACCTTCACGGAAAAGCCGCCGCAGGAGCTGGCCGAGGTGTTTTTCCGCACCGGCGAGTTCTTCTGGAACAGCGGCGTGTTCATCTGGAAGGCCGCCACCATCTGCCAGGAAATGGAGCGCTACATCCCGGAAGTCACGGAACTCTTCCGCGGCTGGGAGGAGCATCTGGGTGAATCCCTCTTCCTGGAAAAGGCTTATGCCGAATGCCCCAAGGTGTCGCTGGACTACGGCGTCATGGAGCACACGGACAGGGCCTGGCTGTATCCCGCCAAGTTTGGCTGGGCCGACGTGGAAAGGATATAATTACTTAATTCTCAATTCTTTCAGAACATAATCCTGGTGCGCATAGTGCTCCAGGATCCACAGGACGTAAAGTTGGTTATTTGCCAAGGAATTAAAAATCCCAACAAATAAGGATACACTACGCGTTTTGCAAATATAATAAAAAAGTGATAAAAGGTGAATCCGGAGGCCGAAAAACCATCCCTCCGGATTGTGAAAAAACCTGTTGATAAGTTTTGGAAAATCAAATAATTAGTTGTATCTTTGCGGTCCGCAATTGTGCCCAAGAGGCCTACAATTAGCGTTAAAGCATTAATAAACAATTAATTAACAAACACCAATGCCTGGTTTAATTGGAAAGAAAGTCGGAATGATTTCCGTCTTCGGTGCCGACGGGAAGAATATCCCGTGCACTGTCGTTGAGGCTGGTCCGTGTGTTGTCACGCAGGTTCGCACTGTAGAAACCGACGGTTACTCCGCCGTGCAGCTTGCCTATGACGAAAAGAAAGAGAAACGCACCAGCGCGGCCCTGAAGGGCCATTTCGAAAAGGCAGGGACTACTCCCAAGAAGAAGCTCGTGGAATTCCCCATGGACTTCGCGGGAGAGCTCAAGCTGGGAGACACCGTCACCGTGGCAGACGTCTTCACTGAGGATGTCAAGTTCGTGGACGTTGTCGGTACTTCTAAAGGTAAGGGTTTCCAGGGCGTCGTGAAGCGTCATGGATTCGCCGGTGTGGGTGGTGAGACCCACGGCCAGCACAACAGGCTCCGTCACCCTGGTTCCATGGGTGCATCCTCCTGGCCGTCCCGCGTATTCCCGGGTATGCGTATGGCTGGCCATATGGGCAGCGAGCGCGTGAAGGTCTTCAACCTGGAAGTTCTCAAGGTTATCCCGGAGAACAATCTTCTCATTGTCAAGGGTTCCGTTCCCGGAGCCAAGGGTTCTTACATAATTCTGGAGGCTTAAGCTATGGAGCTGAATGTATATAAGATTGACGGAACTGAATCCGGAAAGAAAGTCGTTCTTGACGAGAAGGTCTTCGGCGTAACGCCCAACGACCATGTGATTTATCTGGACGTCCTCCAGTATCTTGCCGCCCAGCGCCAGGGTACTGCCAAGACCAAGGATCGCAGCGAGGTTGCCTACAGCACCAAGAAGCTCGGCCGCCAGAAGGGCGGTGGCGGTGCACGTCACGGCTCCCTCAAGGCCGGTATCTTCGTGGGTGGTGGCAATGTGTTCGGCCCCAAGCCGCGCGATTACCGCTTCAAACTGAACAAGAAGGTCAAGCAGCTGGCCCGTGTAAGCGCCCTTTCCTATAAGGCCGCTGAGAACAAGATCGTGGTAGTGGAGCCCTTCACCATGGAGGCCCCCAAGACCAAGGAACTGCTTGGCATCCTCTCCAACATCAAGGCCGGTGACCGCAAGGTCCTGGTGGTGCTGCCGGAGAACTCCAACAATATTTTCCTGTCATCCCGCAACCTTCCGGACGTGAAGGTTATCACCGTTGACGAGATCAATACCTACGCCATTATGAATGCCCATTCCCTCGTGCTTGTGGACGGCGTGCAGGATATCCTCGCAGCAAGAGTAAAGTAAAGGAGAAAAAGAAATGGGAATTTTACTTAAGCCAATCGTAACCGAGAAAATGACGGCTCAGGGCGACAAGCTGAACCGTTACGGTTTCATCGTGGACCGCAAGGCCAATAAGCTGCAGATCAAGGCTGCCGTGGAGCAGATGTACGGCGTTTCCGTCGCAGACGTGAACACCCTCAACTATCATGGCAAGCGCAAGCAGCGTTACACCAAGTCCGGTCTTCAGAGGGGTCGTATGAACCACTTCAAGAAGGCCTATGTCACGCTCGCCGGCGAGGACAAGATTGATTTCTACGCTAATATCTAAGAGGAGGAAGTAAATTATGGCAATCAAGAAGTATAAGCCCGTAACTCCTGGCCAGCGCAACAAGGCCATCAGTTCGTTCGAGGAAATTACTGCCAAGAAGCCGTACAAGCCGCTTCTGGTCCCTCTTAAGTCTACCGGTGGCCGCAACAATACCGGCCAGATGACTGTCCGTTATCGTGGCGGCGGCCACAAGAGAATGTATCGTCTTGTGGACTTCATCCGCAACCGCGACGAGTTCAAGGCAACCGTGCTCACCATTGAGTACGATCCCAACCGCAGCGCCCGCATCGCCCTCATCGAATACGAAGATGGCAAGAAGAGCTACATCCTGGCTCCCAACGGCCTGCAGGTTGGTCAGGTGGTGGAATCCGGTGCAACCGCTTCCCCGGACCTGGGCAACTGCCTTCCGCTCTCCGCTATCCCTGTAGGTACCATCGTTCACGCTGTTGAGCTCCGTCCCGGCCAGGGTGCCGTCATGGCCCGTTCCGCCGGCACTTACGCCCAGCTCGCCGCCCGTGAAGGCAACTACGCCATCCTGCGCCTCCCTTCGGGTGAGACCCGCATGGTTCCCGTGGCTTGCCGCGCTACTGTTGGTACCGTTTCCAACCCCGACCATAATCTGGAATCCTTCGGTAAGGCCGGCCGTACCCGTCACATGGGTAAGCGCCCGCACAACCGTGGTGTTGTCATGAACCCGCACGATCACCCGATGGGTGGTGGTGAAGGTCGTGCTTCCGGTGGACATCCGCGTTCCCGTAAGGGTCTGCCTGCAAAGGGCTACAAGACCCGCAACCCGAAGGCCGTGTCCAACAAGTTCATCATTGAAAGACGTAAGAAATAACGGAATAAACTAACAGATTATGAGTCGTTCACTTAAAAAAGGACCGTACATTCAGGAAGCTCTTGAGAACAGGATTCTCGCTATGAATGACGGCAGCAAGAAGAAAGAGGTTGTCAAGACTTGGTCCCGTGCCAGCATGATTTCCCCTGA